>SGYQ01000004.1 GCA_004214155.1 Burkholderiaceae bacterium
TTCTGACCATATTGGCTCCCCTCTAGCCGACGGTGTTGTTTTTGTTGACAATGCATTACTAGGTGCCGATTTAAGAGACAAAGTAAAAATAGGTGCATCGGGCAAGGTTGTAAGCGCTTACGATATTGTAAGGCTCTGTTCCCTCGGCGCAGATTGGATTAATATGGCTAGACCCTTCATGTTTGCCTTGGGATGTATCCAGGCAAGAGACTGTGCTTCTGGCGAATGTCCTACTGGCATTACAACCATGAATCCTCGGAGGTACCGTGTTATCGACATTCACAACAGGGCAACAAGAGTTAGTCGTTTTCATGGTAATACGGTTGAAGCTGTTGGGGAAATGTTAGAATCAACCGGAATAGATCATCCCGTGAACTTAACCAGACGCCACATAGTGAGAAGATTGTCATCTAGTCAGATACGATTAGAGGATCAAATTTATCCTAAGGTAGAAAAAGGCTCATTGTTGAGGGGTGAGGAAGTAGAGGATCCAAGACTTTCAGTTTATTGGAGTAGGGTCTCTGGTGAAAGCTTTAACCCTAAAAACGATTCTGATACCGAAAAAGCGTTAGAATCTGCATACCAACAAATTAATTAATTATGGAGATTAGGAATTGAAAGCATCTGATCTTTTTGTAAAAGCTCTTGAAAATGAGGGTGTAGAATATATTTTCGGTATTCCTGGTGAGGAAAACCTAGATCTATTGGAATCTCTAAGAACATCCAGCAAGATAAAGCTCATTCTTACGAGACACGAACAGGGCGCAGGGTTTATGGCAGCGACTTATGGCCGAATCACTGGAAAGGCTGGGGTGTGTTTAGCTACATTGGGCCCTGGTGCTACAAACTTTTCTACTCCTGCCGCTTATGCTCACCTTGGTGGGTTCCCTCTTATTATGATCACAGGACAAAAGCCCATAAATAAGTCCAAACAGGGCCAATTTCAAATAGTTGACGTGGTGCAACTGTTTGACCCTGTTTGCAAAATGTCAAAACAAATTGTCAGCGGGAATTTGGTTCCTTCACTTGTGAGGGAGGCTTTTCGTATAGCAGAAGAAGAGAGGCCTGGAGCGGTTCTGCTCGAACTTCCGGAAGATATTGCCGTCGAAGAAACAGATGCGAAGGTGCTAAATCCAACCGAAAGATTTTATGCAATTGGCTGCGATGAAGTTCTCCAACTGGCTGCAGCAAAGATTAAAGCTGCAAAACGACCTTTGATTTTAGTGGGAGCAGGAGCCAATCGTAGAAATATAAGGCGATCTATTTCGGACTTTATTTCCTTCACTAGGATTCCATTCTTCTGCACTCAGATGGGTAAAGGCGTAGTTGATGAAAGTAGTGACCTTTTTCTCGGCACTGCTGCTTTGTCGGATAAAGACTATCTGCATGACTACATCAAAGCCGCTGATCTAATCATAAATATAGGTCATGATGTCGTAGAGAAACCTCCTTTTTTTATGGAGCTTGGTGGAACGGAAGTTATTCATGTTAACTATAAATCTGCGAAAGTTGATCAAATTTACTTCCCGCAAATAGAAGTCATTGGACACATTATGCTATCACTTGATAGGCTTTGTGAATTAATCGAACGTCCACAAAAATATGACCTTTCCTCCTTTGAAAAGGTTAAAGCCAATGTGAATGAAAAGATTTATGAAAAATCAGATTGCGATGATTTTCCAATGAGGCCTCAGAGGATAGTTTCGGATATCAGAAAAATTATGGGTTATCACGACATCATTGCCTTGGACAATGGTGTTTATAAAATTTGGTTCGCTCGAAACTACAAAGCATTCCAACCTAACACAATACTACTAGATAATGCATTAGCAACTATGGGAGCAGGTCTACCATCGGCAATGATGGCCTCAATGCTTTTCGATAAGAGGAAAGTTTTAGCGATCTGTGGAGACGGAGGGTTTATGATGAACAGTCAAGAACTCGAGACCGCAGTTAGATACAATCTAAATCTCGTTTGTATAGTTTTAAATGACAGTTCCTACGGCATGATTAGATGGAAACAGTCTCATGCGGGTTTTGCAGACTGGGGGTTAGAATACAAAAACCCAGACTTTATAAAATATGCAGAATCCTACGGCGCCAACGGGCACAGGATATCGTCAGTGGATAACTTCTTTGAAGTCCTCCAAAACTCCTTTAAGGAGGGCGGGGTGCACCTCATCGATCTTCCTGTAGACTACTCTGAAAATGTCAAATATCTTATTACTGACTTAGATAATCACAAGCCCATTATTTAACGATGCAAAAGATAATAGACGTTTGTAACCCTTTTGATTTTTCAAAAGTTGGCGATATTAAATTAGTAACTGCCGACGGTATTGAAACCTTTCTCGCTGAAGCACATCAAATTTCACGAGAAAAAGGCAAACAAATTCCAAAACATGAACGAATTTTAATCCTACGCAGGACAGCAATTTTAATGAGAAATATTCATGAGGAGCTTGCACTATTAATTGCTGCGGAAGGAGGAAAACCTCTGATCGACGCGAGAGTAGAAGTGACACGCGCGATAGATGGAGTTGAAACATGTGCCAATGACCTGGGTAATGTAATTGGCAAGGAAATCCCAATGGGGCTAACAGAAGCTGCAAAAAATCGAATTGCTTTCTCCATTAGGGAACCGATAGGTCCTGTCGTAGCCGTATCCGCATTTAATCATCCATTGAACCTTATCGTCCATCAGGTTGCGCCTGCAATAGCGGTTGGATGTCCTTGTATCGTAAAACCGGCTAACGATACTCCGCTGAGTTGCCAAAAGTTTGTCAGCCTTTTAGTAGAAGCTGGTCTTCCAAATAATTGGATTGGTTTTGCTCCTTGTGAGAATAACATTGCGGAAAAATTAGTCACAGATGAAAGGGTGGCATTTTTCAGCTTCATTGGGTCGGCAAAGGTTGGCTGGTACTTAAAATCAAAGCTTGCACCCGGCACGCGTTGCGCGTTGGAGCACGGCGGAGCAGCCCCGGTAATTGTATGTGAATCAGCAGATACAACGGAGATGATTCCTAAGTTAATCAAAGGGGGTTTTTATCATTCCGGACAAGTATGTGTTTCTGTTCAACGTATTTTTGTCTTAGGAGGAAAAGGCAAAAAAGTTGCCGAAGATATCGCTTCTGGTGCTGCTAAATTAAAGGTAGGAAACGCCATAGAGGAACAGACTGAATGTGGTCCTCTTATTCGTCCAGGAGAGGTCCAACGTGTGGAACAATGGGTGAACGAGGCCATAGCTGAAAACTGCGAAGTTATTTGTGGGGGTCATAAGCTAAGTGAGACAACTTACTCTCCGACAGTTTTACTCAATCCTAATGAAAATTCTAAGGTGTCCACCGCTGAAATTTTCGGACCGGTTGTTTGCGTGTATGATTGTGCAGATATTCATGAGGCTGTGAGACGAGCAAACTCTCTAGATGTTGCTTTTCAAGCCTCAATCTTTTCAAATAATTTATCAGAGACTATCTCAACGTTTTCAAATCTAGATGCCACCGCCGTTATGATCAATGATCACACTGCATTTAGAGTGGATTGGATGCCTTTCGCGGGAAGAAAACAGTCTGGACATGGTATTGGGGGAATAGGTTATACAATGGAAGACATGACACAAATTAAAATGGCTGTTATAAATTCTTAGGTACTATTTAGAATAGTTATTCATCCAGGACTCACTTTGCTCCCATAATTTAATTGCTAATTCTTGATCAGTTGCGAGAGTACTCGGTGCGCTAGGCGTGCATTTTGAAAAATACTTTCCCGAATGAGTAGAAGCGTCTAGAAAAGCACATTGCAATACATTTTTTGCTCCCTCCTCTGGGGTTAACATGCCCTTGAGTTTAAGTATAGGACGAAGAAAAAAAGGAAGTGTCCTCCAAATCTCAGTATCAACAAGACCTGGATGAACTGCAAATGATGAGATTCCTAAACTTGCGTATCGACGGTGTAATTCTGACGTAAACAATATATTTGCTAATTTTGAAACTGCATACTCGTTTATACCGGATAAAGATTTAGTAGGTTTTCTCAAGCTAGCAAAATCTAGTTTTTTTACTATGCTGTGAACTTTACTTGATACATTCACTACCCTAGCATTCTTTGAACGGATTAATGCATATTCTAGTCTGCGTGTTAATACATAATGACCAAAGTAGTTCACACCAAAAGCTAGCTCGAATCCCTCCTTTGTCGATCCCCTCGAACCCGCAAAACCAGCATTATTTACTAAGTAATCTAACGATACATTTTTTCCAAAAAAAGAATCGGCACATCTATCAATAGACTTTATCGACCCTAAATCAAGGGAGAGCCACTCACATTTGTGTGCCCCGTGCAACTTCTCTATAGCCTGTATCACAGGCAATGTTTTATCATAGGATCTACTCGCAATGAAAACTTTTATTCCCTTGCTAGCGAATGATAGAGCGATTTCCTTCCCTATTCCCGTGTTGGCTCCAGTGACTAATGCAATTTTTACATTCATGATAAACTAACTGTTTCAACCATAAACCTTCACTAAATAATAAATATGCAATCGTGGTTTTGGCTCAGTATAGCTGTAATCGCCGAAGTTTTCGCGACGCTAGCTTTAAAGGCATCAGATGGTTTTACAAAAATATACCCAGTTTTTATCGTAATCATTGGTTACTCAATTGCATTCATAGCGCTGGCAAAAGTATTACAAGCATTTCCTGTTGCCATGATTTATGCAATCTGGTCGGGCCTGGGAATTACACTAGTGGCAGTAGCAGGCTGGTTTTTTTTCGGGGAAAAATTGGGAGTTATAGAAATAATTGGTATTTTTTTAATAATAGTTGGCATTGTTATTCTTAAAAGTTTTTCTAGTGATTTAAATTAAAACCTTTTTAAGCATCACTAGCTCCAGATTTTACTTTTTCAAGCCAATCATTGATGCCAATTTTTCCAGCATCGCTTACTTTGTCTTTGTCGTTTTGGGGAATAACATCTTCTAATAAGTCGATCCTTTTCCATTCCGCCAGAGGAGAATTACCGTCAGCATCAGGAGTATAACGAGATTGCGTAATTCTTTTATACCTATGAATATAACGAGGGCAATTCTGCCACAACTCATGTAAGCTACATTTAACAACCAATTCAGACCCGGGGAAAACATTTTTAAACTTCTCATCATCTAAAAGTTCTGCCTTGCATTGTACTCGGATACGATGCGGTTTTTCAAAACACATGAACAATAATCCAATTTCTGCATTGTGTAAAATATTGCCCATTGAAAGAAACATTCCGTTTCCATTGTAACTAGGAAAAATTGCGGTTTTTTTATCGAGAATCTTAACTAGACCAATATCTCCACCTTTGTAGGATACGGTTGGTCTATTATTTTCATCAATTGTACTTAAAAAGAAAAAATCCCTGCTCTCAATAAACTCAGAAGATTCATCATCAAACTCATCTCTCACTGCAATATCTTCTATACGATCCGCTAATTTTTGAGTGCCGAAACGTTCCTGAAAAGTTCTCTGACCTTCTCCATACAATCTACTCATGATCACTCCAAAAAAACCACCAAACCTTATTGTACTAAGTTATGATCAGAAAAACAGTTTTATAAAATTGACATGATCCTCAAACAGGTAACAACCCAGATAATGAGACTTTTTTTAGCATTAGCTCTGGGCAATGTAATTGGACTTGCGACGTTCGCTTTTTTTGCAATAGTCTCATATGCACTAAAGGTTTGGGAACTAGAGATTACTGCAGACTTCGTCTCCTTTTCGGAAGTTAATTATAGTATGACGTTGGGCGCTTTTATGCTAGGCGGTAGTCTTATAGCTGGCTTCATCTACAGCAGATTGGAAGGACCCAGATCACATGGTCCTGCGGATTTAATGGTTTGTATAAAAAAGGATGAATTGCCTGACATAAAAGCCGGGTTCATTACATCTTTTTTAACAATGGTGAGTGTGTCCAGCGGCTCATCCGTGGGTATGTTTGGACCTATTATTCATTATGGCGGATGTATAGCAGCCTCACTGGAAAGATTTTTTAAGGTATTAACGAGAGGGGTAGTATTAGCTGCAGGTGGTGCTGCTGGGATTGCAGCATTATTCTCTGCTCCTATAGCCGCCAGTATCTTTGCACACGAGATGTTACTAAGAAGGTTTCGATCTACTGAATCTTTACCTGTGATAATGGCGGCTTTGGGTGGATATTTTTCTGCAGTAATGCTCCTAGGTGATAATAGAAGATTCTTGTCCGTCATCGGAGATCCCCCTCCTCTTGAACCGTTCTCATTAGGAATGGCTATATTAGTAGGAATTTTTAGTGGGCTCTTGTCAAGCCTATATGTTTATCTGGTGGGCGCAGGGCCTGGGTGGGTAAAAAAAACGAATGTTCCGCCTTTTTTTCGACCTTTAATCGCTGCAACAGTTTTATTCGCAATTTCTCCATTTTTTCCTCAACTCATTGGTCCTGGGATGCCGGCCGTTAACATGGCCCTGGCAGGTGAATTTACTCTTTACCTGCTAATAGCACTAGCTTTTTTAAAGGTTTTCGCCACTGCCTTTTGTCGCTCTTTTGGTTTTCATGGTGGCATTCTCTTACCGGCATGTTTTTTTGGAGCTATGCTGGGCAGTGCATTTGATCTTATTGTGGGAAATGGAGGACATCTCTATGCAATCTTAGGAGCAGCTGCCTGCACCGGTTCAGCCATTGGAGCACCAATAGCTGCAGTTGTAATACTTTTTGAAATGAGTGGCGATTATCGATTCATAATTTTAGCGCTTGTCAGCGTGTCATTATCGTGTCAAATAAGTAGAACGCTTGTTGGTAGGTCAACATGGGATAGGGGGCTAGCAGTAAGAGGGATTTCTTTGGAAGATGATGTGGACAAACAGCTTAAATTAAAAGAAATTTTAAGGAGTAAAAATAAAGAGTTGTAAGTTAGTTACTTGATTTTTTAAAAAAAGATCTCATATAAGTTAATGGGCGCGAATTCGGCCCAAATTTTTTACTTGCTTAATAAGGAGAACATTATGAGATTAAATACGGACAGAAATTTATTGTTGAGTACGGTAGGGTTTGAGCGATTGTTCGATACGTTCAACAATCTAAGTTCAGGTGGTTTTGAACATAAAAATCCCAGCTATCCTCCCTATAATATTTTCAAAGAATCAGAAAGCACCTATCTAATTGAGATTGCTGTTGCGGGATTTAAGCAAAACGAAATAGATATAACCAGCGAAGATAAGAAACTGATTATCGAAGGGAAAACCTCTGATAAAAAAAGTGAAGAATATACAGAAAAAGAATATCTGCATCGCGGCTTAGCGAGAAGAGATTTCATTCACGAGTTTGTTCTCGCAGAGACGGTGGTTGTAGAAAAAGCAAATATTTCGGACGGTATACTCACTGTTGAATTGAAAAATATAATTCCGGAGGAGAAAAAACCCCGGAAAATAAAAATTAACTCATCGGAGAAATCACTCTTACCAAATTAAAGTTTGTTTTCGTTTGATTAAAAAGAAAAAGCCCTTTTACAGGGCTTTTTTTTCGAGGAACATAGTATTTATTCCTGAACTGCTGGTTCAGGTGGGCTAGAGCAGCTACATCCTGGGATCATCAAAATTTTTTGGTGGTCACGCCGATGAAGCGATTTTCATGCCCTGTTTTATATTCATAAGTTCAGAAAATTAACTGTTCCCCCTTTATGATACCAAATTTTTCGTTTTTTAGGGTTATGACCGGACATCCAAAAGACCTGACCGAAAGTCAGAATTTTCAGAAACAGCACTTACATAAGCGGCTGAAATTAAAGGCATATCAATATTAAACTGTTTTCCCATCTTCACCAGATTCCCAAGTATGTGTTCATGTTCAGTTGGTGCTCCGGTAAGAAGGTCCCTAAGCATCGAAGCGGTAAAATCAGAGCCAGGCTCCATCAATATACCCAAAGCTTTTTTTTCTGCTGTATTTGATACTTTATATCCTGAGGCATCAGCTACGTCGAGACACTCTTTATACATCCTTAGCATAAGCTCTGCCCCCCAACTATTATCCGTAATAGCGCCTACACTATTACGGAAGAGCACGGTGGATCCGGCGAGCGTTGCCAAAAAACTCCACTTGTCCCACATTGACTGCATTATATCCTCAACCATGATTGCTTTAAAATTTGCGGCGTTACATGCATCAATAAATTCGTTTAAAAAGTTTTGTCCTTGATTATCACTAATGCAGCCAGCCGTTAAGACCTGAATGGGATTCAATTGTTTGATGTAACCTTCTTCAGAAACTGTTGAGGCAATGTGGGCGGTGCCGCCAAAAACTTTACCTTTGCCAAAATGAGTTTGCAATTCTCCAATGTGTGATAATCCATTGAGAACTGGTAAGATATACGCTGGTTTTTTTAGAAAATTTTTTAGATCCTTAATTGCGTTCTCTAATTGGTAAGATTTACAACACAACAAAACTAGATCATAAATTTCATGATTTTCGCCAGTAGTTTTGCACTTAACATCTAGAGAGAAATCACCATGTGGACTATAAATTTTTAAGCCAGTTGCTAAAAGTTGCTTTTTACGTGCGTCCCTAACTAAAAAAGTGACATCAGAACCACTTAGAAATAATTTTCCTCCAAAATAACCACCAACTGCACCAGCACCGAAAATTAATATCTTCATATTTACGTAAAAAAAAACCCGGGCTAGATATTTTACCTACCCGGGCAAAATTCACCAAAAAATTGGTGAAGGAGACATCTATAGTATGCGACTTAATTTGATGCATCGCCATTGAATTTAGGAATAACCCTACTATCCAAAGGCAAAATAATTTTGTTTTTAGAACTAAAATTGTTTAACATCTTTTAAAAATACATTAAATTATATTATATTTCACTAAAAATATAAGATGGTTTTTTTTAGATTTTTTTATTAACTTTGTAAAAGATTAAAAACTATTACACGTAGACCTTGAACCAATTTAGAGTAAACATCGTCTTTTAAAGGCTATTTTAAGCACACATAATGGAAAAATTCTCGAAGTTACGACCGTTTAAGGCAAAATTCAATTGCTTCCAATTGTTTGACGCCTAACTCGTCGCCTGGCCCTTTATCTGACTTATCTATCCCAATTGGGAAAGAATCAATACAGGAATAGAGCAAATCTGGGTCTGATCTTACGAATTGACTGCAACTGTACAGGAAACTCAGACAACCAATGAAAACCGTAAAAAATAATTTTTTTTTCATCAGTTATTCAACATTTATAAGCTCAACATCAAATAAAAGGGTTGCATTAGGTGGGATTACACCGCCCGCACCTCTACTTCCGTATCCGAGATCAGGTGGTATGATGAGAGTGCGATTACCACCAACTTTCATTCCCTCAACTCCCTGGTCCCAACCTTGAATGACCATACCTCTACCTAGTCCAAACTGAAAAGTTTGTCCGCGATCCTTAGAACTATCAAACTTTATTCCTTTACCCTGAGGTTTTGAGGGATCGTAAAGCCACCCGCTGTAATGCACCGTTACTGACGCTCCCCTTTTTGCGGTCTCACCATCTCCCACAACGCTATCGATCTTATGCATTTCGCTTAAAGGTAAGGCAGGTAAATCCCCTTTATTCACAGCTAATGATGGAGTTGCAGCCAACCAACCTAACGCAAAAAATCCCGCAACTTTATTTAAAATCTTTCTGATCATACACATTATCCTCCATTAAAAAAAAGGAAGACAAAGTCTTCCTTTTAATGGTATCACAACCTGGTTAGGCCGCCTTTTTTCCTTTCGCTTTTCCTACCGGCTGAGAAACAACCGATTCACCAGCTTTTGAAGCAGCTTCAATGTTGCTATCGACAATATCAAAAACTTGCTTAGCTGCTTTTGTCATGGACTCGTAAGTAGAAGAAGACGCAGCTAACGATGATTTTGTCATAGCAACTACACCCTCAGTTCCTGCGGGAGCGTTTTTGCTCATCTCCTCGACCTGATCGTTAATTACCTTATTCATTTCTTCACTCTCAGCCTCGACATATTCAGACCCTGTTTTTAAAAAGTCAGAATTAATTTTATAAACTTCTTTAAAATATGCTGAAATTTTTGCAGGAACGGGACCCGCCGATTTCTGCGCAAATTCCATGAACTCTTTGGGATCCTTAATATCTAGCATCGAAACAATGGCTTCGCTTGTATCAGCCATCGAGCTTTTTGTGTGTTTAATATTGAGGTCGTTAAGTTGCTCGAACTTTTCGAATGCCATTCCCGAAAAATCAGTCCATGTCCCACTCGATTTCTTTAAAAAGCTATAATAGTAATCAACTACTGGTAATGTTGTCATATAAGTCTCCTTGTAAAAAAAGAAAAAAAATGATGCGTTGCAATAATATTATTGTTGCAACGCACAAATGTCAAGCTTTTTATGAAAAATATTTTTATAACAAGTGCTAACCGAGCCATCGGGTTTTTTCTAACCAAAGAATTGCTCAAACGCGGGCATTCAGTTATTGGTACATACAGAAAAACCATTGATAACAATAACTTACAAAAACTAAAATCAGCCTTTCCATCAACATTAAACCTTACCTAACTTGATGTGAAAACCATAGAGCAAGATGAATTGACGGGCTATTTAGATTCCTTCAAAGCCATTGATATACTTATTAACAACTCTGGAATTTTATATTGTGGCAATGGTGACTTCGAAAAATTAAAAATTGACGACCTCTTACGTTCGATTGAAGTCAACACCTTAGGGCGATGAAAATTACGCACTTGTCATTACCCAAATTGGCCGAGTCTGCAAACCCGTGTGTATTCCATATGACAAGCCAGATGGGATCCATAGCTGACAATCTGAGCGGAGGCTACTACTTCTATCGTATCTCAGAAGCAGCCTTGAATATGTTTAATAAGTCTTTTTCTAAAGATTATCCACATATTCTATCGATAGTTATACATCCGGGATGGGTAAGAACAGACATGGCCGAAATCATGACCCCTATTTCTCCAGAAATTGCAGCGATCAATATTTCTGATCTGGTCCTAACCGCAAATAATCTCAGTAGCGGAAATTTTTATAACAATAAAGGAGAAATTCTGCCCTGGTGATTTAATTTTTTGCTGTTACCTTGAAAATAATCTCGTTCCTACGCAGCCACGGCAATGTAAATGGATCGTTGTATCGCGCTATCTGTTGTGGCCCGGCTATTTCAAAATTCTGTTTTTCAAGCCAAGCCTTTAACTCTTCCGTTTTTTTTTGGATCTTCGAGTCGGTAGTGAATCCACTAAAAATTATTACTGCCGCAAGATGAGCCTCAATTTTCTTTAACGAGACGCCACTATTGTTGGGCACTGGCAATTGACTCATATCGTAATTACTCGGCATCACGAAATGAAGCACCCAACCTTCATTATCAGGTTTGACAGTAACTGGCGCTGTCATCTGGATTTTCTCACTCTGGCCAATTGAATTTTTATTTTCGCCAAAAATATATCCTGCAACCCTACGAAAACCTTTTCTACTTGCAGTATCAAAAGATCCCTCAACACCAGTCTCGGCAACCAAGTATTCATCATAGCTACGAATTTCCAACTCACCTGCATCAACCAATATTTTAAATTTTGGTTCTTCAATAGCCATTACTTGACAAGAAAAAAAGAAAGATACAAATATGCAAAAGAATACATTAACCTTAAGAACCTTGGACCCCATACTTTATTGTAACAAATCAGAAAAACTTTAATGGGTAATGTTAAAAAGAGTTTTGACTTAGGAAATCCCTAAAATCGTCTTTAAAGTCAATGTCAAAGGATGCATTATCTAACTCGCAAGGGATAACAAAATTACAATTTTTTCTGATTATTTCCCTTGCACCGATGTCCCCTTTCAAATGAATGAGTTGCTCAAAGTATGTTCGTGGAAAGATCGCAGGTGGTCCTTTTTTATAGTCGTAGCTACTAACTACTATCTTTTCTCCATCATAAACGTCTACCAACTTTTGATAATCTTGCTCATTAAGTTTGACTTGATCTCCGAGGGTGATTAAAATGCCAGAACATTTGGGTTGATTTTCCATCTCAGTTGCAACACAAGATATTGAGGATCCTAATCCCATACTCCATTGTCTGTTGTAAATTGTATTTACTTCCTGAAAATCTCTCGCTATAAATTCGGCATTTGACCCTAATACAAGATACGTTCTGCCTTCTAAGACGTTGTTAAGTATATTGTATGAGCGGAGAGCCATTGATACCCCATCAATTTTCGCTAGTTGTTTGATATCACCAAATCTCCGACTAGCGCCCGCAGCCATAACGAATCCATATATCACTACTAACACTCCTCGTCATCTAAAGAGTAAAACTTTTCGTGACATTGTGAAATAATTGAAAGCGCTATACTCTCTGGCAAAGACCCTCCAATATTTAAACCAGCTGGTCCAAGCACAGGATTCCTTAAATCCTTTTTCTTCAAGTTAATCAGCCTCCGAATTTCTTGAAACCTCTTCTTTGGACCTAGGAGACCAATATACTCAAGCTCTAGCTTTTGCACAAAAAGTAAACTCTCTGAGTCGAGTTTAATACTGTGTCCCATTATTACGGCACCTCTGACGCCCGACTTTCTTGCATATTTAAGAAGATTTTCATCGATACTTTTACCTAAAAAATCAGCGCTCGGAAATCTTTCCAACCTCGCATTAGCAGGACGGGGATCTATGACAGAAACATACCAACCCAGTATTTTTGCAAAGTTAACAAGTGGTACCACATCCAAACCTCCACCAAAAATCATAATGTGCGGGTCTACAGAAACGAAAGATACGAGAGATTCCGTTTCACCAGATTTTTCTAAATAACTAGAAACAGGTTTTGAGGTTGGGTTTTCAACAAACGACATAAAGTTTGAGCTAATATCTTGACGTAACACTCCACCTACCCGCCTCTTCAGGGAGGAAAATATTCGTTGTAATACATCCTTATTAGATTCAGTCACATTTTGCAATAGTATGTAGACTTTCCCGCCGCATCCTACTCCAATTTTATGTGCGATACCGTCTTCATCAAAACTGTCATAGACTACTGTTTTGGACTGTTTTGTTTGCATAACTTTTCTCGCATTTAAGACAATGTCCGACTCAAGACATCCTCCGCTCAGCAAACCATAATAGTTCCCAAACTCATTTATTAGCATGTGAGCACCTGCTTTTCTGTAAGCAGAACCTTCCGTCTTATAAACAGTACCTAAAACCCAGTTCACTTCTTCGTTAGAGGTTTTCCAGTTATTCAGAAGATTGGATAAGTTGTTCACTACCTCAAAGCTTTTTAGAAATCAATAACCCTCGACTATAATCTATACAAAAACAAAACCAGACTTGCTAATTGGCAAAGTTGTAATTCTTTGTCCAGTTTTTGCATAAAGGGCGTTTATCAGTGCAGGCGCTGCAATCGGCGTTCCTGGTTCACCGATTCCACCAGGAGCCTCGGCAGAGGCTACAATTTTTACATCGATTTTAGGCATCTGATTAATTCTCAAAGTCTCGTAGTTGGGAAAATTACTCTCCATAACTACGCCATTTTCAAAATTAAGCTCACTGTATATAGCAGCACTGAGACCGTATCCAATACCCCCTTCGATCTGGGCTTTTATAACGTCAGGATTGATTGCGGTTCCGCAATCTACAGCGACGAACATCCTGTCAATATGAACTTCTTTTTCAGATACACTCACATCCGCAACAACTGCTAAAAAAGTTCCAAATGTATAGCTAGCAGCAAATCCTCGTCGTTGACCCTTTTCCCAACCAGAAAAATCTCTAACAACCCTCATCACATTTGCGAATCGTTCGTGTTCCCTTTTTGTTCCCGATTTCAAAAGATCAAGTCTGTAATCAATAGGATCTCTTCCAGCTCTAGCAGCCACCATATCAATCAAGGTTTCCATAGTGAATACGTTTTGAGTGTGCCCTACGGCACGCCACCATAAAACCGGAATTGGACTCAAAAAGTCGCTATGGCCTATAGCCAAATTTTCTATGCCATAGAGAGTGTCACTTATGTTTTCTACCGACCAATGATCAACCCCGTCTTTCACGAACATCTTCTCTAAAAAGGTTCCTTTTGCAATTGACTTGCAAGAAGAACGGTGATCCCATGCGACTATATTTCCGGTTTTGTCCAATCCGATTTTAGCTCGTTGCAAATGCATCGGACGATACCATCCTCCTTTGATATCATCCTCTCGTGTAAACATGAGTTTTACGGGCGTTTCACGCCCCAACAAATCAAATGCGAGCGCTGCGTCTACATGATAATCTGATGTAGGAGTGATTCTTCTTCCAAAAGAACCCCCTGCATAATATGTTTTTATTTCTATCTGTTCGGGCTTTAATTTGAGAACATTTGCAAGAGCGCCTTGAGTAATCGTCGGAATTTGGCACCCATCATGTAAACGAATTCCCCCATTTCGGGTTGGCTCAATAACACAATTCACTGGCTCCATTGGCGCATGTGCAAGAAACGGAAGCAGAAAATCTGCCTCAACAAATGTCTCTGTCTTCTTAATGTCTTCAACCGCTTCCGACGTGCTATATTGCTTGTTCACTTCATAAGTTGGCTGTTCAAGCAGTTTTTTATGTTCCGAAACCAGTTGATCAGTGCTTCGGGTTTCTGCGTCAGTTTCGTCCCAACGGGCAACTATTTTCTTCTTTGCCTGTAGAACAGCCCACGTATTGTTACCAAAAACTGCGACTCCACTACCATTTGGGAGAGCCTTTGCACTGATAAAACCATTAACCTTCTCGGCTTCAGAACTGGAAAATGACTTCAACTTTCCTCCAAATTTTGGACTTCTACAGATTGAGACGTAAACCATTCCTGGTATCTGTACATCCAATGCATAAACCGCCCTTCCGGTTGTTTTGTCAAAGTTGTCTTTCCGATTTAATTTTTCATTGCCAATATATTGAAACTCGTCAATGTTTTTTAATTTTGGCTCCTTTGTAATCTGATATTTCCTCGCCAAAGCAATAAGCTCACCAAAATGGGCCTTATTTGAACCAGCTGAAACTATGCCGTTATCAATTCTGACAGAATCTTCGGATACACTCCATTTATCAGCTGCAGCCTTAACTATGATTTCTCGAGCTGCGGCACCCGCCTTGCGGTAGTCTAAAAACCCACCGCCCCGAATCGATAAAGAACCACCCGTACCTTGTGCGCCCAATCCCTTATTGATGTACTTTTCGGTATTAACTGGAGCAAATTCGTACCTCATGGTTTCATAGTTTGCGTTCATTTCCTCTGCAACCAGTGTCGTAAAACCTGTAGTTACACCTTGCCCCATCTCAAAAGCCTTTGAAATAACGGTTACCGTTCCATTTCTTTCAATCCTGACTAGAGGAGTAACCTCAAGTCCCTCTAACTCATCTTGGGAAATGACTGCCAATGCTCCCTTAGTATTCAAACCAACCAACAAACCCACAGAAGTAAGAGAACTGACCTTGATAAAATCTCTTCTTGAGTTTGATTTAATATTATTTTTGCGTAGCATTTTAGTCATATTAGGCCTCCAACATCTTGGCTGCTTCGCCAATAGCGTCTTTAATTCTTGTGTAACACATACACCTGCATGCGTTACCAGCCATTGCCGAATTTATATCAGATTCAGAAGGAGATTTATTCTTAGTTAAAAAAGCAGTAGCAGACATAATTTGTCCCGACTGACAAAATCCGCACTGCACAACATTGTTTTTTACCCATGCCTGCCTAACTGCAGAGGCAACGCGTCCATTCAACCCTTCAATCGTAGTAATTTCTCGATTTGCCACGTCTTCAATATTTATCGTACAAGATTTAACCGCCTTGCCATCCAGATGCACCGTGCAATTGCCACAAGAAGCAACTCCACAGCCAAATTTTGTACCAGTCAACCCAACTTCGTCCCTTATTACCCACAAAAGCGGAGTACCTTTTCCTACTTCTAACGTTTTGGCTTCACCATTTAAAGATATATCTACTTTCATTGAACCTCCACCCTTACAAGTTGAATCACTATATTTCAAATGATATATTATGAGTGTACATTGTAAACTAGGTACTTAAACGTAACTAGGGAAAAACTCAATAATATGGAAAAACTAAAACCAAATATTTTTGTACAGGCTTGTCCTTCGAGGGAAATTTTTGCTCGGATAAGTGGTAAGTGGACGATTATGATACTCCTAAGTCTGGAGAAGACACCAAGGCGATTTAACGAATTAAAAAAAACTATTGATGGTATTTCTCAGAAAGTGCTTACCGAAAACCTGAGGAGTCTCGAAAGAGATGGTCTCATATTGAGAAAAGTTATAAGCTCTCGACCAATTAAAGTGGAATATTCGTCGACTCATTTAAGTATCGAACTATTGGGAATACTGAACGGATTGAAAGACTGGACTGAGGGATCAATAAAACTAATCCTGAGAAATAATGAAAAGTATGATAGCGGGATAGTTGAAGAACAAATTCGGAAATCCGCCTGAGGAAAACTTTTAAGCTTCCAACAGAAACTCCCTCTGAGCAAAAAGATAAAAGTTGAAAGGTCTTTCACCGTTTCTGTTGCGATCTAAACCAGTTTTGTAACCACAATAAAATAACAAGAAAAAATAGTGGCTTTATGTTATCTTTTATGCTCTAAGGCAAAATTCAATTTAAAATGATGTTGTTTCAAAAGAAATGGGATCCTTTTTTTACACTAAAATATTTTCGGCATGCAAGGAATATGAAAATTTATTTTTTCTGGGTTAATCTTTTCCACAGGTTTATAAGGAGAATCTTAGGTTTTTCTCATAAAAAATCATAATTACTCGTCCTCTTTTTCTTGAACGTAGGTGCACAGGAACATGTGCAAAACCTCCTCAAATAATTCACTTTTTAGGTTACGCCATTTTTTTACTGATGTGTCTGTTAGGAGTTGATCTTCTTCTGAGCTATTGCGAATAACCCACGTCTGAGATCGATAGCGTAACTTGTTGCGATCACAATCGGCTTCTTGTAGAGCATAAACAAGAGAAAACTTACTCCCGCTATCCAAATATTTTTTTATAGTCCACATACGGGGATTATCCCTCCATATATGAGTTTTAGGTACCAACATATAATCTATTTGCTCACTAATTCCATAACTCTGATACTCTGCATTCGCAGGAGTGATCACCAGTATTAATAGACCAATCGCATATTTTTTTAAAGTCAAAACTCTTGTTTTATACACCAAAAATCCTAAATTATAACTATACTAAACAAGGTAACATAGCTACCGTTATCATCTCACCGATAAATTCAGAAACCTAATGCGAATAAAAAAACCAAAACTTTTAAAAGTAAAAAAACTCATAATCAATTTTGTTGATCGACATGCCGACGACTCACTAATTTTTATATTTTCTCATAACACAATCCATAACGACAAAAATCCTACTGGCAGTTATTACCAATAACGAAACTTAATCAAAACAATAATTACATCGATTACATTTAATATGAATATTAGTAACTTTCGCATGAATTTTTTTGCAAAAGCTCAATAACCAATGTGATATCGTTTAAAAAATCATCTATTTTAAAACTTCCTTATATATAAGATGTTACCGGCTGAGCCTCCTTCGTTTTTCTAAAATAGAATGGCCCAGATAATCTACCTTACCGAGATCGATATTTTTAGCACGTAAAATCCCGTAAGCTACCGATAAATGAAAATATACATTGGGCGTAACAAAATTCTGCAAGAAATCAGAACCAGTGAACTCAATCTTTGTCTTACGAATTTCTATCTCAACAATTCTGTTTTCTGAACCATTGATTTGTTCAGGTTTAACCTCATTTAAACATGAAATAGTTTTGATTAATCTTGTCTGTAATTCCGCTAAAGATTTTTCATTATCCTCAAAAGTTTCAAATTTTGTTCCGGCTAGTCTTGCAACTCCGTTTTTTATAAAATCAGTAGTCATCTGAATTTGCCGAGTGAAGTTCCACATATCAGAAGCTAATTTAGCATTAAGTATATCTTCAGAATTCAGGCCGCGATTGCTAATCTGCTGACTAGTTCTTTGTAAAATTGCGAAAAGAATGGATAATTTTTTTTTAAATAGCGGAACTGATAAATCATATATCTCCATAGCTATGCCCTCACAAACTCATTTTTTGAAAAACAAAATTAGATTTTAAATAATCACTCCAATCATACTTGCAGTTAATAGAGTTGCCAAACAACCAGCAACTAATGCTTTCAAACTCAAGTCTAATATTTCAGTTTTTCTCTCGGGAACTATAGTGGTTAATCCACCGACCAATATCGCGAGGCTTCCAAAATTAGCAAAGCCGCAGAGAGCGTACACGCAGATTGTTCTTGATCTTTCACTGAACATTAATTCGTCAATAGCTGCTAAGGATACAAACGCCATTAACTCATTAAACACAACTTTTGTACCCATCAGACCACCCGCTGTAACCGCCTCTTCCCATGGGATACCACAAGCCCACATAATTGGCGCCAGGATATACCCTAAAATTAATTGTAAACTTAGGGTAACATTTCCTCCTACTGGAATAATGCTTAGGAGACTGTTAATCAGATATACGAGGGCTAAAAATACAATAAGGGTTGCAATTACATTCATTAGGACATTTAATCCAGTGGTAATGCCATCAAAAATTGCCATCATGAGAGAATCTTGTCTTTGAATATTTTCAATAGAATATTTTCCCTGATCAAATTTGTGAACAGGTACTAGAATTGAAGATACTAAAATTCCAGTTAAGCAACTTAAAAATGAAGCAACAGACAAGTGCAAAATAGCGTCTCTAATTATTGGGGTGAGAATTGAAATATAAAGCACATACACTGTCCCTGCAATCGTACTTAACCCAGTGGTCATAATTGTAAAAAGACCTCCACGTGATATAGTTTTTAGGTAGGGTTTGATTAAAAGGGGAGATTCTATCATTCCAACAAAAACATTTGCGGCGGCCGCAATAGCTACGGAACTCTCCAGACCCGCAAATTTTTTTAGTAATAATGATACTAACCGTATAACTTTCTGCAATATCCCTAAATAAATGAGTATCGATGAAATAGCACTCACAACCAAAATGATAGGTAAAGCTTTAAAAGCAAATATAAAACTGGTACCCACTTGATTTTCCAAAAAAGGTAAATCAGCACCTCCCAAATACCCAAACACGAATGAAGTCCCAAACTCGGTTGCTACTTGTAAATGCTGAACAATCGTATTCAAGTAAAAAAAAACGTCTTTCACCTGTGGAACAGTAACCAACAAAACTGCAAAAATGAAAACAGTGGTTAATTGCTTTAAAACTCTAGAAATCAATACATTTTTTTTAGACTCACTGAAAAACCACGAAACTATAAGGATCAAAATAACACCGATACAACTCTGAAATCTAATACTTACAACTTCCATAAGCGGCTCATTTATTTAACCATAATGCTGACAATTTAATCCAGCACAAATATCTCAAAAATAAAAATAAACAATTAGAATTATTTATTAACTCTATTTATAATATGCGTATGTCTGCAAACCTAGTAAATGTCAGTTTAACGTTAGCAGGATTATTGCTAATAGTCCTCTTTTATTTACCTATGTTTCGATATCTCTTGAAAAATACTAAACAATTCTTCCTTTATTTGATCTTTTGGTTACTCTCGTTGGCCTTAATAACATCAGTTATCGACTACATGTTTTTTTCAAACAGCAAAACTGACACTATTCTAAAACCGAAAACTGAGGAATTAGAAGCATAAAATCTTAAAAGCTTACCCAATACAGCAAGGTCAAACTACCCCTTACTTTAAAAAAATCTTTCAAATTAGTATTTCTTAATTAGTCGTTTCCAATCTTCTTCCTGCATTCACCTTTACACACCTTTTTGTTTCAGGATCACAAATAGCAAATTTCATCACGGTTCTTCCATCGAAACTTGTTCCGGAAGAGACTGCAATTATAAAACATGCCGAAATAACAACCAGGGACAAACTGATGATTGTTAAACAAACGTTAGCATATACTGATGCAAATTTAGAGGAAGCCTCGCTTACCTGCTCTTTCTCATCCATAAAAGAATTCATAAAAAAACCTTTCCTAGTTAATAAATTTCAGTAACTTCAACTTTCTTACTATTTTTACATTTCCGGCTAAAAGCTTGAATCGCAAACACTCACTATATCGAATAACTTCAAACGACTGATGCTCTGTAAGACGGATATTACCGCGCAAATAGCTACACAAATAACAAAAAAGATGAATATTGATACCATTATAGTTATGTGAGACCACATTAAGAAATCGGTCTATTGAAACTCTAATATTCAATTCCTCAAACAACTCACGATTCAAGCACTGTCTTTTCGTCTCTTCTTTCTCTAGCTTTCCACCGGGAAACTCCCAGCAACCTTCATATGGTTTCTTTTTCCTCTGACAGATAATAATGCCGGGATTTTTCCTAACTATTCCACAGACTACAATCAAGTACGATTCCTTTGCGATTTAGTTTTTAATAAAAGTACTACTTGATATATAAGAAAATATAAAGTGACAGTAATATTAATTGTTAAACTAATTAACCCTCAAGGAGAATTACATTTTACACAAAATTATTTCCCAAAAAAATGCTGTATTCTATCACCAACATTTTTTTCAATGTTTTTAAAAAATAAACCATAGTCGTACGCATGTAATGCGAATAGCCTTACAGGATAGTTATTAGAGTCAATAGTCTCGACCTCTAAGTTTCCGCCGTTACATCTAGCACCCACCAGATTTTCCTCTATTGGGAATAAAACAGGCTTACCTAAAATTGTTTGTCCAAACCAACCTGAAAAACCCATACTTCCCAAATTGTATTGTCTGGAAACAAAACCCCCATCTTCCTTCCATGATAAAGGGTTGATGCAAACTAAATCTCTATCATTAAAAATTTTAAATCCGCTTTGAGTGATAGTATTCCATCCAACAATACAACCAACTTCCGTATTGTCCTGACATATTGGTAACGGATGTACACTCTTATGTGTAACCTTGTATCCAACCAGATAGCCAATTACAAAATCTGACATTATCTCCTGATTGCCAGAAAGTTCTTTAAGTAATTTATTAGCATGCATCGTGCCTTGTGAGTGTGATGCAATTATAAAAGGTCTACCCCTTCTGTAGTGCTTATCAAAATATGCAAATGAACTCCGGATATCATCGTAAGCTATGTCAAATGCTCTTTTTGAATTTTTTTTTGATGCAATGAAACTATAGATATTTGCCTGTCTGTATTTTGGCAAATAAACGTCACAACAACGAAAAAAAACAGTTGCTTGATTAGGAATTATTCGTTCACGAATTAATTTTATTGATTTTTCGTTTTCTCTAGGCTGATTCCAATTGCCACGACTAAAGTAAGTTGTCGGATGAATAAAAAAAACTGCCGTATTCTTTCTTTTCAGATTCTCATAAAGCACTTCATTCTCTCCAGGATGTTTAGAATCTACTAAAAACCATGATTTATTATCGGAGTAGTTGTAAGGATCTGGTATGTCATTAAAAGAAACGTTATGAAATGGCATTGCAAACAAAAAAAATAATAATAAGGCAAATTGATTGGAAAAGAAAAACAATATTATCCCAACAATCATTATAAAAAAATAAATCATTTTCTTAACCTTATCGTTTGTTCTGAAAGCTCATAAAAATTATCATTACTCGCGAAATTTTTGATCCATAAATGGGTCCTTTACACCCCGTATATTGAATACGAAGTACGCGACCAACGTGCTATAAGCACTCGAACATATCAATAGGGCCATTAACTCACTTAACCCAGAACCAGCGTCTATCATTAGACCCATAACAATCGGTGATGCCGCTGATGCTATTACATTCAGGGGCATAGCCAAGCTCTTAATCTCACCAATCCATTTTGTCCCGTATCTTTCGGCTAATAACGAGTTGATCATTGGCTGCAACATACCTGATCCAATACCAAAAAAAATAAAGAAAAAGATGAGGGTAACAAAATTATTTCCAAACCAGAGTAAAAGCGTCGCCAAAAGCATCGGCAATTGCGTGACAGCTGCAATGGAGTGCGCCGTATAATTATCAACTAATATCCCTGAAATAATTGCACCTGTAATTGCAGATAAGGCATACCAGAAATAATTTGCCATCCATAAAGTCAGAGGAATATTTTTCAATTCACTAATAAATATTTGATGGAACAATAGACCGGTGATCCAGAAAGCTGGGATCATCGTGAGCCATATCACTACGGCCCAAAAAACCCAATCTTTTATAACGTCAGACCGACGGTATGACTTAATTTCAGAAATGATGTTCTCGGTTTTTTCGCTGAATTCTAAAATTTCTTGTTCCCTTGAAGGCTTCCTAGTCAAAATATTAATCATTGGCCAAAAAGAAAAAAATGCGACAAAAGCTAACCCAACCCAGATCATTCTCCAGTCAAAATACCCTAATAAGAAGACAACTAAAATGGGGAAAAATGCTTCAGCAATATTTTGGCCCAGACTAGAAAATGCAAGTGCTCGCCCTCTAATTACGGTGTATCTTCGAGTTACAGCCGTCGAATACACCATATACATCATACCTTGGCCCGACAGACGTAAAGCTAAAAAAGCCAAAAACAATGTCAACGAACTATTCACTGCGGGAAAAGAAATTGCAGCACAACAAACAACTGCGATAGTTCCCTTGCTGAGAATTCCTATATTTACTTTATCAGTTAACTTGCCACACCAATAAAGTAAAAAAGCACTCAATAGAGTAGCTAATGCGTAGTAAGCTCCGAGCTCTCCATGGCTTAAATTTAAATCATTACGAAGCTGTGGACTAAAAAGTGAAATAAAAAACGTCTGCCCGAAGGCTGACCAAAAAGACATCAAAAACCCAAAAGTCAGAAATGCCCACTCTAACCTCAGTATCTGAATTGTCCCGTCGAACGCAGTAGCTAACTTCATTATTTTTCTACCCTTGTTTATCTGTTTGTTCACTTGTTACTAAATTATGATGTGATGGAAAAACTAAAAAAAATAGTTAATTCCATCCGTCTTATTTTTAACGTATCATAACAAGCAAAAGCTAATTAACCAATTTTGTAATCATATGTCTCAGGACAAATATCCCAGAGTGGACTTTCTAATGATATCGATTTAAATAACATGCATTCTTCTTATGAATAATTTCTAAACTGACTGAAGCAAAACTAATATTAATCAATGAATACAAAGAGACTGTTCATTACCATTTTCGTATCCTTACTTTTTATCACAGAAGGACAAGCTGATTACATAAGTTTAGCTACTACTACATCTACCGAAAATTCCGGCTTTCTTGCCTATATCATTCCTATTTTCGAAAAAAAATTTAATATAAAAGTCCGTACCATCGTACAGGGAACAGGACAAGCATTGGAAACAGGGAGACGAGGTGATGCGGACCTCTTAATGGTACATGCCCCTGCAATGGAAAAAAAATTTATAGAAAATGGTTATGGATTACGAAGATATCCTTTTATGTTCAACGATTTTGTAATTATCGGGCCAAAAGAAGATCCTGGTGAAATCCAAATCGCCAATTCCTCGGTACAGGCATTCACGGAAATTTATAAAAAAAACTTATTGTTTTTATCCAGGGGAGATAATAGCGGTACTCACCACAAAGAGAAACAAGTTTGGGAAAAGACCGGACTCATTCCAAAGCGAAAGGATGAATGGTATCTGTCAACCGGCTCAGGCATGGGTGCTACAATTAATACAGCTGTTGCAAAAAATGGATATACATTTTCTGATAGAGCAACATGGTTATCCTATAAAAATAAAAATAAGTTTGAAATTCTTCTAGAGGGCGACCCTGAATTATTTAATCAGTATTCAATGATCCCTATCAATGCTGATCTTCATCCGCATGTGAGAACAGAGAAGGCTTACGAATTTATAAAATGGCTGACCTCTGATCAGGGACAAAACCTAATAAAAAATTTTAAAATAAATAACCAGGCACTATTCTTTCCAAACTTCAAGGCTGAAAAATAGTGAACTTAAAAGAATTTCATGCACTTTGCAAATCTTTCTTCTACCCAAAAAAGCACCCTATTCAATAAATTCTCCAATACACCATCACTTGAATCCGCATTAAATACCCTCCCAAAACCATACCTATTGTTCATTCCACAAGCGACATATAAATGTCTTAATGTCTTTAGAGGAACCAAAATACAGTCTTCCCCACCATCCATAAATTTTCTAAACCTATTTTTTATAATACTATCTCTTCCTTTCTCATCGACAATATAACGAAGGTCAAAGAACAACTCCTCTTCCCGAATTTGATCAGCTAAATTTCTATCAACAAAGTCAGGCTCATATGCATTAATTGATGCTCCATTCGGAGAAATCGGACTTTTTAGATGTCCAAATATTTCAGCTCCGAACTCTGCAGAAAGCGTAGTTATTTTTTCATATAGAGAGAAAACTAAAAATGCTCTTCTGAAAAAGTCTCTCTGGTTAACAGTATGAATGTTTCGGGCCCCTCCTAACCAATGGTATGAAAAAGTCTCGTTAGAGCAAAGAAACCCCATAGCATAAATATAATTGCAAACAAATAAATAGAAGTCATCAAAATATAAAAACTGATGGATGTTTGTTTTATTTAGTTTTTTTAAATAAGCTTTCCTTAATTCAATCAACTTTTTTCGGCTATGCACAGCACTTGCAAGTTTCCTATATTCCTCTTCCTCAAGAACTTTTTGAATCTCTAACTGATTGTTTAAAAGAACTTTAGTTTGCTTTGGTCCCACTAAGTCAAAAATTTTTCGCATCTGCCTTTCTTTCCTGCAAAAATATTCAAACTCGGCTTGTTCGTATTTTTTATCTCCCCTATCAGGGTATATTGGGTTTAGAAGTAATGCGCTATATCCCTTTTTTTTCTCCTCAAATTTCTGGACTCTAATATCATCAAGACTCTCTTGATCAATACTTCTTTCCTCAAATAAATCTCGGAGATTCAAGATAGTCGTCTTTTGTAAATTAGAGTTTAATTTTTTTTTTGTAATTTCTGAGACAAACTTTTTTGTAAAAATAGTTTCAAAAAATATGGGGAAGCTCACTCTAAGAAAATCTATGCGACTATTGATATTTTTAATAAACTCGTTAAGAATAATTTCATCTGATGAACCATTTGTTTTTATATTTAGATTTTCAAAACTTTTTGATTTTTTCATTCGGTAAGACTTTTTTATTCCAATGCATGCCTTATCATACCATTTTGTCTTATTGACACTTCTCCCTCAAGAGAATTTTGCCCCCACCTAAATCTACTGATTCGGAACCCCCGCAACCTTTCTTGAATGCGTTAGCTGGCTCTGGAGGACTAATTTTTGGGATCTCTCCGATTAATCCATTGTTGCATGTAAATGGCATACATATCGGCTTTACATCTGAATCCTTTTTACAGATAATTTCTACTTTTTTATTGATACATTTGCATACACATTTAGCATTAAGCGGCGAGATGCTTGACAAGTAAAAGATGAAAATATAAAGAAAAAGAGCTTTAATATAATGTTTGCTCGCACTCATAAAAGCAATATCTTTAAGAAATAATATGCATAGAGCATTAATTATCGAACGTTTTCCCTATGAAAATCAAACAAATTGCACTATCGGTAGGGAACTATGAACGAAAAACTAATAATAATTATATTATCTTCCAATAGACATATTTTGATTTACGTTTTAAAAAATGACAAAATGAAGTTTTATTTTTCATTTGGATATCGATGCTTTTGCTTTCCTTAAGACTTTTTTTTACTTTGGTCTCCGTGGCTTTTATGGTGAGCAATCTTTTTGCAGATGAAAATAAGTTAAACAAAATAATTAAAACAAAGCTCTACACACTTAAAGCTGAAACATTGTTGACTGGACTTAAGCATCCATGGTGTATCGGTTTCTTACCAAATGGAGCATTTTTTATTACGGAAAGAGAAGGAAATCTTATCCTTGTAGACAGCTCTTTCCGAATTAAGAAGAATATTTCCCTAGACTCTATTCCCATCTACGCTAGAGGTCAGGGTGGTCTTTTCGATGTTGCTATAGATCAAAATTTTGATGAAAATAGCTATGTATACATCTCATATAATGGCAAATCAGGAAATGGTAATTGGGGAACAGAGCTAGTGAGAGCAAAATTCCTAAATGATAGGCTCTCAGACATAACAGTTCTTTTTAAGATGCAACCTAAATCTCGTTCGAACCATCATTTCGGAGGAAGAATCGTTTTGAACAAGCAAGACGAGTTATTCCTTACGCTAGGTGACAGAGGAAAAAAAGAAGAAGCGCAACTTTTATCAAGTCATCATGGGTCCATAGTGAGGATGAACACCAATGAAACGATTCCAAAGAACACTCTAATAGAAGCCCAGAAACAACAGTTTACAAAATTTTCAGAAATCTTTTCTTTTGGGCATAGAAATGTTCAAGGTATTGCAATACACCCAGTGACTTCTGAAATTTGGGCTCATGAACATGGACCACAAGGAGGTGACGAATTAAATTTAATTCAATCCGGAAAAAATTATGGTTGGCCAGTTATAACTTACGGGGTGAACTATATTATCGGAACTATGATAGGAGAGGGAACTAAAAAAAAAGGAATGGAACAACCAATCTTTACCTGGATACCCTCCATTGGAACGTCTGGACTGACGTTCATAAGCGGAAATACGTTTACAAAATGGGATAACAACCTTTTAATAGGCGGACTAAAAAACGGACATCTTATCCGAGTAGCACTGAAAGAAAACCGTATTTTAGAGTACGAAGAAATTTTTCAAAATAGATTTGGGCGAATCCGGGATGTACGTATAGGAAAAGACGGAAATATTTATTTACTGACGGACGAAAGCAATGGAAAACTAATAAGGCTATCAATAGCAAATTGAGATCATTACATGCAACTTCTTTCCTTAAACAATATTTCATTAAAGTATGGTGAAAAACCGCTTCTAAAAAATATAAATCTAATGATCTTTGACAAGGAACGGCTTTGTCTCGTTGGTCGTAATGGAGCAGGAAAATCCTCTCTCTTAAATATTATTCAACAAAATATTGAGCCCGATAGCGGAGAAATTGTTTATAAAGATAACTTGAGAATCGGTTTCCTCACGCAAGAGTTGCCAGAAAAAACAGTCCTAACTAGCAAAGAAATTGTGACCAATGGACTAGGAGAGATAGGACATTTACTAGTTGAATATGAAAGACTATCAGTTTGCCATTCTCATGAAAAGGCTATTAATGAGCAAAGATTACACTCTGTCCAAAAAGAAATTGATAATAAAAATGGTTGGATACATTATCAAAAAGTAAATAAAATATTATCGCGGTTAGCTATCAACCCAACTGATGATTTCGATACTTTGTCAGGAGGGCAAAAAAAGAAAGTAATGCTTGCGAAAGCAATTGTTTCAGAACCAGATCTCCTCATACTCGATGAACCGACAAATCACTTAGATATTCCTTCTATTCTTTGGCTAGAAACTTTTCTCTGCTCACTAGAGGTTGCATTATTATTTGTCACTCATGACAGATTTCTTCTAGACTCAGTAGCAACAAAAATTATCGAGCTAGATCGAAATGAATTATATGTATACCCATCGGGATATGGTTCTTTTCTTAAGTTGCGAAACAAGCGGTGGCAAGATGAGGAAATAAAAGTCCGTGAATTTAATAAAAAGCTTGCAAAAGAAGAGGCATGGATTCGTCAGGGTATTAAAGCAAGAAGAACGCGCAATGAGGGACGTGTCCGTGCTCTTAAAAAACTTCGGCTGCAAAAAAAAGATCAAATTTCTATACAGTCAAAACCGTCATTAACAACAAACGAAGCCAAGATGTCAGGAAAAACTGTTATAGAGGCGAAAAATCTGACATTAGAATTGCCTAACAAAAAACCATTAATTAGTAATTTCTCTGTTACCATTCAAAGAGGAGACAAGGTAGGAATTATTGGAAAAAACGGGATTGGGAAAACCACCCTCATTGAAGGTCTTCTAGGAAATCTTAAACCTATATCAGGAAAAATCGTTACAGGAACTAAATTATCAATCGCGTATTTCGACCAAATGCGAGATATATTAAAAGAAGAGCAATCGTTACTATCAACTATCTCTGAAGGGAGAGACTTTGTAACCATTAACGGGAGTGAAAAGCATGTTTCATCCTATTTGCAAGATTTTTTATTTACTCCTGATAAATTTAGAGTGCCAGTTGGTTCACTATCCGGAGGGGAAAAAAATAGGCTCATGTTGGCATTGCTGTTTTCTAGGCCCGCTAATTTATTGGTTCTTGATGAACCAACAAATGATCTAGATATTGAGACGTTAGAACTCCTTGAGGAAAACCTTCAGTCCTTCAAAGGGACTATATTAGTTGTAAGTCACGATAGATATTTTCTAGATAATATTGTGACGCACACATTTTATCTAGACAACAATACAATTGATTTTTGTGTGGGTGGATATTCTGATTGGAAAGCAAGAGAAGATCTTAAAGAAAAAAATTGCAAGAAAAGAAATAAAATTAATCTCAGCGGCCTCAAAAAAAAATCTGGTCAAAGAAAACTCACCTACAACGAAGAAAATCGATTACGATCAATGCCAGAAGAGGTAACAATTTTAGAAAATAAAATCCATCGAATTCATAAAATGCTAAATGAAGAGAATGTATATAAAGAAGACCCCATAAGGGCTAAAAAAGCTGAGCAAGAATTGAAGCTAATGGAAACCAGTTTGGAAACTCTCTATGAGGAATGGGAGTTACTCGAGACAAAAAAAAGTATGTTTTTAAAAACTAATTGAAAAGTATTACGTAAGAATGTCTATAAATACAGAAGTGTTACTCGTAATCTTAACACCTAGTCGCTTCAAAAGCGATTCTATTTCCTCTTTAATCTCATCGATGCTTTTTTCTTCCATTTTCATTTCAGAGACTCGATCAAGAATTCTATTCAAATTTTTTGCATCAATTTTTGAGATTATTCCTTTATCTCGTATTGATCGAACATTCACCAGCTGACTAGGAGGAATGATCCCATTGTCTTCAAAAAAATGATCGACAACATACTGGATTTCTTCTACAGACTCACCAGATGATTGAAGATTCCTAACAGTCTCAATTATCGAGTCACGCTTTTCTTTTGACAGATGCTGAGCATGTTTGTGAATTACTTGCTCGTGGGTTGACCGTCGCTTCGACTTGGTTGCCGAAACTGTAGTTGGTCCGATACGATTATTAACACTTGAAATATTCATAGCATCCTCTAGAAAAGCAATCGGAACTTATCATTACAGGTTTAGCAAAAAAAAAGAGTTCTAGCAACTTTTATATTCAATAAAATCGGTATAATTCTTACATGGCAAAATTTATCCTCTCGCTAACTATTTTCGGCTACTTATTGCCGACATATTGTCACGCGCAAGTTGCAGATACTTTTACGAGGTTGAAATTAAAGGGTTTCCCAGGTTGTGTTTTGAAAGTTCTGAACAAATATCCAGGAGCAATTTTATCTGTAGAAGCAGAAAGAACAAAAAAACTAGGGCCGAAACCAGAGCTTTTTTATGAATTCGATGTTGAATTAGAGCGGAGTAAGAAAATTATTGAAATTGAGTGCAACCCAAATACATTAGAACTAATGGATTATGAGGAAGAGGTCGAAATTAGGGATAAAAGATTTTCGGAGAATGCCTTAATTTCCCTTGAGAGGGCTAAATTACTTCTAAAGGAAGAAACAAATGGAGAAATTATTGAGTTCGAAACATCTCTTCAAAATGGGAGACCAGTATACGAATTCGATGTGTTCGAAAAAGAACAGGGAATCGAAGTTGAATATGAAATTGATGGAGTTACGGGTCTTTTTTTAGAGACTGAAATTGAACTGTTTGAAATAGGTAAAAGTAAGCCCTAGAAGACTTCTTATAAAGTATCTAGCCATATATTTTGTGTTATTCCTACGTGTTTAGTATAATGAGAACGGGAGAGCAGGTTGTGAAAATTACTAAATTACAAAGTAAAATCAGCATTGGGTCTACAATTATCACGATGATTGTGTCTGCTTTCTTTGGATTGACACACGCTGATAACACGTTAAATGATTTTGAGCAATCCATGGAAATGTCCAGCAAAACGATTTCCCTTTCTCTGGAAGTCGTATGTGTGGAAGGTGAGGGGTTTTGTGAATTGAAAAAAGTACTGCCCGAGCAACTGGAAGAGGCATCATTTGCGATTCCTAATGTTTCAATATTACATAAAGATTTTTATTATCCAACGTTCATAAAAATATATTCGCTCCGTAAGGAAGAGAGCCTCACAATGCGATCACATATTAAGATCGCTGACTCCCCTCCTCCAATTTTCAGTTAAGAGCTTAACCAATAGTAATCTATAGGTAGTAGACCGCTTCCCAGACTAAAGTGGGAATAAGTCTACTACCGTGAGTTAGTTTAACTTTAGCGAGTGAAAATTATGAAAAAAACGATTTTTATTTATGGAACAATTTTAGCTTCGCTTTCAATGCCGGCAAAAGCTATTGAGGAATTATCCGAAATAGAGGTGGTAGGGACTTCCCTATTACCCGGCCTTGAAATAGAGGAAGAAAAGCTTCCTTATGAAGTTCGATCATTCGGTTCGGAAAACATAGGAAACGAAACCTCCTTAGGAATTACTGATGTTCTAAATCAGAGTGTTCCTGGTGTATTTACAAATGAAGTACAAGGTAGTCCTTATCAAGGAGACGTAACTTTTAGAGGCTTTCGAGCATCTTCTATCCTCGGTGCAGCTCAGGGTCTTTCTGTCTACATTGATGGGATAAGAATTAATGAGCCTTTTGGAGATATCGTAAATTGGGATATGATTCCAGAATTCGCACTTGATAATGTGTCTTTAATTCCAGGCTCTAATCCAATGTATGGATTAAATACACTGGGTGGGGCACTTTCTCTTACCTCAAAATCTGGTATGTCGCATCCTGGGAAAGTTGCTCGAATTTCTTTTGGAAGTTTCAATAGAAAAAAAATTGATCTTTCTATCGGCGGAGAATTTGCAGATGGAGATGGCGGGAATTACTTTTTATCTGCAAGTCATTTTGATGAATCTGGTTGGCGGGATTATTCCGATGGAAAAGTCTCGAATATCTTCGGAAAAGCCACAAAAAATACTGACTTTGGTAGTGTTGGCGTAATGGCTTATTTTGGCGATAGCGACCTTCTCGGCAACGGGCTTCTTCCCAGTACAAACTACGGCGTTGAAGATGATGTTGGAGAAATTCAAGAAGGCGGTTTATATGAAGCCAAAAGAGAAGCAGTTTACTCTCACCCAGATCAAACGGAAAATGAAGTTGGTCTTGTAAGTTTGAATTTTCAGAATTTCATCGATGATGAGACACAGATAAACGGTCTCATTTATTCTCGGTACGGACGTCAAAAACGTCTTGGAGGAGATGTCGAAGCGGAATTTGAAACAGCCGAGAATGAATGGGAGTTTGAAGGTGAGTTTAACAATTCCAAAACTCGTCAAAATGGTAGCGGACTTGGCCTGAATCTCTCAAAAATTCTTGATAATCATCAAATCACGGCAGGCCTTACTTTTGATCAGAGCACAGTGTCGTATCATGCGACAGAAACTGAAGATTGCGAAGTAAATGCTATTCGTAAAGTTATTTGTGACGATGATTCTGAGACAGAGGATTCTGCGAAAGTGAGCGGTAATTCTAAAACGTACTCCCTATTTGCATCTGATACAGCAGAAGTTGCAGACAGAATTTACGTAACTGGATCTCTTAGGTATAACCATACAAAAGTTTCAAATACACTATCAACCCCAAATGAGGTAACGGAGGAACTTGAGGCGCAACCAAAAGAAACCTTCAAATATACGAAACTTAATCCTGCAATTGGCGTATCTGCCAAGCTCGATAATGGAGTGAACGTATTTGCCAATACATCACAGGGAAACAGAGTTCCAACTGTTATTGAACTGGGTTGTGCTGACAGAGACAATCCTTGTTTACTTCCCACAGGATTACAAGCCGATCCCTATCTTGAGCAAGTTACCTCAAGAACTTACGAGATAGGAGCTCGTGGTCGAATCGGACAAGGCTTTGGTATTGTGAGCGTTTACAATACCGACAACAAAGACGATATTATATTCGTCTCCACAGATGTAAATTCTGGAGAAGGGTTTTTTACCAATTTTGGTAAGACTAGAAATCAAGGAGTCGATTTACAAATCGTTCAAGAATTCGACGACGTGAGGTTGACAGGTACCTATAGTTATCTTGAAGCTACTTACGAAGAAAATGGGTTGCTATTTGGAGAAAGGTCAGTGCAAGCAAAGCCTGGAATGCGTATACCTGGCATTCCCGAAAATGTATTTCGACTCGGAGTTGATTGGACGCCTCAAGATGCTTTAAAAATCGGTGTGACGTTAATAGCTACATCAGATCTTGTTACACAAGGTAATGAAGACGGCTTAATCGGAGGTGATGATGACGTAGTAGCTAGGGATGCCAGTGTCGATGGGTATCAGCTCGTTAATGTGAATATGCGTTATGAGCAGTCTAAAAATCTAACAATCTTTGCCCGAATAACGAATCTTTTTGATGAAAAGTATGAAACTTATGGGGCAATGGCAGAGTCTGTGTTCACTAGAAATGGAATTTTCGTAGATGATGATGAAGGGCCAACCGTGAATCGCTTCGTTGCACCTGGAGCCCCACGCGGTATCTTTGTTGGACTTAAGTATTCTTTTTAGAAGCTTCATTATAAATCGGTTAATTTTACAAGGACATACTGCTCGTGCCGTATGTCCGTTTTTTTGGAGGATTTATGAGATTTAAGGTCATTATGCTAGTGGCGGCAACGTTCTCAATTAATAATTTTGCAATTGCGAAAGAACCCCAGGTACCTACTACGGGGTTTGCTGGATGTGCAACCAAAGTGTTAGCAAAATATCCTGGATTTTTACTGTCGGTTGAAGCCGAAGGGAATAATAAAGGAGAGTTTTTTTATGAATTTGATGTGTTCATGAAAGACAGATCGAACCCTAGAAATTCCAAAGAGATTGAGGTTGAATGTAATCCAAAGACGGTTGAATTGACGGATGCAGAAGAAGAAGTCAACATTACCGATGAGAGATTTAAAAAGCTCAGTAAAATTTCAAAAAACCAGGCAGAAAAAATTGCATCTGGCAATATTGCTGGGAAAATAGTCGATCGTGAATATGCTATTGAAGATGGTAAACCCGTTTATGAATTTGATATTTATAACGGAAAGACCAAAAAAGAAATAGAGATTGAAATCGACGGAATAACCGGGAAGGTTCTTGAGAAGGAATTCGAGTATTTCGAAGTAGGAGTGGATTCTTAACAGTTGTATCATTGAAACGCAATAAAATTTTATTGGATACAAATTTTAATCTCGGCAAAGGCAAGAGCGGTTTGTGATTGCATAGTTCACAAGACTTTTCAATCACAAAGCGCTTCTCCTATCCCATCAAATGGAGAGATTTCTCTCAGATTCTTTTTTCCTAATTTTTCTATCAAAAGAATAAAGAGAGTATAGGAGGTTAAAATTCGTAAGAGCCGCAAACCACTAACTTTCGCGAGATTATAAACAAAAAAGCCATCCTAAAAAAGAATCGAATCGGCACCTCTAGTAATTACTAAAACGACCGTCCAATCAAGTCACGCTGATCTCCTTGTATCGTTCCAATTAATTTAAGCAAGACAATAAGTTGTTCTCGAGAGGCTTCTGAGCTTTTTTAAGACTGTTATACCCCTCTGAAAACCAACTTAATACTTCCTCATGTGTACTCAAAATAACGGGCATTGATTTGGGATGGTAAGGTTTTACAATATCGTTTGGAAAAGTTGTAAGAAATGCGAAAAGTTCCCAATTTCTTACGGTTTTAACGCGATTGCGTTTTTCAGAAATTTTTAACAGACGTTCTCCATGCCATGGTCTCCATACACCAGCAAAAAAACTTGAGCATCTATTTTTTACACAAAACCATGCTGGTTTCCTAGGAGGTTATGCAAACTTCAAAAAAGGAATAATTCATCTATATTCCTTCTTTGCTAAGTATTGACTATTGCACTCTTTCCACCACGATGAGTCTAAATTCCTAATGTTAGTTATTGGACGATTTCCAGCGCTAACCGGCGGAAATCCCCAACGCGCTCTTTTCTCCACGAACATATTCTTCACGTTAATGACGATATTCGCAGTATGATCAGGAAAAATATCTCGGACACCTTCCTTTTCACATTGACCAACAACATTTCTTTTAAATAATTCCTCTATATCGAGTCCATCGTTGCTGATGGCACTTGAAGATTGGTGGAATCGACTACACAAAATTCCTAGCCTTATCTACTTTTTAAAAACTTTGTTAAATTACTTGCACTGGATCTCTCATAGTCCGGTGGAGCATCCTCCGCCTCAATATAAGTAACTATGTTGTCTTCTATAACGGCAGTAAACCTTTTGGATCTCAATCCCAATCCAGCAACAGATAAATCAATATCCAAACCAATTTCTTTGGTGAAACTACCCTCCGGATCACCAATCATACGAACTGAATCTGGTTTATTATGATGTTTTCCCCAATACGCCATAACAAACGGGTCGTTGACCGCCATAAAAAATATCTCATTAACGCCAAGGGCGAGAACCTCATTTTCTTTTTCAATAAAATCGGGCAAATGCTTTTCTGAACACGTTGGGGTAAAAGCACCGGGCACTCCCGTCAACACAACTTTCTTCCCTTCAAAAAGTTTATGTGAGTCATGCTTGTTCACCCCAATAGAACAACCATGCGCTTCAGATAAAAAATACTCAAAAAACTCACTCTTCGGAATTAGATCTTTTACACTTATTTTCATACCAGTACTCCATAATTTTTATCACGGGACCACCCAGCATCCCTTCCAGGAATCTCTCGATTCATATACTGCCCTAAAATGTTTTTCTTTATTAAGCGATAATATATCAAATTTATTAGCAAGAAATTTTAAAACTGTAAAACTTGATATCTCCGGCTTGTTGTCATATTCCCAACGATCCGGTATAGGCATTGAGGGAAATGGTTGATTCCCGTAACTCTTCTTCGCCAAATCTCCTAATCTATTCCAATATCGCACAATATCCGGATCAAAAACAAATTGACCTCTGACTCTAATTTGAAGATTGTTTTTTCTATCCCATACGGTCAAACTTCCTCTTGGATTCATGCCTATTAGCTTACATTTTTCAGAATTGCTATCACTAAAAAAGGTAAATGATTTATCGTCAACATTTACCTCTCGTAAAACCATGATCCTGGAACTAGGGTATTCTCCATCAGAAATACTCACCACAACATTGCGTGCATCCGACTTCCTATCAACGCTTGCTCTGATTAGCGTATTAAAAGCTTTCTCGAAAAAGTTCGTGAGATTCAACTTGAAACTCTCATACAACTATAAAAATAAGCTGCAACATGATCACCCGATAATAGTTCGGTAAATACCATTGTTTGCTTTTCTAATGAAAAAAAAGTTGAAAACTTTTGTTCCTCATTCCAGCCAATAATCGACTGGTCATTGGCTTCTATAATTTTAAAGATTAACTTGTTTTCTCTGTTGTAAACTTTTACTCTATAAATAAGTTCAGACTTACCAACCATCACAGAAACTGGAGCACCAATAATTTGAATAAGCTCTTTGTTACTATTATTCGATTCTGTAGTTTGCTCCTCCGTAGAAAAATCTTTCATCACTTCACTTTTCTTCTCGAAATAACAAACAAAATCCCTGCTCTCGGCTTTTGCACTGAAAGTAATTAGAAGAAGTAAGGCTAAAATTTTCACGAATGGAGTTATAGCTTAGACCAGTCAATTACTTCCTTCTCAAACTCTGGAAAATATTCGCTGATTTTACAGATCGCAAATTCTCGCAAAATTGAGGTGTTTTCCTCCCTCCTAAGCAAAAATTTAAACGCAAAAAGCACTAATTGTTCTTTTGGTTTTCTTCCGCCAGTGAATCTTTCGTAATCTAAGTCAGTCATTGACACAGAATGCATTGTTTCTTTTTTTCCAGACACTTGAACCTGATAGACTTCTTCAGATGTTGGAGTAATTCTAATTCCGGGAGCCATCTTTTCCTCTCTTTTTTCCCTTAGCCTTCAGCTTTTAGCCGTTAATACTTTTTATTATATGGCTGATCAGAAGACGTATTACAGAAAACAATAAAATTGCAATTTCAGTTTTATTTTAATGAGAAAAAGTAAAACTTTTCTCTTTATATCTAGCCCCATAATATAAATCATTATATAAAAAAATTTCAAAACAGCGGTTCTATCTTTTTTCGCCGTATTAGTTGGATTGGCTTTTGTTTTGCACTCGGTTATCATGATGTTGCGATGCTTCTTACAGGTCTGTTTTTGTTAAGTTTATTAATAATTTCCTGCATCCTAACTATCACCAGTAAAAAAAAGGTTAGGCCACAATAAAATCAAAAATAAACCCTTGAGAGGTATTCTGCATTTGTAGTTTCTTATCGAAAAAATAGTCAGAGTCATTTGAAGGTTGATTTGGAAAATACAACTGAGTTATCAATTCACTCTTGCCGGCTCTAATTTTTACATGAATATGGGGGGTTCTGCCCACATATTTTCCAGGAATATCCGTCACTAGGTCATAAGAGCCATCAGATCTTGCTTTTTGAAACCCTCTATACCTAAATCCCTTTGAATCGTAATATCCTTCAGGTGACGCATGCCAAAAATTTATTGACGCATTCTTAAGGGGCCTACAGTCTTTGTTTAAAATCTTGCCGGCAATTTTTATCTCGATTTTTCTGTCTGTAGCGGCCATTGATAACTTTCTCGTCTCAGGAGCTCCAGGCAGAAAAAAAGGGCCTTCGACCTGCTCCGGTGTAAAAGCGTCGTCTATGCAGCGCTGGTTATTTGCATTTACAGATTTCTGTAAAACACCACCAAAAATTAAGGAATGAGCTCCCAACAATATTAATTCTCTTTTCTTGATTTTATTTAAACTCATTTCTTATTTTACGGTTTTAAAACAAATGAATGCCTACTTACTAACTTTACCTATTTCAAAACAAACTACATCGAGCTGCTTACTTCCGACGGTACCTTGCCGAGGGTTAAACCATTCTCTATCGGTAATCGGAAAAGAATTGATAACTTCGCCCTCACCCATTTTTCCCGACAAATAATCAAATTGATGTAATCGTATCCCCCCGGCTTGACAATCAGCTTCAAATTTTCCGACACTGGAAAAACTTCCAAAACGTTTCTCAGGACTAGAATAATTTCTCAAGCCCCGAAAAAAAATTTTATATTCGTCTTGCTCAAAACTGGCTCTATCTACAAAAAATTCGTCCCCCATGGTATCCCTCGTAACGTATATCCACTCAGAGCAATATCCGGTTATTGGTATTTGAAGTACAGCCCAAACTAAGACCATGCGCATAATCATATCATCCCCTTACAAATTTTCTAGAAGGTGGAAACAATATCCATAAAATCAGGACCCAAACAACACAGATACCGTACAAATAAAAAAATAAAGCTTCTGACATATTCCAATACAATGTATTGCTCATCAAAGACCCTATGAAAGATTGGTGGGTAGCCTGTGCTCTGAAATAGTTTTCCACCACAGTTAAAGGACAATTTACTCCGATTAAGGTTTCAATAAATACAACAACAATTAACCCAAGGTGGGTTACCCTTAAGCTGAAATTTTTACACCAACGCCAGCTCAGTAGCCCGCCGATAGGAAATATCACCATTCCCACAGAAATAAAAATCGCAATTATTAGGTGTGTAAATAAAATTAAATCAGCTATACCATCCATTTTAGAAAACTTTTTTACAAGTTATTGGTCTTAGCAAGTAAGATAATTATGCCTTACACTACGATGCTTATCAAAAACAATATTATTAATACGATTTTACTCATAAGCTTGGTATTTTTCTCCTGTAATCCTAGCTACAGTGACGACGTGCAGAATAAAGAAGTATTAGAGCGGTCATTACAGGGTAGTCATCGTAGTGAGGCAAACCGGCTCAGGGACAAATATAGACACCCGGTTGAGACACTCACCTTCTTTGGCGTAAAGCCCAACTCTAATGTTGTAGAAATAACCCCCGGGCGAGGATGGTACAGCGAGATTCTGGCACCCCTGCTCAGGTCCAATGGGGAGTTTACTGCTATTATTTATGATGCTGACTTGACTAATAATGCGTACTTAAAAAAGTTAAATGGGTTTTACAAAACAAAACTCGGCGACAATCCAGAAATATACTCAAATGTCCGACTAGAGGAGATTAACCACAAATCCCCTATTTTTGATTTGGATAGCTCCGCTGATTTTGTGCTCACTTTTAGAAACGTTCACAACTGGGCAAAATCTGGTACCACTGATGAAATGTTTCGAAGTTTTTATAAATCTTTGAAAACTGGAGGAGTTTTAGGTGTTGTAGAACATCGTGCCAGATCTGGAACTCCTCTTTCTCAACAAATTAAATCGGGCTATATGACCGAAGAATTTGTAATCAAAACCGCTGAGAAAGCCGGTTTTGTATTTAGCGCCGGGTCTAATATCAATAATAATTCCCTTGATTCCAAAGACCACAAGAAAGGAGTTTGGACACTACTTCCTGTCCAACGAGGCTTGTCTGATAAAGAAAAAATTGTCTACGCGAAAATAGGTGAATCAGACCGGATGACGTTAAAATTTGTTAAGCCTTAAAATCCAACTGGCTTTTGCAGTACACTTTCACTTCTGACTCAAATTCAGGAAAGTACTTGCGTATCAAAGATATGTCAAATACGCGCCTTATCGCATCAGCAGTAAGCCTTTGTAAGAGAAAACTAATCGAAAACTCAATTAACCCCTTCTTGTCTATTCTCAAAAGAGTGAGATTTTTGTAATAGTCGTCACTCAAAAACACTACAAAGCGTAGATTATTACTCCTTTCCAGAATTACTGAAAATTCGTCCGACGAAAGAGATTCGACCCTTATAGGTAGCTCTAATGGACTTTCTCGAGCAGTTTCTTTTGAATGCTCAAACTCTGGGGAAAACCTTACCTTTGTTGATTGATGGATACCATCACTTGATTTAGTCATTTTGACCTCCTGTTTAGCCAAATTTAGCGAAATGCAAGGCATGGCAATTTGGATTAAATCCGCCTAGCAGTAAAATTGTACCACCTCGATATTGGATAATTCAAGGGGCTTTTAAAAAAACAACGTAATGCCAAGGATGAAGTTCAGTTCAAATTCCAATCTTTAGCCCAAAATTAAAGCGGTCCAACCCCCTAAATTGGCCAAAATAGCCTAAGGAATCTCCGTAAAAGATATCAATACTTCCCCAAATAGACATATTACTTTTGTATTCATAAATAAATTTTGGTCTTACAATGCCATCTTCATTATTAAGTGAATGAACTACGAAATTTTCTAAAATTAATGAATTATTAAACAAACTTTTCCTAACGAGAAGGGTTGCGGAAGTCTCAAGTTCATCACGAGAAAGTTGTAAACCTGATTTTATTACATCAGACAGAAGAAGTTGCCCACTGACAAACCATTCATCATCTGCGTTATAATCAATCGCTGCTGCAACCTTAAATTCAGGTGTCTCAGAAAAACCAACAATTCCATTTGCATCCCGACTCAAAAAATATTTATTTGTACTATAACCGTATTCAGATCGAAGTACTATACTCTTAAACGCTTTTGTAAACGAGCCTCCATACAACTGGTTTCTCTCATAACGAGTCAACAGATTTAAATTTTCATAGTCTCCACTTTGTTCAAAAAGCGGAAAATCATCATAGTGGTAGAAGTAGTTAAAAGTTATATCCCATCCATCACGAAAAATAGCTAATCGAACACCCAAATCTGAGTCTTCCAAAATTTTTTTTGGCTTTATTTTACGAGTGTGTTTTATTCTTGCCTTTTCCGACGTTGTTAATGTCAGCAATGGACTTCTAAATTCAAAAAGGGAATTCGGGCTAGGTAACTCATGGTACGTGAAGTCTGGAATCCACAAAAACTGGAGGCTCGTATTATCGGTTAAAGAAATATCCGCATTCAATGTCCATAGAGGTATTCGAGAACTTTCAAAATCATCTAAGATAAATTCCTGAAAACTTTGAGGATTAATAACATCCAATACTTTCAATCCGTCCGTTTGACCCCAAACTACTTGTTGCTTTCCTATGCGCAAACTTATATTCCCAATAAAAAAATCAGTATAAAATTCTCGTAATCCGCCAATTGCAGAGCCGCCAATCGTTCTTTGGAAATGGGTTGTTGCGTAAGATGAATTTGGATTATCACTACTATTGTATAAACCGTGAAAGTCGTCCCTGACTCTTATTAAAGCAGTTAAATCTAAATTCTCATTTAATTTGGCATTAACCTCTGTATTAAAAACGAATTCAGATTTCTGAAAACCTCTCCCATTTAAAGCGGAAGATATTTCACTTTCAACCGTTCCATAGATTTTAAAAGTTCGCGTCTCTCTCTCTGCCCTGACCTCCGAATTAATGTTTACCGAAAGAACAATAAAAAAAATTACAAAAAACTCTTTCATACATTCTATAATCCTCTCCTTAAACTACTTTTGAGGAAAACTCGATCAGGAATATCGCTTTTGTAGTCAACCTCATCAAATCGAAAAATACTCTGATGACCAGTTTTGTGGTTTTCAGCTCGTAATAAATGCCTGGTCCACTTTCCATCCACTTTCCTAATATCACTTACATAGATTGTCTTTAGTCTGTTCCCGTTAATATCAAAAAATAGACTTTTTCTTACAATATTGATTTCAGGATCGATCCACATAATCACCTTGCTATGCCCGACTTCTTCTGCAATTGTTTCGGTTTTACAGACAGCAGTTATATTCACAACCATTTTGCCATCAACAACATCCTTTCCTTCCATAGAGAAGTCATACTCATCAATGGAAATCTTTCCTTCTTTCTTTATATCTTCATATGTAAAGTCCGTCCCTAAGAAATAATCTCCCCTATCCTTTGAAGAGATTCTCCTTATCTTTCTCAACGCCGGAAGATAAAGCCACTGGTCATCTTCTTTTGTAATACCCTCATAATCGTATGTCAAAAAAGCCGTATCTTTGATATTGGCCGGGTCGGTGTAAAAAATCACAGTCTTCCTATCTTTACCAAAATATTTTCTATAACTAATGGTTTCTCGGGTTCTTTCCTTCCCCCTTCTGTCAATCATTTTCATAGTTACTTTTCTCGTCACCTGTATACCGTCTTCAGCATCATTAACTTTTTTGATAATTGAAGTAGCATCCGGAAGAGATTCTGGGAAACCTACTTTACAAAAAAGGGCAAAAACAAAAAGAGACAAAAACTTTTTAGTAGGCACATTCATTCTTACTCCGTCACATTGTTTCGGTATATCCCAAGAAAGTTAGGCTTGAAGATATTCAATATAGCTGGCAAAAGTGTCATGCTGGTGAAAAAACTAACAGCAACTGCCAGAAGAACAATCCCACCAAAACGCACAAGAGGAACTACCTCGGAGATCATAAGTGTCCCAAACCCAAAACCGATTGCCAAAAAATTAAAGAGTAGTGCTCGACCGGTATTTGGATATAAAGCTAAAATTACGTCTTCAATATTTTTTCTACTATTCGAGAGCTGTTTTACTCTATCCATAGTATGAATTGAAAAGTCAACGCCCAATCCGATTGCGATACTGGCGAACATACTTGTACCTATTCCAAGCCAAATATTATTAAATACCATAACGGCGTATATTATCATGATCGAAACCATTACTGGCAAAAGTGCAAGGAAACCAGCACTAAATGAACCAAATACTAACGATGCCATCAAGAAAACAAGGCATAGCGCGAAGGCAACACTCTTGAAATGACTTTCGCCAATTTTTGAAACCCATGTATGATTCACTTCAACCCTACCGGAAAGTGTTGCTTTTCTTTCCCCATTTTTGTTAAATTCATTCGATATGTATTGGTTCAGTTGATCTAAGATGGTTCCATGATCAAGATACATTCCACTTTTTATATTTACCCGAATGTTTGCCGTTCGATATTCGTAATCTATTTCTTCTTCAAAATCTGTAGGGTCTCCACTAAGGCTATATAACAAAAATAATTGTGCAATCAAATCTTGATCGTCGGGAAGTTTATAGTATGAATTATCTCCCTCATTGAGAGCTTTATTCATCTGTTTAATATAATCGACAACGGAAACTGCCCCTCCAACCATCGGTAATGATTCAACATATTCCTGTAATTTCTCTATTGCTAATAAATTCTCCGGCTTAAATAAATCTTCAGTTTCAGGCGTCTCAATGACAATGTCTAAGTTATTAGAACCATTCAATTTCAAATTAATTAAATTATCTGCTTTGTATATTGGTTCATTTTTATTAAATACCCCGATTCGATTCTCATTTACTGTTACATTAATCACACCGTAAATGCCAACTCCAAAAGCCAAAACAAAAAGGAAGACGATCTTCTTTGAGTTCGCTACGGTAAGTCGCCCCAAATTCGACATTATTCGTGCCGAGATATCTTCTGTTTTTTTTGATACTTTTTCATTCGAGGGTTTATTTCCTTTTCTTATAGGTATTAAAGACAAAGCCGCAGGAAGAAAAACCATACTGTACAACCAAGCAATTGCAACACCAAGAGCCGAAAATAGACCTAGGTATTTAAAAGGAGGCATTTCAGAGGCTAGATACAAACCCATAAATCCAGCTATTGTTGTAATTGATGTCAAGGTAATAGGTCGCCACATCTCCAACATTGTATTAACAACGATTTCCGATGTACTTTTTTCACAAGAATTTTCTCTCTCTTCAAAATATTGACAAAATATATGTATAGAGTCTGCAACAGCTATACCAATTAAAATTACAACCAGTCCATTTGTCACAACAAAAAACGGAACTCCAAAACCAGCCATTATTCCTAATGCACTGGACACTGTTGCTAAAACGATAATGTTAGGCAGTAAAGTTGCGGTAATATTTCTGTATGCGATAAAAAGAATTAAAGAAATTACAAGAGCAGCAATCGGATTCAAACGTTGCGCATCACGGTCAATATATGAACCTAAATATCCAGCAACAGCGCCCTCTCCAGCAACGTGAATTGATTCTTTTTCTTGCAGTACCTGAGAAGTCGTTAACTTTATTATTTGATCATAGGTTTCTCCAGCTTTTTGGGTGTCCATAACTTCAGCAACTATCACAGATAAAGTACTATCGGAGGAAACCAGAGTGCCAATGTATAATGGAAAGTCTTTCACGGCATTTTTTACTCGCTCTAGATTTTTACCAGACAACTTTGTATCCAAATCAAGAAACGGCTCAACTACCATTCCATCAAAATTTCCATAAATATTATTCACATTCGTAATACTTACAACTCTTTCTGGATCAATATTGGAGATTTTTTCTATTGATCTTGTAAGTCTATGAATCAGATTTATAGTTTCCGAGTTGTATATAGTGTCCTCATGGTAAATCGCTATCACCATGGGATCAGTTAAACCAAAGGTATCCTTAATTTTGTTTTTATAGACTAAAGCAGGATTGTCTTTATTTATAAACGAGTCAGACGATACATCCTTAGTTAGACTCGTCAAAAAACTAGAGAATATAAGTATTAAAACTAATGAGCCCCATACGAACACCTTGGCATGAGAAACTACTAATAAAAAAAATACCTCTGTTCTTTTATTATCAAACAATTTTAGTTTTTCTGAAGTATTCAATTGACAAAAATACTAGGTATCGATTTAATTTGAATAGATTTTCATAATTGAAAAAGTTTTGATATTAGAAAATCGATTGTTAGGAGATAATATTTTTAATTTCTTTCATCACATCACCATCAATCTTTGATGAGTGATTAATACAATCTAGGTTTTCTATCAACTGCTCCTTACGGGAAGCCCCCAAAATTACAGTGCTCACATTTTCATTTTTTAAACACCAATTCAACGCAAGTTTTGTCAAAGAAATATTTAATTGCTTGGATAAATTCATAAGTTTTTCTACAACTGTGTAACGATATTGGAAATCTTCAGACTCGAATCTATCCCTAACAAATTTATAATTTTGTAAGCTGGTCCGTGTTCCAGAAGGCATGCCATTATTGTACTTTCCAGTTAACAAGCCAGATGCCAATGGACTCCATATAGTAGTCCCTAATTTTTCTGTTTCAAAAAGCGACAAGTACTCTCTTTCGAGCTTTTCCCTAGCAAACATATTATATTCTGGTTGTTCCATTGAAGGAGGAGTCATACTTAGCTCTCTTGAGATTCGAAATGCATCTTCAATTTGCTGTTTTGACCACTCAGACGTTCCCCAATAACAAACCTTCCCTTGTAAGATAAGGGTATGCATAGCCCTTACGGTTTCTTCAATAGGGGTGTCGGGGTCAGGCCTATGACAAAAGAATAAATCGAGGTAGTCTAACTGAAGGCGTGAGAGCGCGTTATCGCAAGCATCCTTTATATGCTTGTGGCTGAGCCCTCTTTGAGTGGGCTTGTCACCACCCCAAAACACTTTGCTCGAAATAATATATGAGTCCCTGGACCAACGCATTTTTTTTAATACATTACCCATAATAATTTCGGATTGACCCTGCTTATAAGCTTCGGCATTATCGAAAAAATTAATCCCTTGATCGAAGGCTACTGACATGATCTCAGAGGCACCCTTCTCATCTAATTGATTTCCAAATGTGATCCATGATCCGTATGAAAGCTCACTAATTTTCAAACCGGTTTTCCCTAATTTTCTATACTGCATTCCTCTGTTCCCTTAGTCTTCTGTAAATTCACCTAGGTCTATACTTTATCAATTTCTTACCAAGAAACCAATATTAACTTGTTCACCTATCGACATTCAATTTAGGACACAATTTAGTATTAGCTGGAAAAAATAAACGATTCGCCGTAAACTTGAAAAATTGGAAACTATTGTATATCTCTTCACTCTCGCTGCCGTAGCTGGTCTAGTCTGCCATAAGATTGGTCTTCCCCCCCTTATAGGCTTTTTGATAGCTGGATTTTCCTACAATTCATTGGGACTAAACCCTCCCAAAGAAGTATATTTACTTTCGGACTTGGGGATCGCATTATTACTCTTTTTTGTTGGGCTAAAACTAGATTTAAAAAGTCTTTTGAAAATAGAAATTCTAAGCCTTTCATTATTTAATATAATTGCGAATTCTTTATTTGTCGCACTAGGCCTGCTTCTAATAGGAAGTCTTTTTTTAAAGGACCAAAACCTACCCATCGAAAGTATCGCGCTGTTAAGTATAGCCCTATCACTTTCTAGTACAGTTTTTGCGGTTAAGGTTTTGGATAATAAGGGGGACCTAATTTCTGTTCACGGGAAGCTCATTATTGGCATCTTAATTATTCAAGATGTTATAGCTGCTGTGCTTCTTGCAATTACGGAAGCAAATTTTCCGGAGCAAACAGCATTCTTGATTCTATTGCTCGTTCCTGCAAAATTTGTGATTTACAAAATCCTCGATCATATCGGACATGATGAACTTCTTGTGCTTTTTGGATTGCTATTAGCCCTAGTTTTGGGTTATGCCTTCTTTAACTTTACCGGAGTTAAGGGAGAACTGGGGGCCTTAGTCGTCGGAGCCCTCGTGGCCAATCACCCCAAGTCAGGAGAAATGTCACAAGCACTATTTTCCTTAAAAGAATTTTTACTTATAGGGTTTTTCTTAACGATTGGGATTAATAGTGACCTATCAATCCAAAATATTCTGGCAGGATCTCTCTTGTGTTTATTCTTAATACCTAGAGGGTTATTATATTTTTTTTCGTCGAATTATATAAAATTTAGATCGAGAACTTCTCTTTTTACCTCTATTACACTCACTACCTATTCAGAATTCTCTTTAATCGTTGTCTCCATTGGTTACACTCAAGGCTTGTTATCTGTGGATTGGCTAACTATAACAGCAGTTGCTGTAAGCCTTAGCTTCCTTATAACTACTCCTTTGGAAAAAAACTCCGAAAATATATATGAACGGATTCATAAGTATCTGCGTACTATAGAACACAAAGAAACGAAAGAAAATCAAATAAAAGATTTACATATGAAGCATGTAAAAGCTTTAGTAATCGGTATGGGTAGGATTGGCAGTGGTGCATATGAGGAGCTTCAAAATAGTTTTAAGCAGAATGAAATTTTATCCATAGAACATGATGAAAAAAAGGTTCTATCCCATAAAAGCGATAATAAGAATGTAATTTTAGCTGATGCTAATGATCTCGATTTCTGGAGTAATCTTAACGGAAAAACCGTGGAGGTTATTATCTTGGCTATGCCAAAACATCACAGCAACATTGAAGCCGCAAAGCAAATCAAGAATTTAAATCTGGACTGCCAATTATATGCGGTCGCTAGATTCGATGAGGAAGTCGAAGAGTTACAATCACTAGGTGTAACTGCGTTCCATATATATACGGAGGCCGGTGTCGGCCTTGCCCGCCAAACATATAAAACATAAACATTAAAATCATCTTGTATTGAAAGCCGCAGCTTTTGTATACTTTTCATAGTTAAAAATAAAAGGAGAATTCATGCAACTAACAGTTTACTTATCCGGAGAAATTCATACCAATTGGCGCGAAGAAATTAAAGAATCTCCAAAATTAGAAGAATTGGATATTAGCTTCCTACAACCTGTCACTGATCATGCTCTTTCAGATGATTGCGGAGTGCTCATTATGGGTAAGGAAGATACGAAATTTTGGCATGATAACAAAGGCGCAAAGCTCAATGCAATACGCACGAGAACGGCTATAGAAAAATCAGATGTTGTGATCGTTAAATTTGGTGAGAAATACAAACAATGGAATGCTGCCTTTGACGCCGGTTATGCCGCCGCATTGGGCAAATCTATCGTAGTAATGCACGGTGATGAAAATCAACATGCGTTAAAAGAGATTGATGCAGCTGCTCTAGCTGTAACACGGACATCAGATGAGGTCGCAGAGATATTATTCTACACAGCTAAAGGTATGCTTCAGCGAGTAGTTTAATTTGAGTGAATCTATACTCTTTGCTTCAAAGAGATTGTTAACTTAAAGGAACAAACTGGATCTTTACTAACGGAAGGAACAAATGCCTGTCCGCAAACCTGTTCATTTACTCGCTTCCTATCTCTCAGGACCAATGCAATTTGATTATTTATCTTTTCATGATCTCGGCAACTAAAAATTGTCTCCCCTTCAGCTCGTTGATGAAATTCTATCTGAAAATCCTTAAATAGCAAAAGCATGTCTGCGCCACTTTTTTTAACTAAAGACATGGCAAAAAGTCCGACCGATATATCTGCGCCAACGGCTAATGCGCCAAAATACATCGACCCATAGTGATTTCTCGTTCTTCTGTTTAACTTAATAGCGACTTTTATTTCCTCATTATTCAATAATATTACTTTTGGATTGACATAAAAAATAAGTGGTATTTTGAAAAATCCAAACGTTTTTAAATATAAATTTGTCTTAAATAAGTTACTCATAGTGTTAAAGTACTATAAATAGGACCACATCATGAAATTTTCACTGCCACAGAAAAAAGTATTTCTTCATAGCTCCAATATCACGGTTAACTGGGGAGACATGGATGCTCTTGGTCACGTCAATAATACTATGTACTTCCGCTACATGGAAACAGCTCGGGTAAACTGGCTTAACTCTCTAGGAATTAAGTTAGGAAAAAATAATCAAAGTTTTATTATTGTGAATGCTTTTTGTGAGTTTCTTGCCCCGCTGACTTATCCACAAACACTTGAAATTAAAACATTCATCTCAAAGATGGGCAACACTAGCATAGACATATCTCATGACTTAGAAATTGAAGATCAAGACCAAAAACCTAATCTAATCGCAAATGGTTTTGTAACTTGTGTTTGGTTTGATTTTAAAGAAAATAAAAGCGTCCCTCTTCCTACAGTTTTAACAGATCTCCTTCTTAACTTAAAATAAAATAGAGTAATATTTTTAGTAATCAATTGAGTGCTAGATTTTAAGATTTATTCCCCCCTATCATCACTCGGTAGTCCATTGTGAAAATTTTTACCCTGTACCAATGTTATTTCAGATACTTCTCCCTCTGGATGTACGGAATCATTAAACTCTAATACTATGATTGAAAAATAATGGGCTATCAAAACAAGTAAAATGCTAAGAAACAATAATAAGATATAGTCTAACCAGTCTTTTTTGAGAACAGAAATAATCTTCTTATAAGAATACATAACTTGCCTCCTCTTAAGAGTTAGTTCCAATAGGAATGAAGCAAGTTTTATGCCTAAGACGACCATGGGCAATAAAGTTTGATAACTGACTAGAACAACGAGACAAGATATAGCATGGTTACAACTAAACCGTTATCACTTTCTCCTCTCTCTCCTGGTACAACTTTAATTGTCGTTCCATTAACGGTATAAAAACAAAAGGAAAGAACGCTATAACAATCATCGCTGGATATCCAAATGGCATTTGGGGAGCATTATCGATTGGCTCTAATTCATGAAAGGCCTTATTCATTGATTTATGATGATGCGAATGCCACGGAAGATGAAACAGTATCCAATTGCTTATTGCATGGTTAGAATTCCATGAATGCTTATAGGAAACTGATTCATACTTTCCTGATTTAGTTCTGGACCGAAGAAGCCCATAATGTTCGATATAATTAGTTGCTTCTAACAACAAAACTGCCCAAATTGCTTGCAGAACAAAAAGAAGCAAACCATAAAATCCAAAAAAGAACCACGACACTGAAATAAAGAAGAAAGAGCATAATAGGGTAACGAATAACTCATTTTTAAAAGAAAACATTTTAATATTGTGCTCTTCCAAAAATAGTTTTTGCAAACTAAAGGAGCGCAAGAGCGTGCCACTGATAGATTGGAGAAAAAAACCGTAAAGAGATTGTCCACGTTTGGCCGTTGCCGGATCATTAGGAGTTGCTACTCTTACATGATGACCTTTGACATGCTCAATGCAAAAATGTCCATACAAAACAGATGCCATAATTAATTTCGACAAAAACCTATCAACTTTTTTTGGTCGGTGCATCAACTCGTGAGCAATTGTTATACCGATACCTCCAGTGATTGTCCCTAAAGCTAATCCGTTTAAAAATAGCTCCAAAAAGTTGGTGAATTCAAATGACGAAAGGACTGTAAACAATAAATAAAAATGTAACAAAAAATAAAGCCTTGGTACCCAATGAGCAAAAGTCCCAAAAAACGCTAAAGATGGAAATTTCCTTGCGCCTGCTAATGAATCTAATATAGGAATAGCCAAAAAACTCACGATCAAAGTCATCCAAACAAGATCTATGTTCTGCCAAAAGCTGACCTGTAAAGTAAAACAGATTCCAATGATTAAAAAAAAGATTGAATACGAAAATTTCCGAAGGTTAAACCACATTTTTATTAAAAGATTAAAGTTTTTATTTAAACGTTTCCTGATTATTATAACTTTTTTCAATCGCTTGATTGTCAGCAAATAATTAAGTCATAATTATGTTATAAATCATATGCTTATGGTATCTTTCATAGCATGTTTTCACATACAATGCACAAAAGTTCACTATGCATATACCATTAGTAGTAAATTTTTTTAAACTATAAAATTTAAATTAAGAAGATTTTATATAGTTTTTTTAGAAAATTTTTATGCTGAGGAAAAAAATGACTAAGGGTGTTTTAACAAATTTGACTGCAATTCTGATCATATTTATCGGATTATTTCCTATTTATAATGAAATAATTTTTTTTACTGGACTTTTTGCTTTATCAGGCTCAATTACGAACTGGTTAGCTGTATACATGCTTTTTGACAAAGTCCCCTTCATATATGGTTCTGGTGTAATACCCCGCAACTTTGTTGTGTTTAAAGCGGCGATACGAAATATAGTAATAAACGAGTTTTTTGCTGGAGATAATTTTGAGACATTTGTAAAACAAAATAATGAATCATTAAAAACTAAAGTTGAAGCAAATTTGAATTTTGAAAAAGTTTTTCTTAAGCTTACAGAGGCAATCGAAGAGTCTAGCCTTGGAGGATTACTAGGAATGATCGGGGGTAAAGAGGCTTTGAACCCTCTAAAAGAACCAATCAAGGAAAAATTATTAATGGCACTATCTGAACAATTTGAAAAAAATAGCCTGAATAACAATGAAGGCTATGGAGCATTAAAAAAGCAGCTGGAAAAACTTATTGACGATCGTCTAGATGAAATTGGACCAAATGAGGTAAAGATAATTTTAAAAAAAATGATTGACCAGCACTTAGGATGGTTGGTTTTATGGGGGGGAGTTTTTGGTGGATTTATTGGCTTTACTTCTAATATTATATTGTCAAAATTTTAAGTGACTGTGAATTTAATTTCTCAAAGTCCGATGAAACTAAATTTACAAATTCATAATGAAACTTTTTGATAAACAAAGTGCCCAGTTACTCGAAAGGAAAGTAATAAAATACGAGGGACCAGGTTTTCGACTAATGGCAAGAGCAGCACTGGAAACATGGAAAATAGCGAAAAAACATAGTCCACGAAAAATATGGGCTATAGCCGGTCCTGGAAATAACGGAGGCGATGCTATCATGACGGCCTGCTTTGCTCTACTGGATCGTTATGACGTTTCCTGTAGTGTTCTCGGGCAACCTAAGGGCGATGCTCTAGCCGCATTGGAATTTTCCAAAACAATTGGTTTAAAGATTCACAAGCGGTTGCCTAACATTAAAGAACTAAAAACTGGTTGTGATGTCCTCATAGACGGAGTTTTAGGTCTCGGTGCATCAAGATCTCCGAAGGGTCGATTATTGGGTGCCATAAACTTTATCAATGAGGTAAGGGCAAAAAAGAAAGTGTTTGTAATTTCTATCGACCTCCCCTCTGGTCTAGATCCATGCAGTGGGCAAGTGCTCGGGCAAAGTGCTGTCAAAGCAGACGAAACGATAATGCTATTGTCACCGAAACAAGCCTGTTACACTGGGCACGCTTCGAAACACGTCGGATCTTTATTTTTCAGTGACTTAGGAATAACGAATTACCATAAGTATGGGACAAAAACATCCGAATTAATAAAGCCGAATTTATTTCGCATTGAAAGAATTCCCAAAATTAGTCATAAAGGAACCAACGGGAGTGTTTTAATTCTGGGCGGCTGGGGCAATATGCAGGGTGCAGGGTTTTTAGCTGGGTTAGCAGCCGCAAGAACTGGAGTAGGCAAAGTTTTTATTTGTACCCCTAACTCCAAATTCAGACCAATGGAATTAATTGGGATTGATCCCAAATTGGAAGACTTGAAAAGTTGCTTAAAACAAGTAAATGTCGTTGTGGCTGGACCAGGTCTTAACGAAAAAGCGGATGAGCATTTGCACTTAATTTGGAAAAGTGAATTACCTTTAGTTTTGGACGCGTATGGATTGCGTTGGCTTGCCCAGAACAATCCGCCCAAAAGAACGACTAATTGGATCGGCACACCTCATCATGGTGAGACTGTTGAGCTTTTGGGAAAATACAAAACAGAGAGCAATAGATTTGTCCAACTAACCCTATTAAATGAAATTTACGGAGGCCAATGGATCCTAAAAGGGCCAGGAACATTAGTGGGTCCAAATCCCACATATGTCAATAACTTTGCCAATGGTATTCTTGCAACAGCAGGAACGGGAGATGTGCTCGCGGGAATTGTTGGAGGTATGATTGCTCATGGTTATTCAAAAGCAGGTGCATTAGCTACCTATATTCATTCTGAATCAGCGAGAAAAATTCTAGCTCAAAAATCCTCAAGACTAATTGCAAGTGATCTACTAAACAACATAGGTGTCGTTATAAATGAGCTCGAAAAATAAAATCACTTATTACAAACAATAGATTCTATTAACTAATAGTTTTTTGTCACGTAATTATTCAATCTAGAAACAGTGTTTCTCCATGGTCTAAAACTTTAAAAAGGTCTTGACTGATATTTTTCGCTTCTAACGCAGATTGTAACTTCCCAGGGGGCTCATCTAAGAGTTCAGTCGATAATTTAAAGGTCCCCCAGTGAATAGCCACTGCTTTCTTTGCTCCTAAATCTAGAAAAATTTCGACGGATTCTCCCGGATTAACATGAGAGTTTTTCATAAATGATCGAGGTGAATAAGCACCAATCGGAATAGCAGCTAGATCTGGCTCACCAAGTCTTTTTCTTATCTCAGTAAAATCATCAGAGTATCCAGTATCACCTGCAAACCAGAACCTAAACTGTTTCGAGACAACCATCCAGCTAGCCCACAAGCTCTTATTCCTGTCTAGCAAGGAGCGAGCGGACCAGTGATGCGCTGGAGTTGCAATAAATGTAAAATCATTTATACGAATCTCATCCCACCAATCCAATTCAAAAACTTTCCTTGCACCTACACCTTCTAACAAACCCTTCAAACCTAATGGTACAAAAAATACTGTTTTTTTACTCTTAATGGCAAGCTCCTTTATAGTCTTCAAATCTAGATGGTCATAATGACTATGAGATATAATAACAAAATCAATTGGAGGTAATTCATATAATGAAAGTGCAGGAGGGACAATTCTTTTGGGCCCCAATATACTGAATGGAGAAGCCCTAGTGGAAAAAATTGGGTCTGTTAACACTGTCTTTCCATTAAATCGGACGAGTAAAGTTGAATGCCCTATCCACGTGACACTAGGTTGTTCAGAACCAAACCCTAAATCTGGCTTTCGCCAAGGAAAACCCTTTTTTTCAAATGGATCCGCAGTTCTCAATAAATATTTTTGGAGGAACGAAAGAAAATCAAAAAAACTTTTAGAATTTTGGCTACCATTCGAATTATGAAAAGATGATGAGACCCTATCAAACTGTTTTGAACTAGGGTACCCCTTGTCTCTCGAAACATGAGAGCAACCTAAAACACTAACTGAGAAACAAAGACCTAAACTTATCGACAATTTAAATCTGTAACTCATGCAATTTTTAAATCTTTTATTTAAAGTAAATCGAGCGAGGTTTTTGATGGAAAAATACTTGGGAAACATTATATACGCACATTGTTACAATGAATTATCTCCCCCATTATATTACTAAAAGAGTAATTTAATTATCAACTCATTATTTATTTGTCATAATCAGATAGATGGTAAAGTAAAACAACAAGAAATATTATGACTTTAAAATTTTTAAGTGACTACAAACTACCTTGTTCGCCATGATTAACTTGAACCAATTTTCAAATTACAAAGAATATATATTTCGAACATTGAAAATTATTACTGGGATGTGATTTGTCTCAACGATAGGATCTAAATCTTAATTACACTCTATCTATTAACACCCTGAGAATTCACAAAGGATATGGCTCTTATCACTCTGCAATTTTTCTTATCTTATTCCACATTTTTTTAATGGAACTTTCAGACAAAAGAGTTGCCGTCAAAAGGTTCTCTTTTTTATCGTATTGTGAGGAATTGACATAAAGTGAATTTAGAATTTCAATCTTATTTAGAGTTAGATTTTCCTGCAACTTCAGAGCCACCTTCCTCTTGATTTCCTTTTTAGAAATCTCGGAAGAATTTAGGGAACGCTCGATTAAGTCTATAAAATTCGGATTATTTATTTGCTCTTCAAAATAAATTAATAAATTCTTTCTTCCCTCAGATATTGCTAATAGTTCTGCATTTTTTAACGCAGAGGGATGATCTATTTTTACCTCTACAGAGGAAAACGTAGCTAGCTCGATAAAGTCCCCCTGACCGTTAAATTTAATAAATACCTGCCCAGGCGTTTCTGCAACGTATCGTTGTATTAAATTTGGTGCGGAGGGGTTGCGAAATTCAGCACACGAAACTATCAGAAGTAGGGTGAAAAAAATTACAGGCTTTACATTAAACACAAGGTATTTTGCTTTCTTTTGTCATTAAGTCAGATACCCAAATTATTATACCTTCAAAGCTATAGTTTCTCTCTGTTAAGAAGATTTGGAAAGATTTTTGCCCAAAATAGAACAACAAGGATCGTTCCGATAGAACCTAGCACAATTGAACCAACAGGGCCAAAAAGCTCTGCGGTCGCCCCCGATTCGAACTCACCTAGTTCATTCGAAGCACCTATAAATATTGCATTTACGGAGGATACCCTACCTCGCATCGTATCTGGTGTTTCAAGCTGTATTAAAGTCATCCTAATGACAACACTAAAACTGTCTGCCGCTCCGGCTATAACTAATGCGACCACGGAAAGAATAAAACTTGTTGAAATTCCAAAAACTAACATTGAGATGCCGAATACACCCACCGCAGAAAACAGCTTTTTCCCAACTTTAGTCTTCATTGGCCATTGGGCAATAAATAACGCACAAATTAGTGCTCCTAACGCGGGTGCCGCTCGAAGAATTCCCAAACCCTCCGGACCAACATTTAGTATATCTTTTGCATAGATAGGAAGCAGTGCAGTTGCACCGCCAAGTAAAACAGCAAAAAGATCGAGTGAGATTGCCCCAAGCAACGTTTTATTTCTCCAAATAAAATTGATACCAGCAAACAATTCATTAACACGCATTTTTGTTGTAACTTTTTTGTGTTGGTACATGATAAAAAATGTTAAAACTACCGAGGAAAAAATTAATGCCGTACATATTAAATACACAACATCTGGACCTAAAAAATAAAGAAAGCCGCCTATAGCGGGACCTACTATGATTGCAGTGTGCATTCCAGTTGAACTAAAAGCTACGGCATTTTGTAAAATTTTCCGTGGAACAAGTGATGGAGTCAAAGATTGCTGAGCAGGCATTTGAAAAGAACGCGTCAGTCCCAAAAAAAGTGCCATCAGAAAAATAATATCTCTCGAAATAAAATCTTGTGCTGTGGTGAGGTATAGACAAGCCCCGACTCCAGCTTGACCTATAAGACAAAGAGTGACGATATGAACCCGATTGTATCGGTCGACTGCTTGCCCCGCCGGTAGCGCGAAAATCAACGCTGGTAAAAATTGGAAAAGTCCAAAGAGACCCAGGTCGAGTGCGCTGGAAGTAATATCATAAAGCTGCCATGCGACGGCAACTGTCAAGATTTGATAAGCAGAGATTCCTAAAAACCTAACACACCAAAATATACAAAAGCTTTTGTATGAAAATAACTCTTTAAAACTTGAAGCCAAAATTTTTCTAAATATCCTATGTGTTTAAGTGATGAAAAAGTATAGGATATACGTCTAATTTTGTTTTAGTAAATTATTTAGTAAATTTTTTAAGAAGTGTTTATAAAAAGTCTTGTTTTTAATTCGTGTAGTACCCACTACCACAAATATAGTTACCAACACGGGTATAAAATGCCACCTTGGTATACTCCTTTATCGTTAGCGCACCACCCTCTGGCTTTCCGAACATATATGAGATTTTGGATATTACACCCTCCTTTGCGTTCTTCACCATAATATCATAAAGCTTTTTCCCATCAGACGAGGTAAACTCTCTCATATCAAGGCCTGCGCCACCATACGGGTGAGCTACCTGGATACCGCTAAAACTGGTACAGAAGGGATATAAGTCTTTTATTGCAAGACCTCCTCGACCGCCTGCTGTGATCATAGCAAATGCAACAGTTTTGTTAGACTTCATCAAATTCACTGTTCTGTCTAGAATTTCTCTAGCTTCGTCCTTTGTTCCGATTCCTTTATCTTGAGCGAAAATGCTTTGATTTATCGATAAGCACACAACAATAAAAATTAATATAGCATTTTTCATATTAGTCCTTCCTTCCTACTTTATTGATAAAATCCGCTCGCACAAACGTGTTTTCCTACCCGGGTGAAAAAGGTAGTCTTTCTAGCCTTCTCATTGGTTATTTTCCCCTCTGTAAAAATTGGCAAAATGTAAGATATTTTTTTTATCTCACCTTCTTTTGCATTTTTTAACATAATTTCCCCAACCTTAACTCCATCGTCTGTGACCATGCTCTTGATTGATCTTCCAAGATTGTAAGGATGTGCCATCAATACCCCACTATCGTCTATGCAAAAAGGATACAAATCTTTTTGATGAAACCCTCCATTCGGTATCGTCATCATTGTTAATGCGACTACTTCATCGATTCTCATTAGATTTACAGCTCTTTCAAGTAGTAATTTTGCCTCGGATTCTGTTCCCTTTTTCGAATCTGCAAAGCATATGCTGGTCGCTAAAAATACAAACGAAAATAATAATAATACCCTCCACTTGACAACCAATAGTATCTCCTCTTTTGTTTGAAAAATTTATAAAATAATCCACACTAGTTTTTCTATTTCATGTTAAGGTACACCCGTACAGAATTAGTGTAAATAAGGTACCTATCGGTTACCAGTGTGGTGTTTTCAATAATTTATGAATGTGATTTCTATGTGCATGTCGCCCAATGAAAAAGCAAATGTCATCTTTTTTTTAAAACAGTTGATCTAGAGTTATTTTCAATCACAAAATGAAAGTTCGATACTCAATCAGATGGAATACGATTACATAATCGTTGGAGCAGGCACAGCTGGATGTGTACTTGCTAACAGATTGTCAAAAAATAGAAGTAATAATGTCTTGTTGATAGAGGCCGGAGATAAGGATGATTATTTTTGGATTGACATTCCAGTAGGTTATCTTTTCACGGTTGGTAATCCAAAAACAGATTGGTGTTATAAAACAGAGAACGATCCTGGCTTGAATGGACGAAGTTTGAATTACGCAAGAGGTAAAGTGTTGGGTGGCTGTTCATCTATCAATGCAATGATATACATGCGGGGTCAAAAAAGCGACTATGACCATTGGGAATCTTTAGGAAACAAAGGTTGGGGTTGGAATGATGTTTTGCCTATCTTCAAGAAATCGGAGGATTATCAGCATGGAGCAGACAATTTTCATGGTAGCGGCGGTGAATTACGCGTTGAGGAAAGGCGGGTAAATTGGGAGATACTTGATGCGTGGCGTGACGCCGCCGAAGAGTGCGGGATAAATAAAATTACTGAATTCAATCGAGGAGACAATACAGGTTGCGCATATTTCCAAATGAATCAAAAGAGAGGAAGGAGATGGAGTGCAACGAAAGCATATTTACAACCCATTAGAAGCAGAAAGAACTTGACCATTCTTACAAAAACTCTCGTTCATCGTGTAAATTTAGAGCGTAAAAATTCCTCCTTATTGGCGCAGTCCGTAACAACATCCTCATTTGATAATGCTACAAAAACAACAAAAATTTATGCGAGAAAAGAAGTGATTCTCGCGGCTGGGGCAATAGGTTCCCCTCAAATATTGCAGCTATCAGGAATAGGGAACCCCAAAAATCTTGCTGAAGTGGGAATTGTATTAAAAGTAGATTTACCCGGCGTCGGGGAAAACCTACATGACCATCTGCAATTGCGAAGTATTTATTCAGTAGAGAATACGGAAACGCTCAACCAAAAATTCAATTCTCTCGTCGGAAAGCTCTCTATGGGACTAGAATATCTATTTTTTAAAACTGGACCACTAACCATGCCCCCCTCACAACTCGGGGCATTTGCAAAAAGTCATAATTCTAGACCAAATTCTAATCTTGAGTGGCATGTTCAACCATTATCCTTGGATAAATTTGGTTCGCCACTGCACAAATTTGACGGAATCACTCCGGCTGTTTGTAATTTACAACCTACAAGTAGAGGCTCCGTTAGGATAACAAGTCCTTTTCCTACTGATTATCCCAAAATAACTCTTAATTACCTATCTTCTAATGAAGATGAGTATGTAGCAGTATCTAGCCTTGAATTTACAAGAAAAATAATGAAAGCAAAAAGTCTTCAACGCTTTAACCCAAAAGAGATATTACCTGGGCCGAAAATTACATCTGAAAGTGCTTTACTCGATGCTGCGAGAGATATCGGTACTACCATTTTTCATCCCGTTGGCACTTGTAAAATGGGGCAAGATAATATGGCTGTTGTAAATGATAGACTCCAGGTACATCGCGTCAAAAAATTGCGAGTGGTTGATGCTTCAATAATGCCGCGTATTACATCGGGAAATACAAATGCTCCGACCGTAATGATTGCAGAAAAAGGTTCCGAGTTTATCCTACAAGATTCTACAGAGAACTAAAAATGCACGCTAATTTAGAAAGATTAATGTTCTATATGTTCCTACTAACTAAACAAAAATAAGAAAAAAAAACCGAACATTACAACCATTAAAGCTAATTGCCAAAAATTATTCATTAGTGTTGTCCTAATATATGCAATTAAAAAGATCTATTGCATAACTAATATCAAGGTTTGTTTTTTCTTTCACCACTTAAAAACATTTGAAATTCGATTTATTTGCATTCAGTTCCATTGAATTTTTATTCTTTTTAATCAATTTCCTAATCACAAACCCCTTCTCAGTACAGCAAGAAAAGAATAGCCTCCAAACTTTTTTTCTAGATCAATATTGCACTCTTTGTTATGTTCAAAAATAGATGTTATTTCAGGCTCTGGGAACACCTGAAATATATTTAAAAAACCAATCAATGGACTTTTTACAATAGTTGGCCACCACTCAAAATTTCCAAAATCAACTATGTGAACCGTACCGCCGGGAGGTAATTGTTGGAATACATTGGTGAGAACTTCCTTGGGTCGGGGGATAGACGATAAAGAATAAGAAAAAATAAACCGATCTATTTGTTCATCGAAAACATACTCATGAGCCAATCCACATAATACCTTTATATTTTTTTCTAAGCCTTTCTCTTTTACAAGTTTGCTTGCAGATTTTGTTTGTTCCTCAGGATAATCAAAACCAATCAAATTCACATTTTGATTTCTTTTACATATTTTAATCAAATTATCACAGTTCCCACATCCAATTTCACAGATTGTCTCACCACCCCTTGGATTCAACTCTTCCAAAAAACGGTTTTCGCCGTAACAAAATAGTGGCTTGGTGATCGTATGCAAAAATTTAAATGCGGAAGATTTTTCAGATTCTGCCATGGAGTCGAAGGTATACAGATTAGCACTGAACAATATGATGATATACTACATCATATATAACTTACACTTAAATAGAGAAAAAACCAACAGTCGCTAATGAATAAGGTATTTTCTGATTACAGCAATTTGTACCCTTTGTTATGTATTTTTTATTATGTCTTTGGCCCGAAAAGATTCTCATCCAGACACCATAAAAACATTTTAATTAAAAAACATGCTCCTCTTGGCTGTATTACATAGTAAAAATTCTGTCCTCAAAAAAAAACGTAAGTTGATCAATATTTAACGTAAAGTTATCCACAAATTTGTTCACGCGTTACATTTTTCAAAACCATTTCAACTTTTCAACAGCTTCTGTTTATAACTTGTAACATTCTTGTAATGTTTGGTGATACCATTGCGCTGAGGTGGATTGGGAAATTATTGACCACTTAATTTTTTATTGACATTCGGAAAAAAATGAAACGGCTTTTTTCCCTTAGTTCTAAATCAAAGTTTAGAAATGCTAGTAACACTAACTATTTCGCCCTCTTCATTTTCATAGGTCCTCATAATATTTTCTCCTCTAATCCATTACTAAATTTGTCCGCAGTAATAAAATAGTCTGATTTGGTTGATCTTACTAATTTGGCCTCCACATTATGTTTTTCGTGAATTGGGAATTTATCTAAAGAGTGTAAAAAAGCGCAGGCTTTTCGTTTAAACTTAGAATACCTAATTTTTAACGAGTGATCTTTTTTATTTTTTTGTATTTTCTTAAACTCTGGAATCGAGCAAATACTGAACTCCTTCAATACAGTTTGGTGGCTTGCTTTCAGTAAAAGAAAAAAGCAAATAGTGATTTTTCCATTCTTGGTAATGCGGCGAGAATTTGGTTTCGGTTCTAAAACTCGATATTCGCGGTAATTTTGCTTACAACTAATATTACAAAGGGCAAATTACAACCTATTACTTATATGATGAAACTAAAAATCTTGTAAAGTTATGCACAGAAAATGAGCAATGCGGCAAAAATGAATTCTTTACAGTGTCAAAAATCATCAAAACCTAGGACACTTCCTAACTGTCAGGCATGATGCTGTATTAACAGATAGGTTATTTTATTTGAAATCACTGGGTTTGATAAATTTTTCTAGATTTCCAATCAGTTTGTCTGTTTTACTCCGGCCAATTTGAAGAGAAAAAACAGCTACAGCACAAGTTGGAAATTTTTCTACAGGTTTTTGCCATATGATCTCCATCATTTCTTGGATACAAGGATTGTGGCCAACAATCATTACCGTTTTGATTCGCGTTTGTATGCTGCCCAATAAACTCAAAACAATACTAATATCCCCTAAATAAAGACTTGCAAGATAGTTGACATGAGAAAATGCTGGGACTAATTCATTGATTGTTTGACTTGTTCTAATAGATGGACTCGAATAAATTTCGTCGACTTCTTTTACCAGACTAGTAATATGCACTTTTATTAATTTAGTATCTTTCATTCCTCTCTTTGATAAAGGTCTATCAAAATCTCTCAACGAAGGGTCTTCCCAACTTGATTTGGCGTGTCTGAGCAATATGATTTTCCGAAGCATCTCTCTACGACCCTAATTTGAATATTACAAAGTACATTAGCGTAAATATTTAAAAAATATAATGAAATACAAAAAAATACTTTGTATTATCAAGGTTAACTTTCTTACTTCTCAAACAAAGAAAATGCCACAAACGATGCCTCCCCTAACCCGAGAAGCGTGGTTATTATTTGCTGTCGGAGAAATTAAACCAATTTTTTCCGAAAAAGGCTATGGCTTGCCAGCTGTGCGTGTTTCATGTGCTTTCCCGCGTGGTGCGGGACGAAACGCGCTAGTTGGTCAATGCTGGGGAACCTCATGTTCAGCTGATGGGGTCAACGAGATTTTCATAACACCGAAATATGATAAAGCAATAGATATTCTAGATACTTTGACTCATGAACTTGTTCATGCTGTAGATAACTGCGAACATAAACATGGTCCAGAGTTTAAACAAATAGCCTTATCCATAGGATTAGAAGGAAAAATGATACACGCATCGGCTGGACCCGAATTGAAGCATAGACTGCAATTAATAGGAAATAAATTAGAAAAAACACATGGGAAATATCCTCATGGTGCGATGCATTTCCCTGCTACAGATAGCCCGTCAAATAAACGACTACATCCCAAGGCAACTTGCCCAAAATGTAATTACTCGGTTGTCTTGAGTCTAAAGTCGATAGAGGTCGGCCCACCTATTTGTCCGAAAGATAATATTCTCATGGTTAAGCAGGGAAGATGGTAAGTAGTCAGTTTAAAAAGTCTTTTTATTTTTTCCTAGGTCTACGCATGTAAATCAAATGCTTTATCCAACCAATAATTCTGGATTAGATATTTTGCAAAGCATTCATTTACACGAAAAAAAAACCTCTCGACGGGCCGCCGAGAGGGGTAAATGGGGGCCCCATACGCCCGCCTGGAGACAATTTTCTTAGAATCCCCTGTGTGTTTTACACATTTACTTCATCATGACACTCACAGTCAGTTGCTCGGCAAATGAGATGGTTTTTAATGTGTGCAATGATTACAATAATGGACCCTAGAACGGTAAGTATTTTTTCTCCAATTTCCCCTAACATGTCATGTCCTAGAATAACTGCTGCCACCAGAACTAGTAAACCACTAATCCCGGTGATAAAAACTTTACGGCTTTTGTGAACTTTGCCACCTTTAAAAAGAGCATAAGCACTGATTGGAATAACTGCAAACAAAAGTGCGAAATGCACACTTTCATCCCCAGGCAAAAAACCTAGCGTAGAAGGGTATAGGACTATTGCGGCGGGCAATAGCAAGCAATGTAGAGCACACAAGAAAGATAACGCGATAGCGGACTTATCTGCGACGGCCTGAATGTTTTCCAAAGGAAAGCTTCTCACTAAGACTTACTTAAAAAAACTTCTTTACGCCGATTAGAACCGATTGTCCAGGAAGAGGTGCAAAATAGCGAACCGCCTCAACCGTTGTCGCAGAAAATGCTAACTCATTTGTGAGATTGTACCCCTTTAGGAATATGCTCCAGTCATTTTCTAACTGGTATTGAGCATATAAATTAAAAAGCTTATATCCTTCTGTCTCTGTTATCTCGCCTAACCCTTTATTCCCAGAGTAAATATACCGAAACTCGGGTCTTATAAACCAGTTAATGCCTGAGATGTCAGCATACAAACTTATCCTTTTTGGTGTCAATCGTGGTAAATATTCTGAACTACCCTTTCTTTTACCAATCACTTGATCGTAAGAGAACGTTGGCGTAATGGTGAGATTATCTAACATGATCTTCTTAGTAGCTGAAAATTCGATTCCTTTGAAATCTGAGTCCACACCAGTAAAACTATAAATTTCAATTTCCTCAACCTCAGATTCCTCTTCTTCCTCATGTTCTTCGTGATGTTCTGCGTAGAATAAATCCGTACCTGAGCGAACGAGAGTTATGTAGTTTTTATAATCACTTTGGAAAATATTAGCTCGCAATTTAAATCCACTGTCCTCATAAGATAACCCCAAATCATAATGTTTGCCGGTTTCTTTTTTTAAGTTCACATTTCCATGCTCGTAAAGATTCGTGGTGTGGTGAACTCCTCCTGTAAATAATTCATAAAAGGACGGCGCTCTCTCGACATAACTCGCTGAGCTATGTATTCTGAAACCCTCCCCCAAATCCTGTGTTAGCCCTAAGGAAACTGACTTTGGTGTGAAACTTTTAGTCAGTCCGTCCTCTGCATGGACATCGCCAGCTGAAGTAGGGCTTCCAAATTCTTCAATTTCATGAACACTATCTGCCTTAGCCTCTACATCATCAATCCTGAAACCAAACTCCATGAGGCTATCATCGATCTTTTTGTATTGATACGTGAAGAATCCCATAGACTTATTTTTAGTAGTAGGAATAGGCCCGAGATTAGCGTGCTCCTCGTGCTCTTCGTGTGCTTCTTCCTCTTCTTCTTCTTCATGAGCAAAGGCTATAACGGGATTTCTCGAGTTAATTAATTCAAATCCTAAAATGCCGCTTATCCCTCCTGAGGTTTCGGTAAATAATTCGACCCGAGCGTTTGTGCTATCCCTTTTATATTTTGTTTCTAAGAAATTTAAGTCAAACTCGTCATGCTGATAGTCGGTATATTTTGCCCTGGCTTTGACGCGTTGAATTAAACCTAAATCAAGCCTCTCATCATATAAAACATTTAAGGTGGTTTTGTTGACATCCAGCTTATGGTTAATAAGCTTGGGAACACCATATTCAGTTTGATAGTTATCTACCGAAAAACCGACAAGGCGACTGCCTCTCTGGATAGAAAACCCGCCCCCAAATGCTTTGGTTTCTATTTTCGAATTCCTGATTTTATTCCCCCTAACTGGCTCTTCCCCATTATCTGTAAATGTTGGCGTTTTGGTCAAACCTTTGTCCAAAATTGAGCCGTCAAAATGCCACGAGATACCATCTCCATCTCCTCCATTTAGTTCAAAAAATCCCGAAGATGCATTATGTTCTGGGGTAATTGAGAACTCCGTTATTCCCCCAGTTTGATCATATTGATTTTTTGGAATCCTGTTGTTTACAAAATTGATTGTTCCGCCCATGGCATTTCCGCCAAACATAACAGCAGCAGGTCCACGGATGATTTCAATCTGCTTGAGAATGTTTGGATTAACAGGTAGCGCGTGATCGAAACTACTCACAGACCAATCCTGAACAATTGTCCCGTTTTCGTTTAATCGGATTCGGTCACCATCTTGCCCCCTGATGATCGGTCTGCTGGCATTTGGTCCAAATTTCGTTGAAGAAACTCCTAATATATTTCCTAAACTATCACTAATATTGTCTTGTTTTATTACGTCGAAATCATATTCCGTAATAATGTCGTAAGGTTTAACACCAGAATCAAGAATTGGATCGTCGTCTACAACGATGGCTTCGAGTTCAATCTCATGCGCCAAGACATTTTGAACAACAAAAATGAGAAAAAAAACCTGCAAAACAAAGCCTAGAAAAAAATTCATTATTACCTCACTAAAAAATCAATTATTCTGGATATGATATAACATATCATTTATAACTTAGATTCGCAATACTTTGTGCAATATTTCAAATGGAAGGTAAAATAATGAGTGAGTCAATAGTGCTGTATTTTCCAAGAATGAAAACGTTTTGTTGTATCTTAGCCAATATTTCCTTGTTTTTTGCATCCGCAGTTTACTCTGCGCAAGATGCACATGTTCATGGTTTGTCTCACCTAGCAATAGCGCTCGAAAAACAAACGTTACTGGTCGAAATAAGTTCCCCTTTAATGGATATAGTTGGTTTTGAAGGAGAGCCAAGGACTAAAGTCCAAAAGGATTCTATTGAACGCGCGAAGACCACACTGAGAAAGATTAGCAATGTCTTAATTTTTAAGGGTGGCTCATGCTTAGAAAAAAACATTGATGTGATTTTAGGTCATGATCATAGTAATGAACATTCTCACTCTGAACACGATCATGACACTCACAGCGAAATATCGGCTGTTTACAAATTTAAGTGCTCAGAGCCCGAGAAACTGCAAGAAATTACAGTATTACTCCAGAACCAATTCTCTCGTATGGAAAAAATAAAAGCCCAGTGGGTAACCTCTGATGCACAAGGACAAATTACTTTAGATAAAAATAAAAATACAATTAATCTAAGATAAACATTACATGAATGAAATCAAAACCGTCCTGGAGCATGCCGAACAACATTGTAAAGCAAGCGGTACTCGCTTAACTCCGAAACGCAGAGGTATATTAAAAGAACTGCTCAAATCGGGCAAAGCGCTATCAGCATACGAGCTAACTGACTTGTTTAATAAAGAGTCAAAGGAATCAATTCCCACAATGTCTGTTTACAGAATTTTGGATTTTCTCGAAGACGAAAATCTAGTTCATAAGTTAAATTTGGCAAATAAGTACATTGCTTGCGCTCATATATCATGTGATCATTCCCATGCAATTCCGCAATTTCTGATTTGCCGGCAATGCACAAAGTGTGTGGAAATCAACATCGATAAAGCTACTATTGGTGAAATACAAAAAAAAGTAGAGAATGCTGACTTTCAACTTACAAAACCGCAATTAGAAATGCACTGTATTTGCAATGATTGTAAATAACCGATAATACTCAGACCACCAGTAAATAATCAAGACCCAGTACCCTAAGCAACTCCCGTTGTAGCCAACCTCGATCTACCCTTCTTCTTCATAAATTTCAGAAAATTCCATCTCCATTTTGTAAGCGGCAAGTGCTACATCATTTTCAATGCGCGAAGTACTTATGATCCCAGAAACCCACAAAGGATCGTATAGTTCTTTTATAGCCAAACCTTTTTTTGACGTTACAAAAATAATCTGATTTGGCGGAGGTGGAGGCACATGAATACACGCCCCAAAATACGGAACCAAAAAAAATTGAGTTACCTTCTTGTTTTCTCCAAACTCAAGGGGAACGACAAACCCCGGGATGCGAATACGTTGCCCATCCATTTCTTTAATAACCTCTGTTGAAACCAAAGCTTGCTGATAAGGATCTGAAATCTCTTTAGGCATGTTACGTAACTCAGTTAAAATTTCATCTTCAAAAGCACCCTCTTCCATTTGAGAGATATATTCTGGTGGATTTAACAAAGCATCAAAATCTTTTTTTGGCATAAGATCGAGCCATTCTACCGTTCTAAAAGACTTATTATTTTTGTCACCACTTTCTTTTTTTCTTACTTTTTTTTGCTCTGGAAGAGTTTCTATTGGGTGAACTTCGTGCTCATTATTTTGTATGAAATGGCCATCAACCTGAGCTAATACTAAGGCAGGATGAATGCCCGAAAAAATTACAAAACCAGAAATTAAAAAGATTAAACGCTGCGGGTTCATATTTTTCAAATGTAAATTTAAAATACATCTATATTTGTTAATGATATATTGTATTGCACAAACTATAAATTGTTCTGTTTTATAAAAAAACTAATGGCTATAAATCTTTCAGACATTTCTTTTTATTACAAAAAGCATCATGCTCAAATTTTAAAGATACCAGAATGGAAACTTACATCTGAGTCGAAAATATTTATTCAGGGAGCATCCGGTACAGGTAAAACAACATTTCTGAATATCCTGTGCGGTTTGATGAGTCCACAAAACGGAAAGGTAGAGCTCTTTGGAACGCAAATTAACCGACTAAACGCTGCACAACGTGACTCTTTTAGAGCCAATAACGTTGGGTACGTATTCCAACAATTTAATCTAATTCCTTACCTATCTGCTGTGGAAAATATTATATTAGCCAATCACTTTTCGAAAAATCAAAATAATGCAAAAAAAGAAGAAGCTCTTGATCTACTCTCAAGATTGGATGTTAATAGAAAAGACTGGAACCTAGAAGGTCGTAATTTAAGTGTTGGACAACAGCAAAGAGTAGCAATAGCAAGAGCTCTAATAAATAATCCAAAGTTACTAATTACGGACGAACCTACCTCTGCACTAGATATTAAAAATCGCGAAAACTTCATGAATTTACTGATGGATGTGGTAAATGAAAATCATATTACTCTGGTATGCGTAGGTCATGACCCGGCACTTGCAAAATTTTTCAATGTGGTAGAAGACTTTTCTAATATTAATAAATTGGTTATTGAGAAATAATGTTTTTAAAAATTGTACTAAAAAGCTTACAGGATAGAAAAGGTTCGGTGCTATTGACACTTATGGCTATGACAATCAGTATTTTCGTCATACTAGGTGTGGAACATATTCGTCAACAGACAAAAAAAAGTTTTGAAAGTACTCTTTCAGATACAGACCTAGTTATTGGCTCAAGATCCGGAAGCCTGAATTTACTTTTATATTCTGTGTTTCGAATAGGAAGCCCCACGAATAATATTAATTGGAACTCATTTAAAACAATTTCAAGGGATTCTAAGGTGGACTGGGCTATTCCTCTGTCGCTGGGAGACTCACATAAAGGATTTCCTGTTCTAGGTACAAATTCTGACTATTTTAAATATTTCCGGTATGGACAGAAAAAAAAGCTCGAATTTATAGCCGGAAAACCTTTTGCACAAATTTTCGATGTAGTGATTGGTTCCGAGATAGCAAAACAATTGAAATATAATATCGGAGACAAAATCATTCTATCCCATGGAATACATAAACAAAGTTTACAAAAACACGATGAATATCCGTTTCAAATTATGGGGATACTAAAACCTACGGGTACACCTGTGGACCGGACCGTGCATATACAATTGGAAGGAATGGAAGTTATACATGTTGGATGGCAAAACGGAGTGCAAGTTTTCAAAAATAAGATACCAAAAGAATTTTTAAATTCTGGGATAGAACCAAAGTCCATTACAGCCATTTTTGTCGGATTAAAATCAAAATTAACTACTTTTTCTTTTCAAAGAACAATTAATAATTTTACTGATGAACCATTACTTGCAATTCTACCTGGAGTAGCTTTATCGGAGCTTTGGCAGATGATGAGTTTGTTAGAAAAAAGTTTATTGCTTGTTGCAAGCCTAGTATTTATTTCAGCTTGCTTTGGAGTTAGTGCAGTTTTACTCAACTCAATACGAGAAAGAAAAGAAGAAATCAGATTGTTACGGATAATAGGTGCATCGCCACCTTTTATTTTTGCATTGATTGAGACGGAAACTTTGGTTATAACTGTGATAGCTACTATACTTGCGACAATTTTATTGACGGCAACACTTATTGGCGCGGAAAGTTATATCGTTGGAAACTACGGGATACAAATTTCACATTTCATGGACGTAACGTCGTTTTTATCGGTGGTGGCGACAGTGTTAACGCTAACACTTATCTCAGGCCTGGTTCCTGGCTGGGCGGCGTACCAGGAGAGTAAGTCTTAGTGATGTTTAGAATGGGATATTTTATCGAAAATCGGTGGAAATGGAGGGAAGGAAAAGTAACCTTCCCCACAAACCATTTTACTATGCTTCTTTGTCTAACTTCTCTTGCTTGATTTTGTCGGTAGATACGTCAGCTCCTCCGTTGCCCCAGCAATCGGAACCACCGGCAAATACAGAAGTGCCGAATAATGACAGACAAAGTACTGCAAAAATGCTTGATAGTTTCTTCATGATAAACTCCTCCAAAAAAGAAATACGATTGTTTTCATGTTTAAAAGTTCATAATCTTTTCTCTATAGCTTCACGGAATCATATAAATTTAGGATAGATTCGACACAAGTAGCTGTAAAATATAAGAATATTCCTTTGTGCACTCACTGCGTGCATGAAAAAATATTTTCCCTCTTTTTAAGACGGCGTCCAAATCCCGTCTTCTATCTGAGGTGCAACAAGACTTACATTTTCTGGTGACTCTGCAAAAAACACCAAGGTTGTATTCCAATCCGTTGTGCCAGATTCAAATCGTTCCTTGTAATAATCAATCTCAAACTGTCCAGGGGTTCTTCCCAAAACGTTCCGATATATAAGATTTATATACTCATCTTCTGTTGGATCTTCTCCATACTGAGTTCTAAATTCAGAGGAAGCAATAAAGCTACGAGCAATCTGAACGACTGATAATCCATTACTTTCCATATCATTCATATGGTAAGCAACTCCTGCCATATCAGGACCTCTAGCAAAAGCTGCCTGATAAAGTCTATATGCTTGACCAGCAGTAACATCTGGATCCGTGTCAAGGGCTAACACCCCATCTTCAAACTCTAAACGCTTAAAGCCACTTAACGTATCTGTACCAATACCCGTGCCTGTACTACTCCACTCCCCCCTATCACCGATTTTAGAAATAGAAAAGTCTTCCTTTCGCATATCCATTTTCATCTTCACCTTGCCAGCAGCAGCAGTGAATTTCTCATTGGCAGCAGAGGGCACAAAGGATACCGTATCTGCAGAAATACCTGAGTCCGAAGTATCAGTATCAGTTGAGGCACTTCCCTCTATTGAAATACCAGTCGTATCAGTTGATGCTAGAGTAAACATAGGACCCGGCAAACCGCTACTCGCAGCATCCATCAGTGATGGTATAGTCGGAGCGTTGGGTAGTCCGGCTTTCAAGCTTTCTAATTTTGCTGAAACATCAACTCTTGTACTAGAAACCGAAGGTAGCAAAACAGTAGGAATGATTGTGGATATGACACTTGCATTTCCTAGCGCAACATCTCTGTCAGAAAAAGAAAGGGTTTCAATATTTACTAATGTATCTATTCCGTCAGATGGCCATTTCCCAGAATCATCAGATACATTAAATGTTCCGTCTTTGTTATCCGTAATTGTGTAATCTGTCGATCTTCCTAAAAAGATAGCTACGTCATTACCCTGTCCACCGTCCACATGATCGTCTCCCACTCCGCCGAAAAGATAATCATTGCCTGCAAAACCGTAGATGCAATCGTTATAACCGGCATAAAAACTTGGACTACCATCAGCACTAATATCAAAACCCTTATTAGCAATCCCATTTAATGAAACAAGTGCATCACTGCCATGGTAATTCTCCTGAACCCATTCTCCGTTTTTAAAAAACTTATCTTGAAACGGCCGCTCAAGGTATAACGAAGGTAATACCTCTCAGCTGAAATATTAAACTCCCCCGAAGTATTCACTAGACTCGGTAATTGTGCCAAAAATTTCTGGAAGTTCGACGAGACCTCCGTTTCTGTCTAGACCATCAGAACCAGAGTAAGAGAAATCCCCCTTTTACTCGAAACTACGACGATTCTCTTTTGCATCATCTCCGCTAATATCCTCAAAATTTTTTGAGATAAATGTAAAGTCTGTCACATTTGAAGGGTTGTGGTTTGCTAGTGCATCCGGGATAGCAAAATGACTTTGAGCAAAGGATTCAGGAACAGTAAACGTATTGTCATCCTTTGTATAGAGGTCCTCAAGAAATGTGTAAAATGCAGAGTCAATTGCAGGTCCAATACTTGCTAAATCATATGTTTTTATAATACCGTTGTGATCAACCTGAACTCTTTATACATCCAATAGAACATGTGATCTGCCGTCATTTAAACCATTAATAAGTATAAAATCTCCGAAAGCACGAATGTTTCCGTCACCCCCATTATCAGGATTAACTACCAGCAGATCATTTCCATCTCCGCCATCGATAAAACTCGTATTTCCCCCAATGCCTTCTATTACATCATCTCCGCCGAACGTTCTGATGTTGACCCAATAGGGGTCATCTGAATCCATATCGTCAAATTTTACATATGTCTTTCCCGAAGCCCCTTCTCGGTAAGGTACAAATATAATGGGTGCGGCAAGAGGAACCTTTTCGCTGAAAAACTCTTTGAAGTGGAGTTCATCATCCCCGTTATACTCAATCGCACCCCCAAAATTACCAAGGGACTGAGTATCAAAGAGTTGATCTCCTACCGACACATTCAGGAAATCACCAAAATGCATCAGTAATTCCCCTTCATCTGTAGAGGCGGAATATGCTTCCCCTTTGCCTTGAGCATTGGCAAGATTTGTCACCTTAATGGAATCCAAGTAGCCACCGTCAGCCGCAGCAATTACGTCGTAATAGGAATCAATCATGTTGAACTCCGCAGGAGTTTCCGTAATCCATCTAGCTGTCTCGGAAGGCACATAGTCAGAGAAATTAAATCGGGGCGGAACTAAAACACCATCTTGATTTTGATCGATGCAATGAAACCTGGTACATCAAAGCCATCCAAAAAAATTGACGGGCCCGCTATTTCGAACAATTCCTGCAGGTCAACTAAATCGGCTGTCTCTTTTTTCATAGTAAATTAATGTAAACAAATTAATTTAGCGATTAAAGATAAAGTAACTAAAAATATTTGTCAATACAAAGCCTTCGAAAACAATTTTTTTGCAACAAAAAATTTCTTATAACTCGATAAATGCTTGTTTTTCTTGATTAAAACACTTTATGGCACCGTCACCGATTTCGTAAACCCAGCCGTGAATTTCGATATCACCAGTGGTCAGACGTTTGGATATTTCAGGATATTGCTCAAGGCGTCTTATTTGAAGGAGTACATTTTCCTGCGTCACGCTATTCAATTCATCCGACTTTAAATTGTTTTTTCTGGACTGCACAATTGTAACCGCTTCAGAGCAATAATTTAACCAGCCCTTAACTTTTGGAAGAGCAGTTAAACCTGAAGTATTTAAAGCTCCTTTCATCGCACCACAATTAGAATGCCCACAAATAACAATATGTTTTACACCCAATGCAACTACTGCAAATTCTATCGAGGCAACTATACCATCGGATTCTGCGATGTGTGGAGGAACAATGTTTCCTGCGTTTCTAATCACAAACAGGTCTCCAGGTTCTGTTTGCGTAATTAGGTTAGGGTCTATCCTAGAATCGGAACAGGTGATGAACAAAACCTCTGGGCTCTGGCTATTTGATAGCTTCGCAAATAAATCTTTTCTCTCTTCAAATCCCGATTCTTTAAATTGCAAATATCCCTTGATAATCTTTTGCATCTGAAAACCTTAATAAATTTTATTGCTCTAGTCTCTTCCAAGTATCAATTATCGTATCAGGGTTCAAAGACAATGAAGAAATTCCTTTATCCATCAACCAGTGAGCAAAATCAGGATCATCTGACGGACCCTGTCCACAAATACCTACGTATTTATTTTCTGAAAAGCATGCCTCGATGGCTTGAGTAATGAGCTTTTTGACGGTGAGGTCACTTTCTTTAAAATCTGCCGCTAATATTTCATTACCGGAGTCTCTGTCTAACCCTAAACTAAGTTGCGTTAAATCATTAGAACCAATGGAGAACCCATCAAAATATTCTAGGAATTCATAAGCCAAAATTGCATTAGATGGAACTTCACACATCATGATAATACGCAGACCATTTTCCCCTCTTTTTAACCCTTGTCTCTCCAAAAGTGAAATAACTTTTTCAGCCTGTGAAAGCGTTCTTACAAAAGGAACCATTACCTCGACATTATCAAGTCCCATGTTGTTTCGAACAAACCTTAAGGCTTCGCATTCCATCGAAAATGCATCATGAAATTGCCTGGATAAATATCTAGAAACTCCTCTAAACCCAAGCATGGGATTTTCCTCGTCCGGCTCGTACTTAACCCCCCCTATCAGTTTTTTATATTCATTTGACTTGAAGTCCGATAAACGGACAATAACAGGCTTAGGATGAAAAGCAGCAGCTATTGTGGATATTCCTTCGATGAGCTTGCCAGTGTAAAACTTATTCGGGGATTCATAACCAATAACTTTCTTTTCGATTTCTGTTTTAATATTCCCTGAAACATTTGGGTAGTCTAAAATTGCCTGAGGGTGTATGCCAACGTTATTATTTATGATGAATTCTAGTCGGGCAAGACCAATACCATCATTAGGTATTTGAGAATACTCAAATGCTAACTGAGGATTACCAAGATTCATCATGATCTTTAGTGGTAATTTTTTCAAAGCTCCGATCTCAACGTCTGTAACTTCCGTATCTAATGCGCCCTGATAAACGTATCCTTCATCACCCTCTGCACAAGAGACAGTTACATCGGTTCCATTTTGAAGAACTTTTGTTGCATCTCCACACCCAACTACAGCAGGCACTCCGAGTTCCCGAGCAATAATCGCTGCGTGGCAAGTTCTCCCTCCACGATTTGTGACGATTGCCGAAGCCCTTTTCATGACAGATTCCCAATTGGGATCTGTCATATCTGTAACTAACACATCTCCCTTTTCCAGCTTGTCTATCTCCGAGATATCGTGCAACATTTTTACAGGACCACTGCCAACTTTTTGACCGATTGCTCTTCCAGTTGAAAGAATCTTCCGATCATTAGCATCTACTTTTATTTTGTAACGTTGTCGTTTCTTAACTGAACCTGAACTTTTAACCGTCTCTGGCCTAGCCTGAAGTATGTACATCTTTCCATCTACACCATCTTTACCCCATTCTATATCCATGGGCCGACCATAATGTCTTTCAATAATCAAAGCATACTGGGCTAACTCAATAGCCTCTTGATCGGTTATGGAGAACATATTTCTCATTTCTATTGGAACTTCGGTTGTTTCCACTCCACTGTTCTTCCCTGAACCTACAAACCTCATTTGAATTAATTTCGAGCCCAAAGCTTTTTTCAAAATAGGATACTTACTGTTGGATAAACTATTTTTAAATAAATAAAATTCATCGGGATTAACCGAACCTTGAACTACAGTTTCTCCGAGACCATAACTCGAAGTTATAAAAACTACCTCCCTAAAACCAGATTCAGTATCTAGGGTGAACATCACTCCGGAAGCAGCCTTGTCAGACCGTACCATTTTTTGTATGCCTGCCGAGATTGCAACATCTGAATGGGAAAAATTCTGATGTACTCGATATGAGATAGCCCTGTCATTGTATAGAGAAGCAAAGACGAGACGGATACTATACAAAATGTTCTCTATTCCAGAGACATTCAAAAAAGTTTCCTGTTGCCCGGCAAATGATGCTTGTGGTAAGTCCTCCGCAGTTGCCGAAGACCTAACAGCAAAGGATGACCCTTGTTTTTCATCTAAAACATCGAAAGCATCTCGAATCTCTTTTTCGAATTCCTCCTGAAAACTTGCTTTATTAATCCAATCCCTTATTTCTGCTCCGGTAGAAGTAAGCTTTGGTATATTTTCCACATCTAGATTTTTTAACTTTTGGTCAATTTTTCCAACCAAATCGTTGTGTATTAAAAATTCATTAAAGGCTTTCGCAGTAGTAGCGAATCCATTAGGAACCCGAATTCCGCTAGCACACAAATTCGAAATCATCTCTCCTAGTGACGCATTTTTACCACCTACCATATCAACGTCTTTAATTCCTAAATTAGAGAAAGGAATTACGTAATTAGAATCTAATACTTCTTTGCTCACTTTAGCTCTTTACTTAAATCTAATGGGTCTATCGAATAATCAGTGCACGCAATTATAAATTTACACTATCATCGTAATTACCCTTAATTATAAAAGATTATATGCAAACACCGCGAGAAGTATTTATTATTTCTGATGGAACGGGTCTCACAGCAGAAATGTTTGGCCAATCCATACTAGCCCAATTCAGTACACCGTTTCGACTGATAAGAAAACCATTTGTTGACTCAGTTGAGAAAGCAACGCAGGTAGTCAAAGATATCGATAATCGTTCCAAAATTACAGGGGTGCAACCGATAGTATTTACAACCCTAGTAAAGCCAGAAATTAGTGATGAAATATGTAAAGCCAATTGTTTTGTTATCAACATGTTTGAAACATTCATAACTCAACTTGAAGAAGCACTCAATTTGAAATCTCATCATCTAATAAACCGATTACACCACAATGCAGATACCCAGTCATACAGAGAAAGGATACAGTCTATAAACTTTTCATTAATTCATGATGATGGGCAATCGAAGGAAAGTTTAAATGACGCGGAAATAATACTGGTAGGTGTATCTCGCAGTGGAAAAACTCCAACCTGTTTATATCTCGCAGTTCAATTCGGAGTAAAGGCCGCAAATTATCCCATAACTCCGGATGATTTAGAAAAAAAAAATCTACCAGAAGATCTACTCAGCTTAAAAGACAAACTGTTTGGGTTAACAATTGAACCGACACGATTGTCAGAGATACGATATGAACGCTTCCCAAACAGCAAATATGCGACTATGGAAAACTGTAAATACGAAGTTAAGGCAGCAGAGATTTTAATGCAAAAATATAACATTCAATTTCTATCAACAACGAATAAATCAATAGAAGAAATAGCTTCATCACTTTTACAAAAAATAAATCCTGAAACCGTTACATCAACTACCTATTAATAGAAAACTAACTATTTGTTCCATGTTCAGAACCCAAATAAAAATTTGAGTCTAAGTTTGTCTTTTCAACATGCTTAATGAACTCTGAATCATACTCTCTCACCTTCTTTACCAAGAAGAAAATTGAGGTTGAAAGATTTGGGAGCAATGTCGAAAGAATTCGAGCAAAGCTTTTTGGAAACGGGTAGAATTGCGATCCGTAGAATCCGTGTATTTCACAAAAGTTCTTCCCAATAAATTGATAAAAAAGATAAATATCTCTCTTTGAAAAAATTCTAACATGAGCAGAAATAGACTTGTTACAAGTAGGATGAAATCCAAAATTTCCCAAAATACGGTTATGAAAAGCAAGGCCATTTGGTACCCCAATAAAGAAAAACCCTCCCGGCTTTAAAACTCTGAAAACCTCGTGATTAATCCAGAATATTTCTTTAATGTGCTCAAGGACTTGATTAGCAATAACAAAATCCAATTCGCCATCAGCAAATGGTAGCTTGTCTTTTTCGATATTTAACCGATAAGCTGCAATTTCAAAATTTGTTAATTTTTCAAAGTGGATATCTTTGTGGTCAATTGCTGATAATGATGCTTTAGGAAAATATTCACGCAGCACAGTAAGGTCATGTCCCTCCCCAGAGCCAATATCAAGAGCTCTTCTGATGCGCAAATTGGCTATTACTTTCCTTAAAATATGTCTTCCATAAGTCTCCTCAAAACATACAGTTTTTAATCTACTTGTTGTAGCTATATTTCTATCAAGATCAAAAAAAAACTTTTTCATTTTTTTAATACCTTAAAGGCAGTAAAGGCAAAATTCAAATAAGCAAACGGTGTAAGGAGCCATTAATGATAAGCCAAAAAGATCACTTTTTATAGAATCAATAATTGAATTCGTTACCACAACTCAATTTTACGGAATCCGTGAGAATATATAGACCTTGATTTCGACAATAACACACCTATTCTTCCCTTGCATTCAATAAGAAATTCTGAGAAATTAATGCTTATCTATAATCTTATATGTTTCTAAAAATCATGCGATACCTTAACCTAATTTTCCTTGTTTTTATTTCCTCAAACGTATTATCCGCAAGTTGGATTGAAGTAGGAGATGCGATCTATGTAGACGTCAATAGTATCAAGAAAGATAAAGGGCTTGTCTTCTATTCAAGCTTAGAAAATATGACGACAATGGGTTTGAACTCGGTAGTTGTCACACACGAAGCTAACTGTGCAAAACGACAAGTAAAAGAGTTAAATATTTTGTATTACGGCCAACCCATGGGCCAGGGGGAACTTGTCGAAAAAAAAACTTTAAACAATATAAAGTCTATTGAGCCAAATACGAAAAAATACTATGCAATGAAATTCGCTTGCCAAAAGGCAAAATGACTAAGTTTCTGCTACTGCCGGTATTCGCATTTAGTATTACCAGTAATGCCACTAGTTGGGTAAGAGTTGCTGAGGATAACATTCAAACGCTTTACGTTGATACAGATAGGCTGGTTAAACGAGAAAAAGAGGTAGTGTATTGGACGTTAATAAACTACAAGAACAACAATATTTCATCTGTAATCAAATATAAAACAGTCTGTAACGAAAGAAAAAAAATACAACTGTATTTTTCTTATTACAACGAACCTATGGGAAGGGGAAGGATAGTTAGCCAGGACAATTGGGAAAAAAGTTACATCCCAAAACCAGGTTCCGCCAAATACAAAGTAATGAAATTTGTATGTCAACAAGCAAATTAATCAACCTGATTTACAAATGAAAGGCGCTCGATTAGTTAACATAAAATGTATGTTGATCACAAACTACGATTAATGGTCAAGTACCTGGGCCAATGAGGAAAGAAAATACCATCAATTAAAATTACAAATTTACATTAAGGAGTTAATTTTTCTAGACCCCCCATGTATTCCTGAAGAACCGTAGGAACATCTATTGAGCCATCCGAGTTTTGAAAATTTTCTAACACGGCTATTAAACACCTGCCAACTGCTAAGCCCGAACCATTTAGTGTATGTACAAAAAGATTTTTTGATTTCCCATTTTCTACAGATTTATAACGAGCATTCATTCTTCTTGCCTGAAAATCCCCACAATTACTACAGGAGGAAATTTCACGGTATGTATCTTGAGAAGGAATCCAGACTTCAATATCGTAGGTTTTTTGTGCGGAAAAACCCATGTCCCCGGTACAAAGTTGGATAATTCTATAAGGTAATTCTAGTTTCTTCAAAACCATCTCTGCATGAGAAAGCATTTCTTCTAGCGAACCTTCTGAATCGCATGGCCTAGTAATGCTCACTAATTCGACTTTTTCAAATTGGTGTTGGCGCATTAAGCCACGTGTGTCTTTTCCGTAAGAACCAGCTTCGGACCTAAAACAGCAAGTCAGAGCCGCGAATTTTAGAGGCAACTCTTCTTCTGCTAATATTGTATTTGCGACAAGATTTGTGAGAGGAACCTCTGCAGTCGGAATTAAAAAAGCAGTTTGCTTGCCCTCTTGAGTACCACCTTTAAAAACACTGAAAAGATCTTCTTCGAATTTTGGCAACTGGCCTGTCCCATACATAGCCTCCCTGTTAACCACTACAGGAACCGAGTATTCTTTGTAGCCATTTTGACTAGTCTGAAGATCTAACATAAAATTGCCCAATGCCCGATGCAACCTGGCAACCTTTCCATAACATATTGAGAATCTACTGCCGGAAATTTTACCAGCTGTATCAAAATCTAACCCATGTCTTTCCCCTATCTCAACATGATCTAATGGCTCAAAGTTGAATTTCGTCGGAGCGCCCATCAACCGGATAACTTTATTATCAGTTTCATCCTTTCCAACTAAAACATCATCGGATGGAAGATTTGGAATCTGTGATAACCAACTATGAATGTCTCGCTGTAACACATTTAATTTTTCGGATAGCTTAACTATTTTTTCTGGAATATATGAGGCCTTTTGCATCAGGTCTCCAGCTGATGACCCTTTTGCTTTAAGCATTCCAATTTCTTTGGCAAGCTTATTTCGCTGGGCCTGTAATTCCTCTGTTTGAACCTGGATCATTTTTCGCTCCTGGTCCATATTTAAGAATTCACTAACCTCGATTGTGACATTTCTGCGTTTAAGCATCTTCTCAACATACAATGGGTCTTTTCGCAGAAGATTTTGGTCAATCATAACCTTGTTCCTTTTTATTTTGCGTGTTTTTTCTTGTCTTTTAAAACAAATAACTTTTCTTTGATCTTTATCTCTAATCCTCTATTACTCGGTTCGTAAAAAACTGGAGAATCACTTGCCAATGCCTCTGGGAAATATTCCTGACCCCCTGAGAATCCTTCCTCATGATCATGAGAATAATGATAATCTTTTCCATAAGATTGAGCTTTGTCAAAACTCGTTACCGCGTTTCTCAAATGAATTGGCACCTCATATGAGGGTTCTTCGTTTACGAGATTCCTTCCTTTTTTATAAGCCTGATAGACAGAATTAGATTTCGGTGCGACAGCCAAATAAACAACCGCTTCTGCTAAAAACAGCTCTCCCTCCGGACTTCCTACTCGTTCATATGCTTCCCACGCATCTAATGCAATTCTTAAAGCTCTTGGGTCTGCAAGACCCACATCTTCGCATGAAATCCGAAGAAGTCTCCTTCCGAGGTAGGAGAGATCAATACCCCCATCGACCATCCTTGAAAACCAATAAATAGAAGCATCAGGATCTGAACCTCTTATGGACTTGTGCAACGCTGAGACCTGCGCATAAAACTCATCTCCAAATCTATCAAATTTTTTTAATGAAATCGTTGACTTCATAACGTCTTCACTAGTAATCGGATTTTTAGATTTTCCGTGTTTCTGTAATATCGATTCCAAAATTATCAATAGTTTTCTTCCATCGCCATCAGCCATCCTTATCAGCAGGTTTTTTACTCCATCGTTAAGAATTTTAGAGTCTAAATTCATAACTTTCTCTGCCCTAGACAAAATCGCAAATAGAGATTCAAAACTTAGGGGCTTAAAAACCAGAATTTGTACCCTTGATCGCAAAGCCTTATTTATATTGAACCCTGGATTTTCGGTGGTTGCTCCGATAAGGGTAATTAATCCGGATTCAATGTGTGGAAGCAAAACATCCTGCTGCGCTTTAGAATATCTATGAATCTCATCGAGGAAAACTACAGTCTTCAGTCCATCATTGCTTTTTCTTTTCGCCTCTTCGAGTGAAGACCGAATGTCAGAGACACCCGAGTTCACACCCGACAGTTCAATTAAATCATAACCGTAATCTTTTGCTAGGATTCGTGCAAAAGAAGTTTTTCCAGTCCCTGGCGGGCCCCAAAAAATTATCGAAGGAAGATGGTTGCTCTTTAGGGGAAACCCAAGAAAACCACCATCAGATACAAATTGGTTCTGGTCAACAAATTCATCAAATGATTGCGGCCTAAGTGCATCATAGAGTGGTCTGTTGAATGATGTGTCCGGGTTAATTTTCAATGTATTCTACACCTTCCGGAATCACCGGAATGAACTCAGAATCTTTTACAAGAAAATTAGTACTCACATTAGAAAATATAATCGTACTGCTTTTCCCGAAAACATCCGTGGTTATTAATCTTTCAATCTCAGCCTTATCAGTTAATCCAACCTCCAGAGCAGAACTTCCTTCCTTATCTCCAAATTTGGGAAGTGCTAAGACCCAATTTAAGGAATCCTTATTCGGAGCTTCGTATATTTCATATCTTTCTCTCAAGAAGTCTCTGGCCTCTGGGCCGCTAGCAAATAGCAAGCCTGCTGGCGTAGATGAAAAAGTACCATCAAGTTCTTTAATTATTACCTGTTCTAGATCAGGATCATAAACAAGGAATTGGTTTCCGCGCACTAATTGCAGTTGATTATATGGTTCTTTAACCTGCCATTTAAGTCGATCAGGTCTCCTAAAAACAATTGAGCCTTTAAAAACTACAGTCTTCCCACTATTAGAGATTTGTTCGTGCTTAAAGTTTGCACGCATCGATTCAGTTTTTGTAAGTGCTTCAAAAAGCAAAGCTGATCCTGTTTTTTTTTTGCTTGGAGTACCATTTTCTTCCTTAGATATTGTGAGTCCGCTAGTCACCAAAATAGCACAAGAAAAACAGATAAACTTTACCAAAGGGGAAATTATATTCACACCTATTTGTCCTTTTGATCACCAATCAAAATTCGTCGGCTACCATTTGATTGCATTTCGGAAACCACCCCTTTTTTTTCCATAATTTCAAGTAAGCGAGCTGCCCTGTTGTATCCTATTCTCAGATGCCTCTGAACAAATGAAATTGATGCCCTTCGATGCTTTAAAATTACTTTCAATGCTTCCTCATAAAGAGGCTCGTCCTCTATTAAACTTTTATCCTGATCAAAAGCTCCGCCAGAAAATTCATAATTCATATCAGAAGTCTTTTTGGTGACATTGTTATCATAATTAGGCGCAGATAGGTTTTTTAGGTAATTAACTACCGAACTAACCTCATCGTCAGACACAAAAGCTCCGTGTACTCGAAAAGGCAAACCAGAACCAGGAGTCAAAACCAACATATCCCCCTGGCCCAACAAGGACTCGGCACCCATTTGATCTAAAATTGTCCTTGAATCAACTCTGCTACTTACCTGATAAGAAATACGCGCTGGAATATTTGCTTTAATCAAACCAGTTATCACATCAACTGAAGGGCGCTGAGTAGCTAAAACAAGATGAATTCCTGCCGCTCTTGCTTTTTGGGCCAATCGTGCGATAAGTGACTCCACTTTCTTACCCACTACCATCATTAAGTCCGCCAACTCATCAATTACAATTACAAGCTTCGGAATGGTTGTGAGGTATTTTTCCCTGTCAGGATTGCAAATATTATCTTCAGCCAACTGATCATCTTCCGTTGACTCTTCCCACAGAGGATTGATTATAGGTTTTCCGATTCGCTGAGCTTCCCTTACTTTTTTGTTATAACTTCCTAGGCTACGAACTCCGATGTGGCTTAGTAGTTTATATCTTTTTTCCATTTCACCAACACACCATGCCAATGTCATGCTTGCCTGATTGACATCAGTCACAACAGGAGTTAAAAGATGGGGAATATCCTCATACATCGAAAATTCCAGCATTTTAGGATCTATAAGAATAAACTTAACATCGCTAGGAGTTGAATTGTAAATCAGAGACAATAAAACACCGTTTATCCCTACCGATTTTCCCGACCCAGTTGTGCCTGCAATGAGTAGATGTGGCATCCGCACTAAATCAAGTACAACAGGAATTCCTCCGATATCCTTCCCAATTCCTAATGGCAACTCGAAACTACTTTCAGTGAATTTACTGGAACAGAGTATTTCCGAGAGTCGAACAGTTTCTCTTCTTGAATTAGGCAACTCCAAACCCATAAGATTTTTTCCCGGAATAGTCTCGACAACCCTTACGGAAAGTAACGAGAGAGACCTAGCTAAATCTTTAGCTAGCGCCACAATCTGTGAACCCTTAACACCAACGGCCGGTTCTATCTCATAAAGGGTCACTACTGGTCCTGGTTGTGCAGACACTACCCTGACTTCCACGCCAAAGTCCGCTAGTTTTTTTTCTATCAGTCGCGAAATGTATGACAAGGTTTTTTCTGGCACTCTTGAAAAATTACCATCTGGTTTTGATAGTAAGCTGAGGGGTGGAATTAGTTTGTCCAAGTCCTCACAATTAAAAAGCTTTTTCTGCTCAGAGACGGTGTGAGAACCGTCTTGTTCCTCGTTACGTATCTCGATACGTTTTTGATTAGATCGACTTGTTCTTTTTTCGAACTCCTCCCTTCTCGACAAACGATTCCTCATAGCTACCAACCCTACGTAACTATCTCTAACTGTGTCAGCCAACATTCTTAAACTAAAGAAAGTCCTCTCGGTAACTTTCCCAACACTTTCAAAAAAATCAAACCAACTGAATGAAAAAAAAAGTGATAGACCAGCAAAAAAAATTAAAATACTCACAACTGACAAACCAAATGAACCAAAAGCATACTCTCCAATTCCTCCCAATTCGGAGCCAAGTGCTCCTCCAGCACCGCTTACCAAACCCAATGAAACAAACTCTAATCTTTGAGCCTCCAACACCGAACTTCCAACAATGATAAACAAATAGCCTAAAAATCTTAAAAAGAGCCCCGTTGTTTTTTCACCTTCATTTAATTCTGATCCAAACTCATCTCCTTCAGAGGCAACCTCACGCTTCAAATCCCTTCTGATTTTAATGGTATGTTTTAGCGAAGAAATAGATAGAGACCCGAAAAGTACTGGTATCCAGTAAGATGACATGCCAAAAATGAAAATTAAGATGTCGGAAAATATTGCTCCTGCCCTGCCTAAAAGATTTTCTGGGGAACTCTTGCTCGACAACTGCATCCATCCACCATCATCTGGCGTCCACGAAACAAGTGATATAAAGGAAACAGCAAAAAGAGACAGCCATAGGATCCAAACCATATCATTGATCGGAGAGTTGGCCCGACTTAGCTTCTCGGGATCATAAGAATCACTGTTTTGATTCCTAGATTTTCGCCTTATTTTCGTTCTTTGCGGCTTTCTTTGCATTAAATTTATCTAATTGAACCTACTTCCTATATATTAAACTATATGACCATGGAGCATCACAAACTTGTTATTTTGGGTTCAGGGCCAGCTGGGTACACAGCAGCAGTATACGCGGCGAGGGCCAACCTAAAACCAACTCTCATAACAGGGATAGAACAGGGTGGTCAACTTATGACTACAACTGACGTTGAAAACTGGCCTGGGGACCCAGACGGGGTTCTTGGACCTGACCTAATGGATAGATTTTTAAAACATGCAGAAAGATTTAAAACGAAAGTTATCTTCGATCAAATTCAGGCAGTAAAATTAAATAGTTACCCGTTTATTTTGTTTGGTGACAGCGTGAAAATCACCTGCGATGCTTTAATAATAGCGACCGGGGCTTCAGCACAATACTTGGGTTTAACCTCGGAAAAGGAGTTTTTAGGGAAAGGAGTTTCTGCTTGTGCAACTTGTGACGGTTTTTTTTTCAAGGAAAAATCTGTATGTGTGATAGGCGGTGGAAATACTGCCGTTGAAGAGGCGATCTATCTCAGTAATATTGCATCAAATGTAACTCTAATACATCGTCGCGACAGACTCAGGGCTGAAGCGATTTTAGTTGATCGTCTTATGGAAAGAGAGAGGAATGGGAATGTAAATATTATTTGGAATAGCGAGTTGATCGAAGTTTTGGGAAATGATCAAGGAGTGGAGGGTATAGTTGTAAAAAATAAGATAGACGGAAATTCAAAAAAAATCGGAATGGATGGGGTATTCATTGCAATAGGACATAAACCCAACACGAGAATTTTTGAAGGACAACTAGATATGAAAGATGGATATATAATTACCAGGGGAGGATTTGGCAACAACTCAACCGGCACAAGTTGCCAAGGGGTGTTTGCTGCGGGCGACGTACAAGACTTCACATATAGACAAGCCATTACCAGTGCAGCGAGTGGCTGTATGGCTGCATTAGATGCGCAAAATTTTTTAGACCATGCAAAAAAAAACTGAGAAGGATGAATTTTTAGAAGCTGTAAAAAATGCAGTTCCTTTAAAAAAAGGAAGTAATCGGATCGTTCAAGAAAGTATAAAGCCCAAACCGATCCCTCACAAAAGAAATGATGACGAATTAACCGCATTGCGAGAAAGTCAGTTCTCGGATTTTACTGAGGAAACAATTTTAGATACAGATGACTCTCTGTTTTTTGGGAGAAATGGTATCTCAACGAGAACTATTAAAAAACTTAGGAAGGGATTCTGGACAATACAAGCTGAGCTTGACTTGCATGGGTTCAGGATTTACGAAGCTAGAGAAGAAACTTACCATTTCCTCAAACATTGTATTCAATTTGAAAAGAGATGTGTCAGGGTTATTCACGGAAAAGGGCTTAGATCTGCTGGCAAAGAACCCGTATTGAAAAGTCACGTAAAGTCATGGTTAAAACAATACGCTGGTGTGTTAGCTTTTTGCCAGGCTCCCGGAAGAATGGGTGGAAGTGGAGCCTTAATTGTTCTCCTCAAAGCACGCTGTCACCACTCTCTCCCGTCCTAATCCTCGTAGACCCAGTCAACTCTGTGACAAATATCTTACCGTCCCCTATTTTACCAGTTCTCGCAGCTTTAGATATTGCATCCAAAGCTAAATCTAATTTGTCATCAGGGACCGCAACCTCTAACTTTATTTTCGGCACAAAATCCACCACATATTCAGCCCCCCTGTAAATTTCAGTGTGACCCTTTTGCCGCCCAAAACCTTTAACATCCGTTACCGTCAAACCAGCTGTTCCAAGCTCGGTCAATGCATCTCTTATTTCTTCTAATTTAAACGGTCTTACAAAAGCGATAATTAGCTTCATCGTTTACAATCCTTTTTAAAAAACAAATTTATTAGAAATAGGATAACGCCAATCTCGACCAAAGGCATGCTCACTTACTTTGACTCCAGGCGGAGCCTGTCTTCTTTTAAATTCTGCATCCCTCATTAGTTTAAATACATCCTCTACGATTTTTCTCTCAAAACCATGTCCTACTATTTGCTCAAAAGTTTCATTCTTGTCAATAATTCGGTATAAAATTCCATCCAAGGTTTCATAATCGGGCAGTGTATCCTGGTCCTTTTGATCATGCCTTAACTCGGCTGACGGACATTTCGTAATAATACTCTCTGGAATTGAATTGTCAGCGATACTGTTAACATATTTGGCCAACTTATATACCTGAGTTTTATATACATCTTTCAGAACCGCAAAGCCACCTGACATATCTCCGTATAGTGTGCAGTAACCAACTGCGAGTTCAGACTTGTTTCCTGTCGTCAAAAGCAGTCTTCGTTCATTGTTAGAAATTGCCATCAGTATTAAACCTCTAATCCGAGACTGAATATTTTCCTCTGCCACTCCAACAATCTTCGAAGTAACCTCCTTTGAGAGCCTTTCCTTAAATAAATCAACATAAATATCAATATCTTCTTCGACAAAATCAACTCCCACATTTTTAGCGCATTCCTTTGCGTCAATGACACTTGCCGCAGATGTATATTTAGTTCTCATAAAGACCACCTTGACTGAGTCTCTTCCAAATGCATACGCAGCTATTGCTGCGGTTACGGCAGAGTCAATTCCACCAGATAATCCTACAAGGACTTTGTCATAATCATTTTTTTGCCCATAATCTCTCGTCCCAAGGACAAGTGCATCAAAAATCTGTTCTATGCTGTGGGTTTTCTTTGGAAAAGAATTGTTTTTTATGGGATTTCCAAATTCATCCAAATCAACTACTAGCAAACTTTCCTCAAATTCTGGAGCACTCGCACTTATATCCCCTCTTCGATCCAGCGCAAAACTACTCCCATCAAAGACCAATTCATCCTGACCCCCAACAACATTACAAAACAGGACTGGCAAGTTTAGAGAAGATGCATGCTTCCTAACTTTTTGTTTTCTTTCGTTGTCTTTATTAGTCTGAAAAGGAGAAGCATTTAACACAATCAAAACATCTGCTCCTGCTGCTCTAGTAAGACTCGGAGCGCGTGGAAACCAAATATCCTCACAAATATTAATTCCGAAAGAAATTTGGTCGCATTCAAAGACTAATGGGCTTCCGTCCGAGGCAAAGTATCTTCTTTCATCGAAAACCTCATAATTTGGTAATTCTAGCTTCGAATATCGACCTATAAATTTACACCCTTTGAAAACACTAGCTGAATTATAAAGAAGGTTTTCCTGCGCTTTGAAACAAGGATGACCGACTACAATAGTTAGGTTCGGAGCTTCTTTCCCTACAGCTTCGGCCAAAGTTTCCAATTTATGCTCAACTTCGTTCAAAAATTCTTTGCGGAACATCAAATCCTCCGGGGGATATCCTGTTAAACTCAACTCAGGAGTAACTAATAATGAAACATCGCGTTTTGCGCATTCCCTAGTGGCATCAATAATTTTTTTTGTATTAAAATTTAGATCCCCAACTACTGGATTGATTTGAGCTAATGCTACACGCATTTTTATTTGTTTCCCTTCAAAAAGAAAATGTCCATATATAACTTACAAGTAGAAAATAGCATTAAAAATATCGGCGAAAAGGAATATCGAAAAATTTGGGGAGAAGATCCCTTTAAAAATTTGTTTACGTCTTGGGAATATCTTAGCATTTTAGAGGAAAGTAATTGCATTGGACAAGAAACAGGCTGGACTATTAACTTTTTTACTTTCAGAAAAAATGGGCAGATTAAGATTGTTGCCCCCTGTTTTTTGAAATTCCATTCATATGGAGAATATGTCTTCGATTGGGCCTGGGCCGAAGCCTACCATAGGTCGGGAGTACAATATTATCCTAAACTTCTGTTCGCAAGCCCTTTTACCCCCATCAGCGGCGCAAGACTTTTAGGGCTCAGCAACTCAACAGAAATTGATATCTTCAGATCCGGAATCGAAAAATGGTGCCGGGAAAATTCCTTGCCTACTGCTCACATGTTATTTTGTCATGAAAAAGAAATCAGTGTGTTTGAAAAGAAAGAATGGCTTACCAGGAAAACTGTTCAGTTTCACTGGAGAAATATGAGTTATGAATGCTTCAATGATTTTTTAGGTTCCTTACAACAAAAAAAAAGAAAAAAAATTAAAAGTGAACGAAAAAAAATTTCAGAGAAAAATATCGTGTGTAGAGTCTTAAATGGCGATCAAATTCGAATAGACCACTTAGAATTTCTCTACAGATGCTATAGAAAAACTTATGCGAACCACTTTAGCACCCCATATCTCAACGAAATTTTTTTTAATTTACTTTATTACAAACTGCAACATAATCTAGTTATCTCAATTGCATATACCTCTGATGACAGGGCTATTGCCTCATCGTTAGCAATTTTGGAAAATATTAATGGGGAGAAAACTTTATTTGGACGATACTGGGGGGCTATTGAAGATATACCGTTCTTACACTTTGAAGTTGCCTATTACAGCTTAATTGAATGGTCTATACTGCACGAGGTAAAGAATTTTGAAGGAGGGGCTCAGGGAGAACATAAATTAGCTCGAGGATTCGAGCCAGTTGTTTCGACATCCATTCATTGGATATGTAACGAGAATTACCGGGAAGCAATCCAAGAAAGTCTTGTTGAGGAGAATGTGTTTATGGAAAATTATCTACATTCACTAAAAGCTAGAAGCGCATATATAAGTCAACGAAATTAACTATCAAGATGGTTAAGATACCTCTGACATGACCTTTCAATTTCTCTCTCAGCTTGTTGTTTATTTGACCAACCTTTAACTAATACTTTTTTTCCTGCCTCAAGATCCTTGTAGTGCAAAAAGAAATGTTTAATTTGAGCGAGAAGATCGGGATTAATATCACGTACCTCATTTAAATGCTTATAAGTAGGTAAAACTTTAGTAACCGGAACTGCTAGAATTTTTGAATCATTACCAGCCTCGTCCTCCATTTTTAATAAACCCAGCGCCCTGGACCTTACAACGGCTCCCATTGCAACCGGAAAAGGAGTTATCAGCAAAACATCAACAGGATCTCCATCATCACTTAAAGTTTGAGGAATATAACCATAGTTGCAAGGATAGTGCATGGCTGTCGACATAAACCTATCAACGAACAGGGCTCCTGTTTCTTTATCAACCTCATATTTTATAGGGTCAGAGTGGGCTGGGATTTCGATGATTACGTTGAATAATCTCGGTACGCTCTTTCCTGGCCCGACAAGCTTCAATGCCATGCTACTTCCTTATCTGCTATAATCCACAATTGCGTTAAATTTTGCTTAAAAATATCAAAGATATTTTGACATAAATTTCTTAGCATCAACCAACAATAATTCAGGAGCAGTCTAATGTCGACGGGAATTTTATTTTCGGTTTTGGCCGGAATAATTACAATTTTTTACTCTTTAGTGTCAATAAGATGGATTTTAAACAAGCCCGTCGGAAACGAAAGAATGGTGGAAATTTCTTCGGCTATACAAGACGGAGCTTCTGCCTACTTAGGTAGGCAGTATAAAACGATTAGCATTGTCGGGCTGGGAATATTTCTCATTCTTATTTTTTTACCAGGTATCGGGGTCATGACAGCGATAGGATTTTTGATCGGTGCTGTGCTATCTGGAATCGCCGGATTTGTTGGAATGCATATAAACGTAAGGGCGAATGTCAGAACAGCAGAGGCTGCATTTTCTGGAATAGATGCCGCATTAGCCGTAGCCTTCAGAGGTGGAGCTATTACTGGCATGTTTGTTCTGGGATTAGGTTTACTAGGAGTTGCAGGTTTTTACGCAATACTCTTTGACCTGTCTGGTAATGTCAAGGATGCTTTAAAACCGCTGATTGGTTTTGCTTTTGGTGCTTCATTAATTTCGATATTTGCAAGGCTCGGGGGTGGAATATTCACTAAGGGCGCAGATGTTGGAGCAGACCTAGTGGGAAAAGTTGAAAAAGGTATTCCTGAGGATGATCCGAGAAATCCAGCAGTTATAGCAGACAATGTCGGTGACAACGTGGGAGATTGCGCAGGGATGGCCGCAGATCTTTTTGAGACATATGCTGTCACTGTTATAGCAACAATGTTATTAGGCGCTCTAACGTTACCGTCAGTTGCTGAAACAGCAGCAGTTTACCCTCTAGCATTGGGCGCCGTTTCCTCATTAGCATCAATTGTAGGCTGCTATTTCGTAAGTTACTCGGGAAGAGGAAAAATAATGAATGCCCTCTATAAAGGCCTCATAGTTGCAGCTGTTCTTTCCATAATTGCTTTTTGGTTTGTTACCGACTTCTTTATGGGTAATATTCAAACTATAGACTCAAATTTAACAACGGCGTCGCTTTGGGGATCAGCCGTAGTCGGGATATTTCTGACGGCCGCTATGGTAATAATTACTGAATATTACACAGCTACCGAATATGGACCTGTCAAGCACGTAGCTGCGGCATCAGAAACGGGTCATGCTACTAACATAATCGCTGGTATTGCTGTATCTATGAAGTCAACGGCCTGGCCTGTGATTTCTGTGATCCTAGCAATATTATTATCGCATTCTCTCGCTGGATTATATGGAATTGCCATCGCAGCTACTGCAATGTTATCAATGGCAGGAATTGTAGTAGCTCTTGACGCCTACGGTCCAATAACTGACAATGCTGGCGGTATCGCCGAAATGGCAGAGTTGCCTGAAAGTGTCAGAAATGTTACTGACCCTCTTGACGCAGTAGGTAACACTACTAAAGCAGTCACGAAAGGATATGCCATTGGCTCCGCAGGCTTAGCTGCTCTTGTACTATTTGCTGATTACACCCATGGCTTAGAATCCGCAGGAAAATCATTGTCCTTTGATCTATCAGACCATCTTGTTATTGTAGGGTTGTTCATTGGTGGCTTAATACCTTTTCTGTTTGCTGCTATGGCTATGGAAGCAGTGGGAAGATGTGCCAGCTCAGTTGTTACAGAAGTTAGAAGGCAATTTAAAGAGATACCTGGAATAATGGAGGGAACGGGCAAGCCTGAATACCATAAAGCAGTTGATCTTCTCACTAAAGCTGCAATAAAAGAAATGATCATTCCTTCTTTATTGCCGGTAGTGGTCCCTGTCGCGGTAGGATTGCTGCTTGGCCCAAAGGCGCTAGGGGGTCTCTTAATGGGTACAATAATCACTGGGTTGTTCGTTGCAATATCAATGTGCACTGGTGGAGGAGCATGGGACAATGCTAAGAAATATATTGAGGACGGCAATCATGGAGGAAAAGGGTCTGAAGCACACAAAGCAGCTGTAACCGGAGACACTGTAGGAGACCCTTATAAAGATACAGCGGGACCCGCTGTAAATCCTCTAATAAAGATAATTAACATTGTTGCACTTTTAATAATACCACTGCTTTAATGCGTCGATTTTTTTAGTTCAACATGATTATGTTGATCCGAAAATAGTTTTGCTGCCTTTTTCCAAAATTTATTTGCTTCCTCTGGCTCATTAGTAAGTTCGTACACCCTGGCCAGCGACGCGAACGCATCCACAGATGGTCGTATTCTCACGGCTTCGAAAAGGTGCTCCTTTGCCTTTCCCCAAAGTTTTTCACTTATACATATATTTCCGAAACAGATATGAAAGGAATCAAACTCACCATACTTCTTCTCCCATTTACTAACCATACGCAATTGCAGTTTAGTATTGTTTTGAGAATTCCAATACACTCTACCTAATTTTGCATCCCACTTTTTATTCAAATAAGATTCCAAAAGGTTTGTTGCTTGCTCCCTTTCTCCGACACTAAAATATGATTGAGCGAGTAATCCTACTACCCTGCGATCCGAAAACTCCTCCTTTTTTAGAAGGCCTGCTGCTCGATTTACTTTTATCGAATTCAACCCTTCCTCTAACAACAAGTTCTCAACTGAGGTATACAGGGTCGATTTTAAATCGATTGAAATATTTTTCGTAACTTTTGAAAGAGTTCTTACCTGCTGTATGACTTCCTCCCACCTACCCTCTGACAGTAACACTTTGACCAACAGAGTCCTTCCAAAACCACTCTTTGGATTATCTGATAAAAAGTCTAACAAAAGCTTTGTCAATCCCTGTAGTTTACCTTCCCTGATAGCGAATTCAGCTTCAGCTAGTTCGCCTCTTCGATAACGTACATCTAGTTCAGATTCAACGGCTTTTAATTCATCAATCCAATCTCTAGCCTCTACGAGATCAAAAATACCTTCTCCAGAACTTATTGCTACCAGGCAAACTATTCTTTTCTCAATACTATTTTTTTTTCCCTCCCAAAAATTTCTTCTGTATCTTTTTAAAGCACTTTTCAATTTAAAGGCATCTTGCAATAAAGCGCTTATGATAATTTCGTGGAGCAAATCCTGCTTTTTCTTGATCAGCTTGTTATTTCTGAGAGAGAGCAAACGACCAGGAAATCCGTAAATCACTGAGAACAATCTGGTTATCGTAAAAACCAAAAATAGAAACAAAAGCATCAAGATAAAAAAAGTAGCTAAAGCTAAATCAGCACGATAGCCTTGCCAAAAAAACGTGACACTACCGCCCGATCCTAAAGTTAAAGCTAAGCCTACTGCAATTGCCAGTATTAAGATTATAGATACTAAGGAACTCATCAATCCATTTCTTTAACTTGGTAAATTATTTCGTCTAACCTGCCTATAATCATAGTTACATTTTCCTCATCCACGTCATGAATAAGATTCAAAATCTTTCTTGCCCTTCTCATATCATCCACCGCTTCAGCACGAAAACCTGTAATCAGCATGGTCTTGCCAGAGATCAAATTTATGGCAAATTGGTTTTTTAAAGAATTCTCCCTCTTTTGAGCTAAAGATAAGGTCTCATAGTCTTTTATTTTCCTAATCTTAATTAGGCCTCTCAAACTCTCCAGAAGCTTCTCCGAGAAAGTTTCGTTTTTAGTACGGTCAGTATTTAGAGCAGGGTTGTCTTCTACTGGAAAATTCTTTGTAAAATCTATGACTTCTATCTCTGCGATGATTTTATGTAACTCTTTGACAATTGCCAAAATATCAGAATTACCTACTTTTAAAGTCTTCTCATGATCTTCAGGTATATCGAGACGGAGTCCTTCATTAGTTATTTTCTCCGAAAGTAAGATTTCGTCATCTTCCAATTTTTTATGTTCCGAAACAAGTTGCGCTTCGTCCACTGAACGGAGTGATGAACCTGTCGCATGATGGTCACTAGCACTGAAATCAATCTGATCTGAGGTGGACTCTTCGATTGACAGTTCTGAAATCTCAGAATTTATATCCTGTTTCTCCATTTCATCAATTCCCGTCTCATCTTGGATTGACTCTTGAGTTTCAATTTCAGCGAATTTGGAAATACCGGTGAAAAACTCTACAAGTGCAATTGGTAGAACTGTTTTGACTTGATCACGATACACATAACCAAAACTAGCAGCTATGATCACCACTACTAAACAAAACAAAAATAAAGTTTTTTTACCAGAAACCCGAACAAAATTATAATTCTCTTTAGGAGGCTTCTCTGGAGTAGATTCACTAGTACTAGTATTGTTACCCGAACGAGAGATAGGTTGTTCTGTATTTTCCTCTTCGCCTCCCTCCAGCGAAGTCTTTTCCGCCGAACTAGTTCTATAAGTATTTTCTTTCTCAGTTTTTTCGTCTTTTTTCATAGAAAATTGTCTATTTCCTCAGAAATATTAACAGGGTCTAAAGACTTTACTCTTATACACGAAATCCTACCATGAATTTTTTTCACTTGACGAAGGATTTTATCATGGTGACTGATTATGATTAGGCGTTCGCTTTCTTGTAATCTCTCAATCAAGTATCTAATCCTATTGATTGTAGAGGTTGAAGATACCAGAATTCCCACCGGTTGGTTTCTTGCTGCAGAGCTTGAGGATGATTGTGTTATCAAGGAAATTTTATTTGCTAATGACAGACTAGCTGCTCTATCGATCAAATTTTTTCTCTTATAAATCCGAAGGCTTAAAACCCGAGAGCTATATGACTTGATGCTTCGCACTAACGACGCAGAATTTTCTTTTCCCTCCATAACTGCGACAAAGCTGGAACGGATCTTCTCAGAGAATTCTTCTACCCATCTCTTTCCGGTAGCTTCTCTCTCTACATATAACATTTTTTTAAAGTCCCTTTTCAAATATTCTCTTTTGCTAAACGGACCAAAAAAGAGCTCGCAAAATCTTCTTGCTGTTCCTTCACCAATGGCACCAAAAATTATTTCATTACGTTGCTTGTAAAAAAAAGATTGGGTTTTTTCTACCAGCTCTTTTTTGCTTTGTAAACTATGATAGCAGCTAGGGAAAAAACTCTTTTTTTTTAAAATCTTAAAAAATGCTTCGACGCTTGTAGGACTGGTAAAAAGAATAATCTTTTTTTTTGCCTCACATGACAACAAAGATTGTATTTGACGTTTCATCAGAACAGTGCCGATTTTTCTTTCACCATAAAGACTAATTTCCTGACTAGGCGCCGAAAGTAAAGTTATACATGGATTTAAATTTCTTCTTAACTCCTGGTTCCAAATGTTCCGACCTAGATTCCATACCGGCCTTGTATTTATAAGGATCATTGTCTCTCTGCAATTGCTTTAATAACTTCTCGAGCCCCCTGCTTGTAAAGACTATCCGTGACTCTTTCAAAAATGTCATCAGGATTGTCACCAGAGTGCTCCGAATAACACAGCTTGCTACCATCCGGCATTGCAATTTTCGCTCTTAAATCAAATGTCTGCAGTTTTTCATTAAACTCACAATAAACAGCTAAAGGAATCTGACAACTCGCACCTAATTCAGCAGCGACCCTTCTTTCCAACATTACTTCAGAGAATGTTTTACCATGATTCAAATCTCTTAGAATGTTATTCTCACCCAATGTAGAGTTTTTTAAAACTTCTATTGCCATCGCACCCTGGCCTGCCGCAGGTAGGGAAACATCCTTAGAAATTAGTTCACAGATACGATTCTCTAACCCTAATCTTTTTAACCCTGCAGCTGCAAGCACTATTCCATCAAAATCGCCATCATCTAGCCTTTTGAGCCTTGTATCTAAATTCCCCCTCAACGCAATAATCTTCAAATCCGGTCTAAACAGTTTTAATTGAAATTCCCTTCTCAGGCTTGAGGTGCCAATTTTTGCTCCTAAAGGCAATGAGCTAAGATTCTTAGTCTGTTTGCCGATAAAAGCATCTCGAGGGTCTTCACGTCGAAGAATCGCAGCTAAAAGGAACTTCGCAGGCAGCTCCATAGGAACGTCTTTCAGTGAATGAACCGCCAAATGGGCCTTCCCCTTAAGCAATGCCAACTCCAATTCCTTTACGAATAGACCTTTGCCCCCAATTTTTGATAAACTACGATCTAGGATCTCGTCGCCTTTGGTAGACAGGCCCAAAACTTTTACGTTCGAAGTGTGGGCATTTCTTTGCATCAATGTTTGTACATGCTCTGCCTGCCACATTGCCAAACGACTTTTTCTAGAAGCTATAATCCACATATGATTATTATAGGTAATATGACACGAAGTGACTGACCAATTACAAAAAAAAGCTAAGGTATGGTCCGGTAGATTTTCTGAACCAATTTCCGAAAAGGTACAGGAATATACCGCATCAATACACTTTGACAAAAAATTAGCACTTTTTGATATAGAAGGTTCAAAAGCTCATGCAGAGATGCTTGAAAAAGTCGGCATTTTGTCTAACGAAGAGTTGAATAAAATATTAGTTGGCTTAGATCACATAGCCCAGGAAATCAAGGAAAACAAGTTCAACTGGAAAATAGAATTAGAGGATGTTCATCTCAATATTGAGGCTAGACTTACCGAGATTATAGGGGAGCCTGGGGAAAAAATTCATACGGCCAGATCTCGGAATGATCAAGTTGCGACAGATATGAGGTTATGGCTAAGAAGTGAAATAGATACTATAGCTAGATTAATTCAAAATCTTGAGAAATCAATCCTCGACCAAGCCGAGCAGCACAGCAACTCTTTAATGGCTGGATTGACTCATCTGCAGACAGCCCAACCGATAACTTTTGGACACCACATGATGGCATATCATGACATGTTTGCTAGAGATTATGACCGACTTTTAGAACTTCGAAAAAGGGTCAATTGCCTTCCTCTCGGCTCGGCTGCTTTGGCCGGAACTAGCTTTAAAATTGATAGGGAATTTGTTGCTGATAGACTGGGCTTTGAGAAGGTGATTGATAATTCTCTTGATGCAGTAAGTGACCGTGATTTTATCATGGAATTTTTGAATTTTAGTGCCATATTGATGATTCACATATCGCGCCTGTCTGAAGAAATAATAATGTGGGCTTCAGATAACTTCGGATACATTGATATCCCTGACGAATTTTGCACGGGTTCTTCCATAATGCCACAAAAGAAAAATCCAGATGTTGCGGAACTTGCAAGAGGCAAGACAGGAAGAACAATAGGGAATCTTATAAATATTTTAGTGCTGATGAAAGGCCAACCGTTGGCTTATAACAAAGATAATCAAGAAGACAAGGAACCTATCTTCGACTCGGTTCAAACAATCAAAGATACCTTGGACATTTTTTCAGCAATGCTCCGTTCAATAAAAGTAAACAAAACAAATCTTAAAAAACCACTTGAACGTAGTTACACTACAGCAACTGATCTCGCTGATTATCTCGTTGCAAAGCAAACAACTTTTAGAGAAGCTCACGAAATCGTGTCTAAAATTGTTACTTTTGCAGAGAAAAAAAATTTATTACTGCGAGATATTCCCCTAAAGACTTTTGAAGAATTTTCTGAAAAAATTAAGGATGATGTTTTTGAGATTTTAGACTGCGAAGGCTCAGTGAAATCTAGAAACCATGTTGGGGGAACATCTCCTGACCAGGTTTTAAATGCCGTCAAAACGGCAAAATTAAAATGGCAGGCTTATCTTAACCACTAATATTCTTATCATAACATTGGTCTCCATAATCTTTGGCACATGACATTTGAAAGCAAGTTTCCAAACATAAACAGAGGAGGAGCAGTTTTTTTTCTTGTGCCCCTTCTTTCCGTAATCGGGTTAGGATTAGTAATGTCGCTGACGTTTTGGATTATCTATCAGTCAGACCTACGACAAAGTAAATCCTTGATTCTTCAGGACGTTGAAAACAGTATCCAGGTTTTGAGACTTAAGTTACGGAGAAATGAATTTGCGTTAAATGCAATTGCACGTGATTTAGGAAGACGTGAAATTTCCCAGTCTGAATTCAAACGTTACTCTGAGAATTTCTTCGCTTCCAGCCCGGAGGTGTTACTTCTCACATGGGTTAACCTGCAAGGAAGTGAATTAGCTTCGTCCTCATCGTTTTTTAACCCTATGGATTCATTCCTTCTCACCCCTGTAACAAGTTCAAAAAAACTTTTTCAAAAGGAAAGCGAGTTAGCGTTCAAGAAAGCCATAGAATTAAGGAAACCTGTTTATTCAGATGTTTTTTTTGTAGATGAACAACCCCATGACCAGCAATTAGATTTACACGCACCCGTTATGACAAAAGGAAATCCGAATGGAATGCTTATTGCGACTTACTCCATTCCAATGATGTTGCGTTCTAACATACCCTCCGAAGTATCTGAAAGAGTCAACTTTGAATTGTTAAAAACCCCCGAAAGCAAGAAAGAAAAAGTTGGGCACGTATCACATTTTGTAAAATTAAATGAAATTGGAAAATCAGTCGTTCTATTTGGGTATTCGAAGACACCGCTGTACAGTAATTTCAGTGGGGCTCTTAATATTTTAATTTTTAGCCTTATGGCAGTGGCTCTCATAAGTAACATAATGCTGATCCGTCATTCAAAAAGGCGTAAGGAGTCCGAAGATGCTCTTTCAGTTGAAATATCCTTTCGACGTGCCATGGAAAATTCCATGGCAACCGGGATGAGGGTCATTGATTTAGAGGGTCAAATAACCTATGTAAATCCTGCTTTCTGTGATCTCGTGGGCTTATCAGAACGCGAATTGCTCTCTACATACCCTCCTTACCCGTATTGGCCACCAGAAGAGATTGAAAAACTTACCTTTTTCCTTCGAGATTTATTAGATGGCAAGCTGGATGAACTAGGCGACCAAGTTACAGTAATGCATAATAGCGGACGCAGGATAATTACAAGAATGTACACGTCACCGCTAAGAGATGCGTCTGGAAATCAGACGGGATGGATGACTTCCGTGACAGATATTACTGAACCTACTATGTATAGAAATGAACTTGCAAATGCACAAGAGAGATTTACCACTGTATTGCAATCGCTAGATACAGCCGTGTCAGTTGCTGTCCCCGGAACAAAAGGGGATTTACTATTTACTAATGATACTTATCAGAGATGGTTTTCTAGTTCGTCGATTAATGGACATGCATTACTGGTTGAAAAATGGAAAGAAAATAAAAAAAGTCGTAATACTATTTATATTTCAGAGATGAAAAAGTGGTTTGATACAAGATTACAGCAAATAAAATGGGTTGACGGACGAGTTGTAGAATTACTAGTAGCGTCAGATGTAACTTCTAGTCAATTAAGTGACATAAAACACCGTGAAGAGTTAGCTAGAATACAACAAACGTCACGATTAGTCACTATGGGTGAAATGGCGTCCTCACTCGCACATGAACTAAACCAGCCTCTTACAGCAATTAGCAATTACACCTTAGGTGCGGGAGCGAGAATCAGAAGCATCACTGCAAAAGGAAAACCGCTTGTTGCAACTGAATTACTAGAAATTTTAACTAAAACAGCCAGACAAGCCAGTAGAGCGGGTAGCGTAATCAAAAGAATTCGCAACTTTGTGCGAAAAAGTGATCCTAGTCGTAGACTGGTAAAACCCAGCACAATTATAAAGGAGACTATTGAGTTAGCGGAGATCGATGCATCTAACATGGGAATACGAATCATACAGAAAATTCAGACATCGCTTCCATTGATAAATGTTGACCCCATATTGATCGAACAGGTTCTACTTAATTTGATAAAAAATGGGTTAGAATCAATGAATGGTTCGGAAAAGAACAATCTCACTCTAGTTGTTGAGTCCTCTAAAACTGAGGTAATGTTCTCAGTGCATGATGACGGTCCGGGGGTATCTAGTGAAATTGAGGACAAACTTTTCGAGTCTTTTTTTTCCACGAAAAGTGAAGGTACAGGGATCGGGCTTAATATTTGCAGATCAGTGATCGAGTCTCACAATGGTAAGCTCTGGTTTACAAATAAATCTTCGGGAGGTTGTGTATTCTACTTCACGATACCGATAGAAAATACAGAAAATATTGGGGGAACTGTGGATACCAAAAAGCTATCTACTTAATCTAACAACAGCGTAGGAATATGAGAGCATGAAAGAATTTGTTTACATTGTAGATGACGACGAAGCTGTTAGAGATAGTCTTAGGTGGCTACTTGAGGGAAATGGTTTTTCAGTAAAAGTGTTTAGCAACGCTGAGGAACTACTGGATTTTAGTGAAAAACAAAGTTACGGCATGGCGGGTTGTTTGATTCTCGATGTAAGAATGCCAGGAATTACGGGGGTCGAACTGCATGATGTGCTTTTAAAAGCAGGTATTGATATACCAGTAATATTTATAACAGGTCACGGATCTGTACCACTTGCAGTCAAAAGTATGAAAAAAGGAGCCATCGATTTTCTTGAAAAACCATTTAGCGACGAAGAAATCTGCAGGCTTGTTGACAGCTCTTTACAAAAAGCAAGAGATGTAAGCGACAAAAGGGAAGTTAACCTAAAGGCTCAGGAATTACTGGCAAAGTTGACTCCCAGAGAGAATCAGGTACTAGAAAGGATTACCGCTGGTCGACTCAATAAACAGATTGCTGATGATCTAAGTATAAGTATAAAGACTGTCGAAGCTCACCGGGCGAATATAATGACCAAAGTAGAGGCTAGAACTGTCGCTGAATTAATTAAAATCGCCCTAACAGCAAATGAGGGAGTCAGGGCCGGATAGGAGCTACAATATAAATAATTTTAATTTGAAAAAGTTAGACATCAATCTTTTGCGCCCGTAGCTCAGTTGGATAGAGTACCTGGCTACGAACCAGGGGGTCGTGGGTTCGAATCCTGCCGGGCGCGCTCTTTGAAATACTCTTTGAATTGAACAATTGAAAATGTTGAAACGTTAAATGGGTAATCATTCCAAAAGAGAAATGCTTGGTGCGGTTGGCGCTGGTATTGCGGGACTCTCTGCGTCTTTATATATTGCCAAGCTTGGGATAAAAACACACATATTTGAAAAAAGGTCCGGCACTGAAGTTGATGGAGTCGGAATCCAACTTACTCCGAATGCTCTTTACTCTTTAGCCCCTCTAAATGTTCTGGACGACTTAATTGCTGAATCCTTCTTTCCAGAAAAACTTATTGTTAGTGACGCACACTTGCCCGGACAATTAAACTCAATTCAATTAAAAGGAGAAATGGAGCATAAATATGGATTTCCTTACCTTACTAGCTCTCGGAATCTTCTCCATAAAATTCTGTTAAAACGAGCTAACCAAGAGTCTCTTATAAAAATAAGCTTTAATTCCAAAATAATATCGACAAAAGATGAGAATGCAGTAATCTGTAAAACAGATCTTGGAAAAAATTTTTCTTTTAAATACGTTCTCGTTTGTAATGGCATTACGAGCAAATTTACCTCACATGATTCAAACATTAGGTTGGGCTTTTCTGATGCAAAAGTACTACGCACATGCCTTTCAGGGAAAGACCTTCCGCTAGGTATCTTAAAAAATATAAACCTATGGATGGGCAAGAGTTTTCACGTTGTATCCTACCCTGTAAACAACGAATCAGATCTTAATGTGGTAATAGTGAAAAAAAACAAAGGGCCTTTAGGAGATAAAAAGAAATTAGAGAACGAGTTATTAAATCCGCGTTTACTTTCTGTGCGGAACCAAAACCTTACCTATTTGTTAAAAGGTGTAACATCATGGTCAGTGTGGCCACTTTATCGAACCGGAATCATTACGAAACCTACCCAAATTCATTCGCGCAACTCTTTATATATCGGAGATGCTGGTCACCCTTTGTACCCCCATTTAGCTCAAGGGGCAGCTCTTGCTCTTGAAGATAGCCACACTCTTTATAAACTCCTACACAGGTGCAGAAACGACAAACTTAATATTTCAAAAGTATTTCAAAATTTTGCAGAGTTACGAATCCGACGTTATCAAAGAATGCAAGTCGAATCCCGTTTAAACGGCAATATTTTTCAACAACAGGGAATTCTACGGCTCATAAGAAATATGTTAGTTAAAAATTTTGGACCTAAGTTAATGGAAAAAGACTGGATTTACGAGAATAGAAATATCAGTCGTATTTAATATGTTTAAACCGAGGATCCTCAGGCGTTCCATCCAAGATACCTTCTTCGCTAGGTTTCCATTGAATTACTCTTTCAATTTCTTGCGCTAACAAAAAATCTTTTTCAGTGATTCCCTTAGCAGCATGATTTTGTAATTTTACAATAACAAAAGCGTAAGAAATAGATAAATCCGGATGGTGCCAAGCCGCCTCAGCAATGTGGCCAATTGTATTTACAACCATTAGAGTAGACTTCCACCCGCTTGTTTTGTATTTTCTTCGTATCCATCCACTCTCATAATACCAATGTGTTAATACCCCATTTAGTTCTTCATTAATTTCTTCCTCGTTGAATACTTTTTCTTTGTTCGCCATAATATCCTCTCTTATTTAAATATTATTAGTACTCATGAAATCACAAATTCTAATTGGTTGTGGTAGCAATTTAAAAAATCCTCTTTTTCAGCTTTCTAAAGCTATGCACTTATTATCAGCAAAACATCATATTACCCTATATGCGGCTTCTCCCATATATATAACAGCACCTTTAGGCTTCAAAAAACAGGCTGATTTCTTCAATTGCGTCATCTCTATAAAGACGCGAGTAAACGCTCATTCCTTGTTAAAAACATTATTAAATATAGAAACAAAAATGGGAAGAACCAGGCTTTTTAAAAATGCGCCTAGAATAATCGATCTTGATCTACTACTCTTCAGAAACGAGAAAAAAACTATCTCTCGTTTACCCTACTTGTCCATACCTCATCCTGAAATGCTTCATCGAAAATTTGTACTCCGACCCATATCAGATTTAGATTCTCAAATTAAGATGCCAGGAAAAAGGGCGCTTTATTGCTACTTAAAGAATACTGACAATCAAGAAATAAAAAAATCTCACAAAAAAATTCGTCTGCCCTTTAAGTCTTCATGCCGTATTTCGAGGTAATAGACATTCTCCTTTTCCGCCAAAGGCCAAATCCCCAACAAACCTTTTCGGTAGAACATTTACCAGACTGGGGAAAGGGCCATTAAATGATTCGATAACAGGTTTCAATAATCCCCAGTAAGAGGAGAAATCGTGATAAGTCTCCTTAAAAACGTGAGGAGATACTACCTGGTGTTTCGCGAAGACAATGGTACCTCGTCGCATTCCATACCCCCAAAGTTTACCCACAGTTCCCCCAACCACAGCACTCCCAGCAATCATATCGTTTGCAAAAAAATCTCCAACATCCCCCAATACAAAAACAAACCCTCTTCGCATTCGTCGACAAAAATTATTTCCCGCATTTCCTTTCACTGAAAGGTATCCTCCAACCATACCCTCCATCTCACCGGTTAAATTTGCACCAGCATAATTACCAACATCTCCTTCGACAATAAGAGTTCCTCCCGACATCATCGCTCCTACAAAATGTCCAGCGGATCCTTTGATCGTGATACTTCCTGTTTGCATCATGCAGCCTACATAATTACCTACATGTCCATTAATCAAAATATGGGCGTCTTTACTTTTAAATCCCAAAAAATCAACTTCGCGAAGATCCCCTTGAAAAACTATTTTTTTTAAACTTTTCCTCTTATCTAAATTCTCTTGAGAATAAAAATGGGAAGGAAAATCATAAGGATATTCGTTATTCTGTTTAACAGAAAAAAACTCTTCAAAAGGCTTCTTCCTCGAACCATCTATAACGGTAGCCTCAGACCTTTTCTTACTAATACAATTTTCAAAAAAGCAATCCCAATTTATTTTTGAAAGATCTAAGCGAAATTCCGGTTTCTTAATTAATGATATTTCTAAAATTTTATTCGAGTTCATAATTAATCAATATATCCCTAAGATGAAAATGATGTGGTCCCAACTTACCTCCGTAGTTTCCTGCAGACAATCCAATTAAGCCTTTTTCACGACCCACCCCAATCATCCTTTTCATAGCTTTAAACATAGCAATCTTAATATCTTCCTCTGACAGACCATCAATAACGATCTCTAGTACACATCCTACCGATTCAGTCAATATTGAATCTTCTGTTATTCCAATCAGGGAAGGACAATACTTATCATTTGTCGAAGCCACAAGAGCTTTATATTTACTCCCTACCTTTGAGCCTGATCGCACAACCCCCCCTGGAAACGGCGCAATTACATTTTCTAAGTTATTGATTTCACCAACTCCAATTTCTGAAATATACAAGGCTGATTTTATATCTTTGGCCAATATCAAAATATTTCCGCCTCCGATTGCTGTTTTATACCTGGCAGTCTCCTCCCCCACAAATTCTCCATCCATGGTTGGGATTCGCCAATATCGTTTATTTCTAATTACCTTTGCAATCTGCCAACCATCTCCAAAAAATCTGAGATTTTTTGCAAGCGTAAACTCTTCACCTTCAGGCATCCCATTAAATACGCTACTAGTTGGACACGTCAAAATGCATTGTCCAACTCTATTTTCGACTTGCTTTGCCAACTCTTTGCTAGACATGGAAAATACTAGAACAGATACGCCAGGCCTCGAATCTGGTGTCTCATCACCTGTTAAAGTGGTTTCAACTGCCGCCTCGCACCCACATGCAATAACAGAGGTCGCGAAGCCCGTCATTGAAATTGCTCCATACATTGCCCATTGGGCGTTGTAAGCCGTAACGATTAATCTGGTTGCACGCATTGGAAATGCCTCAGCAAAAGTATCAAAAATTTTTACCCCATTTACTACCATTTTCTTCTTTGAAATTCCTCAAATCTTTCGTGAAATTTTCTCTCCACCATCTAGGAACAAGTCAATCTCACTTTCAGCAATAACTCCATTTCTAAATTGCCCAACACAATTTTTCTCATAATATTTCTTTAAATAATTTTCAACACCTCCATCAAAACTTATATTTAAATAATGTAATCCAGGTTTTGGACAACCAACTAATTTTCCGTTTCGTACAACCAATTTTCCGTTTTTAAACACGTACTCCGGAGTTGAAAACATATACTCTTGATCAGCATCCTCTTTATAAACAACTATATCAGCATGCATTCCTTTCGCTAGAGAACCATTGTCAACTAACCCAAGAATTTTTGCTGGAGCCGCACGAGTCATTATTGCAATTTCATATAATGAAAGCTCTTTCTTTATATCTTTCAAAATACAATGTTCGATAACATCTGGATGTAATTGGTTTAACTGTTCATCTCTGAACTCCTTATTCATCAAAAGCTTTATCAAATGAGGATAAGACGTAAAAGGACCACCGTTCGGATGATCCGTTGTCAAAACAACCTGCCATGGGTCGTCGACAAGTAGAAATATCTCCAATCCTATTACCCATTGTAATGCGTTAACAAAGCTGTTTTCCTTGTATTTGAAGGGGACCACTCCACAACCAGCAGTACATTCAATATCACCCATAACCCACTTTTTTGGATTTGCGTTGTTTCTGTTACTGTGTTGCTTCATAGTATCTCCAGAAGTCGTAACGGTCTGCCCGAAAATAATTTGGCCGACATCAATTGAAATATTTTTCGAACTCTTAAGTTTCTCCGCTAATTGCAATGAAGCAGACGAAAACTTTTTGGGCCCTTCAGAACCGTAACAATGAAATTGAACATGAGTAAGGTGACCCCGGATCCCCTCTAGTGCGTCAATTGTTTCAATAGTTGATTTAATATTACCAGGAACTCCTAAATTGCTTGCATGAATATGTAACGGATGAGGAACACCCAGATCTTGTAAGGATAAGGCTAGCTCATGAACTATATTTCTAGGTGTCAAGCCCCAGTGACTATGTTTTTCATCCAAATCAAGAGATCGTTGATTAAACTTGAAAGCAGAAATTCCTCCAGGATTGACAACCTTCACTCCCATAGCCTTGCTTGCATTAATACTCCAACCAACATAATCGCGAATTAGACTATGTCCTTTCTTTTTCGCTAGCATTTCCAAAAAGATTTCATCATTACCTAGCATCACGTACGCACCGTGATCAAGAATTGGTACATCACCCATCTCTAGATGGGCATGCCGAGCATTTGAAAAGATCATTGCAGGTTCAAAAGCCGCAGTGTAACCCATTTCGGCATATCTATAGCCAGTATCAATGGTTCCTGGAACAGATTCTCCCTTATTTCCATATTCGAATCCGTTCGATTTACACAAGCCTTCTGGCATTAACATCCTCGCAATGTTAGTTTTTCCACCGCCAATGTGAGTATGAAGATCAATCCCTCCCGCCATCATAACTGAATTGCAGCAATCAATCACATCATAACCATCACTTGATGGCATATTCTCTATCTTTCCTTCAGAGTTAATGAAAATTGTTTCGAGAACATTATTTTTATTTTGGATAGGGTCTATAACTCTAGCATTAATAAATTTAATTTCCTTCATATCTTTATTTTCTTTACATATTATCGATAATTTGACTAACAAGTTTTTCTACCGTATGTACGTTGTCATCAACTAATTTTTTCAAAGGAATAATTGCTGCTCCGTCACATCGTATGATGTACCCATTAGTATTTACTCCAGGCGTAGCTATTGGAATGAATATAGAGTTACTATTTTCTTTAAAAAATTTTGAATATTTCTTTCCCATACTCTCTGGCCCTATCGCGACGAAAGGATAATTTAAAACATTTTCATCTGGCAAACTATCGCAAAAAGACGAAAACCAAAAAATACTGTCGACAGTTTTAAGTTCCAGGCAGCATTTTAAAGAAAATAATTCAGGCTGATAGTGCAAGGATTTCGTGGAGAATTTTGACCTGATTGCTTTTGCTGTCATCCATGATAGGGTGTTTTGACAACTCAAACCACCATTATCACTGCCGAGAGTCAAAATACCTGCTCTTTTTTTTTGGTTGATCTCTTTGGCAATCTCCATCAAAGTATTGGCGATGTATTCTGACAGTTCACCAAATTCCTGCGGATCCCAAACGAATGTACAGTATGAAGAGTTCCTCACTAAATTTACTAACTCATGGTCATCATCTAAATCTGAGCTTGAAAGGTTATTTCTTAATAGGTAAAGTATGGATCTCATCCCCTCTAAAAAACCAAAGTCACAAGACGTATCATTGCTGATCGATTTGGCTTTGATTGTCCACGACTTTTTATTGTGTAGATCTATTAATTCAGCAAACCTGGGTAAACGCTCATTAGGCTCCGATTTTAAAAAAATTATTAAATCTGCTCTTGATTTAATTTCAGATAATGTTGTAAAAATTGTGCCTTTCGCTTGAAAACTCCTCAGCACAGCTGAAATGGAATTACCGTGCATATGATCTATTGTGGCATTACACTCCTTGGCTAATTTGATTACAGATCTAGAACCCAATATATCCAAGCCAAGCCCTCCAAAAAAAGGGGACTTAGAGGAAGAAAGTACTTTAGATGTTTCAGTTATAAGATTTTGAATAATCTCTTTTTGCCCATATAGGTAACCAAATTTATTTTCGTTGCTATTAAAGTTAAATCTGGAAAGGCCCTCTGAAGCCTTTAAACATTCATTAGCATTCAAAATCTTCTTATTATTAAGTTTTGGAACAACGAGATCGTCACAGTGCAAAGCACAAAAAGGGCATGCCCAGGAGGAATTACTCATCATCAAAATCCATCATAGAATTAAAGAGCGCACTACCTACCAACCATCCTGCGGCTTTATATCTAGCAACAATTTCATAATCGTCTCGATTTCTTAATCCCCCCGCCCCAAAAAATTCAACTTTCAGATTTCTTTGAGTCATATTTTTTAGCCATTTTAGATCAGGCCCCGAATCTGTACCGACTTTATCTAGGTTCATTAAAATCACTCTTTTTGGTAGCAGTCCTAATATTGTATCTATTGTAACCAATCCCAAGATTACATTATTTTTTTTATCAATAGACAAGATAGCCTTTTCAAGCGTTGAAAATATTTTTTTGTACGATGAATTATCGGTTATCGTTTCTGTACCAAATACTGGTACTAAATTTTCCCCAGAGCATAGGTTATAACCCTTTTCCCCACACCAAGTAGCAAATCCCTTATGAAAACTTCTCAACTCTCCAAGATCCTGGAATCCATTATCAACCCAAATCTCTACCTCACTAAATTTCCTCATAATCTCGTACAAAATACAGTCGTATGAATCATCCCCAGCTATACCATTAAGATTTGCCACATACAGGATATTCGATCTTGACAACTTTAAGAGAACCTCTATAATTCGACACAAGTCATCTGATTTAAATGCTGCGTTATCTAGTTGCTCATAATTTGCGCGATCTCCAGCGACTGCTCTTACGGCAACGCCATTCCGAAGATCAACAACAGGAATAATCTTACAAGACATAAAAGTGCTGAATTTATTAATTTTCGAGTCCATTACTGCAAACTTAAAGAATATCAAAAAATCTCCTAACCTTCTCTCTGAACAGGACTTCAGGTCAATGAAAATACAAGGTAATAGAATGGTAGATGCCTTATACTTCGACCTGAAGCAAGTCAAGCAGCTAAACATAACTATTGGAAAACAAAGAATTGGAGAAACAGCTCTCGATTTTTTTTCAGATAATATTCCCAAAATTGACTTGGTCTGGGTTATCGCACCAGAAATTAATAGTGAGCTCGAACGTTTTCACATTGCATCACAAAAAAAACTATGGATAGGATCTGATTTACAAGCAATTCGCCTTGCCTCTAATAAGCTCGAAACAAAAAAATATTTAAAATCTTTAGGTATCAATACCCCAGATGAAATTACCTTCGAATCATTGAGAAAAAAGAATTATACTAAGGCAGTCTATAAACCTATTGATGGGGCTGGCACTACAGATACATATAAAATTGAGAATAAAAAGAACATTATTAGCACACTCAATAAGAAACGCTCATATTTCTTCCTGGAAGAATGGATAGAGGGAACGGCATATAGCGTATCCCTTAATTGCAGACTTTCAGATTTTGATGTCTTATCTATAAGCAAACAATATATAACTTCAAACCATTTAGGAAAACTCTTTTACGAAGGTGTCGAACCTGTAGAAAGCAAAATGTTTAAAAAGTTGCGTGAGAGCATTCTTCCAATCCTTCATTTAATCGTTTCAAATATAAGCGGCTTACGAGGATTTATTGGCATTGACTTTATTTTAAAGAAGAACTCCCAACTAAGTATTATCGAAATCAATCCGAGACTTACATGTTCGTACATAGGGCTTTCAAAATACAACAAAGATAATACTGCTGTGAAAATTTTAAATTCATTTGAAATAAAAAATTTAGTATGACTAGTTCAATAGGCTTAGATATCGGAGGCGCTCACCTGAAAGCGTGTTTAATAAGAAGTGATACATTGCTAAAATTGAGTAAGGTTGACTTGTTTAAAACACCTATATGGGAATCGCAAAATACTCTCATATCTTCTTTAAAGGAGATCGAAAGGAAATGGTGCATAGAAGAAGATATTCAGATAAATATTACAATGACTGCAGAAATGACAGACTGCTTTAGAGATCGAAGAGAAGGTGTACAAAAGATTCTTTCTATTATCAAAAACACTTTTAGTAGCAAGAAATTGAAAATCTACTCTACAAACGGGCTTAAGGATTTTAATATCACTTTTAAAAACTACAAAGAAATCGGTTCCTCTAATTGGCATGCAACTGCCGATACTTTATCGAAAATAGAGAGGAACTGTTTCTTAATCGACATTGGCAGTACTACAACAGACATTATTCCTATACAGTTTGGAAAAATTCTATCGCCAACTTCCTCAACTGATTTCTCACGTTTGCAAAAAGGCGAACTAGTATATCTTGGCGTTTGCAGAACCTCGCTAGGTTCAATTAGGAGGCAACTTCTTTTCCGGTCAAAAATGACAAATATCATGCGAGAAAATTTCGCTTCGACTGCCGACCTATTTAGGTTGACAAAACAATTAAATCCAAAACATGATCTGTACCCAACATTTGATGGGCAAAATAAGACGAGGCTTGCGACACGACAAAGATTAGCTAGAATCATTGGATTAGACACACATGATGTAACTGTTGAAGAACTAAATGCGCTCGCTCAGCAGATAAAGCAAGTATTCGTCTCAGAAATTATAGAAAATTTAAAAAAAGTAAGATTTCAATATAATATGAGCTCGAGAACGCCAATTATAATTACTGGTTCAGGAAAGTTTTTAGCTATAGAAATACAAAATCAGCTAAAATGTCAAACAAAAATCTATTCTGATTTGTTTTCCAATCGCATAAAAATCCCAAGATCAAAAGTCGATGATGTGGACAGTTGCGCAACTGCATTTTCTTTAGCGATTAGTACCTATCTATGATACTAATCAAGCTCGGGGGCAGCCTTTTAAATTCCGGGTTCATGAAGATATGGATAAAATTCATTACAGACCACTTTAAAGGTAGGGCTATCATTATCCCTGGGGGAGGATTGTTTGCGAACCATATAAGATCCGTTCAAAAGAACTACAATTTAGAAGATGATATTGCTCATGATATGGCACTCTATTCGATGTCTCAGATGGGTCTTCTCATTTCCTCGATTGATAGAACAAACTTACATTTTTGCAAGACAAAAAATGAAATTGATAGGGTTATAGCAAAGAACAAGGTCCCTATTATAGGGACTTTTGATTTTTTAAAAAAAAGAATTGACTCCCCAAATAAAAACTGGAGTATTACATCAGACAGCATGGCTTTACTAATCTCCGAAGAGCTGCAGCTTAACACCGTGCTTATCGTAAAATCATGTTGGTACTCTTTCATAAATAGCAAAATTGCACTGAATCAGCCCAAAGTAAATAAATTGGTATCTTTAGGTATTCTGGATGCTAGTTTTTCTCTGAACTTTCAAAAGAGCAAAACAAAAGTTTACCTTTTCTTCCGCGATCAATTACCAAATGCATCTGATACAGTCTTAGCCTTTTCAAAACCTAGCAAAAGGAATCAATAAGATTTTCTAATCTCACTCTGGAAATAGGACCTGATCTTTTTTTCAAACATACACCTCCCCGGTATCCAGCCCAACTTGGCTGAAGTTGGTTGATTAACGACGTATGTGAAACATCCAATGAACCAGCTATTCCGAAATCTACGTTATTCTCAAGAGCAAACTTTTTTATTATGTTTAGCTCTGTAAAGCTTGCAAGATCGAAAACAGAACCATTCTCCTTATTAAGAGTATCTATCATAATTCCAGAAAATTGTCTCACCATGCTCGGAGAAATATTTTTGACAAATTTAAAAGACTGTTCATCTGTAATCATGAGCACTAAAATTAGCTTGTTCTCCAAATCGCGATTTTTTATTTTACTTAAGCTCTCTGTAAACTTCGTTAAATTTGCCAAGGTATTCTCATCAGCAGATACACCGACTTTAATGTAATCGAGTCCTACTGAACCAAGATCCTCGATTTTAGCTACATCGGTTGGGGATGTTTTTCCATCATTAAGTTCGAAGGTTGTGGAGATCTTTCCGCGAAAATTATTATCTCTAAGTGACAATACAATTTTCCTTATATCTATAAAATCTAGCATCCCTATAGGACCATTATTTGGTTCCTTTAAATCGATAATATCAATATTCAATCCATTGACGGCCTTAACCTCTTCTAATGACCTGATGCTAACTAATAGTTTTATTTTTTTTTTATTTATCTTACAGTAGTTTTCGTATTTTTCCATCAACCATTCCCATGCCTGGATCTCCTTCTTTCCTGCTGTCTTCATAATGGCTATTTCAAGGTATCTAATTTCTTGTTTAATCTTATCCTGTGAAAGAAGATCTAATCTAGACATCAACACTGAAGCTTCAATTATCGCCGCCTGTGCCCTATTAAAACCCTTAAAACTTGAAAGATGAATGGTATTCACCTTATTCATACACAAAGTCGGTCTGATTTCGTCATCATGAATCTCAGCTAATGACAAAGTCAGGTAGCTTATTGCATCTTTCAAGAAAAAACCTTTATCACTTGGTAGTGCTACTAAATTAAAATTTGATCGTCCCGTAACAGCCCCTGCAAACACTCGAACATCAGTTACGATGTTCATAACGGCTATTTTTTGTGTAAGGATATTGTCAAGAGTTTTTGAAGGTTTGAAAGGCTTTAACACGACAAAATCAGCCTTTTGAGAAACACCCATAGGCGCAACATGGGAGCTTCCATCGTCATTCATTGTAGAGATAATTACTTCATAAATCATTTTGAGGTATTTTTTCTGTTTCTAATTTTCTTCTTAATTTTTGGCTGACAATGAGTTAATGCATCCTCTCTTCTCGGTTCTGCTGCTGCACCCCAATCTAGTCCTCTATCCTGAGCGTATCTTTTACCGAGACTCCATGCAATCTCCGCTCTCGCAAGCTCAACACCGAGGTAGAATGCATGGCTTGAATCTTCCTCAACACCAAGTTTTTCGTAAAACTGAAAAGGATCTTGACCAGACCTTAATCCATCTCGATTGTAAACATGCAGACCACCTGATGTAATCTGAATGCGAAAATTCGGATCTTTCACATTTTGAGCGGTAATTTTTATTTCCTCTAAAGAGTCGGGGAAAGGTTTTTTTTCATGAATCGTAAGCATACTATTAGTTAGATTTTTTGGCAGCACTTGATTTTCCCTGGAAGCAAACATTACCCGGCGAGAGACATCGATTTCCTTAATTACAGACTTTGCATGATCGCTAACCTGAGTTGTCAAAACGGCACTGGCTCTGATTTCACTGCAGATTCCTAATAATATCGCGTTGATTCCCATAGTATCAGCATCAATCAATTCAGTTAGATTACCTGTACCGACAAGAATTTTTATCTCTGGAAACAGAGACCTTAATTTTGAGAATCTAACAACCGAATCAGTAAAACCAAAAGGTATGGGATCTAAAATAGAATCTGCCATAAAATCTATCCTCATTCTTTTTAAGTGACGGATTGATTCGCATAACGAATCGAAACCTACAGAATTATCAGGAATAATTATTGGAATTGATTTTCTGTATTTTTCAGCAATCCACAAATTCTCCGGTACCAAGCTTAAAAGATAGTCAGCTTTGGCAATAGCTCCTCTTTCCAATTCCTGCGGATTGAGAGAGTCCACGCTAACTTTAAACCCATGCTTTTTCAATTTAGCAATGCTAGCTTCTAAATGCGGAAACTCCGTATCTGGCAAACAACCCAAATCAATTACATCTGCTCCTGATCTTTTAAATTCTTTAGCTCTTTCTAAGATCTCTTCTGTAGTTAATTTAGTTGCATCTGTTATCTCTGAAAAAATTAGAATATCATGTCTATCCATTTCAATCTTTTTACCTTTCCTGTTAAAAAAATTTGGGATATCTTTCAACTCATCTGGCCCCCTTAATATAGAGATCTCTAATTTCTCGCCGAGTTTTTTTAAATCTCCGCGGCATCGTCCTGGAACAATTATTTTGTCGAAACCGGCATATCTTGCAGGATTCATTCTTCGCTCAATCATATCTGCTGTCATCAGACCTGCTACCTGCAATCCGATCTCAAAAATCTCCCATGAAAATGCAGGAGGATCAATACTCTTCAGAGTTTTCTCTAAGCTATCTTTAGCTAGCCTACCTGTTAGGAAGAGAATTCTATCCAACTTAATCCAAACTGTTTTAAACGCTTATCCAAAATCATCTGTAAATCACTTACAGTCTCCACAACGGTACACTCTTCAAAGTTTTTCAATAATGCTAAATTGTCGAATTCTACTTTGCGTGGTTTGAGTTCTACCCACTCCTTTGGTGATTCCGTTATGACAGTGGGTTCGGTATCACAAGCAAAAACAATTGTTTCTATCTTAAGTTTACCTGCTTGAGCAAACATGTTTGTCGGCAACGTATCTGATATCCCCAAAGCACACTTAACAACTGTATTGCTCGTAGCAGGCGCTATTATAACTGTATGATACCCATTTTTGTACAAAGCTCCTACGGGTACAGAACTGTGTGTCTTGTCTCTGAAAAGCTTATGTTTTAACTTGATATCATCAAGCCTGTATCCGTACATTGGTAATACTTCCTCCGCCGCTTTAGACAGAAAGATATCTGTGTCGGGCATTTTATCTAAAAGCTGTATTGATTCTTTCAAATAATGTCCTGAGCCAGTCACACACCATGCGAATTTTGAATTTTGATTTTTAACTTTTTGTTCGTCAGACTGTGTAGCTACAGAATGCCAAACATCATTGTTTAATTTTTTCATAAGCTTTATAATCTTCGAACACTAAATTGGATATTATCTCATGACAATGGAACCAATAAAATTAAATACACCTGCTGATTCAGAAAGTCATTTCTCTTTTAATGACCTAGACATTGTCAAAATAACCAAGCTTAAGACGTCTACTGTGATTGGAATTTGTGAAGATGAATTATTTGAACCTCAGCCCCTAATCATTACAATCGATATGGGGATACCAAGACCAACAGCTTGTGATTCGGACGATATTAGGCAAACCGTTGACTATGACTGTGTGCGTAAAACTGTCATCAAATTCGCAACAAACAACGAATACAAGCTTCTCGAATCTTTCGGAGAACAGTTGTCAAGAATTCTATTGGGCAAATACAAGCTTTCAATCATCAAGCTAGAAATAGAGAAACCAGCGAAATATCCGGATGTTGATTCTGTCGGTTTCATCATGACCAGGAAAGCTAGCAAAAGTTTAAAATTTAGGCATCATGAAAACAATATATTTTATTTGCTAGGATCTGGTATTATCCCCAAGCAATAGGATGCGTCGGCTATTTTTTGTTATGAACAGCCGACGAATATCCCAACACCACTTAGGCAGCAAACGGATGCGCCGATGAACCTTTACTGGAAACAACTTCAGACGCAGTTGGCTGCCCCGAAACTGCTCGCTCTATAGCTTCCTTAGTTGCCTGATAGTTGTAGTCCTGAATTTTCTTGTCATCTGCAGCTTCCCAATGAATGAAAACTCCAACACTCACGAAGATATCGTCCGCTTCACTCGCTGGAATTGTACCGTCCTCAACACTATCAGCCACAGCCATAGCGACGGCTCTTTGAGCAGGACCAAACATTTGCACAGCTTGCTTCGCACCTTTAATAGTGACTTTATTGAACATAACTGTCGCAGGCTTGCACATTAAGTTTGGTGCAACAACGGCTAAAAGGCTCGTAAATCCATCTTTGTTATTGGTCAATGCATTGGTAAAAGCCGACTCGGCGGCACTACCTCGGGGCCCTAAAATAAGATCAATGTGAGCAACTTCATTCCCATCACCGACTAGAGACTCTCCAACCATTACTCGGTCAATTTTTGCCATCAGTATTTCTCCATAATAAAATTTATAAAAAACCCGCCCTTTTGCAAAGGGATGTTCAGCTAATTCACTAGCTTAAGCCGAATAATCAGGCTCTAACAAACCAAATATCAAAAGAGAGCAAACAGTTATATCAGCACTAGTACCTGGATTTAAACCTCGCACCTTTAAAAACTCATCAAACTGTCTAATTCTCGGCCGATTTGGCAACCTTATTTTACCATTATTTACTTTATTTAATACGTTTTCAAAGTTAATTTGATCTTGAAAAACTTTTATTGCTTTTTTTTTCACAAATTCAGCTGCCCGTAAGCCAAATTTTCGCTGAATGTGAGAGTCCCGAATATTAGTGAGCCAATAAAAATAAATCAAAGAAGCCAAAGATTGTCTTGCGCATGGGTTAATAGACTTTTCTCCATTAATCCACTGTCTTCGAAAATTTTCTTGTAGAACGGGCTGCTTCAAAATTTCGAAAAAACCAGAAAAATATTGCTTTGCAATAAAGTCCTTGTCCTTTGCTTGCCGCATTGCATCAATAATTTTTTTATCAGTAGACCTTACATCCATCTCTCTATCCTCACCAAGACCTCCTGGATTTGCATATACAATTGCATCGTATATCAATTTTGATTGTTTTAAATCAATTGCATGTATGGTTTTCATTAGCTCCGCTTGCAAATACGCTAAAGGATCATCTAGCTTATTAAATCCCTCTTCTCCTAATTTTTGCAAGACATGTAGCACTGGCACACACAAAAGAATAATTCCTAAATTCGTATTACAACCTGCCGCCCTAACGCTTTCTTTTGTGGCCAAATATATTTTCTCTCCAATTTCTAATCCCGTCTGTACCACTAATGGTGCACAGGCATTGGAGCTGTTTATAAAATCTTGGCCAGTCATACCAAACCCTGAGGAATTAAAACTTACATTTCCTGGTTTTTGAGTTTGAACATCTAATTGGCATGCAATCAGAAAGTTTCTTTTTAATAAACCTAAGTAATCCATCGCCCGATCAAAGTTTATCTCATCTTGGAAATCATAAACTTAACGATTTTGTCTGATATTTTAATATCACTTACATTCTGCAATCCCTTCCAGGCAGGAACTCCATTTACCTCTAAAACCTTATATCCTGACTCGGAGCTCTTATCCTCTATTATGTCGACTCCTCCAATTTCTAACCCCACTGCTCTTGTTGACTGAATCGCTAACTTCTTCAAAAAATTATCTGGAATAATTTTTCTACAAACTCCACCTTTAGCAACATTGTGAACCCAGCCCTGCCCTTTTCTCTCCATCGCGGCAATTACCTCTTGATCCACAACAAAAACTCTGAAGTCTCTCAACAAACTCCCGGTCGGTTCAACGAACTCTTGTATATAGTAAACACCTTTAGCAAAATTAATCATTTTTTCGAAATCTTTTTCGTTTTTTATTTTTTCTTCTATCAGTGTCACATTAACTCCTTGCGAACCAAAGATTGGTTTGATAACCAGATTTCGACCCTCATCTAACAGGCGATTAATAAGCTGAATACTGGTTGACTTGTCTTCAAGTGTCCAACAATCAGGAGTTGAGATGTCTTGCATCCTTAAAAGAAAACTAGTCATACATTTATCTACACTATTTTCTATTCCCTTTCCTGAATTCACAATTGGAATTCCCAGAAATTCCAATTGATGCAAAATTGCTAACCGACGAGTAACTTGCTCCAAAGTTCCTCCCTCGATACCTCTGACAAAACAACAGCTAGGACTTGTATTGAAATTTCTTATAACAAAGTTGTCTTTAGCGCAATCAATAAAAATATCAATAGATGAAAGATTTAGGATTCTGGTTTTAATTCCTGAGAGATTGAGACCGATTTGTAACTGATCTGTATGCCACCCAATTTCGTCAGAGAAAATAACTATCTCCCCTTTTTTCACGTTATTTACTGTTCCAGCCCCATCCATGACTCTTCTAAAAGAGATAAATTCAACTTTCCGTCAACCCACGATCTTCCACTATCCAAATTACTGATTATTACTTTTGCAGGGGCAAAAAGCATTGGATCAATTTTATAAAAGTCATATGCAACAGACTTAAAGATTTCAGAAAATGACTTCCCGTAATCTTTGGAATTGGATGAAGGCAGAGCTTTGGCAAGTTTTTCGGATTCACTGTCGTCTCCACTAACAATAAGTTGCACTAAGCCTCCATATAGAATGGCATCATTAGTTCTACCCATAGCTTCTAAAAAGTCGTTTGAAGGTAAAGGAAGCGGCGCATTTGCAAAACCTTCAACAACATTCTGCAACGGAAACTTTAGAGCGTGCAATTTATGCATCGCAACCTCCAACACCCGAGAAACTACCTGCGTGGTTCCAGCCAGGCTTGTAGTTGGTGTTATTATTAATATGAGATTCTCGGGATTTAACCTACAGTCATTAATAATCTTGTCGATAATTGTTCTAGGGGGATAAGATGCGACTTCCAAAATTAAAACCCCCTTCTGAGATATTTCTGAGTAAGCTATTTCCTTAATTAAATCCTCCCTATTGGCTAACACACGAGCAGGTCCTGACCCAAGGCAATTAAAGGGTTTCCCTGCATTATCTTCTTTCGCCACGCTTAAACTCCAACCTGCGTACTGACTCGATAAGCAAGCTATAACTGGGACTGAACTATTAACATAGACAGTGTTTGGAATTTTTCTAATTGAATCCATACCTAAGGTGATTTTTCCTAATCCACCCATGCAAATTTCCGCTATTTTTATACCTGCCAAAATACTGCCTTTACAGCTTAAACCAGCATCCAAAATTCTCACCCCATTTGACTCACATTTGATACTTATGTTGTATTTTTCGGAGTCCTTTATCATTAATTCAGCTAGGCGGTAAGCAGTATCATTAATAGCGAAGCATACTTTATTGGTCATGTAAAACTCTCCCGAAGAATTAGGTTAACTGTGATAATTTATTGTAAACAAAATCAACCTTATCATCTAAAGCCCTCTGTAGCTCCAACATGGTATTACTTCTTAAGAAAACAGAGCAAACTGGTTCATACTTTTTGAAGAAGTATTTGCTATTTGGTATATTGGTCAAAAATTTATTGTTAAAGAGTGATTTCTGACAACGCTCATTCATATAAAAATCTGATTCTGCATATATAACCCGGAATCCAGAAATTATTTTTTTTTTTATAGCCGGAAAACTTTCAGGTATACACAGATTATATGGAATATCGCGCGTAAGGTGGATATGTTTCTCAAAAAAACAGAAACTGTGTGACTCCTGCAAAATCTCAAAGGAGGCTGTTATACGTGGATTTAAGTCTAAGAAATGTACTGATTTATCAGATACTAAAAAATCTATACCATTAAAACCTCTGAGTTTAAACTTTTGCACAATAAGTTTGGAAATTTTTAAACCCTCTTGCGCAATACTATCAATCAATTCAATCGGACCATCTAAACCACAAAATACAAAAGGTAGATTACTCTGTGTAGTAGCAACTGGTTTACTGTAGCCCAGTGGTACAACATTTTGCCCGTCAGCAAAAAAAGATAAGCTTACTGCCGTCCCTGGCAATCGTTTCTGAAAATACTCGGAACTTTTGGATTTTCTTCCTGTTTGTTTTTTGATGCCGAGCCCACCTGAGGACCCTAAGTCTTTCAATATCCAATCAGGCCCAAGTTCCTCAAAAGAATCCGCCGATAAATTAACTCGCGGGAAGGGAATTTCCAATGATTTCAATGTTTCAAAAAATAATAACGGGCTTTCCAAATATTTAAAAACCGAGAGAGAGCTGGCGTACAACGGCAAAATCTCATTTGCCCGCCTCAAAAGATCATATTTTCCTTCAAAACCCGATCCAATAACCAACCCTTCGAAACCATTTATTTTGAAAACCGAGAGAGAACTTAGAAATTTTTCACTATCTATGACCGTTTGACCAGGTACACAAGTTCCAATGTGCCGCCAAAATACCGCTGAACCTTGACAATCCTTGTCTCCAAAGACGTCCATGACACCTAATTTACAACCAAATTTTTGAGAGGAGCAAACCACGCCTCTTCCGCTTAAGGCAGCAAGCACATACACAATAGTTCCTATTTTCCACCTTTGAATAGCTGATAGCCCCTATTTCTTGCACAAGTCACATCCAATCGAAGACCGTCTGTCAATAAATTATTTGTTTTCAAGAAATTAAGGGCTTTTTGTAACTCATCATTAGACTTAAAAATTGCAAACCCTGTCGGACCCCAAGATGACTGTCCACTTCCAATCTCAAAATTCTTTGCTAACACCTCTATCACCTTTCCCACCGACGGACTGGAAAATGTTGAACCATCCTGCGCATTAAAAAAAATCTCCCCCATCAAGTTCTGGATATTAGTCAAGCCCTTAGCAAATGACTCGAAATCTCTGTCAATTATTGCGGGAATGACTCTGAGCAACGTCTCACGACATAGTGTAGATGATTTTTCCTTTTTGAGTTTTGGCAACCCCTCTATTGCCTTAATTTCTCGATCTCCATAAAAGTGTGACGTTTTATCTTGCATAACTAGCAATATTTTCCAGTTTTTCGGAAAACAAACCCGTGAAATCAACGGTGGCTGCCTAGCATCAGTAAGCTTACCACCATCGACGATGAACCCTCCTTTGTCAAAACCAAGAATCCCAATTCCACTTCGTTTGCCTCTGTTAACCGCTAAGCTAAGATGCTCGGTTCTAGGCTTCAATTTAATTATTTCCAGTAATGCTCTACTGAGCGCCAATGCCAATTGGGTACCCGAGCCAAAGCCCGAATGCCTTGGAGGTTTTTCCTTAAGAACGATTTTGAAATCATCGGCAAACCCGTATTTTTTTTTTAATCTTGTTATGGTGACCCTAAAAAATTTGGCAGTCTCTTCATCCAACGCATCACCAGTAATAATCAAAGTTTTTGATCTCGTGGCCTCCAAATTTACATTGTATCCTTCAATAACAAGACCCAAACTGGCAAATTGACGACCCGACAAACCAGTTGGATCTAAAAATCCAAAATGCAGTCTTGCAGGAGCAATAAGGGACACACAATCATCCACGGGAATTCACCAAAAAAATTAAATATAATTAGATTAGTGTTATTCTACTGAACTTCTTCGTCGTCGGGAGGAGGAGGAGGTAATTTTAAACCGTAAAGAGCAGCGAATGTCTCGTCGTTTTTCTCTAACGCTATCTCTAGCTGTATGTCAAGCTCGGCATCAATGGTAATAGAATCAGCTGTACCCAACCATTGCGCCCTGTTATTCCTAATAGAGAGAAGCTTTGCTATAGTGCAAAACTTCGCCTGATCCTTTATCCATGCCTCAGCAATTTCTTTTCGTTGACCGGGATCAGCCGTATTTAAGGCAATCAGTCTGAACTCACCAACTAAACATTTATCTTTTCCAGCATCGTCATCTTCGTCAGGGTAAAAATTGGAATTTTGAATAGGCCTAATTGGTTTTTTTTTCCCTATTGAGTCATCTACCTGATCATTACTTTCGGAAGTTTGATTTTGAGCAAATGCAGAAAATTCAGTTGCCAAAAAGGAAATGAGAATCAGGTGGCCCAATATCAATGATAACTTAACTTTGTAACGACTCATCGAACAAATCTTGTATTAGAATTCTGTTGGCTCTAAAACGATATTGATCTGGTTATCATATCGCCAATAGGCGCCAGTTATCATATCTACAACTCCTGGAATCAAACCGAGGTAGGTATTTGTTGTGGATTTTGAGTTAGCGACAATATTATCCCACCCGAACTCATTGGAGATTGTATTGACTACACCAACACCACCCCCTGCAACACCAATAGCGCCCAATCCAGAAGGACTACTCACTAGGCGCAACATTCTAGGCTGGAAACCCTGCGCATGACATACCAACACTAGTTCTTTTGAAGACCTTTGTGTATACAGTACTGGATTATTATTGGTCAAAGCACCCAATTCTCTATTTTCCCTGTAAACCCTGCATATTGTTGACTCAGGAGTTAGAGTTACGGAAATGGGCTGAGATGTGCCCTCAAACACTGTTGCACAGCCTGTCAGAAAGAATAAGCTCAATAGCGAACCAATTAAGCATTTAGATTTAGATGCAGATAAATTTTTCATAAAAATTGCCTTCCGAAATTATCTCTTTGTGCACAAAGTTTAACCTTAGAATATTAGTCGGACTTAAAGTTAAATACTTTACTAATTTCGCTATTTTTCGTGGATATTTTTCGAAATATAGATTATCCTCAGTTGTCTTTAATAGAGCCAAAATTTCCAGCACTAATTTAAATATCATGATCCCGTAACACATTTGAAGACAATTTACATTTCCTCTATACTCTTGTATTGAACGAGGCTCTAATGAATCTTAAAAACCTTTTGTTAATCTCCGCGACCGTTTTAGTTGTTGCCGTCACATTCGAGATTTTTCTATTTCTTTCCGGGTCGAAGATTTTAACAGAAGAGTTGGAAGTGCTACCTGGGGAATATATAGAAGCAGACAATTTTGCACGGATATTCGGAAACCAAATTGAAATTAACGACCCAGTTCTTCTTTGCGAGTATTTTAATGGTAGAAAACTCGTGTACAGAAAATACAGACATTCTCCACTAAATGAAGGAGGCAAAGATGCCTGCCCTTCATTTTTACGTCCTAGACATTAAAAGTGTCAAGCCTTATCGTCAAACAAAAGTCCTCGAAGAGACTTCAACCCCTCCGAAACCCTAATTGCATATTCTGGAGGAATTTGCCGAACTATATCCCCACTGTCGGGATTCACCACGGTAATAATCTCTCTGTCAAACTCTCTATCCTTTGAAAATCTAACTGCACGACCTAAGTCCTCCATCCGTTTATTTAAAGTGTCGATTGATCGGTCCACTCTTTCAGCAAATCTACCCGCATTTGCCGCTCGTTCGGCTTGAAGATCATAAGGGATAGTCTCCTCAATCACCTGTTGAAAAACGCCGACTCCCTGTGTTTCCCGTAACCCGCTAGAAGCTCCGCTCAAATTAACTCCCAAACCAGCAGGTCCGCCCAAATCCCTAGGTCCAAATGCACCTTCTTGTCTCGTCCCGAACCCTGACCTTAATTCAAAATCTCTTCCAGTCGCCAAAGATTGTGGCTGACCCAATGCTCCTCTAGAACTCAAACTTGGATTACCTTCGTTACGGGCTCTTTCGCTTCCTTCATCAATACGAAGTTGCTGGTTCACATTTATTTCAGTTTCTTTTGACGCGTCGACTTGTGTTGTTTTATTAACAACGCTTTTATCACCAAAATTATTTTTTCTATCTACAGGTCCGGTAATATTCGTCTGACTGTAACTCCCTATCTCCGGCATTTTTAATATACCCCCATCAAATAGTAAACAACTCCACTTATCAGATAATAACAACTTTGTATTAAAGATTCACCTAATTATGCGATGATTTAGCACCAAGGTATGGTGTGAAATAAGAAAAATAACACAGAAAGTAATTTATCTTTAAACAATAGAAAAACCAAACGTACCTTGCTTAAATATGGCGGAGACAGTGGGATTCGAACCCACGATGCGCTTTTGGCACATACTCCCTTAGCAGGGGAGCACCTTCAGCCTCTCGGTCATGTCTCCTTTAGTGCAGCCAACTGTATAATATATCCGAGTTTAGTATATCAAAACTACGCTTCCCTAAGTCCAAAAGCTGCATGTAAAGTTCTAACAGCAAGTTCCATATATTTATCCTCTAGAACAACCGATATCTTTATTTCACTAGTCGAAATCATTTTAATGTTTATCCCTTCTTTGGATAAAACTTCAAACATTTTGCTTGCTACACCCACACTTGAACGCATTCCAATTCCAATAATCGACACCTTACATATATTTTTATCCGTGTGAAGTGTTTTAGCTCCTATCTCCTCAACGACCTTTTTTTCTAATCGTTCTGTGGCCCTTGTTAAATCAGAACGTGGCACTGTGAAAGAAAAATCTGTAAGTCCATCAACACCAGCATTTTGAATAATCATATCAACATCGATATTTGCTTCCGCTATTGGTCCCAATATTTTGTGAGCAATGCCGGGCGTATCGGGCACTCCAGGTATCGTAATCTTAGCCTCATCTCTATTACACGCAATTCCGGATATAAGTGCCTCTTCCATATTTCTATCTTCCTCCTGGGTGATTAAAGTGCTACAACTTAACTCATCCTGAACCGAAAGCTTCGGGTCCTTTAAGCTCGAAAGCACGCGTGTCTTTACTTTATACTTTCCACCGAATTCAACTGATCTTATCTGCAACACCTTGGATCCTAAACTGGACATTTCAAGCATTTCCTCAAAAGTGATCTCATTTAATCTTCTGGCCTCAGGTTCAATCCGTGGATCGGTGGTGTAAACACCATCTACATCCGTGTAAATGAGACATTCGTCTGCATTTAAGGAAGCAGCCAAAGCAACCGCTGAAGTATCGGAACCACCTCTTCCCAGAGTAGATATAGCCTCTGATTTTTCTGTAACCCCCTGAAACCCTGTTACTACCACAATCCGCCCCTGGGCAAGATCTCCCTCGAGCCGGTTGTTTTCTATCTTTAAAATTCTTGCTTTGCCATGGTTGCCGTCCGTTATCACCCTCACTTGCCAGCCACAGTAAGAAATAGCGTCGTAACCTAAATCCATTAGCGCAATTGTTAATAAGCCCGCTGATACCTGCTCGCCACTCGCTACAACCTGGTCCATAGCTTGTCGATTGGGATTTTCAGACAACGATTTACCCAAACCAATCAACCTATTTGTTTCCCCAGCCATAGCAGAAACGACGACTACTATCTCCGGAACACTTTCACGCCATTTTGCTACTCTGTCAGCCACATTTTTAATCCGAGCAATTGATTCCAAAGACGTACCCCCATATTTGTGGACTAACCTTTTCATTATTCCTTTTCTAACCAAAGTCGCCCTTTAAAAAATAGCATTTTATAAGAATCGCTTTCTCCTTCTAACGTAAGCTCAGGTCTAGACCCCGGTTTTGCAAATCTTAGTTGCCTCACAAACTCACCTAGTCTCACGCAGGGAGGTGCAGTAATGCCCGCAGAGCGTAACCAAAAACGAATCAATTCAAATACCACTGAGTCAGGTTCTTTCAACAGCCTATCCCCACAGACTGTAACATTTAAACATTCGTTATGCATCAGTAAATCAAAATTCGAAGAGACTACGCTCTCAAATAGTTCCATCATCTTTAAATCGATTATCCATTTTGCTCTACTTATGTTCTCAATTGACCGTAACATGCCTTTCATTCCACCCTCTCTAACTGACAGAATATTTGGTAGTACAACATTCCTTATTCTATTTCTGTCATATTGATAGCTGGAATTGCTTACGTCATCTACCCAGTCTAAATTATGATCCTCAAGATATTTCTTTATAGAATCTTTACTTAGATGGAGCATTGGTCTCCAAACTGAAAATTTTCTGCCTTTCACGATCTTTTCCGACAATCTCGCCATGCAGCTTAACCCATTTATTCCTGACCCTCTAATCCATTGCAGCAAAAATGTTTCAACCTGATCCTCTGCATGATGTCCTAAGACCAGACAATCTTCACAAGTCAATAAATCTGAGAAAGCAATATAGCGGTGCTTACGCGCAAATGCTTCAACACCTAATTTTTTCTTCTCTTGTTCGTCATCTCGAATACACCTGGTGTGCAGATTGATCTGTAGTTTAGAGCACAAACTCTGACAAAAATCTTGGAAAATTATGGCATCTTTCTGAAGACCGTGGTTTACATGGACTGCTTCAATTACAAAATTACATTCCTCACGATTACTTAATCTAAGACTTGATAATAAATGTAGCACCGCCACCGAGTCTTGTCCGCCAGAAAGACCGATGACAAATTTTTTAAATTTACTAACTAGTCTCGGAAAATCTTCCAAAACCACGGATTCTATCCTGCCTCTGTCTGATAAGTTCTGAAACATCAAGATCACATAGACTATTCAGATTTTTACTTAAATCTTTTTTTAAGGTCGAAAATACTATTTGATAGTCTCTATGATTTCCACCAAGAGGTTCTTTAAGTACTCCGTCTATTAGACCCAATTCTTTTAGTCTGTCAGCGGTTATCGCTAAAATCTCTGCAGCTTTTGATGCTTTCTCTGAATCCTTCCATAAAATAGAAGCACACCCCTCAGGTGATATTACCGAATATATTGAATATTCAAACATTAGTAATCGGTCTGCAACCGCTATTGCCAAAGCGCCTCCGGAACCTCCTTCACCGATAACGATGCTCACAACGGGCACCTTTAGTCCAGCCATCAAAAACAAATTATTACCTATAGCCTCAGACTGTCCTCTTTCCTCAGCCCCAATACCTGGATACGCACCAGGAGTATCCACTAGGGTCACAACAGGAATTGAAAATTTTTCGGCGAGACGCAACAGCCTAGCTGCTTTTCTGTATCCCTCCGGACGAGGCATTCCAAAATTCCGAAAAGTCCTTTCTTTTAAATCTCTTCCTTTCTGATGTCCAATAAACATCACGGACCGGCCTTCAAATCTTCCTACACCACCCACGATTGCAGGGTCATCGGCGAAAAGCCGGTCTCCATGAAGCTCGGTGAAATCTTCAGTTATTGATTGTATGAAATCTAAGCAGTATGGTCTTTCAGGATGTCTAGCCACTTGAGAGATCTGCCACGGAGTTAATGAGCCATAAATGTTCTTTAACAGTTGGCTACTTTTCTTTTCGAGTGTATCTATCTCTTTGCTTATATCTAGAGCAGATTCTTCGGTCTGTACGTGTCTCAACTCCTGGATTTTTTGGTGTAGTTCTTCTATTGGTTTTTCGAAATCTAGGAATATCATTTTTTTGTTTTAATCCTTTGAAACTTCCATGTCGTTCCATCTGGCCCATCTTCTAAACCAACCCCGTGTTTTGCCAGATTCTCTCTGAACTTATCCGCTAATTCAAAATTCTTCTGTTCTTTGGCACTCTGTCTAAGAGAAATTATTCGCTCAATTTCTTCTATGGGTAATTTTTCAATGATAACTTCAGGTTGCACTTCATCTTTTGCCGAATAGTTATTCAACAAACCAAGAACTTCACCCATTCCCCTTAAAATATCTTCTTGTAAATCTTCAGAGCACATAAGAGTTTTTTTCTTTTTAAGTAAATTCGCATATTTAAACATCTCTGCAAATGCCAATGGGGTATTAAAATCATCATCCAAAGCATTTTTGAAAGCTACTGCAGACTCATGTTTACTATTCATGAGTAGTGCTACAAAATTCTGCCTGCTGAAAATATCAAACTCACCGCCTACATTGTTACTCACCAATGCTTCATGTAGACTTTGTAAACTTCTTTGAGCACTTCTCAACTGTTCATCAGAGTAGCTTAATGGTTTCCTGTAATGCGTTTTTAATAAAAAATATCGCAGGGACTCAGGGTCATATTCTCTAATGGCTGACTTTATTGTTAAAAAATTATTTAGGGACTTTGACATCTTCTCTTCTTTGATCGTTACAAACCCAACATGCATCCAAGTATTCACATGGGGCTTTCCTTCAATCCCGTAACCACATTCTGACTGAGCAATCTCATTTTCATGATGTGGAAACTGTAAATCAGCTCCTCCGCCATGAATATCAAATCGTTTTCCTAATAAAGCATTACTCATAGCTGAACATTCTATATGCCAACCGGGCCTACCTGCACCAAAAGGAGATTTCCAGATCACATCATCCGGTTCACCCTGCTTTGCACCCTTCCAAAGTACAAAGTCAAGAGGATCTCTTTTCTTTTCATCGATTGAAATCCGGTGACCCGCCCTTAATTGCTCAATCGATTTACCGGATAATTTCCCATAATCGCGGAAAGAACGGACAGCAAAGTTAACATCTCCTGTCTCAGCTACATAAGCGTAATCTTTCTTAACCAATTTCTCAATCAATTCAATCATCTCAGGGACGTATCTTGTCGCCTGGGGTTCAAAGGAGGGTTTCTGAATAAAAAGTGATTTTTCATCATTGTGCAATTCCTTTATATACTTCTCCGTGTATTCATTAAGCCCGACTTTCTCATCACCAGCTCTCTTTATAATTTTATCGTCAATATCAGTAATATTTCTTACATAAGTCACCGTGAAACCTTTTGCCTCAAACCAACGCTTGACAAGATCAAAAAATACCATAACTCTAGCATGGCCAATGTGACACTGATCATAAACTGTCATGCCGCACACATACATAGTTACATGGCCTGCCCTTAAAGAGTAAAAATTGTCTTTTTTTCTCTTTATGCTGTTAAAAATTTTCAAAGCGACTCCGTATCATTCTGGTGTACGATATAATCTAACAAGATAGTTTACTATGCAAAGATTACTGCTGAAAATACTCCTTTATTTTTTTCTTTCGAACTGCGCTCTTGTTGGAGCGTCACATTCATATGCACAAGCCGATGTGGACCAGACTAAGGCTTTACTGGAAACAAGAGAACTTATCGAGCTGGGAAAATATGAAGAGGCCGATGCCATAATCATAGCGCGATTGAAGGAGAAACCTAGAGACGCTCAGTGGCGATATTTGGAAGCCCTTTTAAAAGCGGAAATGGGGCTTTCTACGAACAATAAGGATATTGTGGATAATGCCGTTTTCCTATTTGAAAGGCTTTCAGAGGAATTTCCTGAATTGCCTGAACCATATAATAATTTAGCAGTGCTCTACGACAAAATGGGCCAAGAACAAAAAGCCATTAAATCATTTAAATTAGCCATACTCAATAATCCAGACTACGCACTTGCTTACGAAAACTTGGCAGATCTTTACTTGTTTTTGGCCAGAGAGACATATTTGGAAGGTATTAGCAAAAGTCGGAAGAATAATGACAGGCTTGAAGCAAAATCAAATTTTTTGAAAAATATTCCGTTTTTTCCATCTAAAAGTTTAGACTTGGATACCTTAAAAAAAGAAGGGGCTGCGAAGTGAAATATACTGTTTCTACAAGTTTTGGAAAGTTCACTCTTTCCCTTTTCCCAGAAGATGCGCCAGCGACTGTAAAAAATTTTTCGGCATATGTGGAAGAAAAATTTTATCACAACACAATATTTCATCGAGTAATCGATGGTTTTATGATTCAGGGAGGCGGCTTCGATAAAAATCTTGAGGAAAAATTAACGAAAGAACCCATTAGAAACGAAGCTAATAACGGACTTTCGAACAAAGCGCTAACTATCGCAATGGCTAGAACCAGTGACCCTCACTCTGCCAGTTCACAATTTTTTATTAATTTAAATGATAATACGTTCCTTGATTTCAACGAAGAGACATTGGATGGCTGGGGGTATGCTGTTTTTGGAGAAGTTATAGATGGACAAGAAACAATCTTTAAAATTGGAAAAGTTCAAACAGGAACACATGGATTTTTTCAGGATGTCCCTGTAAAACCGATAGAGATACAAAAGATCGCAAAGTTGAAATAAAATGTTAATCCTCCGCTTTGAGTCAGCTGTTCTGTGTTCTGATATTCATCTGAGCACAACTACCGACAAAATATCCACAGCATTCATTCATTGGTTAAAAGAATCCTGTTTGGGAAAAACTAAAGCAAAGCCAGATTGGCTCCTAATTTTAGGTGATCTTTTCGATGCCTGGATTGGCGATGATATGTTGGAAACAGCTGACCCTCCTGAATATTTGATTTGGTTGGTTTCTATTTTAAAAGAGATTAGTCAGTCTGGTGTTAAGGTTGGTATTATGCATGGAAACAGAGATTTTCTGATTGGCGAAGATTTTTGCAAGAAAACTCGTGCCAAATTATTACCTCAGGAAATACTACTTTCGGACAACCAATCAAAATCCAATTATTTGTTAATGCATGGTGATCAGCTGTGCACAGATGATAAAGAGCATCAGAAATTTAGGAAAATGGTTTTATCCAAAAATTGGAGAGATGTATTTTTGAAAAAGGATATTTCCGATAGACTCCTTATAGCCTCACAAATGCGAAAAGAGAGTAATTATGCAAAATCAAGAAAAAGACAAGAAATCATGGATATTAATGTTTCAGAGGTTGAAAAACAATTAAATTACGCTAATGCGAGCGTAATAATTCACGGCCATACCCACAGGCCTGGTAGTTATGAATTACCTTCGGGAAGAAAAAGAATAGTTTTACCTGATTGGCGGGTTTTCAAAGACAAATTGTCTGGAGGAGGACTACTTTTAAAATCCTCTGGAATATATCAATTGTCCTTATGATTCAATCTTCTTTTCAATAACTTAATTTCCTGATCTTGCTCTTGAATCTTTCTTATTAAAGCATTCAATCGCACCTCAACTGGATCGTCTGCCGGTGATGAAACACCATATGCCTCAAAATTATTATCGTAAACTTTTTCGGCATCATCCGGTTGAACCAAAACTTCTCTTGCAGGAACACCCACTACTGTAGAATCAGCGGGTACAGAATCTAAAACAACCGCATTAGAACCAATCTTTGAATTATCGCCCACAAAAAAAGGCCCTAGAATTTTTGCGCCAGCGCCTACAACAACCCCAGAACCCAATGTAGGATGTCTTTTCTGACCTTTTTTTAAAGAAGTCCCTCCTAAAGTGACCCCTTGATAAATTGTACAGTCATCACCAATTTCCGCCGTCTCCCCGATCACTATCCCACATCCATGATCAATAAATATCCTTTCACCCAATTTTGCACCTGGGTGTATTTCGACCGACGTTAAAAACCTCCCAAAGCTTGAAAAAAATCTTCCCACCCATTTTAGATATTTTGTTTTGACCCAAAACCAATTCGCCAACCTGTGAATTACGATCGCCTGAAAACCAGGATAAAATAAAACCACATCTACCCAACTTCTTGCAGCTGGATCCTTTTCCATCACATTTTGTATATCGGCATAAAATTTTGACATAACCATATGTATTCCAATCTAGTTCAATTTTTTTCTTATTTCGGAAAAGAAGCTAATCATTAGTTTTGCATCCTCTTCCTCTATTTTATTATTAATAAGCCACCGCCTCATTTTAATCTCACTTTTTTCTCTATTTCCCTGCTTAAAAAAATTAATCTTCTCCCCCAACTGAATCATCGATCTTTCAAGACTGTATAAGGTTTTTTGAACAGCTGGTTTCTTCATTATTTCAATTGAACGGTTTTGCCGATGCTTTTTATGTAAATAATTATCGTTTCTCAATATTGACTTTCTAATGGTATTCCTAGTCAAATATGCTACTAGTAACGCAGCATGTGAGATATTTAGAGATGGGTACTCCTCATCCAGATCGAAGGCACATACTCGAGTACATCGTGATAACTCTTTGTTAGACAAACCGGATTTTTCGCATCCAAAGACGAAGGATACATGAAAATCCTCCCAGCGCAGTAAATTGTCGCTAACACTTTTTAAAGTTTCTTCAAATGATATTTTAGGAATTTGAATGTCCCTATCCCTCGCGGTAAATCCGACAACCATCCTAGATCCTTCGAGAGCCGTTTCGAGGTCGCTTAGTTTAACATCATACGCATATTCTTTGGCATGAGATGCTCTAGACAAAACTTGGGGAGAATTTACCATCAAATTTTTGGCAGGATCAATTAGAATAGGGGACTCGCACCCGGTGTTTTTAAGTGCACGCAAAATTGCACCAAGATTACCAGGATGAGTTAAACCCACAAAAGCCCAATGAACTTTTTTTAAATAACTCGATAACAGCTCATTTGTTTCCATAAAATCATGCACCCAATGTTAAATACCGCCATTAAAGCTGCCAGAAAAGCTGGTCATTTGATCAATAAGGCTATCTTAGATCCTACTAAGATTCAAATTATGCAGAAAGAGGAAGTCGATTATGTAACTAACATCGATAAAGAATGCGAGAACGAAATTATCAACATCCTAACAAAAGCCTATCCAAAACATGAAATCATCGCAGAAGAATCGACGGACAAGGAAAATCTGGAGAAAAAACTGACAAACGATGCTGAATATACCTGGTTAATTGACCCAATAGATGGTACGAAAAACTTCATACATGATTTTCCGTTTTACAGTGTCTCTATCGGACTATTACGAAGAGGTAGAATTCACCAGGCAGTCGTTTATGACCCCCATAGAGATGAACTGTTTTGCGCCTCTGAGGGACGAGGTGCGTATTTAAATAATAAAAGGATAAGAGTATCTTCGCAAGAATTTTTAAAATCTTGTTTAATTGCAACTGGGTTTCCTACAGGTGAAAAACGCGTACAGGCTTTTTATACTGAAAAATTACAAATTTTTTTAGATGCAGAGGTTAATTTTCGAAGAACTGGATCTGCAGCCTTGGACTTATGTTATGTAGCAGCTGGGCGCACTGACGGGTTCTTTGAAAAAGGTCTGAAAGCATGGGACATGGCTGCAGGGTCGCTAATGGTCAAGGAGGCTGGAGGTTTCGTTGGTGACTTCAGCAATAATCAAGAATATCTTTACTCTGGCGATGTAATTGCGGCAAACCCTAAACTCTTTCCGACAATTTTAAAAATTTTGGCTTCGAGTAAAGTTTAATCTAAACCAGTAGAATGAATACTGAGCTGCATACGCCCGTTATAAAACAATATTTGGAAATAAAAGCACGTCATAAAGACAGCTTTGTTTTTTTTCGTATGGGCGACTTTTACGAACTCTTTTTCGAAGATGCGGTAAAAGCCTCAGAAATTTTGAATTTAACATTAACTAAGCGAGGAAAAAGTGGAGGTGAAGATGTTTTGCTTGCCGGAGTTCCTGTTCATTCGTCACACCGACACATAAAAACACTTTTAGCGCAGGGTAAAACTATTGCGATTTGCGAACAAGTAGAGGAGTCCAGACCAGGTAAAGGTTTAGTGAAACGTGAGGTCGTTAGGGTACTTACCGATGGAACTATTTACGAAGAGGAATTGATTGATGATACAAATCAAAAATATCTCGGGGCTATTGACATTGATGGAGGACTAGCGTGGTGCGAGGTTGCCACTGGCAAGCTTTATGTTGATCAGGTTGCACTTAATCAAGAAAAAATCGTCAGTGAAAATACCTTAGATACAATTCTTAGTAAATTCAATATTGTTGAAATGCTGTTTAATGAGGATATTAATAAAGCTCATCTTTTTGAGAAATTTGGGTACAAAAAAAATTTAGCTGAAACCCCTTTGCATATTAAAAACTCATTTGAAAGACTCATGCCCTACCCCCCATGGGAATGGGATTCTTGCAAAGCAGAAAATATCTTGAAAGATAGACTAAAAATAAACTCCTTAAATCATCTGGGATTTGAGAAAGAACTCACAATAATGAGATCATTAAATGCTTTACTAACATATATTGAAAAAAATATTGGCCAAACATTCAAACATATAAAAACTCCTCATTTATACTCTCAGAGTAACCATTTCGTTATTGATAGCACGTCACAAAGAGCACTTGAGCTTGTTCGCCCACACTTTTTTGAGAATAAGAATGTAACTCTGCTCAATAATCTGGATACTTGCGCCACAGTAAGTGGATCAAAAACTCTAAAATCTTGGATTCTATCTCCGCTTCAATCAAGAGAAGAGATTATGGAACGACAACAATCTATTCAGTGGCTAACAAAAAAACTATCAGTAAAAGAAAACTTCAAAGGAATTGGAGATCTTGGCCATACCGCCACACGAATAACCTTAGAGAAATGCAGCCATCGACAATTATATAATTTGAGTGAGACCATAGATAAAATATTCACCGCAGCTATTTTTTTGGATAATTCTGACCGAAAATATATCGAGAATGCTGTAAGTCTTTTTAAATCCGATGAACTGCAAAAAATAAAAAAGAAAATACGGTCTGTAATTAGTAAATCAAACTCTCAATCCTCTAAAGAGTTGTTTCTAATAAAATCGGGATATAACTCCCAACTCGATGCTTTTCGTAAACAACGAGCATTACTAACTAAAGAACTTACACGGCTAGAATTGAGCGAACGTGACAAAACTAAAATCGCCTCTTTAAAAATAGGACATAGTTCTGTTCACGGACACTATATCGAGGTCAGCTCAAGCTTTAAAAACAAAGTTCCCGAAAGATACAGAAGAAAGCAAACATTAAAAAATGCAGAGAGATATGACATTAATGAACTAAATGAAATAGACTTGAAGCTAAATGAGGTTGATACTGAAATTGAAAAATTTGAACACCAGATATTTTTAGATCTGTGTGGCGAGTTAAAAAAATCAGGTGAATTTCTTTATGAAATATCTGAAAATCTGGGAGTGATCGATACACTACTCTCGTTAGCGCAGAAAATAGTTAGACATAATTGGGTGATCCCAAACATTACAGATGAACCAGAGGTATGTATAAAAAATGGCTGGCACCCCGTGCTTGAAAAGATTTATGAAGATTCGGGAAACCTTACACCAATTCTGAAAAATGATACAGTCCTAAATCTCAATCAGAACATGATGCTTATAACGGGTCCAAATATGAGCGGGAAATCAACATACATGAGACAAGTTGCAGTTATAGTGATATTAGCAAAAATGGGGTCTCCTATTCCCGCTGAATCTGCCGACATTGGTTCTATAAAAAGTATCTACACGAGGATCGGTGCATCAGATGATATCGGTGGAGGTAGGTCCACGTTTATGGTAGAAATGACTGAAGCTGCTAGATTGCTTAATTTTGCCCAAAAAAATAGCCTCGTGCTTATTGATGAAATTGGGAGAGGGACTTCCACAAAGGACGGGCTTGCCCTCGCCTGGTCTATTGCTGAAGAGTTAGCAACTAAAAATAGTGCTCTTTCTATTTTCTCAACACACTATTTTGAGCTTACTGCACTACCTAACGTTATCGGTACAATTCATAATTTTCATTTCGAAACGATTGAACAGAAGGATAAGGTTATCTTTCTTTATGCTTTAAGAAAGGGGGCTGCATCGAATAGTTTTGGATTAAAGGTTGCAAAACTTGCCGGTATCTCAAAAGACATCATAGAGCGAGCTACCGAAATTCAAAATCGTGGTTTCACACCTCTACAAGCAGAACCCAATCCACCTGCTAAGTTTGACACTTTAAAGCAGAAAAAAACCTCAATTCCTCACGAAATCAGAGAAACTAATCTTGATAAAATCACGCCATTACAGGCTCTAAATTTATTACAAAACATTAAGAAAAAATATGGGGATGAAAAATGAATCATTCTTCAATCAACTGGCCAAATGCTCTAAGTGAGAAAGTATTTAAGCAGAAATATTGGCAACAAAAACCTGTTTTAGTAAGAAATCTCTTTCCCGACGATATTGCTAAAAATCTCCCTGTTACACAATCAGAGATTCTAAGACTTTCACAAACTGACTTTGTTCCGACAAAATGTGTATACAAGGGAAGAGCTTGGCATGTGGAAAATGGACCTCTTACTCCCACTTTTTTAAAAAAAATAGAATCTAATTACTGGACTATATTGATAAACAAAATAAATACACAACTGACTTACGCAGACCGTTTTTTCCACCTTTTTAATTTCATCGATCTTTTTAGATTAGAAGACCTCATGGTGAGTTTGTCGAATAAGGGAGGGGGTGTTGGACCACACTTTGACTCATACGATGTATTCCTCGTACAGGCATACGGGCAGAAACTATGGCAATTGTCCCATAGATTCGATCGTACTTTAACGAATAATCCTGATTTGAAAATATTAAAATATTTTAAACCCGAGGAAGAGTTTGTCCTTAATCCCGGGGATGCTCTATACTTACCGCCCAATGTGGCTCATAATGGGATAGCGATACAAGACACATCAATCACATATTCTATTGGGCTCAGAACTCCAAATATTTTGGATTTAACGGATAAAGTATTTTTTTATCATATGGAAAACATCTCCTTTGATTCAGATTCGTTACTCGACTATAAAAAAATAAAGCCCTCCAAAAATCCAATGGCTCTTTCCGACCAATTGGCAAATCAGGTTTCAAGCAAAATTAGTACCCTTTTCCCCAAACCTGATGAAATAAAAAAGAACTTAGTTAAGAGTATTACAGAATCCGATGATGAGATTCTTGACCGTGTCGGAAATAATGAAATTAGTTTTTCTGACTTTCACTTTCTTTTAGGGAAAAATAGTCTAAATATAAATCCTTCAATGAAGGCCATATTTTGGAGAGATAATTTATTTTACAACGGTGAAGAGTTGGATCTGTCAACTTTATCAGAAAAACAATATCGAATTATTAAAGCTCTCCTAGAGGAACTAATAATTAAGAGAACCATTTCCGTCAAAAGTGTTTCGCGTATAAAATCATCGTGCATTTTAGAAATACTTTTTTTTCTTTATCAGCAAAACTTGGTGACATTTAAGCACCTTTCTATTTAGCATACTCTATATAATTTCTAATTTCGCAATGGAGAGAGATAGCCATTTTGTATCACCCCCACTAAACCGAATTTCCGCTCTACTTTCCTCGCCAGCTCCCTCTAAATTTAAAATTATTCCATCGCCAAATTTGTTATGACGGACGGTTTTTCCAATCATAAATAAGGATCCTTTTTTGTCAAATAACTTATTCTCTTGCGAGACATTGCTCATTGGCAAAAAAGCTAGTTCATTCTTACGGAGCAAAAAGTCATCACTTTTTTTTGTTCTTACCTCGTAATGATTTTTTCTCCTCGAATCGGAAGCAATCCAACTAACATTTTCTTCAGGAATTTCATCAAGAAACCTACTCTTTCTGTTGTAGCGGAACTGTCCGTAAAGCTTGCGCATTTGAGTAAATGAAAAACACAAACTTCTCTTAGCCCTTGTGATAGCAACATACATTAGCCTTCGCTCTTCGTCTAATCCACCATGTTCATTTAAACTATTTTCATGAGGGAACAGACCCTCCTCTAATCCCACAATGAAAACTTTCTCAAATTCGAGTCCTTTTGCAGCGTGGATTGTCATTAATTGGACCGCCTCTTCACCAATTTCTGCCTGGCTTTCTCCAGAATCAAGTGTTGCATTTGAGATGAAACCAGTTAGTGGAGTCACGTTCTCATTTCCCATATTTTGTTGTGTTAGTAATTCATCTTCTCCATTTCGACTGTTACCAACATTACCAGCAATACCTATATTTGCCGGAATATTCTCTCCAATTTTTTCAGAGATGAGGAATGCTTCTCCAGCATTGACAAGCTCTCTCAAGTTTTCCAAACGGTCAATACTTTCCCGATCGTTTGAATAGTGTTCAATTAATCCGGAAAATTTTAAAGTTTGACTTATTACATCAGGTAACGGCGAAGTACAGGTTTCCTTCTTTATCAGCTCAATTAATTCTTTGAAAGCAGTCACCGATTTTACTGCCTTTCCTTCTAAAAAAGTGATTGCAGAAAATAGAGAACAGTCTTTTTCCTTAGCAATTTTCTGAAGATTTTCAACAGTTTTAGCCCCAATTTTGCGCGGGGGGAAATTAATCACTCTCAAAAGTGCATTGTCATCCTCCGAATTTTCAATAAGCCTCAGGTAAGCAAGAGCATTTTTAACCTCGGCCCGGTCGTAAAACCTAAAACCTCCATAAACCCTATACTTTATACCGACTTTACTTAACGAATGTTCTATTATTCTGGATTGCGCATTACTCCGATAGAGAATTGCAATCTCGGAAGGTGATACATCCCTTTGGATAAAAGCCTTTATCTCCTCGACAACCCAGTCGGCCTCATACGTATCATCTACACATTCATTTACTACTATTTGATCGCCCAATTCTGAGTCTGTCCACAAGTTTTTTCCCAAACGATTTTTATTGTTTTGAATTAATGCGTTTGCGGCATCAAGAATGTGGCCGTGCGATCTGTAGTTTTGTTCAAGCCTAATAATTTTTTCTACGCCGAAATCTTTTTCAAAACTGCTCATGTTAGAGACATCAGCGCCCCTGAACGCATAAATACTCTGATCATCATCCCCAACTGCGAATACAATGGAATTGCTATTCGAGAGTAGCCTGAGCCATTTATATTGTAAAGCATTTGTATCCTGAAATTCGTCTATAAGGATATGACGAAATCGGTTTTGATAATGACGTCTCAATTCATTATGTCTTTGGATTAATTCCACAGATCGTAGTAGTAATTCTCCAAAATCAACCACTCCCTCACGTTGACATTGGGCATCATAAGCTTCATATAATTCAATATATTGTCGATTAAAACCGCTCACATCCTCTATTTCGTTCGGCCTTAATCCTTGTTCTTTTGCATTATTAATGAACCGTTGTAATTCCTTCGGAAGTATTATTTCTGAATCTACATTCAGACTTTTAAGCAACCTTTTTATACTAGAGGTTTGATCCTGCATATCCATAATTTGAAAACCTTGAGTCAATCCAGCATCCTTATAATGGAGTCGTAATAATCTATGGCATAAACCGTGAAACGTTCCTATCCATACTCCTCGGAGATCGTAAGGAACCATACCACTGATACGAGTGATCATTTCTTTAGCTGCTTTATTAGTAAAAGTCACCGCGAGCACTGACCTTGGATTCGCCACACGGTCAACCAATAATCTGCCAATCCTTGTTGTTAGTACTCTTGTTTTACCACTACCCGCTCCCGCTAAAACTAATACTGAACCTCCGTCATGAAGCACGGCTTCTTTTTGGGGAACATTGAGGGTTTTTAATATTGTTTCGAGCATACTCTTTAAGTCTAACCTATAATAGAGGAGAAGTTATTAATGAGCACTAATTCTACTCATAAGATTAAAAGCAACATGATATGAATTCCAAAATAGAAAATTACGATCCGCAAAAATTAGAAAAAATTATTCAAAATTATTGGAAAGAAAAAGAACTGTATCGTGCCAACTTCAACGGAAAAGATGGAAAGAAAAAGTACTATGCCTGTTCAATGCTACCTTATCCATCTGGCAAACTACATATGGGTCACGTTCGGAATTATACAATAAATGATGTAATCGCCCGATGGAAAAGAATGAAGGGGTTTCAGGTATTAATGCCAATGGGATGGGATGCTTTTGGGCTTCCTGCAGAAAATGCTGCACTTAACCAGAAAAAATCTCCCGCGCAATGGACGGAAGAGAATATTTCTACTATGAAAAAACAACTCAAATCACTTGGATTTGCGATTGATTGGTCTAGAGAAATTAATACATCATCTCCAGACTATTACAAATGGAGTCAGTTACTATTTTTAAAAATGGTGAAGAATGGGATTGCATACAAAAAATCAGGGGTTGTCAACTGGGATCCTGTTGACAAAACAGTATTAGCCAACGAACAAGTGATAGACGGAAAAGGTTGGAGATCCGGTGCACCTGTAGAGAAACGAGAAATCCCTATGTATTATTTAGCAATAACAAAATATACGGATGAGTTGTTAGATGGTCTCGATAAATTAGAATGGCCCTTGCAGGTTTTATCAATGCAAAAAAACTGGATAGGAAAATCTGAGGGTCTTCGCTTTTCTTTTAGACTAAATGAGAAATTAGCAAGTAATACCTATGGAAAAAATGACAGAATCTATGTTTTTACAACCCGACCTGACACCATCATGGGAGCTACATTTATTGCTCTATCAGTAGACCATGTAATCTCAAAGAATATCATTAAAAGCAATAAAAAAATTAGGCTCTTTATTGATAAACATTGGGGGGAACCAACCAGTTCAGAAGTTGAGCAATCCAGACAAGAAAAAGTTGGTATCGATACTGGCGAATTTGGAATTCACCCGATTTCAGGAGAACACATTCCTATATGGATTGCTAATTATGTTTTGTCAGGATATGGAGACGGTGCTGTTATGGGAGTTCCTGCGCATGATGAAAGAGATTTTTTGTTTGCGAAAAAATATGACATAAAAATAGTGCAAGTTCTTAAAAAGTCTGATTCAAATAATACAAAAACATTCGACCCTCTGTTATGGAAAGAATGGTACGCAAGTCAAGAAAATTGTATATGCATCAATTCAGGTCCATACGATGGGATGGAGGCAATTAAAGCAGCAAAACAAATAATAGAAGATTTGTCAGGACAGGGAATCGGCGAAAAGAAAACTCAAATACGTCTCAGAGATTGGGGTATCAGTCGGCAACGCTATTGGGGTACACCAATTCCAATTGTGAAATGCCTAAATTGCGGTGATGTACCAGTCAGTGAAGATCAGCTACCCGTGATCTTGCCAAAACATTTAAAACCCAAGGGAGGTGGTAATCCCTTAACAGAGTGTGCGGAATTTTTAAAAACCCGCTGCCCAGTTTGTGATATAGAAGCGAGACGAGAAACAGATACCATGGATACTTTTGTAGACTCGAGTTGGTATTTCATGCGGTATTGTTGCCCTCAGGAGAAAGAACAAATTTTTAATGAAGAGATTGATTATTGGATGCCAATTGATCAGTATATCGGAGGTATTGAACATGCAATATTACATCTACTGTATGCCAGATTCTGGACAAAAGTTACCCGCGACTTAAATCTGATCAAAATTGACGAACCTTTTACTAAGTTACTGACTCAGGGAATGGTCCTTAATCAAACTTTTTTTCGTGAAAGTAATAATGGTACTGTAAAGACATATTTCAATCCGAGTAAAATAATTTTGGATAAAGATAATAAGGGAAGAGTAGTTTCAGCCACAAATGCAGATGATGGGCTATCCGTGCAATTAGGGAAAATTGAGAAAATGTCAAAATCCAAAAACAATGGGGTTGACCCTACAGCTCTAATTGAAAAATATGGGGCCGATACATGCCGATTGTTCACCATGTTCGCCGCTCCGCCAGAAAACACTCTAGAATGGTCAGAAGATGGCTTAGAGGGTTCCTTCAGATTTGCAAAAAGGCTTTGGGCTTTTCATGTAAAAAATCTTGATTGCCTAAAGGCTAAAAAGTATTCTGATGGAGATCAATCCGAAATAACAGAAAATGGTAAGGCATTCAAAAAAGCTTGTCATGAAATTCTTGCCCAGGCTACTTACGACATGGAGCGATTTCAGTTTAATACCGTAGTTTCGGCCACTATGAAACTTCTAAATACAATAGATCAATTTTTACAGCAGCCGAATGATAGTCAAAAGCCATTTGAAAAAAAAGATAAATTGATTCTGGTAGAATCTTTTTCGATATTGTTACGAGTTCTATACCCCATTGCTCCTCACATTTGCTGTCATATATGGACTAATGTTGGATATGAAAATGCGTTCGGTCCGCTGGTTGACTCCGAGTGGCCTGCTGTGGATAAAAAGGCTTTACAACAAGACTTCGTAGATATCACGATACAGGTAAATGGAAAGAGCCGAGGAAGGATCAGAATTCCTTCATCAGCATCAGACGAACAAGTTTTAAAAATTGCACAAGATTCTAAAGAATATCAAAAATATTGTCAGACTAAAGATATTCTACGCACCATTATAGTCCCAAATCGATTAATCAACATAGTCGTAAAAATATGAGAAAGACTCATTTTTTATACTCCATTTTTATATTCATCAGCTTGCAATTTGCACTTACTAGTTGTGGTTGGAAGTTTAGAATACTCGAGGATAAGATGCCTTTTTCAACCATATACTTGAGCGGTATAAATAACGGAGTTGGCACTGAGATCTATCAAAGGCTGAAGAGAGCGCCGGGTGTAAAAATTATAGGAAACAAGTCTGAAGCTCAGGTTTCTCTAACTTTAAAAGTAAAAACAGATAGAGTAGTTGTCGGATTCTCAGGTGCTGGGAGACCACGGGAACTCGAAATAAGGACTACTGCAATAGTTGAAATTAATGACGCGGAAGATAAACCTCTACAGCCGATGGACGAACTGAAAATATATCGATCAGTTACTTTTAACGATACCGATGTTCTTGCAACCCAAGCACATGAGTTATTCCACACAAAGGATATTAATAAGCAACTAGCTGTGCGAATAATTCAAAAACTACAGAGGATTAACTTTTCAAAATTATGAAAATCACAGTTCCTGCAGATTTAACTCACAATACAAAGGAAGTAGAAAATTTCCTTGTCAAACGTACTACGACTAAGACTGATGAAAATCACAACTGTTGGGTTGTACTCTCGGACGAAGCTTTGTTTCATAAAGTTGTGTATGAGGTATTACAAACAAGGTTAAAACTAAAGGGTGCTTTTGATAAAGATATATATTTTGCAGACGCTTTCTTTAATTGGAAAGAATGTTTTCAAAAATATGAGAATATGAGTCTATTTTCTGAAACAACACTTTTGCAAATTTATGTGAAAAATGGAAAACCTGGCTTAAAAGGCGGGGCGTTTTTATCTGGACTTAATATGAATGAGCACAAAAATATCTACGTATTAATACACTTACCGAGACTTGACTTCGCTAGCAAAAACTCTAAATGGTTCCGAGCATTGGCCCAAAATGGAAACTGTATAGAGTTTGGCAATGATGATGCCGCTGGATTGTATAAATTCATTGAAAATCAATTGGCCTTCTACATGGGCGAAAAAAAAAATAATTTAACTAAGTTGATTTTGGATAAATGTGAGGGCAATTTTACCTCAGCATATAATGAAATTGTTAGCTTAAAACTACTCTATAACTCTCATGAAGGTAAAATTGATTTAACTTCCTTGGTGTCTTCAATCGATAATAATTCGAAGCATAATCCATTTATATTGCCAGGCATAATCAGAACTCACAATAAGGAAAAAATTTTGCGGTTTATTAGAGCGCTAAAAGAGGATAATGTCCCTTTACCTCTCTTAATTTGGATTATTGCGAACGACTCAAGGAAAAAATTGAACAATGAATCAGAAAAAATTTTGCTATCATTACATGAAATTGACAAGCACCTAAAAGGTATTATCCCGGGAGATCCCTGGACAGAATTTGAAAGAGCTATTATTAATCACTAAGATGAATGAACTAAGAGAACAAGCTTTAAAACTTGGGAAGAATGCAAGGAATGCATCTTCACAGATGTATTCAGTTAAAACAGTCCAAAAAAATGATGTGCTTAGGAGGATTTCTGACTGTATAGAAAAAAATAAAATAAATATTTTTCAAGGAAATGCGTTAGATTTAGAAATTGCAAAAAAAGCAAAAAAGGATTCCGCATTTCTGGATAGGCTGGAGATCACTAATAAATCTATTCATGACATGTGTAATGGACTCGAACAAGTCGCCTCATTACCAGATCCCATCGGAACAATTAGTAACTTGATGGAACAGCCATCTGGAATAAAGGTAGGAAATATGAATGTTCCGATCGGCGTTATCTTGATGATCTACGAGTCCAGACCGAATGTCACTGTTGATGCTGCCGCCTTAAGTCTAAAAACTGGAAATGCTATTATTTTACGAGGAGGCTCCGAATCTATAAACAGTAATGCCGTTTTGCATACGATTTTTTACGATGTACTCAAGAAGTGCAATGTTCCTGCAAATTCTGTGCAACTTACCAAAGAAACCAACAGAGATCTCGTTAAAGAGTTACTCTTGCTCGATAAATATATCGACATAGTGATCCCTCGAGGTGGCAAATCTTTAATAGAAAGAATATCAAAAGACTCGAAGATACAGGTAATAAAGCATCTCGATGGGATATGCCACGTTTATATTGATGAGTTTGCAGATAAAAAAAGAGCTGTTGACATAACAATGAATTCAAAGACACAGCGAT
>SGYQ01000005.1 GCA_004214155.1 Burkholderiaceae bacterium
CAGACTGAGTAGGGGTTTCTTTTGTTTCTTCTACAGGTTGTTCTTTTTCTGTTGAAGGTTCTGCAGACTGAGTAGGGGTTTCTTTTGTTTCTTCTACAGGTTGTTCTTTTTCTGTTGAAGGTTCTGCAGACTGAGTAGGGGTTTCTTTTGTTTCTTCTACAGGTTGTTCTTTTTCTGTTGAAGGTTCTGCAGACTGAGTAGGGGTTTCTTTTGTTTGTTGTTTCTTTAAAGAAAGAATAGAATTTGAGTAGAAGTTATCACTGGCTACTAAATCTTTCTTATTTTGTTTATTTGACTTAGAGGCTAAAATTCCGCCAATAAAAGTTTTGTGTTCGCTTAAATTTTTTTTTGAGAAATTACGAAATTGGTTTATTTCACTTTGACTTTCCTCCTTTATAGAAATAAATTTTTTTGTAACAGTTGTTGGTGAGTGGCTTTTAAACGTAGTCATCCCCACGCCCTGCTAATACCAATTCTCCTTTGTCTGAGAGTTTTTTAGCGATTCGCATAATTGCCTTTTGGGCTTCGTCAACATCGGTCATACGAAGCATACCTTTGGCTTCCATTTCATCCTGGAACATTGCTGCGGCACGAGTCGACATATTTCCAAAAAACTTATCTTTGACTGGCTCTGTTGCACCTTTAAGAGCAATCATGAGCATATCTGGCTCCACGTTGCGCATTAGCGTCTGAATACTTCTATTATCGCTATCACCGAGGTTTTCAAAGCTCAACATATTATCTTGAATTTTACCTGCGATATCTGCGTCGATTTCCTCAACACCCCCCATGACTGAAGTCTCAAGGTCAGATTTTACAAAATTCATGATTTTAGCAGCAGCTGCAACTCCGCCAAAAGTAGCGGAGGCTGCAGAAGTATTATCTGCAAACTGCTGTTTCATAATAACTTCCAGCTCCTCCATCGCCGAGGGTTGTACTGTTTCGAGAGAAGCCACGCGTCTAACTACCTCGGCGCGAACATTCTTTGCGAGAAAAGCGAGAACATCTGCCGCTACCTGTGGTTCAACAACAGATAAAATTATGGCTATTACTTGAGGGTGTTCGCTACGTATCATATCGGCAATGGCGCGAGCATCCATCCATTCTAGTATTTCCAATCCTTTGCTTGCCTTACCAGGCATTATCCGATTTATTATAGAGGCCGCCTTATCTGGACCCAAAGCCTTATTCAAAACTGTTTCAATATATTGGTGAGACCCCAGGCCGATGGTACTTTGCTTTTTGATAAAAGACAAAAATTCGTCAAGGACCGCATTTATTGCCTCCTGCGATAAATCTTGGACTGATGTCATAGCTGCACCTAAATTTTGCACTTCTTTTGGACCTAGATATTTAATGATATTTGCTGCTTGATCTTCACCTAACAAAAGCATCAGTACCGCAGCTTTTTGCGTATTACTCAAATTTTGAAGTTCTTCTTCGAGAGTTAATTCACCTTGTTTTTCTGTGTTTTCATCTGCCATAATTTTTACCCAAAATAGAAAGGTTACTTCATGAAGTTTTCATCATATTTTTTAAGACAAGCGCCACTTTTCCTTCATCTTCTTGCACTAAAAGTCTCATCAGTACTACTTTATCATCATACGTATTTGCTGTATCCAACATATCAAGTGATATAGATGCTTTCTTTGGTTTAAGTTTAGCTTTGATTTCCTCGAGAGATTCACCTTCCTCTACTTCAATCTCGGCTTCTGCCTTTGCAGCCTCCTCCGCTTCTTGTTCAGCTTGTTCTTCAGCTAACCTTTTAGCCTCTGCCTCTTGCTCGCTTATTTTGCTCTGCGCAGCATTAATCATCTCATCTGTTAAGAGCCCACCCTCTGATACATGTATTTTACTCAATGCGACTTCCGGACCTTCAAGTGCCATTTCATTTGCTGACATTTCTATAGCAGCCATTTCAAGACCTTCAACTGCTGGCTCTGACGCAGCCATTTCAATTGCTACGTGTGCAATCTTGATACTTTCTAAGTCTTTTTCTTCTTCTTCGGTTATGGTTGGCTCTGGTGGAAGTTGCGGAGCAAACATAGAAGTCATGATTGGTCTAACGATAGCTAACAGAAAGAGTAAAAATATTAAACTTGCGACTGCCGTTTTTAATGCATCGATTGTTATTGGATCCTTAAACCATGGAAGAGGGGGATCAACATAGAAGTTCGTTGGCAAAAGAGTCACGACATCACCACGATCCTCCTTAAAGCCTACAACCCCCTTGACGAGATCTGTTAACCTATTAATCTCGTCTTGTGAATATCCCGCAATTTTTGATGTATTTGTGCCGTTCTTGGTAATCGGAGTTTCTTCCGTTTCCGGATCAGTATGCGTTCTTTTATCATTTACGACTACCGCAACAGAGACCCGTTCCACAATACCAACTTGTTCCTTTACGTGTCTTACAACTCGATCGATTTCATAGTTTCGCGTTGCTCTTTTACTTAGTGTTACACTTTCTTGTCCAAAATCATCGGGCAAAGCCCCTGTTTGATCAGTTAGTTCATTTGGTCTTGGTGGTGCATTGGTTAGTGCTCCAGGAACACCTTGTGCATCTAACTTATTTGTTCTATCCTCAGCAAGTGTTTCAGACCGAGTTTTCGGACCAGCTCCGTTACTGTCAAAATCCTCGGAAGTTATCTCTGTTTGTCTGAAATTGATTGAAACGTCTACTTGAGCCTGAACATTACCTTCTCCAAATACTGGAGTTAAAATTTCCAAAATTCTGCTTCTGTAGGTTTGCTCTACGTCCTGTTTATGTGAAAGCTGCGTTGTTGAAAGTCCAGCTGCTGAATCATTTTTTTTTGTAAGTAAGTTTCCAAAGTTATCTACTACTGAAACGTGGCTTGGATCTAGGTATGGGATACTGGAAGAAACTAAATGTATCATCGCATCCACCTGTGCTGTTGTAACAACTCTGTTTGGAATTGGTGTGACGACTACTGATGCTTTTGGAGGGGTTCTTTCTCTAACGAAAACACTTTGCTTCGGAAGTGCTAAATGAACTCTCGCAGACTTTACAGTAGCTATCGCTGAAATACTTTGTCCTAAATCCCTTTCGAGAGCGGAAACATAATTGACTTGTTCCATGAATTGACTTGTTGTCATTGAGGATTGATCTTTTAACGTTTCAATTCCATTAGGTAAAGGTTCTTTTGGTATTCCTTTTGAAGCTAAATACATTTTTGCCTCATGATAACGAGGCTCAACTACCATTAAATGTCCGGTCTTTTTATCTATTTTTGCATCAAATCCAGCCTCATCAAGTGTCTCAAGCGCGAGTTGTTTTTCAGCTTCATTTAATCCCGGCATCAATAATCTATAGGGGGTGGGTTTGAAAAAATCGCCAGAAGAAAATATGGAGACAAAAATTAATAGTATGAAGAATATTATTAAAGCGGGAAGAGTTTTTTTTACGGCAGGTTGAGCAATAATTTGCTGTAGCGATTGTTTTAAATTATTGAATCTAAATGAGTCTACAGACAAGCCTTGCCCAATAGGCGACGCTCTCAATGAAGATAGTGGTTTTTGATTATCAGAAGGTTTCTCCGGCGCCTGTTGACTATCACGTGTTGGAGAGTCTAAATCCTTATTATCTTCAACTAATGCATTATCATTTGGGGTCGTAGCAATTGCCATTTAACTTTCTCGATAAATTTAGACGGGCATACGAAGAACTTCTTCGTAAGCTCTCAACATTTTATTTCTTATTTGCAAAGTTGCTTCGAATGCAACTGATGATCTTTGCATACTTAAAACAACATCTGTAAGTGGTATATCCTCCCCTTTTTCGTATGCAGTTTTTCGTATCCCGGCAGCCTGAGCAGCATCATTTACTGAACCAATTGCACTTTTTACGGAATCTAAGAATGAGGGTTGTGAAACTTCGCTCTTTCCCACATTTCCCGGATTAAGACCAGATTTTGCTTCTGTTTCATACTGTTTTAAAGTTTGAAGCATCGCTTGAATATTTGCTGGGCTATTGACTTTCTCAATCATCTTATCATTCCTTATTCAAAACTAAACTGCTTTGGCTCAAAGTTTTTAAGTTGGGCTATCTTATATCTCAGCGTTCGTGGACTAATACCTAATGCTTTGGCAGCATCATTGCGGTTTTTTGTAGAACGGATTGCTGACTGAATTGTTAAGTACTCGCTGTGTCTCACGGCATCATCCAAATTCAGTGCAGATTCTGCTGGATTTGTTGTAGAACTAGATCCGACTGAATCATGATCTTCACTAAGAAAGCTGCTTTCAGTTTTTCCTCCCAGCGAATGAGATAATTCTGCTGGTTGCTCTAATTGCTCTAATGGAAGATCATCAAATATTAAATCTTCTTTAGTTACCGTAGATCCCTTACGAATCACCAAAGCACGTTGAATAACATTATCAAGCTCTCTCACATTACCTGGCCAATGATATGTTAAAAGGTTTTCTTGCGCTTCGTCAGATAAATTAACGAAACTTTTTCCGGTTTTTGAAATTATATGAGTTGCAAGAGGGAGAATATCATCAGGTCGATCTTTTAATGGAGCTATACTAAGCCTAAAAGTACTTATGCGAAAATATAAATCTTCGCGAAATTCGCGATGTTCAATAGCTTTTTTTAAGTCCTTGTTAGTTGCAGCAATCAAGCGGAAATCTACTTTAGTTTGGTTATTGGAACCCAGACGTGTAACATTTCTTTCTTGAAGGACGCGTAATAATTTTGTTTGAAGATTTGGAGGTAATTCTCCGATTTCATCCAAAAAAAGTGTTCCAGTATCTGCTTGTTCAAAAACCCCTCTATGTTCTTTTATCGCACCGGTAAATGCTCCTTTCTCATGACCAAAAAGTAAATCTTCCATTAAATTTTCCGGAATAGCTCCGCAGTTAATACTGACAAATGGTCTTGAGTACCTAGAAGAAGCATCATGCAAAACTTTTGCTAAAACTTCTTTACCCGAACCGGTTGGTCCCGTTATTAGAGTTGTTACATCTGCCTCTGCAACTTTTTCTGCCAAAGTTAAGAGCTTTTTACTCTCCTTATCAACAAATACATAAGTATTTCTATTTTTTTGTTTTTCGATAACCTTTTCTGCAAGAGATATCCAGTCCTCAACCTTAACGCAATCACTGGCTAAAACTTGAAAGGCACCTCTCTGTGTTATTTGTATGCCAAGTTCAAAGTCACTCCTGTCAATTCTGCAGATAATCGGAAGTCGTAACTTTACAGAGTTAACTAACTCTAAAACTTCATCATAAAGGCTGGCATTTTCCTTAATGCGTATTACGACTAAATTTGTTTTGTTCAGAACTTTTTTCAACTCGTCCAAAGTTGATACCGAAAGGAGCTCTATAGAAGCTTCATGTAGAGCTTTCTTATGAAGAGCGCTTGGTGGAGCAAATGGGTCAAGCCATAAGGCGTTTAAAGCTAAGCCTTTGGCGTTTTGACTTTCCTCATTAACGACTTTATTTTTAGAATTTATTTCTGCGAGGTTTATTGTTTGACTCACGCGGTTCTATCCTTAAAAATTTGACACAACAACCTCAGCAATAGGTATGCCAAATTTTTGCCGATATTTTGACAGTCTGGTAACTAGATGCCGCAACGTTAGCGTTTGTCAAGAAAAAATAGTTATGCTTCTAAAATTCCTTTACTATTTTTTTTTTGCGCCAGTTTTCCAAGCTTGTCATACATCTCGAGCTCATCACCTCTATTTTCTCCGGTTAGCGTATTTAGAGCATTTTTGATGGATTCAATTCGTCTGTTGACTAAAATCTCGTTACGACGGTGGGCACTTTTACATTCACTAATTATTGATTTAAATGACTCCCAGTCTGTTTCACCGTCGGCTTCTTTGACGTTGGCTTTAATTGAATCAGCGTTAAGGTATTCTAAGAGAGGTATTTTTTTTTCTTGAATAGACTCAATGTCAGACAGTTTTTGCAATTTTAAGGCTTCAAACTCCAATTCCAACAACTTATGGAGTTCGTTCGCAAACCTGATAGCATCATCCGCGCAACTCTTGCCCACGTTTAGTCGGCTTGTTTATTTACGCTTTGCATTTCCAATGAGACTTTCCATTGCTATAAAACTTTCAGCAATTTTACGGGAGTTCAATGGATAATTTCCATCCTCTATGGCTTGCTTTATCGCCTCAACTTTTTTTGCGTCGAAAGAATTTTCGGTTTCAAGCGTTTTTTTTGCTAAATCGCTAAGAAAGACTTCATCTTTCTCGATGTCTCTGACTTGCTTATCATTTTGGTCAGCCGCCTTTTTGGGGTTAGGCCCTGTTGGCCTATCCGGTTGTACGGTCTTAATTAAGCTGTTTACTGGTTCACTCATAGTATTCTCGACTTCTAATTAAAAATATAATATTTAGTATCGACACAAATGTTTACCTCTTTAATAGATATTATAATAAATTCCGGTCAAAGACCAGACACTTCGTTCAAACCTGTTACTACACCCGTTACTGTTTTTCCAGAAACATTATTCAATAATTTAATCTGTTGTCCAATGTGACCGTCTTCAAGTGCTTCTACTGTTGCAGTAACAAGCATTCCCTGTGCCAATATTTTAAATTGAACCTTTGTTCCTCTTTTCACAAGCCTGGCAGGCCTTAAATTTACAGACCTTAGCACACTACCAGCCTTTATGGTATTCACAACTTCGTAATTTTCTAGTCCCTCAAACGTACTGTAAATATCAACAGGCAACGTATTTTTTTTGACGCTCTTTGTTTCCGTGTCATTTTCTCTGAGAATGGAGCCGACAGTCAAGTTTTTACGAGCAATTAAGACTTCCTTTATAGTAGCCTCCCGACTTTCCTTTTTCTTTGTCTGCCTGACGGGACTTAACAGGTTCTTTATTTCCGGGTTGTCTGTTTTTACCCGAAGGAAAAACTGCCATGTTGGATTGGTGCATTTCGCACGAATTGTTTCTTTTCCATTAAAGGGGAAATCAAATAATAAATTTTCCGTACAAGGTAAAATTTTTACTCTATGGTCCGGCGGGATTACCTCAAAGTTTCCGGCATCAGTCTCCAGGATGTTCTGCAGCCAAATAGTCGCCTCACTCATAAGACCCGATTTTGCATTGGATTCGTTATTCGCGTGACCAAAGGGGAGAAAAAAAGAAAAATACAGAATAAATACATTAACTTTCATAAAATATTTTCTAAACATTTTGTTTGGCATGTCAGTTGCTTCATTTCGATGAGTTAAAACATTATTTTGTTGTTATGGATTACAACCTCAATATAGCAAAGTTTAGACCAAAAAGAGATGAAGGGTCCGAAGAGTCGGGGAAATTCGGCCTAGCAAGGCATTACAAAGACCGGCCTGGCAGGACTATTTCTTTTCAGGATAATTTACATTCAGTAGTATCCCACTTGTATGCGGGCAAGAAAAAACCCCAATCTATTTTTGACGTTAAAAAAGGGGATACTCTAAGTCACATAGCTGTACATGTATTAAAGAAAAATAAACAAAAGGTAACCCCAGATGCTATCAATAAAATGGTCAGCAATATTGCCTTGAGAAACAAAATCAAAAATCCCGATCTTATATTTCCCGGGCAAAAGTTAGTGCTGGAGTATGAAAGAGGAGTAACAGCTAATTTAGATGCAGTAGTAAGAGACCGTGAAAAAACTCAAAATCAATCACTTTCTTTTAGAGACAAAGATAATTCAGAAAATTTATCATTGGCTCGACAAGGAATTCCGAAAAACCAATCAGAATTAGCTCCTTTACATGCAAAGGCATCTATTCAACCGTACAGGAGAGAAAGCCACTTTCTTTTGGAAAAAACGTTAGAGCGTGCAGCCGTCAAAGGATATATACCGACTGAGGAAGTTGCCGCTGTCAAGGAAAAAATCCAACTTATGGCTGACAGTTTTAAGTTCAGTCCTGATGACTTTGCCAAGGTCGTTTTAATGGAAAGTGATGGATTTAATCCAAAGGCTTCAAATGGAAGGTGTCACGGAATAATTCAGTTCTGTGACGGAGATGATAGAGGCGCAGCATCTATCGGTTTGTCACACCAACCAGAGAAGATCCTCGAGTTAGGGGTAGTTGATCAATTAGATCTTGTCGCGCAGTATTTCGAGGATACTGAGCTCAAATCTTACGGACCTGCCTCAATCGATGATCTTTATCTCACCATTTTATCGCCTGCTGCTCGCAATGTTACTAATATTAATGATCCTTTGCCAATAGCAGGTAGGCAAGCAAGGGTGCTCCATGTTGGAGGTATCGCAGAGGCCCCCATAACGAGAGCGTCAATTAAGAACGGTCTTATTCAACATGCGTCCGAAAAGTTAAAAAGCTTCTTTTCGGAAGCGTTAAACTTCAGTAGCGCCGAAGAAAAGAGATCCGTTGCTTATTCCTCTGATTACTTGATGAAAAATAGATACTAAATCCGGTTAAATTTTGCCTCAATTAGGCTAAAAAATTCCACCATATTTTTTTCTTGTTGTTGTTGTTGGTATAAATCAAGCTTTTTCGAGGTTGGCATAGTCATTGCTAATTTCATTGAAGAAAAACTTAATCTACAAAGGAATAAAATGGAATTTCTTGATCGAGTAATGGGTATTCATGAGCCTGCGCTTAAGGTTAGAAATAAACGTCTCGAGATTCTTTCTAGAAATATAGCAAACGCAGATACTCCCAGATTTAAAGCTCGGGATATCGACTTCAAAGAGATTCTAGGAGGTGTTAAGGGAAGCGAAATGAAAGCTACCGACCCTAAGCACTATCCCACTTCAGTTGAGTATAGAAACACCGGTTTGCTTTATCGAACACCATTTAATGCTTCTCCTGATATGAACACGGTGGAACTAAGTGTCGAGCAAGCACAGTTTGGTAAAGCTTCAACTGATTATCAAGCAACCTTGCAGTTTCTTGAGGGGCGAATCAGTTCAATTAAAAAAGCTTTTCGCGCTGAATAAGGGGAGGTTTAAAGATGTCTCTAGATAAAATATACGGAATCGCAGGAACTGCACTAAATGCACAGCTTACAAGGATGAACCTTACAGCTTCTAACCTGGCAAACCAGGGCACAGTAAATACGACCGAGTCAGAGGCTTTCAGGGCCAAGAGACCAGTTTTCAAAGCTATTTTGTCGCATGAAATGGCGACCCCAGGCGCCCCCTATGTTGGAGGAGTTAAAGTTGACAGGATTGTAGACACCATCAACCCACCACCAAAAAAATATGACCCGAGTAGTCCTCTTGCAGATGAAAAGGGATATGTGTACATGTCGAATGTGAATGAAGTAACTGAAATGGTAGAGATGATGGCTTCAGCAAGAGCTTATCAAAATAATGTTGAGGTTGTTAACACAGCACGTCGCTTAATAATGAGAACCCTTGAAATTACAAAAGCTTAAAGGATAGAAGATGGCAATAACAGCAGCAGATTTTGAGCTACCCGGTGGAATCGAATCATATGAGCAATTTAAAAAAGCTCAAAAAGCGCCAAAATTTATTGAGGAAAGGGATGTTAATGATGAGATGGGTCAGAAGGAGTTTCTCCTTCTATTCACAACCCAGTTGCAAAATCAAAACCCTTTAGATCCTATGAAAAACGAAGAGTTTGTAGCTCAGCTGGCTCAATTTAGTCAGTTAGAGGCGACAACATCTATGTCTGAGTCCTTGAATGGATTAGTAGGCTCGCTTCAAAAAGAACGGATGTTGACAGGTGCTTCATTGATTGGGAAAAAAGTCCAAGCTCCTGGTGGGCCAGCCCTTTTAGAAGGTGGTCGTCCGATAAGTGGGGTACTTGAGCTTGATAAGAATGCAGGCGCTGAAAGTGTGGCGTTGAGTATATATGATGAGACTGGAAAATTAATAAGGCATATAGATTATGGCCGCAGACCACCTGGTGATTTCACTGTTAGCTGGGATGGAAAAAATAATGAAGGGACCGTTATGCCAGATGGAAACTACGGATTGGTTGCAGCGGTGAGGGGATATGACGGCTCAAATACTCAACTGCCAATAAGCACACCTTCCAGAATCACATCCGTTACTTATAGTCCCGAATTCGATGATTTGATTTTGGAAGTCGCAAACGGAGCAACAATTAATTTAAGTCAGGTTAAGCGGATTGATGGAGATGTGTTTGTTAATCCAGTGGTTCAGTCTAACGGGGGACCAGCAATTTTAGATTTACTGAAAAATAGAGCAGAAATCAATACTGGTAATAAATCCCAGTCCGAAACCGAAGCAGACGAAGAAAACCAGAATTTAAATGAATGACAATTTGAAAAACTCTCTTTTTGAGCAGTTTTATAAACCATTTTTAATGTTGAATTTTTTTTTGGAGATTTAAGCTATGTCTTTTTACACCTCTCTAACAGGACTTAATGCTGCGACCGCAGCTTTGAGTGTTACAAGTAACAATATTGCTAACACTGGAACAACAGGATTTAAGAGATCAAGAGCGGACTTCGGGGATATTTTTGCGACATCTCCTTTACAAAAAGCCTCTTCAGTTATTGGACAGGGTGTAGCTCTTAAACAAGTCTCACAAGAATTCAGTCAAGGAAACATTCAGTTCTCAGCCAACTCATTGGATATAGCGATTACAGGTGACGGTTTTTTTCCGTTGAAATCTCCTGATGGGCTTCAAGACATCTTTACCAGAAATGGAACATTCTTACTTGATGATTCTTTTGCGGTGGTGAACTCAGCGGGTCAATTTTTACAAGCTGCAACTGTTGACAGTAACGGTAAGGCAGATTTAGAAAATCTTCAAAAACTCATAATTCCACGTTCAACTGCGGGTGATGCCAGAGAAACGACGTTAGTTGATCTGGCCTTAAATCTTCCTGCTGATGCTGAAGTAATTCAAATACCCTTTGATAAAGACGACCCCGCTACTTATAACCTCACGACGGCAGTAACCGTTTTCGATGCAGGTGGAAACGAATTTTTGGCAACTATTTTTTACCAGAAAACCAAAAGAGCAACACCAGACGACCCTACAAACAAATTCCAGACACACGTTTTTATTGGGGAAACAAAGTTAGATGAGTTACTGATTCAGGCAACAGATGCAAAAGGTGAACAGCTTTATGTTAATAAATATGGAGAAGTTCGTTCCGAAAATGGACAACCACCAATTCCTCCAGAGGATATTGCAAGGGGAATAACAAAGTTATTTAATCTAGATGATCTGAAGAACAAACAAGATTCGGTTCCTGCAACTGCTTCAGGTGGTGCTTTATCCGATAGTTTAATAAACGCATGGAAGAACGCTTTTAATATTCCTGCAAAAATAACGGAATTACTCTCTCAAATTAATGTTGAAGAATCTACGCAGTTTGCCGGAGTGGATGCGGGCTCTCCTATTCAATTTACACTTAATATCGATGATTCGATTGAACCTGCAGTGATTGATCTGTCATTTTTAAATGAATTGGGGGCAGATAAAGTAAAAGAGTACACTGGTGTTGAAATAGCTCGGGAAATTACAAATCAAATAAATAGAGAATATGGAGACCTCCGTTTTTTTGATTTTTCCACATTGAAGGCGACAGAAACATCAACTACTGCTGATTTATTTAAACTTATCGCAAATCAAGAGGATCAGACACCTACAGAAGATGACGAAATAATTGTAACTCTTACGGAAAAAAGAACTGGTGACGACCCAGCAAAGGGTATTTTTGGAGATTTTAAACAAATTACACAGGATGACGCGGTAGTGGCCATACAGGCTCAGGTCGATGAGCAAGCATTTTCCAAAGGTTTGATAGCAGCAAACTTACAAGTTGCCTCAGAAAGACTTGCCAACTTAGATACATTTACAGCCGCAAGATCGCAAAAATCAGATTTTCAAATTAGTGCCGGTCAAACTTCTCTCTTAGGTGAGGAGAACACCCGCTTACAAGAGTTAGATTTAGAAGTTGTCAGTTTAGCAGCCGATGCTGCAGAGCCTACTCGAGCTGAGCGACAAAAAATTACTATGAGTGAGCTTACGGTAAGCTCAACCAATCCGTCCGCAGCTGGTACATTTACCATTGAAGATTCAACTGGGGTACAAGCTACAGTTCAGGCTAGTGACCTACAGGCAAAGTTTGGACAACGGACTCGAGTTGAACTTAACGGCGTCTCATCTGATGTTTCCATCCATGCTTCTGCAAACACAACAACCGTTGCTGGTGTTACATCATTCGTGTCTGCTACGGGAGCCCTAACTTTAACAGTTGGTTCAACGAATTACTCTATTGACTTAACAGGGGTAACTGCTCAAAACTCCGCCATAACGACTGCAATTGTATCTGCTCTTCAAACGGCTTCAGTGGGAACGTCTGTAAGCACCTTCTCAGTGCAGGATTCAGCTGACACTATTACACCGCAAAGAGAGTTTAAAATTTCTTCAGCTGGTACATCATTTCAAATTCAATTTACAAGGCAGGATGAGACGACAACTGTTTCACTAACAGATAATTTGAATATATTCACCTCTGGAGCAACTAACCTGACGACCATCAGAGACTACGATAATAATCAAAATGCAAAAAGTACTGCGAGAGCCTCGATTGATGCATTAGTTGCCGGAGGAGAGTATGAAGAAGTGGGTGCTGCTAAGGCTCAACAGATTGATTTCAGTGGTATTTTAGTATCGGCAGCAGCAGGCACACAGGTCACGTTATCTTTGCCAACGACATCAGAGAATGCTGGAGGAAGCGTCTCTGTTTTTGCTAGCGCTACTATGACTGCGATTGATCTTGCTAGGCAATTTACAGATGCATTAATTGAAAATGATTTGGCAGAAGAAGTGGCGGCGTTCAAAAAAACGTTCAAAGACTCGAATGACAATGAATTGAGGCAAGTAGTTGATTTAGGGGACGGAAAAATTCAAATCCAGTTTGAAACTAGTGAATCTACCGTTGGTGATGTCACACTGCAGGATTCCGGAGGAAACATGGGAACAACCAGTACCCCGAGTGTTTCCACTGACACAATCTTTACCACTAGAGAATACAGCGCATCTCAATTTGGAACTCCAACGTATCCCGATGCAACGACCGCGAAGCGGCAAATACTGGATAATGATGACGGTACATTCACGATACAATTTCTGACCGAGGATGAGGACATTGGGCCGATTTCATCGACCATCACAGATGATGTTGATATCACGATAAACTCTGCTGAGATACAAGCTTACCAGGTAACTAAGCCCGAAATTCAAGTTCTCACTTTTACCGCTCCAGCGAACCCAATAACCACTGATACCGGAGGTAAAAAAGTTACTCTCGGAGGCGTTGAGTACACTATAGCGCCGGGGGCTGATGGAGTAGCGATTGAGACGGCAGCGGATGTAGCCAGCTTTTTCGCAAATGTTCTTTCGGATAGATTTGATGATGCCGATATTTCAGCGACTGCTGCGCCAGCAGGGTCAGTTGTAATGAATTTTGTTTTAGATGATGGGGATATTGATCTTTTCACTATTGTTGACACAGAGGCGTCAGGTATAACGTTAACTGTAAACCAAGTGCAAGATTATTTTAACACTGCTGATTTGACAGAGAGAGATTTTGCTCGACAAGTGGCAGACTCAATTGCACCGTTACAGGTAGCTGCAAGAGTAGCAGTTGAAAATAAAGGCGATAAGGCTGATGTTTTGGCAGCTATCAAAGCTGCTGCTGCTACTCAGAACATCGGTAATGCATATTTTTCCAATGTTGAAACAATAGTGGCGGCTGCAACGAGTGAATCGGAAAAATCATCAGCTACGGGGTTATCGGTATACCTTGCCGTTTTAAATAATGGTGCAGGATTGCAACGAGCAGCTGTAGAGGCATATTCAAAACGTGATGCAACAAGTACAAGTGTTTTGCAGTCCATTAGAGACGCGAAAGCTGTAGCGGATAACGAGGCAAACACACTTGTCACGTTAGCTAGTACCCAAGCAAATAATGCAAATACTACACTATTAAACGTTCAAGATTTCATCATCGATCAGACTGGCGCAGCAGATATTAATGCTGCATCAGCGATATCTCGAGAAAATAGGTTTTTAAATCTTAAGGTTGGTTATAACGAAGTCGATGGAGGTTTTACTTTCAAATCTGCACAAAATGATCAAGTTAGTCTCCTTTCTGCTCAGGAAGCGACTGAAAATGAATTATTCGGTTTGGGTTTGCAGCCAACCTCTGTGAATGAAGAAACGGACTTATATGGAAGTGGATTTTATCCAAATGGAGATGAAATTCGAACAAATTCGGAGCAGAGATATGGGATAAAAGTCGAATTTGATGATACTTCACAAACTTTCAACATATCCTCAGGTACGACAGGTGACGATTCGACTGTCAAAATCAGTGATTCAACTCCCCTTGCTAATTTACTGTTTGGTTTTGAGACTCAAAGAGCAGATATCGTGGAGGCAGCAGCAGTTGGGCCTACTCCTGTAGTTGAACAATCTGAAGTTCCACTCAGAGGTATTCAATCATTACCCGCAGTTCTTGAAGGAACGTCGATCGGTATTAATCTAGACAACAAGTTTGCAGTAGACCCCCGGAATGACACATTTGTAGTTACGATTGACAACGTAACTGGTTTAATAAAAATGCCAAATAAGCCAGACTACAATATTGAGGAATTTAGGGCTTTACTTGAACAGCGAATAAATTCCTTAGCTGATAACTTTGGCAGAACTGTTAATGGGGTTACGGTTGAAGTAAAAACAAATCCGGTTAACGGAACTCGTTTTTTCGAGTTTACAACGGGTACTACTGGCGATGCTTCTTTTCTTAAGGTAAGCGGTCCTAGTATCTGGGGTCTTTCTGACATCGAAAGCGCTAAGGGAAGCACAAGTGAATTTATCGAACCGCCCCAGGCAACTGATGACGAGGGGTTTCCACTGTTTGTTGACAGAGATGGTTTAGAGACCTCTAACCCTGGAGATTTTTCGGAGGAAGAGACAAGAGATTTATTCTCACCAATTTTCTTCGATAAGGGCGAGTTAACTTTCGATACTGCTGGTAATTTATCTTCTCCATTGTCGGCAATTGCATTTAAGAGTACGACGATTGGTGATTCCGGAGCTACTTTGCAATTTGCTGTCAATTATGCTGGTTCTACTCAATTTTCCAATCCATTTTCAGTTCTTGCTCAGAATCAAAATGGACGACCGGAGGGAGATTTAATTGGTTTGGATATTGGGGATGACGGGTTAGTTAGTGCGAACTATTCGAATGGTAGTCAGAAAAACTTAGCTAAAGTTGTTTTAGCAAACTTTGCCAATCCAACTGGTTTAAGACAGATTGGTGATGCAAGTTATTTTGCCACTTCAAAATCTGGTTCAACAACGTTAGGCGAGGCGGGTACAGCTGGTTTTGGCACGGTTCGTGCTGGTGCTAGGGAAAGGGCGAACGTTGACCTTACGCAAGAATTGATTGAGCTAATAACTAACCAAAGGAATTTCCAAGCAAATGCAAAAGCGATTGAAACGAATAATACTCTCACTCAAGCAATCATCAATATTCGATAGCCATATGAGTAACACACACGGAGGTTAAAGAATGGATCGATTAATATATACAGCTCTGGCTGGGATTAATGAACGCAGACCTCAGAGGCAAGTTGAAGCAAATGATCTTGCAAACGTTTCCACAGTAGGTTTTAAAAAAAGTTTTGACCAGGCGTTAATCGCCATTAAAACTAGAGGGGATGGCTACGACACACGTATCCAGCCGCAAAGTAGGACTACTGATCGAATTAATTTGGAACCTGGGGCTCGAATGGTCACTAATAAAGCATTAGATATTGCTATGGATAATAAAACAGTGATGGGCGTGCAAGCGCCAAATGGAGAACTCGCTTTTACCAGGAGAGGTGATTTGAGGGTTAATAACAGTGGCATTCTTGAAAACGGTCAAGGTCACATAGTTCTTAGTGAAGAGGGCACACCTGTAAACGTTCCCCTCGGCTTTCAAATTACCGTTACTCGAGACGGCACTATTGTGACTAAGGACCCCACAGTTGTTGGCGTGGCTCCGAATGTGGAAATTGCACAAATTTTAATAAGAGAAGCTAAGGATACTTTTTTGGTAAGAAGAGAGGACGGCCTATTTAAGGCAATTGGTGAAAATGTGGCAGAAAATGGTGATTTTGAAAGTGGAGAAGTTGTTCCATCCATTACATCGGGTGTCTTGGAAGGTAGCAACGTCAACCCAATTCACGCAATGATAAATCTCATTGAACATGAAAGAGATTACGAATCACAAGTGAGGTTCATTAAAGAAGCAAAAACGATCGATGAATCTGGTACAACAATGATGCGTAACAACTAATTTTTAGAAGAGGGTTATTATGGATGCATCTTTATTTATTTCTAAGACTGGTTTAGACGCACAACAAAGAAGGATGAGCGTTATTTCAAACAACCTCGCCAACGTTTCTACTACTGGATTCAAAAGAGAAAGAGCAGTTTTTGAGGATCTTCTGTACCAGAATATTCGGCAAGCTGGTGGACAAACAGGTGCGGACACACAGGCTCCAATTGGGTTGCTCATGGGTACCGGAACAAGAGTTTTAGCAAATGAAAAGATTCACAATCAGGGAAATATCATAACTACCGATAATGCTTTGGATCTTGCAATAGATGGCGATGGATTTTTTCAGATATCACAGCAAGATGGAACAATTGCTTATTCAAGAGACGGTGGTTTTAAATTATCAAATCTTGGTCAACTCGTTACTTCAAATGGAGATCTTTTGCAACCAGTTATAACGCTTCCGCCAAATACGTCAAGCGTCACAATAGGAAGAGACGGAATTGTTTCCGTAGAGCTTTTTGCGGGTCAAGGTCAGCAGGTTTTAGGACAGATACAGATTTCAAGATTTCTGAATAACGCTGGTTTGCAGCCAATTGGCTCGAACTTATACAAAGAAACTATTGCTAGCGGTGTGCCTAATGTTTTAAACCCTGGTCTTGAGGGTGCCGGAATTATAAGACAAGGAACTCTAGAGGCATCGAACGTTAATGTTGTTGAAGAAATGGTGAATATGATTGAAACACAACGGGCTTACGAAGTGAATTCAAAGTCAATTTCCGCGACAGATGGAATGCTTCGTTTCTTGAATAATAATTTATAAATAGGTAAAAAAAATGCGTAGCTTTAATCGTTTGTTACTAGTAACAACTTGTATCGTCTTAGGATCATGTGCTTCAAAGCAACGGGTCCTACCTGATCCTGATTTTGCTCCGGTATTTCCGGAACTGTCGGAAACACAAAAGCCCGTTACCGGATCTTTATATAATGACGGCCCTGGAATTGTTGGAGGTATTAGTGACAGTTGGTTCGGTCGCAGGAAAAATTTTAAAGTCGGGGATATCGTTGTTGTTGTATTAGATGAAAGAGCTCAAGCTTCTAGAACTCAAAATACAACTGTGGAACGTGAAACTGAAAATGACGTTGCGCGAGGTTATCTTGGAAAAATTCCAATAATAAAAAATAATATTGGTGGACTTAATGTTGACGGGTCAACAATTACCAGTGAAGCAAGCGGAACTGCTGGTCAGGAAGCAAGTTTGACCGGGCAAATCGCTGTAAGTGTTGTGCAAATTTTACCGAACGGAAATTTAGTTGTTAAGGGAGAAAAAAAATTAGATTTATCCGAGGGTAGTGAAGTTATAAGAGTAGCTGGGATAGTAAGAACAGAAGACATCGCACCAAACGGTACAGTTTTTTCTCGCCGGTTAGCTAATGCGCAGATTTCTTACGTTGGCAGTGGAGAATTAGATAGTGCGAACAGGGTCCCATGGGGGACTTCTTTATTGTTCAAACTTTGGCCATTTTGATATGCGGTGAGCACATGAATTTTAATAAAAAATATCCATACCCATTTTTATTAAAAAAGCTCACCGCAGTCTTTTTTCTTTTGGTTTTATGCGATACATCTCTTGCTGATAGGGTTAAAGATCTAGCTAGTTTTGCAGCAGCTAGGTCGAACCAATTGATCGGATATGGCTTAGTTGTTGGACTCCAGGGCACTGGTGATGGGGCTAGTATTTTTTTTACAACTCAGAGTTTAGCATCTGTGCTTGGAAAGCTTGGGGTTAGTATTACTGGACAATTGGCTGATTTTGAAGCGGCAAACCAAGCTACAGGAAGACTAGATTTAAAAAATGTTGCTGCGGTCATGGTTACCGGGGAGCTTCCCGGTTTTTCGAAACCAGGACAACGGATTGATGTAAGCGTATCCGCGATAGGAAAGGCAACGAATCTCAGGGGTGGTAATCTCCTATTGACCAGTTTAAGAGGTGCGGATGGAGAGGTTTATGCACTTGCCCAGGGAGCTTTAACAGCAACAGGAATTGATGCTGCTGGCGCAGGCTCAAAAGTTGTTGTTGGAGTACCTACTTCGGCTCGTTTGCCGAATGGAGGTATTGTCGAAAGAGAGGTAGCAACTCCTTTTGAGAGAAGCGATTACGTTATTTTGAATGTTAGAGAAGGCGATTTTTCAACAACCAATATTATAGTGAATAAAATTAATGAAACATTTGGTAGCGACGTTGCTAAAGCACTAGACCCTGTTTCTGTGGCGATTGAGGCGCCAACCGATACAACGCAGAGAGTTTCTTTTTTAAGTATGGTGGAAAATCTTGAGGTTTCACCAGCTGAACCTCCTGCTAGGGTTGTAATAAATTCTCGAACTGGCACTGTCGTTATCAGTAGGCAGGTAAAAGTAACCGCTGCAGCAGTATCACATGGCACAATTTCTGTTTCGGTTGCTGCAACAAATGAGGTAAGTCAGCCATTACCATTTTCTCAAGGTGATACCGTTGGTGTTCAAAATGCAGAGGTTGAAGTAGCAGAACCGAATAACCCAATGGTTTTGTTTCAACCTGGAGTTGATCTAAGACAAATTGTAGATGCTGTTAATCAAGTTGGCGCTACCCCATCTTCTTTAATTGCAATCATCGAGGCTCTAAAAAGTTCAGGAAGCCTCAGAGCTGAGCTAGTGATTATCTAAGTATGGAATATCTTAACAATATCCCTCGATCAGCATTGGATTTTAAAGGCTATGGAGAACTTAAAGCCCAAGCAACGCGTAATGAGAAAATGGCCACAAAAGAGGTGGCTAAACAATTCGAGGCAATGTTTGTTCAAATGATGTTAAAGTCCATGCGGGCCGCTGTGCCGAGAAATGAGGAAAATAGATCTAAAACAATGGAAACATTTGAGCAAATGTATGATCGAGAGATTGCAGTCGCAATGTCTCGACGTGGGGGCCTTGGTTTGGCAAAAATGATTGAGACTCATTTGGATAAAATTAATGTTTCCTCAAAAGATATTTTAGAGAGGCGTTTTAATTTGAATCATTCCTACCCTCTTGAGAAAGAAAATAAATTATTAGAGTTAAAAACTGGCGAAACGCAAACATCAATTCCTCTCAACAGGTCTCAAAAAGAAAATCGTTTAAATTTTAACCCTCTTACAAATATTAATAATCGTAATGAGCAAATAGACAACAAAGCAGAAACAGAAGACTGAAAGTAACTTTTTAAAACTTTAGGTATAGAAATTAAAAATAAATGAGTGATATTAATTCAATAGCTACTGGAGCAGTAACTAATTATCAAAGAGCACTTGCAACTGTGGCAAATAATATCGCAAACGTGGATAGCGAAGGCTATTCGCGTCAGGAAGTTACATTAGCTGAGAACACCCCGACAAAATTTGGAAAATCTTTTTTTGGAACGGGAGCAAGGCTTGATGGAGTTCGGAGATTATACGACGAATTTATTGAGAATAGCCTTAGAAATAGTAGTAGTGAATTAAATCAACAAAATCCAATGGTTGATTATGCGAATCGAGTGATAAATATATTAGGTAATGAAAACCTTAGTCTTTCTTCAGCTCTCGATACTTTTTTTAATTCAGCAAGAGAGCTTTCTCTCAACCCTTCGTCGCTAGTTCAACGAACTGTATTTATGTCAGATGCCGAAGGACTGACTGCACGTTTTAAGGAAATATCTAGTCAACTTGATCTTGTAGTTAGTGAGACAGAGGAGGCCATTAATTCAGATATAACTAAAGTAAATATCTTGTCAGAACAGTTAGCTAATATTAATAAACAACTAGCATCTACCAGGATATTGTCTAGACAGCCAATGCAATTGCTTGATGAGCGAGATCAGGTCTTAAGAGAATTATCTGAGTTAGTAAAAGTAAAGGTTGATGAGGCGCCAAATGGGTCGGTCGATGTAAGTTTAACTAATACTTTTTCTAGCGGTGTTATAGTTTCAGATCTAGATTTCGAAAGGCTATTTGCGACCTTTAATGAAAATGATATCAGCAAGGTTGACTTACAATTGGGCCAATATACTAGCGAAGTGGAGGCGGTTTCAAGTATCGGCGGAGGTAATTTGGGAGGGCTACTGGCATTTAGAAAAACGTTACTTGAACCTACTCTCAGAGAAATTGATAACTTAGCGAAGACCTTTGTTTTTGAGGTAAATGATATACATAAAAAAGGATTAGACTTAAGTGGCAAAGCAGGAGATGATCTTTTCACAATTAATCCTGAGTTCACGGTATTGTCAAATGAAAAAGTCTCTAATGTTAATTTATACCCAAAAGTTATTGATCCCCTGCAGCTAAAAACAAATGATATTGAGTTTCAGTTTGATGCTGAAGCTGGCCAGGTTTCAAACCTATTTATTGAAGGTCGGTTTCGAAAAGGCGATGTTATCGAAATTACAATTAACGGTTCTACCAGCAAATTTACAATACCTTTTTTAGGAATAGAAGATGTTGGAGAGGAGGTTTCCCTTGAGGAAGTGCGAGATGGTTTGTTTGAATTCTTAGATGCAAATTATGGAAGGACGCTTTCACTTTCAAAAGAAACAGACCGGCAGATAAATATTCGAAGCGAGGAATTTGGTTTTTTTAGTATTTCTCCTGGAGCCTTATCCTCTGAAGGTTTGATAAGCGAAACAACTCAAAGAGGGTTATGGACTGCTACAGATAAAGCTACCGGATTGTCCGTATCTGGAGTTGAGAGTATTGAAATCAATGGACTTTTAGTTGAGTTTGAAGGTAATCCTGAAGATGGTGAGACTCTGTTTTTAGAGTCTAGAAACAGGCCTTCATCAGGAATTAATTTAGTTTTTGAAAATCCAGCGTTGATTGCCGCCGCTGGAAATTTTCGAATCATCGATTCAGAAGACAATCCAAGCGGAATTAATGCAGCGATTAACGTTTTGCAAAATCCGAAAGAAAATTTTTATGATGAAGAAAATTTAATACTTAAAAATGTTCTTCAAGATCAAAATTTCAATGAGTTAGATTCAATCGTTAAAGAATATGATGATTCCCCAACTAACCCGATTTCTATCATTCCAGCTGGTTATGCGGATATACAACTCAATATATCTCAAAGAGGCGATCTTCCGGTTAATCTGCAATTATTTAGTCGGGATGGTAATCATATTGCCGGAAAATCATTTGGTGCCAGAGAAATTTCTTTCGAAGAAAACAGGCTGGGTAGAAAGTTATTGGAAGCGGAAAAAGAACTTATTCGTAAGCGCTCTGGAAATGAGTTTATACAAGCAGCGCAAGAGGCTGATACAAATTTCATAGAAGGTTCAACTTATATTAATGATTACCTAAATGAGAGAGGTCAAAGCGGCTATCGGGATTTAGATATTTTTTATGGTGTTCGAGGAAGTCCTCAGACACTTACAGAATTGGGTTTAGATCATGTCGTAGAGGGTACCGAATTCGTTGTGGGTAAAATTCAGTCAAAGTCTATTTTTGCAGGAGGACTCGGAGAGGGGTTTGATGACGGTACTTTTACAATAAACGGGAAAGAATTGACTAGGCTTGAAATGCCAACAGACGAGGAGCTTGAGGCAAGCGATGTACGGCAATGGTTAAAACCGCAAGTTCGCGAGCTCGGGATTATTGTCAAGGCTTCGACCGAAATAATCATTGATCCAAAAAGTTTGGTCCCGACTGCTGGATTGGTCATCAATGGTACAACCGTTGTGGAGGAGGAGTCTCTTTTGGCTCTCGATGCTGATGAGAGAACAAGGTCAGCAGAACTAAACACCAGGGATAAAACAGCATTAAAGTTGCGCGACTTTATTAATGATAAGACAGAGATTACAGGTGTTGGTGCTTACATAAATCCGGATGGAATGTTGGTAATCAATAACAGAACCGGGAAAAATATAAACATTGAGGGCGTATCAGCATCAAATGTATTGAGTATTACCTCAACAGACTATCGCGGAGAAATAGAGATGTTGAGAACTGTCGACCAGATAAGAGTGTTGGCGAGGGATATGAATTTTGATGAGGGTCTTACTATAAATAATGTTTCGTTAGGCGCTCCGGGTGCATTTTCTGATGTCGAGACTGTTCGAGATGCGATTAATTCAGCTTCTGAAATTGACTATCGACTTGGTCATGTTTTTGCGTTTGTTGACAACTCAGGTGCGTTGGTAATTTCTACGGAAAATGGGGAGGGGATAGATATCGCTGGTAAAAATGTTCTGAATGTAAATGCGAATTTCTATCAAAGAGATTTTGAGCAATCATTACTGAGTCTCGATGAGTCACCTGCTGAAATACGTTTGGGATTGGGTGAAAATGGCTCACCTAAAGATTTAGAGAGATTGGGTTTTGATACAAGTTTATACATTCGTGGGTCAGTGCCTGAAGATTTTCTAGTATTTTCCGAGGGTGATTCTTCGTTTGCATTATCCTCCTCTTTTACAGTAGAAGAAGTTGATCCAATCGCTATACTTCGACAAAGCCCGTTCACAGTAAAGTTTCTTAACGACCAAACATATAACATCGTAGATGACAAAACAGAAACGATTCTTGCAGAGCGCAATTTCGATGTAACCAAGGGAGGAATCTATTATCAAGGGTTGTTTATACGATTGGATGGGTTACCCAAAAGCGGGGATTCATTCAAAGTTGATGGAAATGTTGATGGTATTGGGGATAATGCAAATATTATTCAGATAGCAGAGTTAGAGAAAAAGAAAGTTTTTGGTGGGGCGGAAGGATTTTCTATTTCTGAAAAATACGATGTTTTGATAACGAATATTGGTACTTTTGCCCAGCGTGCGGGAGTTACAAAAGAGGCTTTGACAGTTGTATACGATGAAAACGTTGTAAAAAGAGATCAAGTTGCTGGAGTTAGCCTTGATCAGGAGGCTGCGGATTTAGTACGTTATCAGCAGGCATATCAGGCGTCAGCAAAAGTAATGCAGACCGCCTCTGTACTATTCGATGCGATTATTGCTATTAGGTAAGGAGAAAAAGAATGAAAGTATCTACATCGCTTTTTTTCGACAGGTCCACTAACCAGATGATAAGAGGGCAGTCTGAATTGGCGAAAACGCAAACCAAGCTCTCGAGTGGTAAGGAAGTAGTAAACCCAAGTGATGCACCTGAAAAAGCAACTGCGATCCAGCGCATAAAGTCTGTTTTAAACAAGCAGGAGTCTTTTGCAGGTAATATCGAGGGCGCGGAAAACAGGCTCATTGCCGAAGAGACTGCGCTAAACGGAGTGAACGATATTTTGACGCGTATTAAAGAGTTGTCAATTCAAGCTGCGAATGGGACACTAGGCCCACGAGACAAGGAGTTAGTAGCCATTGAAGTGGAGGGATTAACTCAGGACTTATTGTCATTAGCAAATACTCAGGATGTTAATGAAAACTATATTTTTTCAGGAAGTAGAATTCAAGTTCAACCTTTTCAGAAGAGTGGTCATGGAGGCGTTATATATTACGGTGATGAAACTCGAAATGAGGTTCAGGTGAGTGAGCAGCGTTATATTAGATTTAATCGAACAGGAACAGATGTCTTCGGGCGAGTTTTAAGAGAAACCGATTCAGGAGAAACGGTTGGAAAAGGATTTTTCGAAGCATTAGAAGAACTTGCTCTTGGTATAAGAGAGTCAGACACAAGTGCGATTAATCAAGGAATTGATGATCTCGACCAGGCGTCTTTTAATATCGCAGTTGCAACTGCTCAAGTTGGCTCTGAAATGGCGTCAATAAACACCCAAAGAGAAGTTAACGAAGAAACGGTCCTTCAGTTACGTACAATTCTTTCGAATCTAGAAGACCTTGACTACAGTAAAGCTGTTACGCAAATGCAAAAAGATATGCTTGCTTTGCAAGCTACGCAAAGTAGTTTTTCACAGATTTCTAACTTGAATTTATTCAATTACATAAGTTAATAAAATTAAAGATTTTTGGATTGGGGACGATATCAGATTTAGGGTTGTTTTAAATAAAAAAGTTGTATTTGGAGAATAGAAAGTGGCTACGGATAATACAAACATCGTTTCTGCGCTAAATGCTGGCTCTGGCATTAATATTAAAGAGCTTGCTCAGGCTCTTGTCGATGCAGAAAAAGTTCCTAGAGAAAGTCTGGTTCAATCAAAAATTGATAAAAGCTCTGCAAAAATATCTGGGCTCGGAATAGTGAAAAATGTGTTGGATCGGTTCAAGGGGGCATTTCAAAACCTTGACTCAGCTGCCGATTTTAAAAAGTTTTCTGTTTCTAATTCTAATTCCGCTGCAATTAATTTATCTGCTTCCTTTCTGGCAAGTCCTGGCAGTCATAGTATTGAAGTCCAGTCTTTGGCGCTTGCTTCTAGACAGAGATCAACTGGGTTTTCTGCCACAAAGGCCGAGATTAATGGTGGAGAGCCATTTGCAATTCAGGTAAAAACTCGAGAAATACAGCAGCTTTCTTTCTCTGCTGTTTCGGCAGCGGGAACAATCACAGTGTCTGGAATCAATGTTGCATTAGCGGCTGGCGACTCCGCTGCAACCGTCGCATCAAAGGTGAAGGAAGCTTTGGAAGCTGGCGGAAGCTCATTTGTGAGTACATATGATGGTCGACAAATTGAAGCAAAGTCTGATGGTTCACTAATTGTTACCTATGAACTTGCCGAAGGGGATGTATCTACATCTGTCTTATCGGTTTCATCTACAGGATCATCTGATTTAACTTCTACGTTCTCGACAGTAAGAAATGGTATGCAAGAAATTAATGTTGGCAGTGCTTCTACCACTCCAATAGGTATCGTCACAGAGCTGAATTCTGCCGCATCTACTCTCGGAATTAACGCACAATTAATAAACGATGGGTCAGGTGGAACCGATCCTTACAAGATTTTGCTGACTGGTCAGACTGGAGAGGATAACGAATTTACAATCACCACGACCAGTTCACAGCCAGAGGTTCAAAGTCTTGCTTTTGGGACTGCTCAGTCGACAGGGTCCTTTACGGTTGCTGGAGTTTCTATAGCTGTTTCTGCGGGGGAAAGCCCCAGCATAATATCTGCTAGAGTAAAATCAGCGCTGGAAGCAGATAGTTTTATAACCAGCTCTGCTGGACGTACGATTTCGGATGGCGGGAATGGGCAGTTAACCATTAATTACACCCGTTCCGACGGCGATGTGGCATTTCCAACTTTTGCAGATATTTCTGGGGTAGTGGATGTAACGATATCCGAATCTAGTGCATTTTCTGCGAATTCCTCGTTAGCGGCTTTTTCATTTTCTTCTATCCAGTCCGCATCGGATGCAAAATTAGTTGTAGATGGAATGTCTGTAAGCAGAGGTTCGAATTTAATTGGCGATATTGTTCAGGGAGTAACAATGGAGCTGCTGGCACCGTCTTCAGCGGCTGCAACGGTAAATATTTCTACGGATACTGCTTCCTTACAGGAAGCTATCAAAGATTTGGCTACGGTGTATAACGAGACTGTATCAGACTTCGATATTTTGACAGGACCAGCTAACAGGGAGGATCCTGATGACATCTTAAGTGGCTCTCTTTATGGGGAAACGTCAGTCAGAACGATACAAAACTCTTTGCGAAGTATGTTGATTTCGAACTCTACTACTCCTTCTGAGAACTTTTCCGCCTTAAGAGATATAGGCTTCTCATTGGACAGAAATGGGATTTTGACTGTTGATGACGATAAATTAAGAAATGCATTAGAAAACAACTTCGATGAAGTTGTAACTCTTTTTGGAGGAAATGCCAGTTCAACAGACACCGCGAAAGGTATTTCTGGCGACGCGGTTAAAAAACTTGATGGGATGTTATCAACATCTGGTATCGTGAAAAGACAGACAAATACTGCGGAATCAGATAAATCCAGGTATGAGAGCGATTTAGAAGACTTAAAAGTGCGATATGAGGCTCTTCTTGAGCGATATACGCGGCAGTTCGCTGTAATGGATGCTCTAGTTAGTCAATACAATTCAACAAGAACATCCTTGCAAGGGTCTTTTGATGCAATGTTGAGCATGTACTCAAATAAATAATAAAAAAAATATATAAAAAAAAGTTAACTAAAACAATAACATAAAAAGTTTCTGAAATTATTTTAAAAAATTTCATTAAATTTACTTAAGTTTTTTTTTAGTTTGTCGATTCCCTTATCGTGTAAAAGAATAAAGCGCCGAAGAGCGTAAATAAATATGCACGAGGGTATGGGTATGGATAAAGTTAATAACGTCAAATCTGCAATAGCGTCTGCTAATTTGGATGCAAATAATTCTAAAAGCGTCAAGCTGGCTGAAGGAAGGAGTTCGTCCACTCCCAAAGCAACTCCGGTTACGCAAGGTATCCAGACCAAATTGGACATTTCCCTAAAGAACAAGTCGGTCGCTACCACAAAAACCTTAGCTGAAACGTTAAAGACTAACGAAGAGAAGGTAAGGGCGGCAGTTAAGGAAATCAATAATGAGCTTGAAAAACTTCAGAGCGAATTAGGTTTCTCCGTGGACAAGGTCGCAAATGACGTAGTTATAACGGTTAAGAGAAAAGAGTCTGGTGAGATCGTTCGTCAAATTCCCAGTGAAACCGTTCTTAAGCTCGCACACAATCTTGAAAAATTAAAAGGGGTTTTACTAGATGAAAAATTATAAAAAAAAGTGTTGCAAAAAAATATCATATGTTGTAATTTAGTATCAGTCGTTGTATTTAAACAATAAAATTGGAGAATCTAGGAGATATCGATGACAGTAATTAACACCAATATTAAATCACTGATAGCGCAAGACACGCTAACGAAAAATACTCAGAGATTGGGTACGGCTATGGAGAGACTCTCCACAGGTAAGCGAATCAATTCAGCATCGGATGACGCAACAGGGTTGGCGATTGCAACTCGGTTGGATGCCCAGACAAGGGGCCTCCAGTCAGCTATTAAAAATGCGAATGATTCCATTTCTACTGTGGAAACTGCTGAAGGGGCCATGCAGGAGGTCACATCCATTTTACAAAGAATGCGGGAGTTAGCGATTCAGTCCGCAAGTGATACAAATAGTGATGCTGACAGAGAGTTTCTTCAAAATGAGATCGATCAACTTTCTACTGAGTTGGACAGGATAGCAAGTACAACTCAATATAACGGAATAAATGTTTTGGACGGAAGTTACGCAAACAAAGTGTTCCAAATTGGTGCGAATGCTGGCCAAACTATGAATATTTCTATTGGAAGTATGTCTTCGAATGTGTTGGGGGTTGCAACTTCTAATTCTGCTGCCGTTGCAAATTCTTCAATTACACCAACTAGCACAACAACGGCAACAACCGGAGGTGCTACAGCAAAGGGAACGGAAGCTGTTCAGACTGTTGTCAACTTAGAGTTTATGAATAACTCAGGGCAGGATGCGTATACTTTCAAGGTAACTGATAGTAATTCAGGACTAACCGCCGAAATTGCCGCGTTGACCGTAGATATGACCAATTCTGTAAGTAAGGACGCTTTTGTTGGTGCATTAAATCTTAGTGCTGCGTCAGGTCAAACCGATACAGTGGTTACGGGAGCTAACGCGTTTTCTTCCACAATTGGCGGAACTCTTGATTTAACTAACTCTGCTAATTACGGTAAAGTCAGGTTTGCAATTTCCGTCGATGGTGGAGCAACAACCCAAATTGATTTGAGAGATAAATTGATATCGACATCAGGGCTTGATGCATCGTCAGTCCGTCAGACCCAAATTATCTCTGCTCTTGACTCTGAGTTGGAAAGGTTGTTTGATGGCCGCGTCGGTGCTTCAGCCACTTCAGCAGATAAGATACAGATTGAGGACCAGAATGGTCGCCGGTTGAAAGTTACTCAAGGAGCGGGCGATGGAACAATGTTTGGTACAGATGCAGTTAATGCAGGTGGTCTTCTTGCTAACCAGACAGTAAGAAATAATTTAACATTTGCTTTTAGTGGAGATACTCTTGTTGCCACGAATACGGCTGGTGGTAAGGTAGCTTTGTCTAATTATGCGGCTGCCTCCAACAGTCAAGTATTGTTTAATACTGTGACAGATTCCCAGTCAGAAGGGGTCAATGAGCCAATTTTACTCTCGACTGCAAATGCTGCTCCGGGAACTATGGCAACAGCAACATATAGCGGGAATGTTGAAAATAGTTCTTTATCAATCCGATTTTCTGACAGAGTTGGTTCAGGCGCTACAGCACAGTACTCTTTCAAAATTACTGATGGTGCAGGCCATGAATACGGGTCGGTAAGTGACATGAGTTTATTGTCAACTCTCGACAATGCTACGATTCAGGCTTCAGTATTGGCTGCATTAACGACAGGAATCGCTACTCTTGATGATACAGATAGTTCAATAGACATAAATGAGTTCGAAGTTACGTTCTCAGGTGATCAACTTATCATAAGTAACTCTCAAGGCCGAGCTTTGGCAATTGAAAACTTCAGTAGCACGCACGGATTTATGACAGTGACTCCGATTAATGAACCAGGTGCTGCACAAATTCTGGCAAGTCAAAACGCATATTTTTCGGAGACCCGAGTTCAGTTAAACACTTCGACTTTCGGCCAGGATTTGTCTGCGGCCAACACGGACCTCTTCACATTTACATTAGATGGGGTTAATGCATCCTCTGATCTCTCGATTAGTGTAAACGGGAGTTCAACTGGCGGATTGAAAACTGGTGCAGACTTTGCATCTGCGATTCAAACTGCAGTAAGAGCGTCAGACAATACCATTAATAATCCGAATACGGGAAGCGCAATTGCGACCGCTGACCTTTCTAACATCACGGTGACATTTGACGCAGATACGGCCGAATTGGTATTTAGGGATAATGCAGGAAGGGCAATGGGATTCGCTTATGCAGGATCGAGTACTCTCACGACCTCGAACGGACCTTTGTTGGAGGAAGTTACTGGAGCTTCAAACAAGGGATTGACGGTTAAGAGGGACTTCTCAGGAGCTGCTCAAGGTGATGTTATAAACGCCTCGGAGGTTACTTTGGCTTTCAGTACTTCTGACGCCTCTTTCAACTTCACACTTAATGGAAAATATCTCGACGGGTCCTCAACCAACTCTAGTGCTGCGATGGCGGCAGCAGTAGGTGTTGATTTCGGTTCCGATACATCTGCACTCCAAAATAAGCTTAATACCTTGATGACTACTCTAAATGGTGTTCATCCGGAATCTGTGTTTGAGTATGCTATTGATGGGACTAACAAGTCTATTACCTTCAGGCAGAGGGATGGTGGAGAAATTCTTCTAGGTGGTTTTGTTACGGCGTCCACTCATAAAGATCTGACTGCAAGTATTACAACTCCGTCAGGTCAAGGAACTAACCAGACAATGGTATTCCAAAACCATGATAAAGCTCTTGCCGCGACAGCTATTGGAACTCAAGGAGTTGCCACAGCAGCGACACTAACGCTTAGTGGAGATGATGTTTTCTCCATGACGATTTCAGATGGCACACAAAGTTATACAGCTAGTAATTTGATAGTCGATATCGATGATACAACGAGCACAAATAACTTTGGCAACGCGGTTACAGAGGCTTTACTGGGTTCAGGTATCAATGTAACTATGGATACATCTGGAAATGTATTTTTCAGAAGAAGTGATGGCGGGGCAGTAATACTGCAGTCTCTTACAGCCGCCAAGGGCACCACGGGAGTGTGGACTCCTGATTCTGGACAAGGCACATCCTACAATGTGTCAGGCACTGGGTCAGTTGCGGGGTCAACATCAACCACAACTTCCACTTCTACTTCCTCTACTAGTAGTAGTTCAAGTGTATCCTCCAGTGGAAATTCAATTGCAAACATGAGTGTTGCATCACAAGCGGGTGCAACACAGGCGATAGCAACAATTGATGCGGGTATCAGTTATGTACAGGCAGAAAGGTCAAATCTTGGTGCGATACAAAATAGATTGACTTACACTGTTGACAACTTGACTAATGCTATGACCAACGCAGCGTCTGCCAGAAGTCGTGTTTTAGACACAGATTATGCAAAAGAGACTGCGGAATTGGCTAGAGCGCAGATTATTCAGCAGGCAGCAACTGCCATGTTGGCTCAAGCGAATCAGCAACCGCAAATAGTGTTGGCATTACTTCAGTAGTAGGTCTTCTAAAGTATCGATTTAGAATTCCGATACATAGTAGGACAGAAAGCATAAACCCCAGGCTTAAGCCTGGGGTTTTGCTATTTTTACAACACTAAATTAATTTTTTGGCAGAATTCGTTTGAATTAAGTCAAGTTTTTTTTCCATTCGACGATCTCCCTCACGTACAAGAAGCTTTTTGGTGGATTTAGAAGCTTCCAACTTAAATTTTTTTTGAAGGAGATGTTACATGTCTGGCAACTCAGTAATTAACACTAACTTAAAGTCGTTGATTGCGCAGGATTCATCCAATATCAACAACAGAAAATTGTCGACGACCATGGAGCGTCTCTCGACAGGTAATAAAATAAATTCTGCTAAAGATGATGCTGCGGGTCTTGCGATAAGCACACGAATGGATTCTCAGATTCGTGGATTGAATATGGCAGTTAAAAATGCGTATGACACCGTTTCACTTACTGAAACAGCTGAAGGTGCAATGGAAGAAGTTACAAACATGCTTCAACGTATGCGTGAGCTAGCACTGCAAGCTGCCAATGATACGAATAGTGATCTTGATCGCAGATACATCCAAGACGAGATTGATCAATTAGCTGCAGAAATTGATCGAGTTTCAGATACAACACAATTTAACTCGATCAATGTTTTAGATGGGTCATATAATTCGAAAGTATTTCAAATAGGTTCGAATGAAAATCAAACTATGAACATCTCAATTGGAAGTATGCACTCTAGTGTGTTAGGTGTTGCTACATCCAATTCTGCTGCAGCTTCTATGGCTCAACGAGCTTCCTCATCCAGCGGCATTGATGGTGCCGGGGTAATTGAGGGGGCAGTTGCACAAGGTACTGCTCCTACACAAACAGTTGTAGATCTGAAATTTTTGAATAATTCTGGAAGTGATGCCTACACTTTTAAACTTGTTGACGGAGTATCAGGTCTCACGGCCGAGGTGGCTGCTTTAACCGTAGACATGACAAGCCAGGTAAGCAAGGATGCGTTTGCGGCCAGTTTGAATTTAAGCGGTCAAAGTGGGCAAACAGACTCAGTTGTAACAGGGTCAACGACAAACTTTTCTGCGGATATTGGAAATGCTCTTGATCTCACAAATACCGCTAATTTTGGAAAAGTAAAATTTGCAATTTCTGTTGATGGTGGAGCTACTGTGCAAGTGGACTTGCGCGATAAATTATTATCAACAACTGGGGTTACGAGAACGGCAGTGACAGAAACACAAATCGTTTCAGCACTGGATTCAGAGTTAGAACGGTTGTTTGATGCACGTATCGGTGCTGGAACCAGTTCTGGGTCATTCACAGTTACTGACCAGGAGGGACGCAGATTAAAGGTTTCCCAGGGCGCAGGTGATGGCTCTTTGTTTGGTACTGATGAGGCTAATTCAGGTGGTTTGTTAGCGCGTGAAACAATGCGAAATAATCTAACAGCGGAGTGGGTTGGCGATACCTTGAAGGTTACAAACTCTGCTGGTGGAAAGGTATCTTTATCTAGTTACGCAGCACAATCAAATTCACAAGTTTTGTTTGATGTAGTTGACGATGCACAAACTGATGGTTTGAGTGAGCCGATTTTACTTGCTACTGCCGATGGTAATATGCAGACACAGGCTACCGCAGAATTTACTGGTAGAACGGAAGAATCTCAAATGACCATTCGCTTCTCTGATCTTGTTGGTTCAAGTGCAGGTGCAGCAGCCCAATATGGATTTGCAATAACCAACGGTGATGGTGATGTCATGGCTGACTTTAGGACTTCCAGACTGGCCATTGGCGGTTCTGCAAGTCTATCTTCTACTGTTGCAAATGAAATAGAAGCATCAGTAATGGCAGCCCTTTCTGCTGGAATTGTAGCCAACTATGGTGCGGACTCTAGTTTCGATGTCCAAGAATTCGGTGTTGTTTATTCTGGAGACACATTGCAAATTACGAACAGAGAAGGTCGTGCACTTGCTGTTGAGTTTTTCAGTAGTAATGATGGAAACATGACTGTCACACCTACGAACGAGCCAGGCGCAGCTTCTATTCTTGCTTCGAAAAATGCATTTGCGTCTGAAATGCGGGTGAAAATGAATACCGCTGCGTTTGGTATGGACTTCTCAGCAACTGGCACGGATAGGTTCCTCTTTGCAGTGGACGGAGAGCAATCCTCAGCGGACTTCACTATAGGTGTAAACGGTTCTGCTGCGGCGGGTGATTTGTTCTCGGGTGCAGCTTTTGCCTCGGCTATTCAAAATGCGTTGGTAAATAGAGATGGTGCCTCAGCCGATATTTCTATCATTAGCACGAACGTTGCTGATGGCTCAACTGCGATTGTGACAGCCGATACATCAAGCATTACAGTTACCTATGATGCTGATACTGCAGAATTGGTGTTTAGAGATACTGCAGGTCGATCTTTGGGATTTGGCTACGATGCCTCTGCTAATGGATTAGCAAACACAGGGGTTGGACCACTTCTTGAAGAGTATGTCACAGGTCCGCAGAACAAAAATTATGACGTTCGCACAAGTTCTGCTACCTCTCAGGGAGATGTAGTAGCGTCAACGCAGGTTCGGGTTGAATTTAATCAAGATGAGGCTAAGTTTAACTTTAACATCAATGGAAACTATCTTGATGGTTCCTCCACGAATTCTAGTGCTGCGATGGCAAATGCGGTAACCTGGGAGACAAACATTCCATTTGAACCATCAACTTTAAAATCAAAGCTTGATGATTTGATGGTTACGTTAAATGCGGTCCATGACAAGGATGTGTTTGAATACCAGGTAGACGGACGAGCCATCACGTTCTACCAGAGAGATGGTGGGGAGTTGAACATTGGTGGATTCGTGACACCCGAGTCTCATAAGGATTTGGTTGCGACCGTAACTCCTGTGACTTCAGATCAAGGTGATGTAATTGATCTTCAGTTCATGAATCAAGTTAAGCAAACCAGTGGTACTGCGAATGGAACACAGGGTGTTGCTACTACTGCAACTTTGAACCTGGAAGGGGATGATTTGTACGGGTTTACGTTATCGGACGGTACTCAGTCCTACACTCTGAATTCGCATGTTGTTGATATAAGTAACACAACAAGTACCGGAAAGTTTGTAGAGGCTGTTGAAGATGCTATCTTAGGTTCTGACATTAAGGTCTCAATGGATACAGATGGTAACGTCTTCTTTAGAAGAGACGATGGTGGTCAAATTATTCTTCAGTCCTTTACTTCTGCTACCGGTAAGACAGGAAGTTGGAATCCTGGAAGTGGACAAGGTGACGCGGTCGCGTTGGATGGTAATGGAAGTGTTCCATTGACAGTAAACCTCGCATCTTCCAGCGGAAGTAATTCGAACTACAGTCCTCTTTCTGGTGGCGGAAACGCATCAATTTCTGAGATAACTGTTACTTCTCAGCAGGGTGCATCGGATGCTCTAGGTGCGATCGACTCGGCACTAGCTTATGTCCAGGCAGAAAGATCAAACCTTGGTTCGATTCAAAACAGGTTAACCCACACTATTGATAACTTAAGCAATGTTGTCACTAGTACGGGAGCAGCTCAAAGTAGAATTCGTGATACAGATTATGCGAAGGAAACTTCAGAGCTTGCAAGAACGCAGATTATCCAGCAGGCTGCAACTGCAATGCTTGCCCAGGCTAATCAGCAACCTCAGTTGGTTCTCCAGCTATTGCAGTAATCGTAGTATATTCTCCATAACCTTTACCCCGGCCTTGTGCCGGGGTTTTTTTTTACAAGGAATAACACTCTCCGGAACCGTCAGGATTTTCCAGTATACGTAATCCTCGTTCGACGGCGTAAAGGTGATGGCTCGGGGATTGTTCAATCGAATAATTGTGGATTAGAAGTAGTCCTTCTTTTCCAGTAGAAAATGCATCGATACATTCTCGGGCAGGATTTATAGAGGTAGCATTTAAAATTGCGATTAGCAAACTATCTTTTTTTATAGCATTACTTATCACTTCAATATCGGAGGAAAAAATGTTTGCTTTGTCTATCAATAAATCCAATTCTTTTTGCAGTTTAGTTTCCTTTAAATGCTCCTGTGGAGAAAGGCTCAATGTTTCTAACCTATCTTTTTTATCCCCGTGCAAAAAAGCAATCATCGGGTTCAAGAACGATAAAAAATCTATGCCAACGGCAAGTGTCAATTTATTTTTTGATTTAAGGTTGTGAATTGCCGCATTCACTTTTAGAATAAGCATTCTGGTTTGCATATCAAGTGATTGAGGCTTCTTTGCAAAAAGATCAAGTGCTGCAGGGATTTCCCTTGCCATTTCAAATTGAGTAAGTGCAATATTATTAAGCTTTAAATTTTTGTCATTATATGTACTCATTTGACGATCACTCCAGCAACTCTGTCCACAAGGTCTCTGACAGTTTCTTCTCTATTTCTGCGGAAAATCGCAACGTTCGGGTAAGCAATCGACCAGGTATCGTCAATCCCCAGTATCCAGGGACCCTGAGGTTCAGGCATAACAATTCCAACTTTCTGTCCGCAAGCACCCGCGAAATGAACTAAGGCAGTTGAGACCGAAATAATCCCATCGCATGCCGCAGCAATAGCTAACCAGTCCTCCAGATTTTTTTTGTAATCAACTTTAGGAAACGTTATGAATTCAAACCCTTTATCTTTCAGAAATTGTTCTTCTTTTGAGGTGTCCCCGTACTGTAAATTTACGCATAATGCACCTCTTTCGAAGATTGGAAGCCAATTTTCGATTGCTAATCCTTTAGCTCGTTTCTGAGCAGCCCAATATCCGCCACTCCATGATATCCCCACGATTGGCCTGCCATTTGCAATGGTTTTTAATTGCTGTTGATATTGAACATAAAGATCCCCGTTTACTTGTAAAAATGCTTTCTTGTAATTCTTAAAACTTTCCACTGATTGTCTATACCTGCCAGGAAGACTACCTAGAGGAATATAACCATTTTTCTTTAACGAATTACTCTGCCAAGATTCCAATAACCCTGGTAAACCAACTTGTACATTTGGAAACGAACGCTCAATTATACTTTTCATCCTTAATTCAACTATCAGGAGAATATTTTTAAACTCCTTGATGGCTTCTTCCATTACGCTTAAAAACAAAATCTGATCGCCAATTCCCTGCTCTACAACTACTAACGTCCAATGCTCTGGATTGAAGTCCTTGTTTTTGTCTGCCCTTGGAAGAACTTTAACTTGCGGTATTAAATTTCGTCCCATCGTACCAACTTCTTTTGCAAAACCTAATTCCCAGCACTCCCACCCTCTTTTAAAATCTCTGGTTCTGAGGAGATGTAAACTTGAGTTCCACATCATTGCGATATCTGGCTTGCCCTTAGTCTTCATCACAATATTGGCAGCTTTATCGTAGAGTTCCACAGCGGCTACAGAGTCTTTATCACCTAAAATATCTGCTTTCATTCTCATCGCGGTTGGTTCGTTAGGATAAAGCTCCAAAATTTTGTCGTTAAGCACCGAGGACTCGTCTGGGCGGAACCCAGCTCTAAGCGCTGATGCTTTAGCTAGCATTAGTTGTCTATGATTTTCATTTTTTAATAAAAGTTTATCTGCGACTTTAATTACATCCTCTGCTCTGGCTAAATCAAGTAGACAATTAATATACAATAAGCCAATGTCCAGACTGTCCGGTTCCATATCATGGGCCTTTTGTGCAAGAGGAAGTGCGTCTCGTAACCTGCCCATTTGGCTGTAGACACTTACAAGATTTTTGTATGGCTTAACACCACATTCTGGAAAACGTATTGCTCTAAGTAAAATCCTTTCCGTCGCTACCAAATCACCCATAGAAATAGTAATGAGGCCTTCAAGATTCAGTCGTCTCCATTCTTCTATATTATTTGCATTCTTAAGAATTTTTTTTGCTTTATCAAAATCTTTTCGAGCAAGGGCATCTTGAAATTCGTTTTCTGAGTTTTTTTTATAATTTGGAGCAATTTCTGATGGCTGAGGAGCCCCGCCTGGAGTGCTTCGGAGCTTATTTGTATTACTTTTACGTCTACCTTTACCCATGGGCTAATGATAACCCTCTTTAGTGAACCGAAGTATTTTTTATTTTAATTTTTTTTTGGCACTTCATTTGCTTAACAAGAGAACGAAGTTTTTTGGAGATGAAGAAATCATGAATAGACTAACTGAAGAAACTATTAAACAGGCAACTGTAGGGAAAATGATGACTTGTCAGGAGGTGTCAAGTTACTCACCTCAAGAAATTCGAGAAGCTATCTCTGGGCTTGTCGCTGAACACAAGACGATACTGGCAGAAGCATTGGTAGAGGCAGGCCTTGCACTGTACCCTGAAAGTGAGGACATATTGGCTATAGCCAGTTTAATGGCAATGCAACGTCAAGACTGGGGTCAGGCAGCATCCTTACTTCGTTTACTAATTGACCAACAAGGTGTTAACACAACGCCATACTCCTACATTATGCTAATTAGAGCACTGAGATGTAATTTGGAATATGCAGAAGCTTTGTCAATATGTATTGATGCTCATGAAAAGCATCCTGATCATCCCGACATAGATGCAGAATTTAAAGTTTTAACTTCGATTCTTGGGTTAAAGCCTTACCCTGCGGATGAAAGCCTAGATTCAGAAGAAGAGGATGTATTGTCTCCTGCAGTTCTCGAAAAATCCAATCCTTCGAAGGCAAAAGAGACAGCCGAAACCTCGGTAATTTCAGATCAGACAAAGTAATGTGGCAAGTTATTTCCCCAATCTATTTTTGTAAATTTTTTAAGGCAAATGTTTACCGGATAACCAAAATTTATCCTGGATCCAAGACCTCTTCCATCTTAGAAAACAATATTTCTTGCAATTTCCAACACTATTTATTGGCATTAAAAATGCTAGTGTTACACACGCACGAAAGGATATTAAAGAATTCATATTTTTAAAAGAATTCTGCTTAGGAGAATGATATGGCTGTAATCAATACGAATACTAAAGCACTTTTTACGCAGGCTGCTTTGATATCAACAGAAAGGACTCTATCGAAATCGATGGAGCAACTTTCTACTGGCAAACGTATTAATTCGGCCGGAGATGATGCCGCTGGCATGGCTATCTCCACTCGCATGACCCAACAAATTAGGGCTTTAGAGCAAGCTGTTAGAAATGCTGGGGATGCAGTTTCATTAATTCAAACTGCTGAGGGTGCCACAAATGAAATAACGGACATGCTTCAAAGAATGAGGGAATTGGCCATTCAAGCTATCAACGACACAAATGCAGGACAAGATCGGAGTTACCTAGATCTAGAATTTCAACAATTAAAAAAAGAGATTGTTCGAATTGCGGATATGACTGAGTGGAACGGTTTTCAATTGTTAAACGGCACCGCTGGAGATCAGGTAGGACCAGAACCCGTATTTAAAATCAGTTCCTCTGGAGAATTTTTGTCAGAAATAAATTTTAGTCCCGTAACAAAAAACGTCTCTGAAAACGTTGCCCAACACCAATTAGTTTTTTCCAATTCCAGTCCAGCTAAACAAGAATTAACCTTTGGAGATTTTAGCTCAGGAACAGGTCTCACTTTTGATATTACAACACGGGGATCTTCTGGTTCAGACCCACTGACAACAACGATTCATTTGGGAAGTATTGAGCAAACTTTATCTTTTGGCGCTGCTACGAATGCTGGAGGTAGTTCCATATCAATAGACTTGGTAGGTTCAACCTCTACTCAAACCTACAGCGCAACAGTATCATTTTCAGTCACGGCTTCCACTTCACAAGCAGTTGCCGCAGAAGCAGTTTCAGCCATAAATGCTGTTACTGCATTTACACAAGCTGGACATTCTGTTGTCGATAATGGAGATGGGACGGTGACTATCCAATGGGCGTCGGCTGATACAATAAATACGCAAGCCGCAACGGTATCCGCGGGCGGCACGGGAATTACAATGTCAGGTGGAACTGCAGGAAATGCATTGCCGGTTAATAATACCTCTGCCGAAATAGCAGCAGTCGTTGCATCTCAATTGAACACTGCATTTAGTGATAATAAGATGTTCAGAGCCGCTTCAAATGTAACGGGCAGTTCTGCTGTCACATTAACATTTCGTGATAGTGATGGTGCTGCTTTAAATACAATTATGGCTGGGGATACAACTGGGGCCTTTGGCAATTTTACGGCGGAGAATACCATTACAACAGCGAATATTTATGTTGGAGGAGTAACTGTCTCAATTACACCAGGTACAAACGGGCACAATGTTGCTAGCGCTGTCCAAAGTGCATTACAAGCTAACTATGCTACTTCTTCCGCTACAGAGTCGAGAGTTGTAGTTAACGAAGGAAGTGGCACAATAACGATCACTTATCCTGATGAAGGTCCATCAGTTTCGCTCATTAGTTATAGCGCAGACTCGCTGGTTGGGATATCAACTACAAGGGAAGTAAATCAGGTAGTTGACACGCAAGCTGTATTTGAAAATAACGGAAAGTTTTTGAAAGCTGGTGAGTTAACTTTGAGTGCTTCACCTGGACCAACTTTGCAAAGAACTCTCACCTTCGGCCCGTCTATGACGGCTTCTACTCAAAATTTAACCTTTGGAGCCTGGAGTGCGGGAACGAATAATTCCTTCTCGATTACCACAAAGGGAGGGTCTAGCCAGGACGTGGTTGTAACTAGTATAAATCTAGGTACGGTCGAGCAAACATTGCAATTTACGGCACCGACTGCGGCCTCTGCAGATACAATTACCGTTTCTTTGAGAGATCATAACAGTGAGACATTTTCTGTTGCCATCGCATCGACGTTTAATTCCGCGGATTCCGCTAGAACGGTTGCATGTGAGTTTGTAAGCGCTGCAAATGCATTATTCTCAGCACAGGGCGTGTCCTATAACGCCTTCGAGACGAGTGCTGGGGAGGTAAAAGTAATTTTTGGAAGTTCTGCAGCGATCGGTTTATCAACCTTTACCGCAGCAATTACCACATCCTCAACCAGTGCATCTATAGCTTTAACAGCAGCATCTGCTCTTCCACAAAACCGAACTACAGCAGATATTTCATCAATCGTTGCTGATCAGTTAAATGCTTCCTTTTCTGCCAATGGAGTACTGCGTCAGGCTACTGATTTAGGCGATGGTGTGGTTAAGTTGGTCTGGGCAACTACTGATAATATCCCACTAACACCTTCCGTGACGAACATTACAACGGGGATAGATTATACGGCTTCAGCTACTACTTTGACTGGCGGCACTATTACGGTTGGGGGTGTTTCAGTGGAATTATCTACCACCGCTGGTTTGACCGCTGCCAATATTGCGACACAGGTGAAAGCAGCTCTTTTTGCAAATGATAACTACAATACCGCTTCGGGAAGAACTTTGCTGGACAGCGGGAGTGGTGATTTAACCATAACCTACTCTGCTTTAGATGGAGAAGTTGAGGATATAACCGTATCTTCGTTTACGGATTCGCGAAATCCTGCTGTATCGTCGACCATTAATGAAAATCGAGCTTATGGGGACTTAGATGCAACTTTTGAATTGGTAAACGGTGACAAAATCAGTTTAAGAGGAAATCCGAATTTTTCTGCCGGAACTGTAGTCTTTGCAAGAGACTCCGTGGCCCAACAAGATACGTTCACGATATCAGGAGATTATCAAACGGGCGACTCAATAGAGTTCCGAGTTGATGACAAACTATTTACCTACACAGTTACAAATGCGGATGTTTCTAGCGCAGGTGGAACCTATAGCAACGCAATTTCGAATAAAAATATTGTCGATAGCATAGCAGAGGCAATGACCGAAAATGTAAATGTCTCAGAAATTGTATCAACTACTGTTGCACGAGATATGGATATCACTAACGATGATCGCACATATCTTGTTCTGACAGCAAGAGAGCCAGGAACACGGTTTTTAGCTAGCAGTGTTCTCAACAGAGCTACAGGAAGTAGTACAAGTCTTATTTCTAGTGAAACGACTCGTTCTAATGTTGACGCTGGTTCTAACAGTTTACTTATTTCGGAAGATTTAACTATTAATTTACTCGGTAGTGATGGAGAACCAGAATCGTTTAAGCACCGAGGACCAAAAGTTGTGATGGATATCAATCGCAGTTTTAGTGAACTTACTGCTTTGCGATCCAGTGACTTAATCATAAACGGTCAAACTGTGAACTTGTCATTGGCAAAAGATGATGAGTTATCGCCAGAAGGTACAAATAGAAATGGAAGTGCCATCTCAAAAGCTGAGGCAATCAACCGGATATCTGACGACACCGGTGTCCGAGCTGTTGTTGGAAAGACAGTTTTGACAGGGGTTTCTATGGAGGCTGGTGGGATAGTGACTGGCACACTTACCGTTAATGGATTTACATCGCCGGTTATTCAAACGATTGGAAATAATATTAGAGAATCCCGCTCCGTTGTTGTTGAGGCAATTAATAGGATGACAAAAGATACCGGCGTAATTGCTATAAATACCAATGATGATTACCAGGGAGTTAGGTTAGAAGCGTCTGATGGGCGAAATATTGAAATTGCCTTTAATACAACGGCTAAAGATTCAGTTTTTGCTCAAAGAACAGGTTTAAAGCAGGGCGTTCAATCAGGCGTATATGCTCTTGAATCTAAATATTCCGAGGACCCTCAATATGCAAATAATACAGAATTTAATAATCCCATAACACTAGAGTCTAGTACAACTGGAGTAATTGAAAGATCTGGACTTGTAGCCGGAACATATAGTGAAAACATCTCAACATTAAACAATAATTTGCGAGATTCGGTGCCTCCTGCATTAGCTCAGATTAGTAAATTTTCTTTTTCTGGAACGCTAGACTCTGCTGGAGCGGAGACATTTACAGTAACTGTCAACGGTAAAAGTAAATCCTACACAACAGAATCTGGTGATAATATCCAAGACATAAGGGCGGCTTTGATCGATGCTATAGAAACTGATCCTTCATTAGGAATTACGGTTTTGGCAAATTATGGAAACGATTTAGATGAGGTTTATGTAACCTCTAGGAACCCAGGTATTGAATTTACCGCTACTGTCTCTACAGATTCCTCAGATGCTTACATAGATGCTGAAGTGGTCCGAGAAAATTTTCAGGCGCCAACTAGAAAGTTAAATAATGGGGATTTGATAATTAACGGAGTGGAAATTAGAGGATCTAGATCAGAGGATGACGTTCGATCAGTAGAAGTTTCTTCGGGTAGTAGAAAAGATTCCAGTGCAATAGCACTTGCCACAGCCATTAACTCTCACGAAGATGAGACTGGAGTTACTGCACAAATTGTCGGTGCAAATATTGCCGGTTCTACAACGAATACAGGATTTCCGGGAGTCTTTCCTGCAACTGGTGATTATGACCTTTTTGTAAATGGTATCAAGGTTGAGGTAAGGTTAACTCAGGACGAACCAGCTGATACTAGAAGAAACAATGTTGTAGAGGCGATAAATTTGTTAACTCATACGCACGGAATAATTGCAACCAATAATAACTCTGGGGTAACACTTGAGTCGACAGATGGCCGTAATATGTCTGTTTGGTTTGATGGCTCAATTCAAGGACTATCTGCTGCGAGTTTTGGCCTTGATCAGGGGGGAGCCGTAGCACAAACGTCGACAGTTTCTTTGACTCAGGCTAGTGCTGGAGCAACACTGGTAAGTGGTACTACTGTTGCGTTAACGGTTAATGGCGTTAGAGTCGAGGCACAAGCAGCCTCTAGTAGTTACGATGCTTTTGCTGACACATTAAAGTTAGCTATTGATGAAGCAGCTAATGATAATCCTTCGGCATTTTCAAACGTGGAAATATCGATAGATCCGAATAGTAAGTTAATAACACTACAATCCACTAATGCTGGAATACCGTTTAATATTTCGGGTGCTTACAGTACATCTGATGAATTGGACTTAACGATTCAAAACACTGTAGAAAATTCTTTGGGCAGAAATGAAGTCTCTGGTATTCGTGGCGCGTCAGTAAATTCATTGGGAGCACGAACTGTATACAGTAACATCAAGCTCGTATCCGAAAGTGAGTTTGAGGTAAAGCCCGGAGACAACGGGTTTGGTTCTAATTCAAGTTTTTCTGAGCTAGGTTTTGTTCAGGGAACATTTGGAGGAGAGGCAACAGTTGATGTTTCCCCACCGCGGGTCGGAAGACTTACTTTCCAGGTGGGCTCAAGAGCTACGCAAGTGATAACAATTGATTTAGGTGATTTTGGAAAAGGTGGCCCGATCACAAACGATGTTACCGGAGATGTTGATAACTCTTTAGATCAAATGATCAATCGTATTAACTCGCGAGACAGTGCAGAGGGCGTCCTAGAAAGACTAGATGCTGTAATGGACAAAGTCAATGCTAACCGGGCAAACATGGGTGCTGTGATTAACAGATTAACGCATGCAATTGATAACTTATCAAACGTCTCAACCAATCAATCAGCATCACGAAGTCAAATCATGGATGCGGACTATGCAAAAGCTAGTACAGAACTTGCGCGAAGCCAAATTCTTCAGCAGGCGGGTACCGCAATTTTGGCTCAAGCTAACGCGAGCCAACAAGTTGTATTACAACTACTTAATGGCTAATCAAGTTCAATTTAAGGTACACTGAAGGGATGGATATACACAAAAAAGTTGAACTTGAGCAAGCGGTTGGAAAAACTCCTTCCAAACCTTCCTGTCGGATTTGTCGTTTGATTCGGGTATACCTTCTATTTGCTATACCAACATTAGCGTTATTTTGGTTGGGAGTTGATTTTGGAGTCAGCGATGTTGATGCCCAAGACTTGGTTGTGAAAGTTGTCCTATTAGTTCTTTTCTTCTCAATAGTAAGACGAATCTATTTGGACTTCTTTAGGGGTGACTGACGTAAAAGAGAATAGACCAGACTGTTGGTCGTGTGCATTTTTTTCTATAACCTGGGACCCTAAGTTTCCTTACGGTTGTGATTTGATGGGTTTTAAAAGTAAGATAACTCCCTGTTTAGATGTTGTGAGGTTTGACGGCAAAAGATGTTTAGGTTATGTCGAAAAAGAAGTACATATGATTCGTATGACGCAAAAATTTAAACGCAAGAGGAAAGTAAATTTTCTTGCTTAGGAGAGGATTATAATTTGTGCGGGATAGCTGGATGGGTGGGACAAGATTCTCTTAATCAGGGTATCTTTGATAAGAAGTTGCAGGCCGTTAAAAGAATGATTCAGCTTCAAAATCATCGTGGACCAGATGCCAATGGTGTTTTTGAGGATAGAAAATGTAACGTAATTTTTGGTCATAATAGATTATCGATTTTAGAGCTTTCAGATGCAGGTGCTCAACCAATGTTTGATCAGTCCAAAAATTGGGTGATCTCATATAACGGAGAGTTATACAATTACAAAAAAATTAAGCAAGAATTAATTGAACGGTTTTCAGTTAAGTTCAGAGGTAATAGCGATACAGAGGCTGTTTTGTATGGAGTAATTCACTTTGGAATAGATGAATTTCTTAGAAAAGCAGATGGCATGTTCGCCTTTGCTATTTACAATAGAAGTCGGAGAGAAGTTTTTCTTGCCCGTGATAGGGTAGGAGAAAAACCATTATATTTTTTTAAAAGCAAAGAGGGATTGTCTTTTGCATCCGAACTCAAGGTTCTTGGAGAAAGTTTTGATGGCAACTTGGGTATAGATATTACAGGACTACAATTGTATTTGATTTTGCGTTATGTTCCTCCGCCGTATACAATTCTTTCGGGAATCTCAAAATTAGCGCCGGGGCACTATCTTCGTTTTTCAGATAAAAACCCAAAGATTGAGCAAATCCCATACTTTTCCTGGGATCCACATGCATCTGAAATTCCCGCTAATCAGGAGAATTATAAGGTTGTTGTTAAGACAACTGCAAATATGTTGATCAAATCGTTGGAATCTAGATTAATGGCCGATGTTCCGCTGGGTTTTTTTCTGTCAGGGGGTGTTGATTCAACCCTTTGCGCAGCATTAATTAGGAAATTCATGGGTAGAGAGGTCAACACATATACGATAGGGTTCAAAGGGGATTCACAGTCGGAACATCTGATATCTGAAAAAACCTCTCAAATCATTGGTTCCAAACATTCAGTAAAAATTTTTGATCCTTCTGAATTGCTCAAAATTTCTGAAAATTTTATTGAAAAACTTGATGAACCAAATGGGGATCGTAGTTGTATTCCAACATTTTTACTTTGTAGTCACGCACGAACGGAAGTCAAAGTTGCGTTAGGCGGAGATGGGGGAGATGAACTTTTTAGTGGGTACTCAAGATATCCGGGATTGAACAAATACTTAGAAAATGGGAAATTTTTTAATGCTACCGAAAGTCTGAAGGCTTATTTATCCTTTGGTTTGCCGGTTTTTGGTTTTCCTGTGTGTAATATTTTTGAAAAAGACATGACTGCTAACTACTTATCTTCTTTGGCAACGCATCTTTATAGTCCAGTTGATATGGAACAAGCTATAAGATTTATCGATTTTAAAAGTTATCTACCGGGTGCTGTGCTTTCAAAAGTAGATAGAAGTTCGATGCAAAGTTCATTGGAAGTTCGTACCCCGTTTTTTAGTCCTGATCTCCTTGATTTCTGTTCTCGTCTGCCCCATCAATTTCTGTTTAGAGGAAAGGAAATGAAACCGGTTTTGAGAGATATTTGCCGAACTATTGGCTTAGAGCATGTAGCAAATTTGCCAAAAAAAGGTTTCGGGATGCCTGGAGAGTTTTTAAATCAAAATAAAGATGAGTTGGTTGCTAGAGCAGGGAAATCTCTTCAAAAACTTGACTCTAATCCTTTAGTAAACCAATCGATTCCTAGTCTGGGCAGAAAACTATCTCCATATGCTGGAGCAAATATGAATTCGTTATGGGCAACAATTGTATTAGGTGAGTGGTTTGAATCACTTAAAGCGGCTTATGTGGACTGAAGAAACGTTTAAGCTAGTTCGACAGGGTATAGATGTTGCAAAAAACTGCAGATCACTAAATATGGGCTCAGAGTATTCGAGCGTAGTTAACGATAGAGCAGAAAGCTTTAATAAAGAACTTCCGGCCAGTTCGTTGAATATAGTTATTTTTCACGTGAAAGTTCCGGAACATGCGTCCAAAATAAACACACCCGATATCAAAGGAGGTGATCAAAGCGTCATAGATTATGATTCATTAATCAAGTTGAATGTAAAAATAGCACGGTGGTCTCAACCTGAAGCAAATATTTTTGTTTTTACTGACCATGAGTCTTTTGGAGATTTACCCTTTGATGAGAGACTTCATGTTGTTAGGATGGATGTAAAGAGGGATGAACCTATGTTTGAAAGGGTTGTAACAATGGCTGCCTACATAAAGTCGGTACTTTTTCAATGTCCGACTGTTTTTCTGGATATAGATGCGTTTCTAATTCGCCCCATTCATCAGATTTTTCTTGAGGATTTTGATGTTGGGCTTACCCATCGACATATAGTCGGACAAATGCCTATTAATGAAGGCGTTATATTTGCTAATAATAAAAACCCTTCAAATGTGAGACTCTTCTTTGAGTCATATCTCGCTTCCTACCTTGCCGCAGAAAACAATGAGGAATTAGGAAAAATATATACGAATATCAGGCGCTGGAGAGGCGGGCAACTTGCAATCAATGCAGCTGCGGGAGGCACTCAGTTTTATGCTACATCTATTGCGTTAACTGAGTATGGTGCCAAAATCGCTTACCTACCTTGTAGCAAATTTAACTTGTCTCAAATAAATGAAGAAGAGGTAAATAAGCATTTAAGAGATAGGTGCTGTGTTCTGCATTTGAAAGGAAATCGGAAAGGTTGGATAGATAGACTGATAAATAGTCTTGCTTATTGGGGGTATGTAAATTGAAATTTGAACGAGAAATTGAAAAATTGTTTTTTATTATTTTAGGTACGTTTATAACCTCCTCATATTCGCGGGACTTTACTTTACTGGAGCTAGTTAGGAAACCACTACAATTTCCGATAAGTAAAAACGGTAACTATTTCGTGGCTAAGATTCCAAAAGGACTTCCATGGCAGGAGACAGTCGTTATTTTGGGAGATGCATTTGCTACGAAGACAAAAGATATTCCAATTCGAAAAGGAATCCAAAAGGCCGACGAGGCTAATGATTTGTTTGTACTTGATGCAGGCGAGTTTAACCAACTTTTTTATCAGGATGGATTCGGGGATTTTACACAAGGGGCCCTTTCTTATTATCCATTATATCGATTTGTGACTGAGCCTTTTGCATTTAAAATGAACGAAAACGTTCTTGCATATGTTTCGAATGCAATAGTCTATGTTTTAAAAAGGGAAGGTTTTAAGTGTTTTGTGGAATCAAAGAATCCAGAGAAATATGAAGTCATGGTAAAAAGTAAGGATAATTTGATCGAACAGATATTAGTTTTTGGTGATAAGAAGCTGGATAAGTTGGAATTGCACGGGAAAGGATCTATTTCTGCCATAAATTTTATTGAAAAAAAGGTTAGTCTTGCGCGTGGGCACAGTCCTGTTTGCTTCGAGGCACTTTTTAAAACGGGGGACGATAATTTGAGTAATATTATTCTTAAGAAAACCGAGGAAAGGATAGACCTATCTTATGACAGCTAACGATTTTAAAAGGAATGTTAATTCATCGGAAGTTGATGAAAAAGTTCTAATTGACTCGGAATTAAAAAATAGCGACTATGTTGAGTCGTTTGGATTCGAGTGGACACAGATAGACGGATTTATTGGGAAAGAATCGATGTCCCATGGTCATATTTTTGGAAGATTTATGTTGCCACAAGAATTTTTCTCCAATAAAACTGTTGTTGATGTTGGGTGTGGTAACGGTAGGATTGGAAGACTGGTTGCCCCTTTGGCAAAAAAGTATTACGGATTAGATTTGTCTGAATCTGTTTATGCGTTTCCGAAATATTTGGAGTCGGAGAACATTACTCTCGTGAGGGCAAGTGGAACAGATCTACCCCTAAATAATGGCATTGCTGACGTGACAATTTGTTGGGGTGTTTTACATCACATGAATGAACCTATGAAAGGGTTAGATGAGTTAGTCAGGGTTACAAAGCCTGGAGGGAACATTCTAATTTTCATATACTCCAAATCTTACAAAGCAAGAAAAAACCTTAATGAATTTGCTAAAAACATCAGCCAGGAAAAAGGTCACGAATTGTTGGAGTCTGTGTCTGATTGTTTAGATTCATGGAGAGAGGTTGATCAATTTTACGCAAATAATTTGAGCAGAAGCCTGTTCATGAGCGTGAAACAATCACGCGACTGGCAGATCTTTCAGTGGTACGATGGAATAACTCCTCAATACCATTGGGATTTGGAGGAGGAGATTGAGTCTGCATTTAAAAAAATGTCTTTTGATTATAAAAAGATACAGGAAGGTTGTTATAGGGTGAAAGTTCATGACTAAATTTTGGCTTTCGGAAAGGATGTTATCAAGAGTGTTTTGGGAAGAACTCAAGTTTTCAATTTTTTACGAGGAAGCTGCATCTGATGCAAAAAAAATTGCGGAGGTTACGGCACCAAAAGTGAATGAGTTCCCTGCTGAAGCGGGTTCCATATCCATAGAGTCGAGTATCTATCTTTGGCTTTTATCTAAATATTTTGCTCCACGAAATGTTTTAGAAGTCGGCACTTACATTGGACGGTCCACATTAGCAATAGCATTTGGGGGTAGAGACTCCATTGAGCAACTCTATACCTGTGATGGCACTTTCGATTGTTTGGATTTTAATACTTTAAAGTCCCCAGACATCGAAAAAGTAAAGCTTGATACTATAACCCAAATTCAGTATTTTGGAAAAACCATGTCTACCGCTTTATTAAAGGAATTAAAGGAAAAAGGCGTTAAGCTGGACCTTGTTTTTATTGATGGTAGAGTGTCAAATGAAGACTGTAATATCCTTTCGGAAGTAATGAGTGAAAGGTGCGTATTAGTATTAGATGACTTCGAGGGAGTGGAAAAAGGAGTAGTCAATGCAATGATGTTGAGGAATGCTTTTAGGGGAATGTTTTTAGTCAATCCAGCTGTTGAAAAAAATAGTGTTTCAGGAAACCTTGCACTCCTAGTACCTACAAATCTTTTGACCCTAACGCGTCAGCAAGGATTGCCGGTAAATATGTGATGAAAGTGGATATTCCAGGATTGATAGAGCAAGGTGAGTTTGATGCTCTTACAGAATATGCAGGATCGGTAGACCCCGGCTCGACAATAGTAGAGTTCGGCTGTTATCTGGGACGCTCTACAAGTGCGATTCTCAAAGGTACTAATCCTATTAAGGATGCAAAAATTTTTGTATTCGATGCTTTCAGTATCAGAGGAAATGACCCTTTCGCGCAAACGATGGTTGGTCATGTTCAAAAGTTAGGCTTAACAGAATTAATTTACAGAGATAAGAAAGGGTTTTTACACTGGGAGAAAGTATTTGATCATCTCATACAGTCTCACTCGAATAAAAATCTAGTTTGGGAAAAATGTGATTGCTCTGAGGCTACCTGGCAAGGTGACCATGAGATAGCCATGATCCATCTAGATGCTCCAAAAGATTATTATGAGTTAAGACCTATCCTTCTTCGATTTTTTGGGGCTCTCAAAAATGGGTCGATTATCGTATTTCAGGATTTCTTTTATCATTGGTCAGCTAGTGTTATCTTGGCAGTTGCACTTATGGAAAAGAAAAGGTTTATTGAGTTTGAGAAAAGTTTTGCGTCATCACTGCATGTCAGAGTAATTAAGAATTTCTCACTTCAGGACTTAGTTGATTTAGACCTCGACTTTAATAAATCCGATATTTTTGATGAATTAGATGAAATCTTAAAAACTCTGGACAGCAATAGAGAAAAATTCGACAGATATGAGAAGTTTCGTTCTCGGATAGAGCTTGCATACTTAGCCGAGGCAGTTAGCTCTAGAAATGGTGATAAAGCGGCAATCAAATTACACAATATGTTAGTAAATCAATCCTTTATGGATAATCCTCAGGTGATTTTAGATTTTTTAGAACTTTTTCGAAAAAACTTTTCTATCAAATAGGAGCGACCCTTTGCACGTAAATGATACAAGAGATCAAGACGAAAATAAGTTACTAGATAGGTATAAATTTTTTTTTGAAGCGATGACAAGTAGCGAAAAAGAAAGGCTCGCCCAATTAGAGTCACTCAACAACTGCTATATCCTAAAAAAACCGCATTTTGATTTTTTCACAGGGTTTGCCGGTAAGGCAGTTCGTCAAATATTGCTTGGCTCAATAGTGTTGGATTATATTGTAAGAAAGTCAAATGGAAATCAAAATTTTTCAAACATTAATTATTTAGAGATTGGTTCCTGGCTCGGTGCTTCTCTTTTATCTGTATCTTCCGTTGTCTCGAAATATTCGATCACTGGAAAGTATACGTGTATAGATTTATGGAAACCATTCAATCCTGAGGCGGATATTATTGGCAGCGAAAAATCTGCGAGAATCGAGGAATTGTGCCGTAATGAGAGTGCATTTCCGCTGTTTTTATACAACGCAAGTTCGTCGATAAAAATGGAGGATCTAAATGTTGTCAGAAAGTCTAGTATGCGAGCCCTAAAGCATTTCAAGGATATTGAAAACAATAGTTACGATATAGCTTTTATTGATGGATTACACTACTACGAGTTTGTGTTGAACGATTTGTTGCTGAGTTATGATCTGTTGAAACCAGGGGGAGTTCTTATTTTTGATGACTATGAGTGCCGTTTTGGTGATGTTCCAGATTGGACTAACATTGTCAATAAAGATTATGTCCCTAATCCAAAAAATGGAATCATGTTTCATCCTGGCGTCACTAAAGCAGTGAATAAATTTTGTGAAATAAAGGGAATCGAGGAGAGTACTATCGATCAGGTATGCGGCTTAGGGATTTTGTTAAAGGAGTCGACTGAAAGGTTACAAATAAGTAATTACAAGGATAATTTGTTTTTTCCTGATCATTTACCCTTAGAGTGGCTTGATTTAGCCAAGCAAGATTTAAGTAAAGAGTTTAAAAATATCGAAAAATATAAATAATATGACCTTCTAAATTTTTGTGGGATTAAAATCTATGCGTGGTAATCTTTCAGAGAAACCAATAGCACCATACGATACATGGACGAAGTTTTTAAATGCTTTACTCAGTAGAAAAAAATTGGATTTACGTGAAACATGGTTCGTCAATGTTTACAATGGGGTGGGGGATGCGTTTTTCGTATTGGGTTTTTTAAAGGCATTAAGACACCATTATAAAATTAAGACATTAGTAATAGTGGTTAGAAAAAGTTTAAAGGATATTGTAGATCTTTACGGTCATGCATTTGATCACGCTATTTACTTTGATTCAGATTTTCCAATTGATAGCAGTTTTAGCGATAAGTTCGGCCCTGGCTTTCTTATTTGTGCTTCCAAAGCGTATTATCTAGGTGGTGTATGGCAATCACTTGCAGTCGCTCATAGAATTCCCCATATCGATTGGTATAAATTTGGGCTGCGTCTACCAATGACTGCAAGATTTGATTCTCCGAAATTTATTAATACTGATTACTCAGAAATCATAACAAACCCAAAAGACTGTTTTATCATTTTACCCTTTAGTAGTTTTACGGAAAGGCTGGATAAACATTGCTGGGAAAAAGTTGTGTCGATTTTAGTTAAAAAAGGTTATAAATGTTATACAAATATTCAAAATAAATCATGGGATTTTAAGAGACATGGTCATATAAAACGTAACGAAATTAAACAAGAGTATGAGCCTATATCAGGAACAATACCTTTAGACTGTTCGATTAAGGACCTCTTTTCTATTGTCAATGCTGGCGCTAAAGTTATTGCGGGTCCGGGCGGTTTGGCTACTATATTGGGTTTTACGTCAAGTGAAATCTTGATTCTTCAAAAAAAAGTTGTCGTTGATGCCGGTACCATTAACTCAACATATAGAGGGGAAAAATGGACATCCTTAGATATGGTAGGGGCAGTAAAACGAGGTATTCCATGGCGTTTAAATTTGAGAGAATCGTTTTTCGACGAAAATATAGAAAACACACTATCGGATTTTGTTGGGGAAACTACTAACGATTGATAAGAAAAAATACAGCTTAAATTTTAAAAGAAAACTTTACGGAGATAGATGGAATGAAGGTTGAAATGCCACCTGGAGAAGTTTTAGACCGGTTAGCAATTTTGTTTGTTAAGAGATTATTTCTCGCCGCGTCAAGAGATACGGATGAGAATATACGATTTTACAAAAATTTTAAAAAGGATGTGTTAGACGGTTTTCTGGAACTTGGACAAGTCAAGCCAAAGCTAATCTTTAAAACTTACCTGAAATTTATAAGATTACACAAAAAGTCATGGGGAGTAAGAGATCAAATGGAGGCTGCTGCACAAGCCGAGAACGCCGACTCGTATTTTAAATTTTGTCGCGAAGCCCACATTTATAATTTAGAGAGACGTAATTTAAAAAATTTTCTAAATGAGCAAATTGGAGTCGACTTTAAAGAAGCTAGCAACTTTAAAAAATAATTGGCAAGAATGAATCACAAGTTATTTAAGAGATTCTGGTTACGAAAGAAGAGCCTTTGTTTGCGAATCTAAACGGAACCCATACTCTTACTTCAGGGAGAGCTCTTTTTATTTTTTCATGTTTCTGGGGAGGGGCAAGAAAATAGAAAAAACCGCTACCGCCTGCGCCCATTAACTTTCCTCCGACCGCCCCATTTTTAAGTGCTGTTCTATAGATCTCATCAAACATTTGAGGAGAAATCTTATCTGAAAAGCCTTTTTTTAATTTCCATGCATGATTTAACAATTTTCCAATTTCTTCAATTTCCATCTCTTTTAAGAGCATTTTATTGGCTTCCTGGCTGATTTTAGAGACTTCAGAAAGTTTATTATTGATTTCTTTTGAGCATATTTTATTTTTGTGTTCAGCGATTATTGCCGTACCGTCCCTACTTAAACCCGTAAACCCCATCAATATTGACCGTCTTAGATATTCAGTGTAGCTAAATGATGGTTTTAATGCTGAAACCCTTATTTTTTTTCCTGGGCCCAACTTGATAACATTGATACCTCCATATGCAGCAGAGATTTGATCTTGCACACCAACCGCCTCTCCTATCATTTCCTGTTCAATATAAATCGCTTCCTGAAATAACTGGGATTTTGAGACATTGGAATTTTTAAGTCCATGTATTGCTTTCAACAGCCCAACAGTAAAACTAGAACTGGAGCCAATGCCGCTTCGAGCAGGGAGATCTCCAAAATGAGCAAGATCTAGCCCGGTTTCGAAGTTAAAATAACGGAGACATTCTCTAACTGATGGATGCTTTATGTCAGTATTTTGCTTTACATATTCTATATCTGAATAAGCAATTTTCGAGATATACTCTGGAAAGAATTTTGGTTTACGCGTCACCAAAACATAACCGTAGTAATCCATAGCAGCGACAATAACCGTAGTGGGGTTCTCGTTATACCATTCGAAAAAATCAGCCCCCCCTCCAAATAAAGATAATCTGTACGGTGTTCTTGTTATTATCACGGTTAGCCAAGAGGGTTAAATTCAAATGTTAACATGTAATCTGAATTATCGCGAAGAAAGTATTTTTATAGAAACCTAAATTTTTAAGGGCAAGTGACACTAGAAATCAGACCCCTAGTTGTTTTAAAATCTAGGTGTCATGTCACACGTTCTTGCAAAAGACGGGCACAAAATAAAAACGGGATAAATATTGGTTCAAATCGAAATTAACAATGAAGAAAAAGCTGATTCGCTTGATTGGACATTTTTAAAAAATAGTTTTAATCGAGATGGAGTAATTTTAACGAAAAACTTTTTTTTAAAAGAAAGAATTGATTCTTTGAAGAAGTCATTGATCGAAGTCAAGTTGGGTAAATATAAATCAGGACTTTTGCCCGATAAGATTAAGTATCAAGGCGATAAAGAAAAAAATTGTAGGGTATTTCACTCGGCATGTAATGTTTGGAAAAGTGACTCTGAAATTAAAAACTTTTTATTACATTCGAGACTAGGTTTTTTTGCGAGTCGTTTGATGGGTTGGGATTCTTGTAGGATTAATCAGGACACTTTTTTTTGTGTCCAATCTGGTTTAGGACCTACTACTTTCCATCAAGATAACCCCTATCAAGATTGGCACGACAGTTCTGGTGGCGTTATCACAGCATGGATAGCATTAGAAGAAATAACAAAGGAGATGGGTGGTTTAGAATTTGCCGTTGGGTCGCATCGGGTGTCAAGGAAAGGCGAAATTCTAAACGAGCCATTCATTAATTCAGATAATTACCGAATTGAATTTGAAAATTTTGAACAAACTACAAACTCTAGTCATCAAATAGTTACTCCCTCTTTTGCAATAGGAGACGTCTCATTTCACCATGGAGATCTCTGGCATGGATCGGGTGTAAATAATTCTAAATACACGAGAATGTCATTTTCTATACATTTAATGGAGGGGAGTGCAAAATTCAATACAAATATTTCTCCCTATTTCAGTCGATTTCGCAAAAGCGATACCGACGATTTGGACAATGCTTTTTTCCCTGAGTTTTGAAAAGATCGAATGGAAAAATTTAGATGCTTCTATTTGGACCCTAGTATAGAGGAACCTTTTTCACTAGAAAATAGTTTTTATAACAAAACCCTTAATCCTTTGGATTGGTTCAACCATTTATTTGAGGAAGAGGTCACAATTACTAAAGTTAATAATGGGGATGTGGTTATAAAGGTTGTTGGCGTAACTATCTGCAATACAGATATTTACGAAATTCTCAATCGTGGACGAAGAAAAAAAAATGTTAGTAGGAGGTCGGGAAAAATTTTTCTTGGTCACGAGTTAGTTGGTGTAATTGTAAGGATTGGGAACAATGTTGAAAAGTTTAAAAAAGGTGACTTGGTATGTATTGGTGATTTCAATACCTGTAAGGCATTTAACATTGAGCCTGTGTGCGATAGCTGTAAAAACGGTAAAGGTATCGTCTGCACTCATAAACATCGAAGGAAATTTACATCTCAGTCATACGGGGGATTTTCCGAGTTTTTGGTTCGAAGTGAACAGCAAGTTTTTAAATTACCACCAGGTTTTAATCATCAGTCCGCATGTCTTGTTGAACCTGCGGCACTTGCTCATTACTGCTTTAGGAAAATAGAGAGAAAAGCTTCAAATGTTCTTCTTCTCGGGTGTGGGACTATCGGTGTTTTATTAGTTCGGTTGATAAAGTATTACTTTAAGGATAACGTTAAGATATTTTGTTTGTCAAACAATGCAACACACTTAGAGACTGCCACAAAATCCGGGGCATGTTTTGTTTCATCAGAGATAACTGCATTTGAAGAATCAGCAAAAAATTTTCGAAGTGAGAGTGGAGCGAGTATTGGCGGTTTTGATTACACTTTTGATTTTATTGGCCAAAGTTTTTCGATAAACTGTGGGATTCAACTTACTAAACCTAACGGGTCTATTTTTGAACTAGCTTTTCCTTCAACTCCGATCGGGATTGACATTGATACTTTAGTAAGAAAAGAAATTAATTTAAGCGGATTACATGGATATGAGGCAAGTTCTATTGCTAAAAATCATGATTTTCAGTGTGTTGTGGAACTTATCGATAATGAACTGATAAATGTTAATGACTTGATATCACGAACAGTTCCGTTTTCGAATATAAAAGAAGTTTTAATAAATGAATGCTTGACTAATATGAAGCGAGACAATGGTGTCCCATGGTTTCGGACGTTCGCTCAAACTTAAATATTTGTCGGGTATACTTTTTCTTCAAGATCCTTAGTTAGATTAGTCAAAAAGTGTGTTCTTGAATAAGCCCCAAAAATGTTTTGTAGTTGTTCTATCGTTGATGCTCCGAGGATAATGTCTCCTATATATTTTTTTGAGTATACATAGGCGAATGCCATTTCCATCAGACTAACATTATTTTCTCTACAAAATTCAGATGCTAACTTATAACGTTGAAAAATATCTTTTTGCCTAAGTTTTCTCGTTTGATGTTTGAAAGTTGACAACCTTCCTATTCCCGCAAAATCGTTGTTTTCCAACTTGTATTTGCCTGTCAAAAGCCCTCCTGCAAAAATAGAGTGAACTTGAAATGCTAATTGTTCTCTGATTATTATTTCTTTGAGCGCAATATCAACATTTCTATTTAAAAGTGAATAAGGTTCTTGAATATAGAGTTTTATGCCAACTGTTCTATTTAGCTCCAAAAACCTCATCAGACCCCATGGAGTCTCATTAGCAAGTCCTATTGCTTTTATCTCCCCTTTCTCGTAAGCAGTTGCCAAAGCTGAGAATTGTTCTTCAAAAGTGATAAATGTAGGGTCTGGTTCTGGTTCATAATAAAATCGACCAAAATTATTTGTAAATCGGTCAGGCCAATGAAGAAAAAATATATCTATATAATCTGTGTTAAGCCTTTTGAGACTGGTTTGAACTGCTGTACGGATTCTGTTGTAAGTTAATCTTTCGGCGTCCTCACCAAACCACCCCTCGGAATTGCGACCTGTAACTTTTGTTCCGATATGGATTTTCTCTCTCTCTTTCCTCTTTACCCATGTGCCGAAGATTTTTTCACTCTCGCCCACGGTCTCCTTTTGTTCGGGAAATGGGTACCTTTCAGCGAGGTCAAAATGCAAAACATTATTATCCAAACACAAGTCGAGAATATCACTTGATGTTCGCTTATTAATTTGACTTCCTAGGAGTTGGCAACCGTACCAAAGAGTTTTACTAGCCATTAGTTTTTTCCAAATGATCTCTTAAAAGAGATAAACCACAATGTATTTGAAACGTGTTTAATGTTAATAATTCTGAAAAAGGGACAAAAGCAAGGTTAATTATTTCACCGTTGCTCTCATGGTTTAGATGTCTATTTTGTGATCTTATAACTTGTCTCTCATCAAGTAAAAATGCAAACCAGCTTGCGGTTTCAGAAAATGCGGATTCGCATATTATGAATTCATTTCCAAGATTAATTAACTTATCTGTGCAAACGGAAATTCCTGTCTCTTCTTCTAACTCACGTTTAGCTGCTTCCCTCGGTGACTCATTGGATTCAATACCACCAGCAGGAAATTCCAAGCTTGTACCTCCCAGGGCAATACGGTTTTGTTTCACCATAAGTACAGAAAAAGTATCGGCTTGCATAAAAAATGGAATAATGATGACCGATTTGCCCCTAAAAAAAACATTTCTAGCCTGTATCTCACCATCGTAATACTTTAATGTAACTTCTGCCACGGCAGAGTGTAGATACTGATCAGTTCTTTTTAAGTTAAAAAGAAGAACTTCTAAAATTTCACCATCATTCTTCTTTACTGTCTCAACGTATTCTCTGAAACAACTCGATTGTAAGAAAAAGTCTCTCTCGGAGTTTGATACCCCAGTAATTTTATTGACTACCAATGTATAGACAGTTAAGATTGGGACTGTCTATAGTATTTAGTGATCAATCATGCCTGTCAAGAAGTATGAGTTTTATTTTGTGGTACAGATATTGCTTGTTCTAAGTCTCACACGTTAAGTTAAAACATATGCAGTTTACTATGAATTCAACTAGGGATACGGCTGAGGTGGATGCGCTTGATATGGAGTATAGGGTTTCCAGGATGAAATCCGTTGCCTCTGCGTGGAATTTGAAGCTTGTAGGTCCTCTTATTGCTGAGTACAAGATACCAGAAGAGACTCTTGATGAGTTTCAGAGTTTACTGCAAATCTACGTTCTTAGGTGTTTGCTAGGCAAGTTTTCGATGCGTATATTTCAAGATTTTGACGACATTGATGTGGATACCTTAAGAGGATGCCGGACTAATGTGACACCAAATGGTGCTCTAGTGCCGAAAACGGAATACCAATTAATGTATAACCTTTTACTCATGAAATGGTTTGATATATACAAGGGAATGATCTCTGGCGACCCCAGTTTTGTGAGATTAGTGCGAGTCACTCCGAACATTAGGCTGAAATTTGGGAGGGAATTGGAGGACAATAAAAATCGTGGACTGAACACGGAGTACCCGCATTCAGATGCATGGGTTGAAGGTCCTTGGGGATATAATGTGTTCGTACCGATGTTGGGTGATTGTTTTAATAACACGCTTCGATATTACAAAATTCCAGAAAGTGGGCTTGCGAAAAACTTTTTTGATCAATCAAAAACCTACACTACAAAGCAGGAATTAGTTTCAAGTTTTGTTGAAATGGAGGAGTTCATTCCTAAAAAAGGGCATATCTATATTTCAGACTATGCTGTCGTGCACAAAACATGGCGGTCAGAGGATTCTAAGGGGAGGGTTTCAATCGATACCACATTAATGGTAGGTAATCATCCTGTGCATCCGGATAGAGAAGTTGAATATTTGGATAAAGTTCCTATCATCGGGGAAGAAAGTTTGTTTAAAGTTGCCGTGGGGGAGAAAAATGGCTTTGTTCCAACGAAAAAGACCGACTTTTCACATTACACCACTGGTAACATTAACTTAATAAACATTTAATAAACGGAGAAGAAATGTCTCGAAAAAAAATAAACGAATCCTCGATTGGGATAGATGTAACTAAAAACGTCAATCTATTAAAGAAGTATCATAAATCGTTGGTATTTGACTATACGGAATACCCCACGAAAAGTAATTGGCCCGAATCGTTTGATGAGGTTGATTATTCTGAAAGCTTGATTAATTGGCTTAGAGACAACCCCAGAGCTGAATCCCTCTTTTATGTTCATACCCCGTTTTGCGAGGAACTTTGTTATTTTTGTTTATGTAGCAAGGAAATTACGAAAGACTACGAAAAAGTAAAAAATTATTTGTACAACTATTTGTTCAAAGAAATAGATTTGCTTAAAGGAGTATTTGAAAAGGCAGGAGTCAAACCTAACTTCAAAGAGATTTATTTTGGAGGGGGATCCCCAACGTTTTACAGAGAGGAGGAGTTTTCCGCTCTTAGGGATAAAATCGCTGATTTTATAGATTTTCCCGGGATTGAAAGTTGGACTGTAGAAATTGATCCTCGAAGGGTAGAGGTTGATCGTCTAAAATTTTACCACGAGATGGGTGTCAACCGTCTTTCATTTGGAATCCAAGATTTTGATCCACCCGTTCAGGAGGAGATCAACAGGATACAACCACCAGAGTTGGTTTCTAATTTATTGACGGATGAAATACGCGATTTATTTCCTGCAATAAATTTTGATTTGTTAATTGGCTTGCCGGCGCAAACACTCGGTGGATTGAAAAATACAATTGATGAAGTAATTAAGCTCAAGCCTACTCAGTTGCAAACGATGTACGTACACTATAAGCCAGATGTAAGGAAATACATGACGCGTATGGTTCGTAATGGACCAATGCCAGATTTTTATGATCGAAAAGCCTTGTTCAACGCAGCTTCTAAGCAACTTACTGATAGCGGTTATTTGCGTGCTGGGTTTGAGAGTTATGCGTTGCCGGGTGATGAGCTTGCGCAGTCTATTGAGGAGAAGAAAGCGTACTATAATTCTTTAGGTACCCAAAGAGGAGCAGCGAAGAATTTTATTGCCGTTGGGAGCTCAGCTCACGGTGTGTTCGGGAATACTTATGTCCAAAACTACTACGAGCAAAATCTTTATAGGGAAGCACTAGACCAAAATAAGTTGCCGATTTATAGAGGAAGAAAGTTGGACCAGGAGGACATGCTCAGAAGAACAGTAATTAATCAAATTCGTACTTATTTCGAAATCGTTTTTACTGATTTTGATAATTTTTTAAGCTGCGATAAATTTAAAGAGCATTTTTCTGAGGAAATTGAGATGCTGAAAGAGTTTGAGAAAGACAAGCTGGTGAAAATCAGAGACGATGGTTTTGAATTAACTGAGTTGGGTACTCACTTTTCTCCACAGGTTTGTGAAGTTTTTGACAAGTATGCTAACAGAAAACCATTTAATCTGGATATTCCCGTAGTAGTTGAAGCTTAGACATGGTTGTTAAAAAAAATTGGAAATATCCAGTTTCTGTGGGTCGGCTTGACTCGTTGTCAGAATTGCAATTATTTTTCCGATGATTTCTGATTACGGGGATGTAGTTGTTAAGAAACCATGGGGTGAGGAGTATCTCTGTTACAGGAATGGGGAAGTCGCGATATGGTTTTTGTACATAAAAGCTGGTGAAAAGACTTCAATGCATTGCCACCCGACAAAAAACACAGGATTAGTTGTATTAAAAGGTTCTTTGGAACTCTCTTTTATAAGAAACACAATAAGCCTCGAAGGTCTCGATAAGATTCATATATTTCGATCAAGGTTTCATTCCTCTTACGCAAAAACTGATTCCTTTTTGTTCGAAGTGGAGAGCCCTGAGGATAAGGAAGATCTTGTCCGATTGGACGACAAATACGGTAGGGAGGGAACTGGATACGAGGGGAAAGAATTTTTTAGTGATAAAACAGAAGACCATATATGGCTTCCCGATCCTAGTAAAGGAAATGAAATTCGATTGCATGGTTGTTTTCTTCGACATGAGGAACTAACGAGCAAGGTGGATCTTTATGGTCTAAGTGAAGAGGACGTGGTTGTATTTACAAGTGGTGGAATTGTTGCGACTGGTAATAAAAAGATTCTTTATCCGGGAGACATCGCTGACGGTGCGACATTAGGAAAGATCGTACCAAAATTTGAAGTCCAGAAGAAAACTAGCGTTTTAAAAATAAAAAAGATTGCGAACACGAAATAATCATGAAAACGGATATATTGTTTGTTCATCCGAATGCGTCCAAAGTTATCTATCAAGATTTAGCAAAAAAAAATTCTGCTATAGAACCTCCAATTTGGGCAGGTATGCTAGCGAACAGTGTTCGAGGAAATGGGTTCTACCCTGAAATATTAGATGCAGAAGTTTTGGGTCTGAACTACGAAAGCTGTGCTAAGGTAGCCCTGGAGTTCAAGGCACGAGTTATCTGTTTCGTGGTTTATGGTCAACAACCGAGTGCCTCTTCTCAAAATATGGAAGGGGCAGTCGCTACTGCTGAACTCATTAAAGAGCTCTCCTCAAACGAATTTATTGTTTTCGTTGGCGGACATGTTGCGGCTTTACCTCAAGAGACCTTGGAAAAGGAGTCTTGTATTGATGCTGTTTGTCAAAATGAAGGGGTATATACTCTTCGAGACTTGTTGCAGCTTAAAAAGTTTGAAGATATTGAACTGTCAAAAATTAATGGGCTATGTTTTCGAGATCAAGAAGGTAATATCAGGACCAATGGCCCATCCCCAATAGTACCGAAGTCTAGGTTGGAAATTGATTTGCCCGGAATAGCGTGGGACTTACTACCAAAGTTTGACAAATACAGAACTGCTGGCTGGCATTCCTGGTCCAACGAATCGCAAAAGCAACCTTTTGCAGCACTCTACACTAGCCTGGGTTGTCCTTACAAGTGTTCGTTTTGTATGATAAACATTATTAATAGGACAGATGTTACACCGGGTGTTACTAGTGATAAGAGTAATAGCTTTCGTTGGTGGTCACCAGATTTTGTTATTAAGCAGTTTGATTATTTTGCTGAACAGGGAGTTACAAATATTAAAATTGCGGATGAACTATTTGTTTTAAACCCAAATCATTTTTTGGCTATCTGTAAATTGATTATTGAGAGAGGTTATTCGTTTAATATTTGGGCATACTCTAGAGTGGACACATGTAAGCCAGTTTATTTAGATACGTTGAAAAAAGCTGGCGTAAATTGGTTGGGGTTGGGTATTGAGAATCCAGACAACGAAAACCGAAAAGTTATTCATAAAGAGGGGTTCAAGGAGGTAAGTGTTTTGAATCAAATTGATGTCATCAGGAAGGCTGGTATCAATGTCGGTGGAAATTACATTTTTGGATTGCCATTTGACACCGAGGAGACAATGAAGAACACATTAAACTTTGCCCTTGAAAATCCCACGGAAATGGCAAATTTTTATAGTGCTATGGCTTATCCTGGGAGTCCACTTTACGCTCAGGCCAGGAAAGATGGAGTTGAGTTACCAAAGACATATGCAGGATATAGTCAGCACTCTTATGAAACGTTAAATCTTCGAAATAACAAGTTGACTGCGTCGGAGATTTTACGATTTCGTGATTTTGCCTGGGACTCTTATCACACGAGCGAGAAGTATTTAGATCTGATGAAGAAAAAATTTGGTAATAAGGCGTATGAAGAGTTGAATGCGACAAAAAAAATTAAGCTTAAAAGACGGCTTTTTGAGGAATCAAAAACCGAGCAAGTTGTATAGTAAAAGTAAAACTCCCCATGACTTTGACAGACAGTATTGCATCTAAAATATTTAATAAAGCTTGCTTAAGTAGGGCATTTGAGGAAGAACTTTTCCAACGCGTCTCCAAAAAAGAAGTGAAGATTCCAGTCTATATGTCAGCAGGGCAAGAGTATATATCTGCAACACTTGCTGTTTTTTTAGAGCAGTTATCTAGAGCAGAAAAACAGATTTTCATTCAACACCGTGGGCACTCAACATATCTATCTTTTGGTGGTTCTGCAGAAAAGCTGATTTACGAAATTTTAGGAGACAAGAGGGGCTGTTCTGGTGGAATGGGAGGCTCTGCCTCAATTCAATGCAGAGAAAACAACATTTTTGGTCATGATGGAATGATGGGATCACACGGACCTATCTCTGTAGGAGCTTGTTATGGTAACAAAAAGTTTACACTTTGTTTTGCTGGGGATGCTGCTGCTGAAGAGGATTATTTTTTAGCTGCTATAGCGTGGGCTTCTACCAAAAAGCTTCCGATTTGGTTCATTGTGGAAGATAACAATTTATCCATTTTGACGGAGAAACGTGTGAGAAGGTGTTGGGAAATGCAAGATGTTGCGAAATCATTCAAAATGAAAGCATTTGACTCCTCAGATGATCCTCATGAATTATGGCCGGTGCTTGAACAGTGTTCAATCGAAGAACCGTTACTTTTGAACGTAAAAACCAATCGATTGTTTTGGCATGCTGGAGCAGGAATAGATTCTGATGAGACTCCCGATCTGCATGAGTCATGGTTGAGAAAAAACGGGAAAGAAAGGTTTGAACGGGAAAGGAGGAAGATAAAAACAGTATGGGAAAGTTGCCTAAAACACTTAGAGAAACAATAAAGGCTATAACAAAAACTCATTTAATTGAAAAAAACGGATTGGCTATGGGTCAATGCTTAACTGCTGTTGGTTGGGTTGGTGGAACGTTACCAGAGTTGTATGAAGATAAAGGAATGGTGGAGCTGTCCATGGCAGACGTTGCAGGAGGAGGGTTTGCAGTAGGCGCCGCCCTTTCGGGAAGAAGACCAATGTATATTATTCGATATCAGGGTTTTAATTGGTTTAATGCTCCCATAATTATTAATTATGCTTGCAAGTCAAAAGAGATATGGGGAGTCCCGTGTCCGATGTTTATAAGATCAATAGCAATGGAGGGTGGAATTGGACCTGTTGCCGGTTCATCACATCATTCTTTATACTACCGAATGCCAGGGGTGATAATACGGTCTCCAATGACTCCACTTGAATATGAGAAATGTTACGATGATTTTATGGACGGTGATGACGTTTACTACGTTTCTGAGCATAGAGGGTCTTATGGAAATTCTGAGGAGTTAGAGAACATTGCTTTTTCCAAACCAGATATTTGTTTGTTTCCGATTTCTATAACAAGATTTGCAGCGATGGATGCCGCCGAAATTCTTACAAAAAAAGGTTATAAAATTGCAGTTCATCACATAGAGACCATTAAACCTTTTAGGATAGATTCGGAGATGAAAAGAAGTCTCGAAGCTGCGGGAACAGGGTTAGTTCTTGATGATGACTATTGCGACGGAGTTGCTAAAGCAATTGCTTTCGATCTTTTTAAGGAGACTGGTTCTGTTATGGAAGTACTTGGGTTAGAAAATAAAACCGCGGGATTCTCTGAAAAAGTCGACAATTTACCGCCTGATAAACTCGATATTGAGAAAAAGGTTATAGATATCCTTGAAAGGAAAAAATAGTGGTGTCACCTAAATTTCCGTTAATGCGGAACAATATTTTAAGGACGGATTTAGATGCTGTGATTGCATATCTAGAAACTGACGACCCAATGCTCACAAATGGAGCGAATGTCAGGGCCTTTGAAGAAGCTTGGTCTAAATGGTTGGGAGTAAAATATTCAGTTTTTGTTAACTCAGGATCCTCAGCAAACTTGCTGAGTTTATTTATTTTAAAGGAACGTTATCCGGAGGGTGGGGACGTGATCGTTCCGCCTCTTACATGGGTTTCGGATATTGTAAGCGTAATAATGGCTGGCTTCAAACCAGTTTTTTGCGATATCAACAAGCGTACCTTGGGTTTGGATTGCGAAGAAGTTAAAAAAAAACTAACACCACAAACTCGTGCAGTTTTTATAACTCATGCTCAAGGTTTTAACGCGCTTAGCGATGATCTTCTCAGTATGCTTGATGAAAAAAAAATTTGTTTAATAGAGGATGTATGTGAATCCCATGGTGCGACACATCAAGATAAAAAAGTGGGGACGTTCGGTTGGATTTCTAACTTTAGTTTTTATTACGCGCATCATATGAGTACTATTGAAGGCGGGATGATTTGCACTGACGATGAAAATGTTTACCAAAATCTTAGAATGTTACGTTCACATGGAATGTTGAGAGAATGTACCTCTGAGAAACTTAAGCAAGAGGTTCAGGAAAACAATCCTGATCTTAACCCTGAATTTATTTTTACTCACGCAGGGTTCAATATGAGAAATACTGAAATAGGTGGTATTTTAGGTCAGAACCAACTTTTGAGATTGTCCGAAAATATATCTATTCGTACAAGAAATTTAAAGTTATTTTTATCGGGAGTGGATGATAATTTATTTCAGACTGATTTTGCTATTGAAGGGTCTAGCAACTATGCATTTAATCTTATTTTAAAAAAGAAAGATGGAGATTTCGTAAAAAGGATGATGAGGCATTTCAAAGAAAATGGTGTAGAGTTCCGAAGAGGTAGTGCCGGAGGAGGAAATCAACTTCGTCAACCTTATTTAAAAAAGTATGTTCATTGCGATGAATATAAGAAATTTCCTGTTACGGAGCACATTCACTTCTTCGGTTTTTATCTGGGAAATTATCCAAGTATGTCTGAGAGTGAAGTGGAAGAATTAATCTGCTTGATTAACTCAATAAAATAATTTAGGAACATCAAATGAAAATTTTACTAACTGGAGGAGCGGGATACATAGGATCGATTCTTACTAACGATTTACTTAAAGAAAACTATACCGTAACTGTTTTAGACAATTTTATGTATGGTCAGGCTAGTTTAAATCATCTTTGTTATCATGAGAAATTCACCGTTATCAAGGGTGATGTTAGAGATTTTTCACTAATACGAGGCTTAATAAAAGAACACGATATCATTATTCCCCTGGCAGCTCTTGTTGGTGCCCCGCTATGTAATTTTAATAAGGTTGGTGCTAGGACAGTCAACCACGATTCGATCATAGCGTTGCTGAGGGAGGTTTCAGCAAATCAACTAATTCTTATGCCCACAACAAATAGTGCTTATGGCAGTGGCGATGATAAAAATATGTGTGATGAGGCATCAGAGTTACGTCCCCTGTCAAATTATGCTATCGACAAAGTAGAGGTTGAAAAAAAATTAATGGAACACCCGAATTCAATAAGTTTCAGGTTGGCAACTGTGTTTGGCATGTCTCCAAGAATGAGATTAGACCTTCTCGTTAATGACTTTACTTACAGAGCTGTCAATGATAGCTTTGTCGTTTTGTTTGAGTCGAACTTTAAACGCAATTATATTCACGTTAGGGATGTATCGAAAGTTTTTATTCATGGGATAGATAATTATAAAAAAATGAGAAACCAAATTTATAATGTTGGTTTATCCGATGCGAATTTGTCAAAAGAAGAACTCTGTAAAAGAATCAAGAAAATAATTCCAAAGTTCAGTTATTTTGAAGATGCTTTACAAGAGGATCCAGACAAGAGGAATTACATCGTATCAAATTACAAGATAGAGGCAACCGGATTCAAGCCTGAGTGGTCAATTGACGCTGGGATCAAAGAGCTTATAAAGGGATTTGAGATGATAAATAACCGGAAGTATGGGAATATCTAGAAAGACTAAAATATTTCTGGCTGGACATCGTGGTTTCCTTGGGTCAGCCATTTATAACTGCTTAAAAGAAAATAAATTTGAGAATATAATCACATGGAACAGAGAAGAACTTGATCTGGGAAACCAAAACGATACTCTAAATAAGTTAGTTGAAAAAGAACCGGAGATTATTATCAATGCGGCCGGAATGACAGGAGGCGTGGTATTTAATCAAAAGAGGCCTGCTTTGCTATCATTACATAACCTATCGGTTCAAAATTCAATTTTCTTGTCTGCTACAAAGGTGTCTGGCGTTTCGCATGTAATATATTTCGGATCCTCCTGTATGTATCCGATATCTTATGACAGTCCCATGAATGAGAACTTGTTGTTTGAAGGGCAATTAGAGCCAACTAGTTTTGCTTATGCGATGGCTAAATTAAGTGGTGTTTCTGTTGCAGAAGCAATTAATCAAGAGTCAAATAATTGTACGGTAACTACCATTATTCCTGCCGGTGTTTATGGGCCTGGCGATGATTTCGACTTAAATTCAGCTCATGTGATAGCTGCATTGATAAATAAGTTTTCCATAGCAAAAGAAAAGAATAAACCATCCGTAACTCTGTTTGGTGATGGCTCCCCAGTGCGCCAATTTCTATTCATAGAGGATTTGGCTGATTTTGTTGTGTATTGTTTAGATAATAAAAATACAGTAAAAGGAATATTTAACGTTGGAAATGAGAAAGGTATCTCTATTTCAGGCCTAGCTCAATTAACAAAGAAAGCAGTCAGTTATGATGGGAATATTTTGTGGGATACTTCCATGCCGAATGGGGCTCCTTATAAAGTTCTTGATACACAAAAATGCGAAAAAATTGGATGGTTACCTCGTACCAGTTTGTCGGATGGTTTGACTAAAACAGTACATTTTTTTCGTCGATAAGGTAAAGACAATATTCAAGGGGTATAGGTTCAGTGTATAAAAAGGTACAAATGGTAATTCTTTGTGGAGGTTCTGGAAAAAGACTATGGCCAATATCTAGAACGGCTAGGCCAAAACAGTTTGTCAGTATATCAAGCGGAGAAACGCTACTGCAACAGACCCTTGCTAGGGTTGGTTCACCGGCGGCTAAAAAGTTTTTTTTAGAAAATGGGTATTCCCTTTCTGATAAACCCATATGCATAGGCTCAGATATCCATCGTTATCAGATTCAGGATGATGCTGAACTAATCGGTATTCCGGTACGATGTATACTTGAGCCAGTTTCGAGAAATACTGCCGCGGCAATGGCAGTTATTGCCTGTTATAAAGCAAGTGAGAATTCGGACTTGTTAGTGTTTTGTCCATCCGATCATTACATACAGAATACTGAGAGTTATTTGCAGTCATTGTTAGCTGGATTCAATGCTATTAATTCCTCTGAAATTATCACACTCGGGGTTAAACCGAGTTTCGTTAGTACCGCGTATGGATATATCGAGGTTGATAATAGATCCACGGAACAGTACATTCATAGTGTTAAAAAGTTTATTGAAAAACCATGCAATAAAGTCGCTACTGAGCTTGTGAAAAAGAAGAATATCTTTTGGAATGCTGGAAGTTTCATTACCCGAGCTGATACCCTATACAAGGTCATGGAAGAGTTCAAACCAAATATATTGCAATCTGCAAAAAAGTCATTTGAGTCTGCAGAAGTGAAAGACCAAAGTATTCTCCTGGATGAGGTGGCATTTGGTAGTTGCCCCTCAGAATCAATTGATTACGCTGTGTTAGAAAATTACTCAAATTTAAAATTAGCTGAATTAAACACAAAATGGAGTGATGTTGGTAGTTGGAATTCGTTAGCTAATTTGTTTGAATCTGACACCCATAACAATAGGACAAACAGTGATCAAGGGAAGTTTTTTCAATCAAAGGACTCTTTTATATACTCCTCAACATCACGACCCGTAGTTGCCGTTGGAGTAAATAAAATGATTATAGTTGAAACCTCGGATGCGATTATGATTGCTGACGCGCGTCAGTCTGAATCCATTAAACATGTAGTTGAAGAGTTAGAAAAAAAAAATATAGCTCAAGTAAAAAACCATCGGAAAGTAAATCGTCCCTGGGGTACATTTGATTCAGTCGATTCTGGAGAACGCTTTCAAGTAAAACGTATTTTCGTGAAACCAGGCGGAAGACTATCTCTACAAAAACATGAAAAACGTGCTGAGCACTGGGTTGTGATAAAAGGAACAGCAAAAGTTACACGTGGAGAGGGGGTTTTTATTCTAGAAGAAAATGAATCGACCTATATTCCCAAAGGGGTAATTCATAGACTAGAAAACCCCGGAAAGACCGCACTTGAGATAATTGAAGTTCAAACTGGGACGTATTTTGGTGAAGACGATATTTTTCGATTAGAAGACGAATACGGTCGAAAGGAGCAAGAGATCTGAATCATCGTAGTAGTTCTAAAACAGTCTGAGCACTTTGATTAGCTTGTGCTAACATTGCAGTAGCAGCTTGTTGTATTATCTGCGTGCGTGTCAATTCTGTCGTCTCTTTTGCATAATCTGCGTCTAATATCTTACTTTGTGATGCCTCTGTGTTGGTTACGATATTCGTTAGATTATCGATCGTGTGAGTAAGCCTGTTCTGAATAGCACCAAGATTCGATCGCTCGGCAGCAACATAGTCAAGTGCATAGTCTATCGCCCCCAGAGCTTTTTCTGAATCCTCCTGTGTTTCAATTGATAAAGTAGATATGGACAGGTCTGCTCCCTCTATTGGAATATATGCAAGAGATGTTTCATTTGTTTTGATCTCCGAGGTAGATGAGTAATTTACCATCTTTGCTTGTACCGAACCTTTACCATTCAAAGAGACTACTTCTCCCTGCCCTGCACTCGGTGTCCAAGAACCTTGCCTACCTGTTGCAGAGTTAAATTCTTGCAGAATAATACGACCTCCGTCCATTCTTTTGAATGTTATGTTTCCATCTAAGTCCATACTAGGTTTGATAGCAGAGCCTACAAGAGATTCTTCTAATGTTTGCAAAAAATTTTCTACGCTTTGTTTGTTACTTATGTCTACTGTTGTAGGTTCAAGTTGATAAACTGTATTACCGTCAGATAACTTTAAAGAAAAGATGTCATCTCCCTCAACGTTAAGAATTGCCTCCGTGTAAAGAGCTCCGGTTCCTTGCGCAGTAGCATTTTGTGCTAGCGTATGAGATTCGAATAAAAAAGATGACGATTCACCTTGACCGGGTGCTGGTGTTATATCTGCCACTAGGCTTCTGTGTTTATCACTTGAGACGTAGCCACCTAAAATAATTTCCCCGCCATCTCTTTGGTATAAAGTGATCGTATTCCCGTAGAACGAGTATTCGAATACATCTCGTGGGTGAACTGCATTTAGAGTTCTCATTAAACTGTCAAGTTTTTCTTTCAAAATGGATGAACCGAAAGGGTATTCGGCATTCCAATTAATTATGTTCGAGCTCATTAAAGCAGATCCGGAGGTTGTCGAATCTCCGTCAAGATATTTGCCATTGACTTGTATATTGAATCCAATATCAGAGGTGCCAAAATCAATAGTTACCGCAGTCGAATTGTATACATCCCCTTGTGCCGTAGACGAATTGGTGTCAACCGTATACATTTTATTTGGAGGCCCTGTTACAAAGTCATTTAAGAAAATTAATCCGGTTTTACATAAGATATTTGCAGATGCGTCAATTCCAAACCCAATTGAGCGACCCGAAGGGTCTCGAATTACAAGTTCGGCAGTGTCTGCATCATAACGAACTGTGATATCGCTTAAATCAGCTGCCATGATAGCACTTCCATCATTTGGGTCTCTCAAACTAATATCTGCAGCCCGGAGAGCCACTTGAGTTGCAGATGCAAATTGGACTCCATCCGTTAGTCCGCCAGTAGTTGCAGAACCATTAACGCTAATAGTTAAATTTGCTGAGTTACTTACCCCATCAATTGTTAGGGAAAATCTATCTGTTCCAGTAGCAGAAAAATCCTGGCCAAATGCAGAGGTATTCATCTGTAAGCGTGTTTCAGAATAATAGGCATTTTTGTCTGCCAAAACATTTGCTGCGCCGGGCTCGTTAATCGGTGTCGCAGTCATAAATCCAACTGAACTACTAAAATCCTCTATCGCGATAGCCCGTCCTTTTTTATTTTTGATCAGCAGATGATCTCCGCTAACTGCTACATCCCATTCTGACATGTCAAAGCTACTGTCTGTTTGGTTTAGGTTTGAAATACCTGAAGATAAAGCCTGAAGAACTGCACTTTTTATCTCTCCCTGCGAAATTGTTTTGTAAACGTTCAGTCCGCTTCCGGGAAATTCCGCGTAAATATCTCCATCTCCGTTAGTAATTTTGAAAGAGTATTCCGCTGAACTATAATTTCCTACTTGATCTGAAAACCGAATAGACATTTGAGTCTCTTCTGTAATTCCAGTAAAGGTTGCTGACGCTTCTGTAGGTAAATTCGTTGTGCTAGAAGTTGCAAGAAGAATGGGGTCATACAGACCATCTACTTGATCTTCATTTTCAATTCTAAGAAGAATTTGACTATCGGCACTTGCCTGATAGTTTTCAAGTGAGGTTTTTCCGCCAGCCTGATTCTTTACAAGCAAAGTATTGTCTTCCCATTCGACTATGAGATTATTTCTTGCGGTTTCGCGTGCGATTAAAGGTCCGCAATTGACAGCATCTGTACCGAAAAGGAATCCGTTTCCAATCCCTTGGTTAACCTTAATTCTTCGCCCCTCTTCATCATTGATAACAAAGCTTCCATTAGCGGTACTGACAGTTATCCTGTCATCGAACAGTCTTTGTAATTCATTTTGGATTGCAGTTACAATATTGGTTTGAGATACACTAGTTGTGTCTATACCTGAGGTTGATGATAGCCGTTGTCTAATGTCAACTTGAACAGATGGTCCAGCGTCTAATGAAATTGAAAATTGTGTATTGGTGTATTTAGAGCTATCTGTAATGTCTATAACATTGGTACCGGTACTCGTCATTTGGGTGGATCCGGTTATTGTTGTGTCTGTTTGAGCAGACCGTAAAGAAAGGTTAACTTTATCCACGAAACTATCTTTACTAAATTGGTTTGTAAGATCGACTGAAATGTTATCGACCGTTTTCGAAATATTTGACACATCATCGATCAATGTAAAAGTATAGGAATCTTCAGAGGATGTATTTAAAAATTCAAGTTGCATAGAAGTCGGAATGGCAGCCACGCCCTCTGCAGTTGAGCCTACTAAAATAGGGTCAGGTGGGGGGCAATATTCTGCCGCAGCGGCAGCATTTGATTTTGCAACTCCGAGAACTTTGGTGGCCATACTTCCAATTGATACGTTCATGATTTGACCTTTGTTCGCACCAATTTGAAACACTTTACAATCCCAACTACCATCTAAAATATTCATTGAGTTAAATTGAGTAGTTTCAGAGATCCTGTCAATTTCTCGAATCAATTGGTTCACTTCATCTTGAAGATACTCACGATCTTTTTCGCTATTAGTATCATTTGCAGCTTGAATACTGAGTTCTCGCATCCTTTGAAGCATTGCAGTTATTTCTTCCATGGCGCCTTCTGCTGTGGATATCACAGAAATCCCATCATGCGCATTTTTTACTGCCATCGTAAGTCCTTTGATCTGGGTTTCCATTCTGGTGGAAATAGCAAGACCCGCTGCATCGTCTGAGGCTGAATTTATTCTGTAACCTGTCGATAATCTTTCCATGGCAGTCGACAGATTACGGTTATTAATGTTTAACGCGTCTTGCGTTATTAGGGACTTTATATTTGTGTTAATTACGGCCAAAGGCGTACCTCAACTAAATGTTGGTTTACTGTTTAAGCAAAATTTGTGTCAATTTGATGGGATATATGGAAATGAGCGAAATAAAAGCAACTCTAAATTTCAATGGACAGGGACAGGTTCGAAAAGCGGGATGCTTCTCATGGGAAGATGGCAGTAGCTATGATGGAGACATAATGGACGGAAAACCTGATGGTCAGGGAACATATATCTGGCCAGATGGGGACAAGTACGTAGGAGCATGGAAAAATGGCCAGCGAGAAGGGTTAGGGTGTCATTCTCGTACAAATGGGTTCATATTTATCGGAGGGTTTCACAATAACCTTCCTCACGGAGAGGGTTTTTATGTTGGACCCGATGGTATTTGTTATTCCGGAACTTGGGTATTGGGGAAACAACAGGGAAAAGGTGTGTTAAAGGACCAAAATGAGGGAGTAATATTTTTCGGTCAGTGGGAACAAGGGTTGCCCACATTTTCTCGATTTACCGATAAGCAAATACCTTAGCATTCAGCAGGTTTGCTATATCAGTAATTGTCTCGTGCGCTTCCGATAGTTGATTTTTGTCACACGTTGATTCTACGCCAATACAATAACAGCCAGCTTTGATTGCTGAGGTAACACCTAGCGGAGCATTTTCTACAACGACACATGTCCTGGGATCTTTTCTCAGTTTTTTGCAGGCTACGATGTACGGCTCTGGTGAAGGTTTGTTACTTTTAACGGTGTCACCGCATGTTACATTCGCAAATAAATTTAAGAATTCCTTAGGTGCTGTTTTTCTAAGCTGATCTTCATGTCCTGCCGTTACGATTGCAAGGGGATATTTCTTAGTTAAAAATTGTATTAACTCTACAGCTCCGGGGTAAAAGGCAAGAGTTTCATGCTTATATAGGTCGACATAAAGCTTTTTTTTCCTTACGACGAGTTTGTTTATAAACTCCTGTTCCTGGCTTCCGGTATACTTCGCAGCAATTTTATGTAATGAAGACCCTTCCATAGGGTAGTAATCACCTTCATTAATTAAAACGCCTACTTCTTCAAGAGTTTGCTTCCAGCAAAAAAAATGCCTCTGCATAGTATCGGCAAGGGTTCCATCAAAATCGAACAAAATGGCCTGAACTTCCATTAAACTCAGCTGTTAATTTTTACTCTTTAGCCTTTTCTACCGCAGTTTTCATCCAAATCGCCATGTTGTCATAGTGAGGACTCGAAACGATATTATTTGAGACAACACAAGGTTCTCGCGAGTAAGTAGCACCAGAGTTATTGATATCGTCCTCGATGCTATAGTAACCAGAAATAGTATGTCCTTTGGTTATTTTGGCTGAAATCATTAATTGTGCACCATGACATGTCGACGCGATAATTTTACCTTTCTCGTACCAATCCGAGATAAAACTGAGCACATGTTTTTCCTGTCGTAATTTTTCAAGTGCCTTGACTCCTCCGGGAAGTACAAGCAAAGAGCAATCATTAATGAGTTTGTCCCTTACGCTACTGCTAGTGAGCTCTTCAATAAGACGGTTTGCAGGAACATGACAGCCTAAAATCCCAAAAATCCGTCCCGTTTTGTTGGCGAATAAGTGCACCGTTTCACCTTCTTCAATTTCTTCGAGTAACCGGTAGTAAGGATAGACAACTTCTTGATCTTGAAAACCTTCGTAGGTAAGGATAAGCGAGTCCAATTCTTTTCCTCTGCATCTAGTTAAAAGACAAATAATACCATAGCCATGATACCGAATTTTTAATTTAATAGTTTTTTCAAGTTTTCTCATTTGTGGTCGATTTAATCACAGACAGGAGGGATGTAAGTAAATGTCTATTGACTCGACTTTTTTAGCTTCTAATTATTTGAAAAGCAGATTAGACGGCCTATCTAATACTGACGCGGTTTCCTATGTAAATTCAACAATTGATAATAAGTCTACAGAATCATTAGACCGAAAGTTTTCTATTGCGGCATCAGACAGTCAGTATCTCCTTCTTAAAGATACTGTTGACCAACACACAAAGCACACTACGTTAGTTCAAATTTCTAGTGAAGCACTGGAACACGTGGGTGATTATCTTGTTCAAATTAAGGGGAAAGTGTCTCAATTAGAGTCTTCTTTACAAAATGACCCTCTGCGTATTGAAATCTCCTCCGAACTGGCAACACTCGAAAACGAACTTTCGACATATTTAAGTGCTTCCATTCAGAGTGCATCTGAAAAAAATATAAATATTAGTAACTTCTCTAGCGAATCAGAGACAAAGTTTTTCAATGAGGTGGTTGTCAACGGCAACTTTTCCCATGCTGAAGCCCAAAAGCTTGCTGAGATAGAGGTTAATTTTGCCCATGGGATAGCAGAAACCATTACGGCCCACAATCGACAAACTTGTCCTATATGCCAAGCGAATGCCGCTGCAGATTCCTCTGGAATTGCCCAAGGAGCTTTTGACAGGATTGATGGGAGTTCCAACTCAAATCCTACTCCCTATGAGGGTTCCACACAGAACAACACTTCTGTGACCGGAGCCTCTCCAAATGCAACGACATCTGTGGAAGAGTTAGACTCACTGATGCTGGCAAACAAATGGGAGTTATCTGCATCAGAGACTTTATCTTATTCTTATTACCAAACATCTGGCGTTGCATACACATATAGTGTTGACGCCTCCGGACAAGGTGGTGCAGGTGTGGGTACAGCTGGACTCTCTCTTTTAGGTGATAGTGCTGATTTAGAGGCGAGGCTTGATGCAGCATTTACCGATTGGGATAACGTGGGTGCGTGGAGTTTCGAGAAAGTGACCGAGTCAGGCAGCACTGTTGGAGAAATTAGGTCAAGAGAGTTGTCTGGGGTAGGAACTCCAAGTTATTCGGCATTTGCTTACGGTCCGGGTTCTAACCCGATTAATGGTGATATTTGGTATGTTCCCTCGTACGGTGAGCAAATGGATGAAGGTAGTTTTAACTATTATACTGCACTGCATGAAATTGGTCATGCTGTTGGTTTAAGCCACCCCTTTGATGGTGGCGGTAGAGGAGGGACAACTCTAACTGACAGTAAAGATTTCGTGCGAAATACTGTTATGTCTTATACATCCAACGATAGGAATACAAGATTTATTATTTCAGGAGGTACTACAGCGAGTCCGACTAACTTGGCTCAAAAAAGGCTTTATCCAACCGACCCGGGAATGCTGGATGTTCAGGTAATTGAGCACATGTATGGAACGTCAACAGATACAAACCTAGGAGACACCACGTACTCCTTCGCTGATAAGGAATTTTTCTTAAAGACCATAGTAGACAGTGGAGGTACAGATACAATTGATGGGTCAAGCCAGACAGAAGAGGTTTGGATTAATTTAAATGGCGGTACTGCTTCGTCAATTGGTATTTGGGATGAGACTGAACAAGCTAACTATTGGTCAGGCTTCGGTTTTTCAGTCACAGCAAACATAACCTCGAGAAATAACTCTGAAGCAAGCGGAACGTATGCATCTCCGTTTGCGAAAGGCTGGTACACAGGTGTTGACAATTTACAGATTTCCAAAAGTACTACAATAGAAAATGCAAAAGGTGGTGCTAAGGCGGATACGCTAATTGGAAATGATGCGGATAATGAGTTCACTGGTAATGCCGGTAATGACAGTATCACAGGAGGTGGGGGAGACGATACTGCTGTTTATAGTGGAGCTAGGGCAAATTACACGATCACAAACAATGGTGGCGGGTCTTATACTATTGCCGATAACGTGGGCTCGGAGGGTACGGATACTCTTATGTCTATGGAATTTGCAAGGTTTTCAAACGCTACAGTTACGCTTGCAACGGGGTCTGCACGCTCAAATGGGGGAGATTCATACTTTGAGCCAGATCTTGCGCGCAGTTACAAACCGGTTGTTCGAGAAAACTTAAGTTTGAATGTGGATGCATTCCCAATACTTGCAAAGTTAAATATTCCTCAAATTCAAGCTTTTACAAGAGGAGTAGCCACCGGTGGCTTTTCCGAAATCCCTACAGCTGAGGCGAAAGCTTTATTTTCAGATGGATTAAAAACGGAGGCTGAGATACAAAGCGCGTTAAATGCTCTTGATGAGTTACTAAAGCAAATTGCTGAACAGCAGAGTGTTCTTGCTGCCGCGCAAACAAATGTTAACAATAATTTTGCCTCTTTGTTAGTTGGATCAGGTGGCACGTCTGCTGATTTTGAAGCAGCTGGCGTAAGTTCTTCCCTCGTAACCGAAGTCGAATCAGCGGGATTTGTGGCGGCATTGATGACTGAAATCCGTGCACAAATAAAGGCGTTAGTGGACGCTCAGCTCGCTTCAATTACAAACACGACTCAAAACGAAGTTACTTCATTACTTTCCTAGTTTGACTTTAGTTTAAAAAGAACGAATTTATCTTAACGTTAATTGACGCTCTCACTATAAATCACATGTTTTCGCTTTGCATCATTTCCTGTAAGCAGTCTTTCCACTCATTGTTAAATTCGCATTTACGATAATTCTTAAACCAAGGACCCCCCTCGGTATAGTGAATAGCTCTTGGAATGCCGTCCTCTTTCTTATACCATCCAACCAGCCAGTTCCAGTCGCAAGGAAGCTCACCTATCTCATCGTCTTTTAACCAACTGAATCGATGAAAGTACGATCCATCATAATTTGGGTTATTGACGCTATCAACAGAAATTTTTTCGTTCGAGGGATGTGAGCAATTCCAGAGAACCACACTTGACCAATTCTTTCGAGGATAAACTGTTTGGATTTGTCCATCCATTTTCAAACCCGGCTTTGGCTTGAAGTTATGCTTCACACACATTACTGCGTATTTTTCATCTGTTAGTGCGAAAAGATTTGTCACGTCTTCTAAGAAAATTATGTCGCAATCAATGAAGAGTGCCCATCCTTTAAAATTCATGAGGTGAGGAACGAGAAACCTGGTAAATGTGAATTCGGTGGAGGCTAATTTATCTACCTCCCTCCAATAAACTTTCTTCTGCCTTAGTTCTTGCTGAATTAGAGGTTTAACTTGAACGCCAGGATTAAATCGTTTGATACTATATTCGCATACCTGGTACGCAATATCTTCGCGGGTATCATATCCGACAAAAACTTGTTGTGTCATGGTTTTTCTTCCGATTACTGGTTATAAAAGAAATTAATAGAAAATAATATATTATAATCTGGGCTACTTTATACTGAAAATTTCACTGTTTACAATGTCGTTATAAAATCAAATTTTATCATACTGGTGAAGAAAGGCCGGCTATGCTCTTATCAGAAAAATCAATTGCATGGTTAATTTCCAATTTACGAACAAATGACTTTGGTGAATTGTTTAGCACAGAATTGGCAAGCACAAGGATGCGTGCAGGAGTTTGTATATCTGGGTGTAAGAATGTTGGTTTAAATGTTTTGTCTCCGAATTACCGGGAACCGTTTCACGACCCAGACATTGTTTTTATGGCAAAGTTTGTGCCGGATAGCAACACAGGACAATATCTCGATGATTCAGGTGTAAGAAGACAGATTTGGTTGGATAAAATTAATAAACTTAAAAGTAAAAATAAAGTTCTTTTGCTAGATTACACTGATAATCATTTTTCTAAAGAAGGAATTGTTGGTGATTTTTACAGAGAAATAAAGCCTGCTGTGTCCGGATTGATTCTACCTAGTGAAAAAATGAAAAAAAACATTGATAGGGAGTGGGATGGCTTCACTAAAGTGATCCCGGAACCAGTCGAGGTAGATTTTTTGGAACCGGATAGGCAGAAACCCGATTATAGTGAGATGACTGCTTTATGGTTTGGGCATAATTCAAATCTTGGATTCTTGATGAAATACATTGCGACTTCGATACATAATAATCCACCAAGAAGATTGATTATTTTGACAAATAACATGCCGACTCAAGTAGTGAGACAGGGTGCGACACTGGCACCTAAAGGGTTAGAGATCAAGTTAGGACAGTGGTCTTTGGATAACATGCGAAAGGCGGCAAAAGTCTCGCATTATGCGTTAATACCTAGCGAGAAAAACAATCCACGGAAAAGTGGAGTGAGTCCTGGCCGTTTGCTAACGAGTATGGCTTTGGGTCTGCCAGTAATTGCTGAGCCACTCGATTCATATCTACCTTTTAAGGAGTTCTTTGCCTTTACTGATTCAGATAGAGCTAAGGAATTAGCCAAAGACCCAAAGATATACCATGGTAAAGTTAAAGAAGTCCAAGGTATTATTCGGAGGAGCTATACAGTATCCGCTATTGAGGAGGAATGGGTAAAAGTGGTAAGAGAATGTCTGTAAAGTCCAAGTTAGAAGCGCGAGTAAGAATATATTTGGGAGGTAGAAGTGCACTGTAGAGCAACTGCTAGTTTTTTCTTCGTTTTTTTTGCTATGTTTTTCAGTCTTTCATGTATTAGTCAAGTGAGGGCAGAGACTGAAGCACTAGAGGCAGGTGTTCAAGCAATGGGCCGTGGACATTATGCTACTGCGCTCAGGGCTTTTAGGAATTTAGCAAAAACTGGGGATGCTCAGGCTGAGAACAATATTGGCTACTTGTATGAAAGAGGGCTTGGAGTTCCACAGGATTATGGGATGGCCTTGAAATGGTATAAGCTTGCGGCGTCGAAGGCCTTGCCTGAAGGGGAATATAATACGGGACTGTTGTACCACCACGGTTACGGTGTTGCAAAAAACCAGTCAGAAGCCAAAAAGTGGTTTGAAAGGTCGGCGAGAAAAGGTTTCGTCAATGCGGAATTTATGATGGGGCATATGCATCAAAATGGCTGGGGAGTTAGGCCAGATGGGATCAGGGCATTAAGTTGGTATAAGAGGGCGGCGAAAAAGGGAAAAGTTGAAGCTCAATTTATGACAGGTTACATGTTCATGTCTGGCGAAGCAGGGGAGGAGCAAGCAGTAAAAGGTTATGCGTGGACAAAGGTTTCGTTTTTGAATGGTTATGAAGGTGCCAAAGAGGTTTTAGATTATGCTGAGTTGAGTATGAAAGATAGCCAGGTAAAAATGGCAAAAGCATTGGCAAAACAGTGTCTGGTTTCAAAATTAAAAAATTGCCCATAGAAATAGGAGAGAGGTATTTTGAATAAATCGTTTTCTAATAGACAAAATGGTATTGCAGATAACCTATTTATTGAAAGGTGGTCTCCTAGAAGCTTTTCCTCTGAATCAATGCCATCAGCAGATTTAAAGAAATTAATTGACGCAGCAAGGTGGTCTCCTTCAACTTTGAATGAACAACCGTGGCTGTTTTATACCGCGCACCGAAAGTCTGCGAAATTTAATGATTTTGTTACCTGTTTAAGTGAGGGCAATCAAGTCTGGGCAAAAAACGCCGCCGTATTAGGGTTTTTGATTGCGAGGAAGTTTTTTAAAAACAAAGCGAGAGAAAATCAGTTAGCTCAATTTGACTGTGGTTCGGCATGGATGGCTCTGACAATGCAGGCTCGATTATTGGGATATTTTACACACGGTATGGGTGGTATTGATCGGGATTTGGTACGAGATCTGCTATTGCTAAATGAAAAAGAACACAGTGTTATTATGGGGTTCGCTGTAGGCAAGAAGGCGGATTCTGCGTTACTACCAGAAAATTTACGGGAAAAGGAAAAACCATCAAATCGGGATGATTTGGTAAGTTTTTGGAAGTCTTTTTAGTAATTAAAAATAAGGTTATTAACGTGCAATCTAAAAAAACTTTTGCAATGTGAATATAGTATGAGAAGAAAAGAGCTCTTTGGTCATCCAATGGGACTGTACATACTCTTTTTAACCGAAATGTGGGAACGTTTTAGCTATTATGGTATGCGCGCGCTTCTCATTTTGTATCTTACAAAACATTTTCTTTTTAGTGATGCTCAGGCGGGGATGATTTATGGGAGTTATGTGGCTTTGATATATGGTTTACCTCTTTTAGGTGGTATCATCGCCGATAGATATCTTGGAATGAAAAAAGCCATAACTTTTGGAGCAGTCCTTTTAGTACTGGGACATATCTCGATGGCATTTGAGGGTCCAGGCGCGAACAATTTCGATGGTTCGATAGTCAGGGACCGAAATTATCTCAATTACTTCTTCTTATCGATATCTTTAATTGCAGTTGGTGTGGGTTTTTTAAAAGCAAATATCTCGAATTTAGTTGGAACCTTATATTCTGAGAAAGATGGAAGACGGGACAGTGGTTTTACCATTTTTTACATGGGAATTAACCTAGGAGCGTTTGTCGCAACTTTATTATGTGCATATTTAGGTGAAACATATGGATGGAAGTACGGATTTGGAGCAGCCGGGGTTGGAATGGTACTCGGTTTGTTCACCTTTACTAAAGGAACAAGGATTTTATCGGATAAAGGGAATCCTCCAGATCCACAGTTTTTAGAAAAGAGATTGCTTTCAGTTAAAGTGGAAAATTTGATTTATTTGAGTTCCTTGTTGTTTGTATTGTTAATTTGGATATTGTTTCAAGTTCTCGACAATTTCGGTATTTTATTATTGGTTGTTGGTTTACCAGTGATCATTTGGTTAAGTTATTTTCTGTTTACCGAGTGTAACCGCGTTGAACGTAATCAAACTTTTTCAATTTTAGTTTTAATGGCATTTTCAGTGTTTTTTTGGGCTTTATTTGAGCAGGCTGCTTCCTCGATAACGCTATTTACAGACAGAAATGTGCAGTTAATCGATGGAGTTTCTGCGGGAATGTTTCAGGCATTAAACCCATTTTTTATAGTTTTGTTTGCTCCTGTGTTTGCCTATTTCTGGGTATATCTAAATAAAAAAAATATTGAGCCTAACGCAACGATAAAATTTGCAATCGCCATCTTATTTATTTCCATTGGTTTTTTCTCCCTGGTAGTTGGATCAGGATTAGCAGGTGACGATTTTAGGGTTAGCTTAATATTTCTTGTTGTGATGTATCTTTTTCATACTTTTGGAGAGCTCTGTTTATCGCCAGTAGGCCTTTCTATGGTAACTAAGTTGTCAATCGCTCGAATCGCTGGGCTCATGATGGGTATCTGGTTTTTATCAAGTTCCTTGGCAGGCTATGTCTCTGGTTTAATAGCTGGATTAATGTCCATTCCGAAAGATATCGCAGACATACAAAACAAAAGTGCTGCCTCTCTAAAAATATATAGTTCAAATTTCGAAACCTTAGGCATTCTCGCACTAGTGGTTTCGTTCATCCTATTTTTAATTTCTCCGATCATAAGTAGATATATGAAAGACTGAGATTTTCATGTATTCTGCTATATTGACGGTATTACATAAATGTTGAATGATTTTTTCAAAGATAGTGCGAAAGTAATAGAATCGCTTACAGAGTTTGAGCAACTTTGTGGTGTCATTGCTGAGCGCATAGAAACTGTTCATGCTCGTGGAAACAGTATTCTTGTAGCTGGTAACGGGGGTAGTTGCTCGGATAGTTTTCATTTTGCTGGAGAACTATCTTGTACCTATGACAAGGCTACCCGAAAAGCTTATCGTGCAATTTGCCTTCAGGCTAACCAGGCTGCAGTCACTGCCTGGAGCAATGATTTCGATTTTATTTCATTTTATGAACGTCAGATTCAAGCTATTGGGCGACAAGGAGATCTTTTAGTTTTGTTTTCTACTAGCGGAGGATGTTTAAAGAAAAACAGGTCCTTGAATTTAATCTCTGCCGCAAAGAAAGCTAAAGAGTTGGGAATAGAAGTTGTAAGTTTTGTTGGTAAGGATGGGGGTGAATTGGCGAAAATTTCAGACACCGTGCTGCACGTCAAAAATAGCAGTACTGCAATGGTTCAACAAGCACACATAACTCTAGCGCATGCTATTTGCGAGTTATTGGAAAATTAAATCGAAGGAGAATAGCATGAGAATTTTTCTTAATTTTAGTTTAGTTATTCTTTTATTTTTGAATCCTTGTTTTGCAGGTTGGTCTGAAGTTGCGAGAAACACCGACTTTACTAGATACTTTCTTGATTTTGGAAAAATGCAGGTCGTTGAGCCTTACACTTATGCCTGGCTTTTAGTAAATTATTTAGAGCCAGGTCAGTCGGGAAACATGAGTGAGGTGCATTATATTAAAGTTCACTGTAGCGATTCCGTTTATCGAACAATGAAAATTTTACGTTATGGTGGGCCGATGGGTCTTGGAAATGTAGCGGACAGTTTTGTGCCTTCTAATTCCTTGGATTGGAGTTATGCCAAAAGTGGAACGGCCAGAGAAGCCGTCATAAAAAATATTTGTACTAATGGACTCGTCGATTAGCATTAGCGGGTTAAATAATAGTTTCTCTTTCCTATAGTACAATGGAGCTTCCCAGTTACCCATCAACTGCAAGAAATAAAATTTTTATTTCTGAGGTGCTTAGGAGTTGCTTGCCTAAAAATGGAACCGTATTAGAAACTGCTTCGGGTACTGGGGAACACATTAGTTTTTTTTGCGAAGAGTTTCCTAAATTGGTGTGGCAACCATCAGATAAATCTAACGAGCTTTTTTGGGCTATCCGAGAAAGAACAGATAGCGTAGAGAATGTGAAAAAGCCAGTTGTGATAGACCTCTTAACAGAGTCTTTTAGGGTTATGAAAGAAAACTATGTTGGCGTAGTAAATATCAATATGATTCACATTGCACCATGGGATGCTTGCTTAGGATTATTTCGCCTTGCTAGAGAAGTTATTTCTCCGGATGGATTTGTTTATTTATATGGACCTTTTAAAGTAGGGGGTTCACACTCTTCAGAGAGTAATAATAAGTTTGATATTTCTCTAAGAGACCGTAATTCTAGTTGGGGAGTTAGAAATCTAGAGGATGTTATAAGTATTGCAAAGAATTGCGGGTTTTTTTATTACGACGTTTATGAAATGCCTGTAAACAACAAATCGGTGATTTTTAAAAAGAACAATCAAGCAAATATTACGGTAAAAACGCGAGAGACCAATAGAGTTTTAAATAGCTGAGTTTCGGAAAGTCGCGGTATAGACGTACCTTAGGCTAAAGCTGAAAGATCGTACGATGATGCAAGGAATGGTGGATTGTAAACTTTTCCTGAGTAAATCAGCTCAATTGACTTATCAATTTCAGTGATAAAGCCTCCCGAAGAAGTTAGTACAGCATGGCCAGCAGCTGTATCCCAAATGCAAGTCCTGCCGAACCTTGGGTAAACATGAGCACTCCCCTCAGCAATTAAACAAATTTTAATAGAAGATCCCCGTTGAATAATTTTCGTTTTTTTATTTCCAAAGTTTTTGTTCACCCAGGTTTTTGTTTCATCGGAGCAGTGTGCTCGACTTGTTAATAGAATTACTTCACTATGCGGGAAACTTACAAAATTTTTTTTGGGGTCGCACAGAGGGTCAATACTTTTTGTTACATTTTCGTAACGAAAAGACTCTTTCGATTTATTGTCATGGTCTACATACCCTAGCCAAATTTTATCTAGAATGGGTGCGTAAACTATACCAAAAACAGGTTTTTTGTTTTTGATCAAACCTATATTTACTGTAAAGTCTCCTGTTTTATTTATAAATTCTTTTGTGCCATCGAGTGGATCAACGGCCCAAAAAACTTCTTCGTTGAACACAGTATTATTTTCATTTGATTCTTCCGAAAGGCAAGGTATGGTTTTATCCAACTTCAATAATCGCTCTGTTATTATTTCGTTCGCTTTCAGGTCAGCCTCAGTAACGGGGGACGAATCCTCTTTGAGTAAAATTTTTGTTCTAGGCTTCTCATATTCTTCAAGTATGATCTTGCCCGCGAGCAAACATATTTGGACGATGTGATCAATAAAAGGTTTTGTAAGGTCTACCATTCGATGCAAATTCTACCGTACCTTAAAGCAATAACGAACCTACTTTTTAAAAGTCATAATTACAAGCTTTAGTTACTTATTTAGTAAAGCCCGATTATGTTGTATAAAAATGGTGGAGCCGGCGGGAATCGAACCCGCGTCCGTAACACTTCCAAAGACAGTTCTACATGCTTAGTCTAACATTATGTTTTAATCGCAGGTTAAGTAGTTAAACGAACTTGTCTGCGACGATTCGCTAAAATTTAGATGTTAATGCCACGAACTCATTGACATCGATCTGATGTAAATGACACTGCTGTGATATAAATCACCTAGCCCATCAGAGTGCTAGTGCAGCGCTCGCGTGCAATTTAAGCTGCGAGTGCGAAACGCTCGTCGTTGGCGTTTATTTTTTTCCGAGTGTATTAACGAGGTAATCGGACCTCGGCATGCCCTGCTCTCCTTCTTGAATTACGTCGAAACCATGGCGGCCCCTAACTGTATTTTGACGTCAATTTACACTTTACGCAAGGTTCAACCCCAACTTGTTTCCTAATTCTTGTGCCGTTGTAGAGAAATCGTCACTTCCCCATTCTGACAAATGTGGTTTTTTGTCATTTTCGACAAAAAAGTTTACGGCGTGAGTCCAGCAACCAGCATTGTATCCGCTTTGGATATCTCGCGGATCATCACCGATGTAAATGGTCTCCTCTCCTTCAAAGGTAAGTGTTTTGCGAGCGTGTAAAACAGGCTCAGGGTGTGGTTTGGCATGGGCGGTAGTATCACCGCAAACCAAAACCGAACAATGTTTATTTAATAGTTTGATTCCATCAATGATGGGTTTAGCATATTTTTGGTGTTTATTAGTAACTATTCCCCATTTGATATTTTGGCCAATCAATTCGTTTAGAAATTCTTCCATTCCTGGAATGAAATCTGTTTGGTTTAACAAGTTATCATAATAAGCAGCTAAAAATTCGAGTCGGAGTTGTTCAAAGTCTGGATCAGTCCACTCTTTGTTTAAAGCTACGTAAATCATACCTCGAGCTCCGCGGGAAACTTCCGGTCTATATAAATCTATGTCTAGGGAGTCTAATCCCCTTCGGTTCCTAAGTTGGTTCGCAGCATCCCCCAAATCTCCTGCTGTATCTAGTATTGTGCCATCAAGATCCAGCAAGACTAATTTTTTAGAACATGAACTCCATTTTTCGGCCCAAAAAGACCGGGTTACTGGCGCTGGTAGTATTTTTGCTTGAATATCTGGATTATATTTTTCTGAAGTATTTTTCAAGATCTATTTTTTTTTAAACGCCATGATGTAATTTACATCAGTATCATTTCCTAGTTTGTAAATTTTCGTGAAAGGATTATAAGTCATGCCAATGATGTCAAGCTCAGTCAGTTCGCATTTTCTGGCAAACATTGCAATCTCAGATGGTTTTAAAAACTTTTCATAGCTGTGTGTTCCTTTTGGCAAGAGCTTTAAAATGTATTCCGCTCCAACTATTGCAAAAAGAAAACTTTTGGGGTTCCTGTTAATTGTCGCAACTATCAACGTGCCGCCTGGCTTTAATAAAGATGAACATGCTTCGATTTCTTTTTCAGGGCTAGTCACGTGTTCAAGCATTTCCATACACGTCACTACGTCATATGACTCATGCATAGATTTAGCAAGAGTCTCCGAAGACCCGCATAGATAATTTACCTCACTATTAGATTTTTTGGCATGAATCTTCGCAACTTTGATTGATCTCTCAGCAGGGTCTACTCCAGTAACTTTAGCTCCTAGTTTTGCCATTGCCTCTGAAAGGATGCCACCCCCACAACCTAGATCAAGAACAGATAGGCCATTTATGCCATTCACTGTATTATCTATCCAAGTTAGTCTTAAGGGGTTTATTTGATGCAGAGGCTTGAACTCACTTTCGGGGTCCCACCATCGGTCTGCAAGTTCTTCAAATTTTTTTATTTCTTCGCGGTCGACATCCACCAATCAATAACCCCTATTATTTTGCCTCAATAACAACTCTTCGATTCTTCGCACGACCACTGCGCGTGTTATTATCTGCAACAGGAGAGCCTTCACCCATTCCTTTAACAGAAATTTCTTTTCCTGGTATACCTGAGTTTAAGAGGTAATCCCGCACTTTATTAGCCCTTCTCTCTGATAAATCATCATTGTACGGGTCGGTTCCGAGTGAATCTGTATGTCCAAAGATGCTAATTATATTGGAGACTCTCTGGCGGATTGCAGATATGAATGAGTCGAGCTTTACAGCCGCTTGAGAGGTTAAATCACTGCGGTCAAACATGAATGGAATTTCGGCGGAAATCAATTCATTACCACTCTGAGTTTGGACATCACCCGAGATTGCAGGAGCGCACTGTATATTGGCGCATCCATCAAACGTTTCGTCTGCATTCGGCTCGTCCTGCGATGCAACTGATTTAGGTACATCAGAACACTCTGCCGGAACGCTTTCTGGGTTACTAGCCGCAGTTCTAACGCATTGTTTACTAGAGTCCGTAACTGCCGAGCCATTCTGCAGTACGTAACCAGGCTCGTTGGCATGAGCTAATGAAAAAGTTAAACTGAAAATTAAGAATGTATTTATGGTTGCAGTAAGAATATTCACGACTAAAACCTCTCCACTTGTTGATAATTAATAACTGATATCGCCAGTTTACCAAAGTATTAAAATTTTTTTGCATACTTTGTGTCCAGAACGCGTATTAATCCGTTGTTGGCTGTAAAATTGGAATTCAAGTTACTTTTTTTAGAAAAAAATATGGATCAGATAGCGAAAGAGACTTTGCCAATTTCTCTTGAGGAAGAGATGAAGAATTCCTATTTAGATTATGCTATGAGCGTAATTGTTGGAAGGGCACTACCAGACGTACGGGATGGCCTAAAACCAGTCCATCGAAGGGTTTTGTTTGCAATGCATCAATTGAAAAATGATTGGAATAAACCCTTCAAAAAGTCAGCTCGAATAGTTGGGGATGTTATTGGAAAATATCACCCTCACGGTGATTCTGCGGTGTACGAAACTATTGTCAGGATGGCTCAGTATTTTTCTTTAAGGTATATGTTAATCGATGGTCAAGGTAATTTTGGGTCGATTGACGGTGACAATGCTGCTGCAATGAGATATACAGAAGTAAGGCTGTCGAGGATAGCGCATGAATTACTGGAGGATTTAGATAAAGAAACAGTTGATTTCGGAGACAACTATGATGGTAGCGAAAGCGAACCGCTAGTTTTGCCGGCAAAACTGCCGAACTTGCTTGTTAACGGTTCATCGGGAATAGCCGTAGGTATGGCAACCAATATTCCGCCGCATAACATATGCGAAATAATAGAAGGTTGCAAATTACTGTTGCACAGTCCGACAGTCAGTATTGACGATCTTATAAAAATGATTCCGGCTCCTGATTTTCCCACTGGGGGAATCATCTACGGAAAGGTAGGCGTCATACAAGGGTATAAAACAGGTAAAGGCAGAGTTCTGATACGTGCAAAAACAAAGATTGAACAGATGTACAAGGCGAAAGGGAAAGAAGCCATAATTATTGAAGAGCTTCCATTTCAGGTCAACAAAAAAGCATTACTTGAAAAAATTGCAGAATTAGTGAATGAAAAACGGTTGGAGGGAATATCTGATGTTCGCGATGAATCGGACAAACAGGGTATGCGAGTTGTAATTGAATTGAAGAAAAATGAATCGGCTGAAATAGTTCTCAACAATTTATACAAAATGACTCAGCTTCAAGACAGTTTCGGAATGAATCTGGTTGCTTTAATTGATGGGCAACCGAAGGTGCTAAACCTGAAAGAGATGTTAGAAGCTTTTTTGAAACATCGTCGTGAGGTCATAACGCGAAGAGTTATTTTCGAATTAAGAAAGGCTAGAGACAAATCATTTTTGCTTGAGGGGCTGGCCGTGGCTGTGGGTAACATGGAAGAAGTGGTTCAATTGATAAAACAATCAGTCTCCCCAGCTGAAGCAAAGGCTCGCCTAATTGAGAGAAATTGGGAAAGTAGGCAAGTAAATCAAATGTTGACTAAGGCGGCGGAGAAAACGCCTATCGAAGCTTTTAGGCCTTCCGATGTGGGAGAGAATGTTGGTTTCCAAGACGGCTTCTATAAATTGTCTGAAAAGCAGGCAGTAGAGATTTTGCAAATGAGGCTTCAAAGGCTCACTAGTATGGAGCAGGATAAAATTATCAGTGAGTATAACGAAATAATTCTCTACATCGCTGATTTATTAGACATTCTCAGTAAGCCTGAAAGAGTACTGAGTATCATTGATGACGACTTGCATTTTTTAAAAGAAAAATTTGGAGATCAGAGAAAGTCAGTAATCGAAGAAAACGTAGAAGAACTTCAAACTGAGGATTTAATAACACCCACTGATATGGTGGTAACCCTCTCGCACTCAGGGTATATAAAAAGACAACCTGTGTCTGAGTATAGAACACAGCGCAAGGGAGGCAAAGGGAAGCAAGCGGCAACAACTAAGGAAGATGATTGGATTGAACAGTTGTTTATTGCTAATACACATGAGACGCTACTCGGGTTTTCAGACAAAGGCAGGGTTTACTGGAAAAAAGTTTGGGAGGTTCCACAGGGGTCACGGACTGCAAGAGGAAGGCCGCTTGTAAACTATTGGCCGCTACTATCAGATGAGAAAATTACTACAGTACTTTCTGTCAAAACTTTCGATGAAAACCACTACGTTTTTTTGGCTACAAGTAACGGCTATGTAAAAAAGACAGCGTTAGCAAGGTTTGCCAGGCCTATGAAAAAAGGAATCATTGCGGCGTTGCTCGGGGATGGAGACAAGCTTGTTGGGGCTACTATTACGGATGGAAATAATGACATCATGCTTTTCTCTAATTCTGGCAAAGCAATCAGATTTGATGAATCACAGGTTAGATCCATGGGACGAGGTTCGCGCGGCGTCAAGGGAATGAATTTAGCCTCTGGTCAAAAAGTCATTAGCATGCTGGCGGCGCCGAGATCAAAAAACAAGGAAGGGGAGAATTATGAGAGGAACGCTGTTTTTGTGGCTACTGAGAATGGCTACGGGAAAAGGACTAGAATTAGTGAGTTCTCTAGGCATAGTAGAGGAGTGAAAGGCGTAATTGGTATCCAAACGAGTGCAAGAAACGGCCAGGCTGTAGGGGCTTGTTTGGTTAGTGAAAAAGATGAAATTATGTTAATAACGAACAACGGTGTTATTGTCCGTACTCGAGTGTCAGAAGTAAGAGAAATGGGCAGGTCGACACAAGGAGTGCGTCTAATTAGTCTCGACAGAGATCAGTCATTGATAACTTTACAAAGAATAGAAGAGGAACCAGTTGATTGAATTTAATTGGCCCTCAAAAAGTCGCGAAATGGATAGGATTAGGATTTGAAGCGTCCTTTTAATTTTGGTGCTGGTCCGGCACAGTTACCTGAGAAGGTTCTTAGGAGACTCTCTGAAGAGGCTATTAATTGGAAAGGAAGCGGTATGGCTGTCGCCGAGTTACCCCATAGAGGTAAGCTTTTTCAAGAAATAATAGAGGAGACGAAACTATTGACCGCATCTTTGCTTGGCTTGCCGGACAGTTTTGAGGTCCTCTTCATGCAAGGCGGAGCGAGAGGTCAAAATGCTATAATTCCGATGAATCTGTTAAACGAAAACAAAAAATGCGATCATGTTGTAACTGGTTTTTGGTCGAGAATCTCGGCTTTGGAGGCGAGAAAGTACGCCAATGTGTGGGTAGCAAATAAAATTTCAACAACCGGGTTGAAAAGTATTCAGAGTTTGTCGGAATGGGAGGTTAGATCTGATTCCTCCTATGTACACTTGTGTGCCAACGAGACAGTTGATGGTATAGAGTTTCGAGAGATTCCCGATCTAGCCTCAATAGGAAGAGATACCATTCCGTTAGTGATTGATGCGTCCTCAAACTTATTTACAAGGAAATTAAACATAAAAAATGTTGGACTACTATATGCGGGCGCTCAAAAAAATATTGGAATCGCAGGCTTAACGGTAGTTCTTTTGAACAAAAAGATTGTCGACATTGAATCTCAAGACTCTCCGACGATTTGTCCTAGTGTATTCTCTTATAAAAATGCTTTCTTAAATAATTCTTGTTACAACACGCCACCCACTCTAGCTATCCTTACTACTAAATTGATGCTTGAGTGGATTCTGGAAATGGGGGGAGTAGCAGCAGTTGGGGAACAGAATGAGAAAAAAGCAAAAGCAATGTATGATTTTATAGATAATAGTAGACTTTATTCGAATGATGTTGATGCCGCTTACAGATCATTAGTGAACATAAAATTTTTTATAAAACAGCCTGAGCTTGAGACAAATTTTTTAACAGGTGCGGAGGAAAGAGGCCTTATTAATCTGAAGGGCCATCCATCAATAGGAGGAATCAGAGCCAGCTTTTATAATAGTATGCCGATGGAGGGTGTTTTAAGGTTATTAGATTGGATGTCCTTGTTTGAGAAAGAATATTATTATGAAACCCATTGAACTTAAAGGATTTAGGGAAAAAATTGATGCTGTAGATGATCAAATTGTTGAATTGCTCGCAGAGAGGGCTGGTTATGTAAAAGAGGTTGGAAAAAGAAAAAAGGCCGCAAAATTGCCAGAATTTCGTCCTGAAAGAGAAGTGGAAATTATTGAAAGGATGTGTGAGAGGAACAATCTACTTAATTCGGGTCTTCCATGTGAGAGTATTGCTACATTCTGGCTGGAGATTATATCCGGATGTAGGGCGTTGGAAAAAAAGCTGGAGATAGCCTATCTAGGCCCGCAAGGAACTTATAGCGAGTTGGCTGCTCGTGTGCTCTTTGGTCACATGGTTGATCTTGTTCCATGTTATTCGTTAGAGGAAGTTTTGGAGAGAGGGGAAAAAGGCCAGTCAGATATTTCTTTGTTGCCAGTTGAGAATTCTATTGAGGGCACTGTTGGACGCACCCTCGATTTACTTGTCTCAGCTAAGCTCAAGATATCAGCGGAAATCTCCATTCCTATAAACCACCTTTTACTGAGAAAAGTTGGAGGATTCAATCATATATCAAGGGTAGTGGCTCATTCCCAGGCCCTCTTACAATGCCAAAAATGGCTTGATCTTAGATTGCCATCTGTTCCCAGGTTGGCCGTGGAGAGTAATGGAGTAGCTGCTCAGATGGCTCAGCAAGACGAAAAAGTTGTCGCTATTGCGGGTAAATTAGCACAGGAAAAATATGAATTAGTGTCTCTGGCTAACGACATTCAAAATGAGAAGTTCAATAGAACCAGATTTGCTGCACTAGGAAAATTTGAGCCTGATGGATGTGGTACAGATCAAACTTCAATAATTGTGGGAGTACGTGATCAAGTTGGAGCTATGCACAAGGTAGTTGAATCATTTGCAAAGAATCTTGTTTCTCTACGTAGATTTGAATCGAGACCAGCGCGGACAACTCGGGCGCATGCATGGGAGTATTTGTTTTATATTGATTTAGAAGGACACATAAACGATACCAATGTGAAAAAAGCTCTAGATGATGTTAAAGAGAATTCTGTTTTTTTTAAAAATTTGGGTTCTTATCCCTTATTTGAAAAATTAGGTTTACCGAGTCGACTAACTTAAGGGAGTGAAAATTGATTAAAAGCGAAAAATTTCTCCCATGGGTTGCTGATATGCCTGCGTATAGTTTAGGGCGTTCCTACACGGATGTGGCAGACGAAAATAGGATGTCTTCGGAGAGCGTAGTGAAATTAGCCTCGAATGAGAACCCCTATGGTTGCAGCCCATTAGTTAAAAAGTTTTTAAAGGATGGGTGGGACCAATTGAACCGTTATCCAGATTCTGACTGTTTTGAATTAAAAAAAAAATTATCTGAAAAGAACAATGTTGAACTTAACCAAATTTTTTTAGGAAACGGTAGTAATGAAATTTTGGATTATATCGCGAGAGTTTTTCTAACTTCTGGAAGGCATGCAATTTATAGCAGGTATTGTTTTGCTGTTTACCCTTTAATAGTGAAGGCAACAGGAGCGGAGGCTATAGTAGCTGAGGCTGATGAATCTCTGGGGCATGATTTGAACAATTTTATTTCATCCTTTTTGCCAAGCGTAAGCGTTATATTTATTGCTAATCCAAATAATCCAACTGGGACTTATCTTTCGTTTGGGGAAATTAAAAATTTTCTGCAAAAAATTGATTCTTCGGTTGTTGTTGTCTTAGATGAAGCTTACTTCGAGTATTCAAGACAAAAAGAGAATTCTGCTGAGTTAGTTAGTCTTTTCCCAAATCTAATAATAACTAGATCTTTTTCTAAGGCCTACGGTTTAGCTGCGCTTAGAGTTGGCTATGCGATTAGCTCGGAAAAAGTTATTGCTTACATGAATCGAGTTCGACAACCGTTTAACATAAACAGCATCGCTCAAAAAGCGGCTTGTATTGCCCTTGAAGATAATTCCTTTGTAAAAGAGTCAGTGTCACGTAATGATGCTAATAAATGTTATTTGGAAGACTGTTTTAGAGAGATCGGTATTCCGACTATTAAGTCAATGGGAAATTTTATTTTAGCGAATGTTAGAAGCTTTACATTGGTCAATGGGAGAGAAGTTCCCAAAGCCGGCACACAGTTGGCCAATTACCTCCTTAAGACTGGTGTAATCACGCGTCCAGTTGATAACTATAACCTGTACGACTGGCTTAGGATAACTGTTGGTACTGAACTGGAAAATAAAATAATTGTGGGTGCATTACACAAATTGAAAGAACACTTATCTTGATTTTTGAACGTATCTTAATACTTGGCTGTGGGTTGATAGGGTCTTCTTTGGCAGCATCAGCAAGAGAATACGGGTTAGCGAAAGAAATAGTCGGTATCGATAATCAATATGAACTAATGAGAGAGAGAAACCCTTTTTTTGACGAAATATCTGGATCACTTAAGAGTTTTGAGGAAGCAGACCTTTGTATTATAGCAATTCCGATTGAAGGGGTACCTGCTGTTATAAAAGAATTAGTTGATAATCAGGGTCAATCAAATTACGATTTGATAACTGATGTAGCCAGTAACAAAAAGGCTCTGATAGAAGTTTTAGATGAACTTAAGCAGGATTCTAAGCGGGCGTTCTTGTCTAAATTTATTTCTAGCCACCCGTTAGCTGGATCTGAGCAAGGGGGGTGGGAAAGTGCTTCAACCAACTTATTCGATAAAACCGTTTGCTTGTTAAGTACTTATAGAATGACTGCTGTAAGTGATGATAATTCAACCGAAGACAAGGAAAGCTCGCCCTCTAAGCATAAGGTAGCTAGATTAGAAAGGTTTTGGCAAGGCGTCGGTTGTAAAGTAGAACATTTCCCTCTGCAAGAGCACGACCAACTCCTTTCAATCATCAGCCACTTTCCCCATTTACTTGCTTTTTCTGTGGGGGCGTTCATGTCTTCATCAGTTTATGAGAATATTTCAAAAACTATTCATGGAACTGGGTTTAAAGACTTTACCCGAATTTCAGCTGCCCCGCCTGGTTTATGGGCTGATATTTTGTTGGACAATAGAGAGTATATTCTATTAAATGCAGAGCAATGGTTAGAGAGTTATAAAGGGTTCATATGTGCCTTAGAAAAAGGAGATAAAGAAAGACTTGTTGCATTACTTTCTCAATCATCAATTTGGCGTAATGGTTTCAGAAAATTAAAACCCCCCTCGTAATGCAAGGTCTAGATGATGAGTAAACCCAATTTTCTAGAATCAGAACTAACATTAAATTTGCGCCAAACTGCTGCGGGGGATTTGCAACTTCCAGCAAGTAAAAGTATTTCAATTCGAGCGATGCTTCTAGCTTCTATGGGCAAGGGATCGGTAACAATCAAGAACACTCTCATTTCTGAAGATACGCTTGTTATGCGAGACATATTAATAGAATTGGGAGTCTCTGTTAAGTTTTTAGCAGAATCAAGTAATGGTTCAGAGTTTAGTTCTAATGGTATTTGTATTATTTCTGGTTGTGACGGATTTTTTCCAGGGTTGGGACAGAATAGAAGAATTACATTAAATGTAAAAAATTCGGGTTTATCTGCTAGAACCATCCTTCCCTCACTTGCTTTCATGTTACTTAATCCTCGGGCAAACTGTTCTGTTTCTATAGATGGAGTAGAGAGAATGCGTTCCCGCCCGATGTCGGAGTTATTTTCAGTTTTGGAAAGTTTAGGGTCAAAAATATTGTTTCCAAAGCAAAAAAGCTCATTCCCGTGTGAGTTAGCACCGAGTGTAGGAAGAAAGATTACTGAGATCGGAATTGATTGCAGCAAGTCTAGCCAGGTTCTTACAGGCCTTTTGCAAATTCTTCCATTTTTGAACTCAATTTTTAGTAAAAAAATAAAATTACTTGCTTTGGGTGCGATTGTGAGTCGTCCTTATATCGACCTAACAATGCATGTTTTAAGCAAATTTGGATGTTCAGTCGCAGAAACACTTCCGGGTCAATTTTATACTTCCGCTCTCGGTGTGCGATCTCCAAAAAACTTTATAGTTGAGGGTGACGCATCATCTGCGAGTTATTTTTTCGCATCTGCTTGTATCGGAGGAGGACCCATCAGGGTTCACGGAATTTCCGAAGACTCGAAGCAGGGTGATGTCAAACTTCTTGACGTACTAAAGAAAATTGGGGCAGAAGTAAGGTGGGGTAATTCATACGTTGAAATTTTCCGGAAAGGACGATTACGTGGTGTTGAGATTGACTGCCTTGAGATACCAGATGCTGCGATGGTTCTCTCTACGCTTGCGCTTTTTTGTGATCAACCAACCAAACTGATCAATATAGCCTCCTGGAAAGAAAAGGAAACAGATCGGATTACGGCAGTCGTTCAGGGGTTGGAACGGCTAGGTGGTTCAGTGTATCGGGAGGGGGATGATGCTATAACAATACATCCTGTTACGTGTCTCAAGAGCGCCAAAATTCAAACATTCAATGATCATAGAATTGCTATGACTTTCTCCATGGCTGCATTTGCTTTGAAAGGTGAAGTTGGACGCGTTACGAACAGAGTTCTACAAATTGAAAATCCTGAATGTGTCGAGAAGACGTTTCCATACTTTTTCGAAGAATTCTCAAGAGTTTGTTCTGAATCAGTTCCGGTGATAACGGTGGATGGGCCGACAGCTTCAGGAAAAGGGACAATTGCTAATCATGTAGGCAGAAATCTAGGATTCAATGTTCTCGATAGCGGTGCTTTCTACCGATCTCTAGCTTTGATCACAAGGTGGGAAAAAATTGATGAAGATAACCATCGTGCGATAGCGTTTCGTGCTAGAACCCTCCCACTGCGAATGAAAGGCTCACGTTTTTTTTTGGGGGATGATGACGTAACAGTGTTAATGAGAGATGAAAAAATTGGATTGTTGGCATCCAAAATTGCCAAATATGAGGATGTTCGTCGAGCATTAATTATGGCCCAGAGGGATTTTGCACGCTTGCCAGGATTAGTAGCTGATGGAAGGGATATGGGTAGTGTAGTGTTTCCGAGGGGGACCCTGAGAGTTTTTTTAACGGCAAAACCAGAGATTCGGGCTAAAAGACGGTTCAAGCAATTGATTGAAAAAGAAATTCCTTGTACACTTAATGACATTTTTCAGGATATCATCGACAGAGATAATAGTGACTATAATCGGCCGGTGGCGTCCCTCGCGCTTGCGGAAGAAGGAGCAACACTAAAAATTGATAGCTCTTCAAAAACGGTTGAAGAGGTTGTTAAAATTATTGTTTCCGAATATAAATCTCTTTCGTAGTTTTATTAACTAACCAGTGTTAAAAACACTATTTATGAAATTCAAACTAGTAACCATATGATATCAAACGAAACTAACACAGAAACATTCGCTTCACTTTTTGCCGAATCTATATCTAAACAAGAAATGAGAACCGGGGAGGTAATTACCGCCGAAGTTGTAAGAATAGATCAAAATCACGTAATTGTTAACGCAGGTCTAAAGTCAGAAAGTTTTATTCCCATAGAAGAGTTCTATAACGATCAGCGGGAGCTTGACGTAAAAGAAGGTGACTTCGTTTCAGTGGCGATTGAGTCGCTCGAGGACGGCAGAGGGGAAACAAAGCTTTCTAGGGACCGTGCTAAGCGTTTGGCAGCCTGGATTAGCCTGGAAAAAGCTCTAGATGCGGGGGATCTGATCACTGGAACCGTTACTGGCAAGGTAAAAGGAGGCCTAACAGTTATGACAAATGGTATAAGAGCTTTTTTGCCGGGTTCATTAGTGGATGTGAGGCCGGTAAAGGACACTTCCCACATTGAGGGTAAGACATTAGATTTTAAAGTAATCAAGCTTGACCGGCGGAGAAATAACGTAGTGCTGTCACGTCGCGCCGTCGTAGAAATAACGATGGGAGAAGAAAGAGGTAAGTTAGTAGAGTCGTTAAATGAAGGTGCCACTGTGAAAGGTCTTGTAAAAAATATTACCGACTACGGAGCATTCATAGATTTAGGGGGAATTGATGGATTGCTTCATATAACCGATATGGCATGGAAAAGAGTTAGGCATCCTTCTGAAGTTTTATCAATAGGGCAGGAAATTACAGCCAAAGTGCTTAAATTCGATGAAGAAAAAAATAGAGTCTCTCTGGGAATAAAGCAATTGGGGGATGACCCATGGGAAGGTGTATTGAGACGTTATCCGCCCCAAACAAAAGTTTTTGGCAAGGTTACGAACATTACAGATTACGGAGCCTTTGTTGAAATCGAATCCGGTATTGAGGGACTTGTGCATGTTTCAGAGATGGATTGGACCAACAAGAATGTCAATCCTGCGAAAGTGGTGCAAAGCGGGGATGAACTCGAGGTGATGGTATTAGAAATTGATGGCGATAGACGAAGGATTTCATTAGGGGTAAAACAATGCCAACCAAATCCATGGAAAGAGTTCGAAAGTAGTGTTTCCAAAGGAGAGAAGGTAAAAGGTCCTATCAAGTCTATTACTGATTTTGGAGTCTTTATTGGACTGCCTGGCAACATAGACGGATTAGTGCATTTGTCTGATCTTTCCTGGTCAGAGGTTGGTGAAGAGGCTGTTAAAAGGTTTAAGAAGGGCGAAGAGCTCGAAGCCGTGGTTATGGCAGTTGATGTTGAGCGCGAACGTATATCCCTAAGTGTCAAGCAGTTGGACTCAGAGGCGAAACAATTAGCGGTAAAACTGGAGAAAGGACAACTCGTAACTGGAGAGGTTAAATCGGTAGATCAAAAGGCTGCTATTGTAGAGATTGAAAATGGGCAGGAGTGTATTTTACGAGCACAAGATGTTGCGCGCGAAAAGGTAGACGACATCAGAACAGTTCTTAGTGAGGGAGATAAAATAGAAGCGCTGGTTGTAAGCCACAATAAGAAGTCGGGGGAACTTATGATTTCAATGAAAGCGAAAGAGTTGGCTGATACCGCCGAGGTTATGGAGAAAATGGCCGCAGACAGCGGTAACCAGTCAGGTAAAACAAACCTTGGAGCGCTCCTCAAGGCAAAATTAGACAGCTCCGATGAAGAAAGTAACTAAGTGATAGGTGTGTAGGTTTGACGCGATCGGAGCTTATTGAACGCTTAATTGGGCGAACCAGACCTAAGCAGCCTATCCATGAGGGGGGACTCAAAGATAAGGATATGCTTTTGCAAGCTTTTGATGTAAAAGATTGTGACCTTTGTGTGCGCGCAATTCTTAAATACATGGTATCTTCTCTGGTGGCAGGAAAGAGAATAGAAATTAGGGGATTTGGATCTTTTGCCGTTAACCTACGCCCGGCGAGAGTCGGCAGGAACCCAAAGACAGGAGATTCGGTTCTTGTGCCAGAAAAGAAGGTACCACATTTCAAATGCGGTAAGGATTTAAAGCTTAAACTTAACGGGCAGAAATAAATGCGCACGTTTTTTTTGGTAGTTAAATCGATTATCTTTTTAGTGGTTTTTCTATTTGCCTTGAATAATACTCACTTAGCAACTATACACATTTTCCCAGGAGTTGCTGATATTGCAGTAGATGCTCCTCTAATCATTTGGTTATTATTATTTTTCTTTTTGGGAATTGTTATAACACTGATTTTTTTTCTGCCGACGGTATTAAAAAACGCAAAACCAAAGAAAAGCGATGTATCTTGAGTTTTGGTGGTTTTTAACTGTTCCAATTTTTTTTGTTATCGGGTGGGTTGCTTCGCGTTGGGATAGAAAAAAAAATAGACTTCGGAAGCAAACAAAGCTCAAAGACCTTGAAAAGTTAGTACTATTTTTAACCGAGGAAAACCATAGCGATGCAGTTAAGTTATTGCAGAGCATCATTAAAGACTATGAAAGATCGTTTCACTTGCAAAAGGCGCTCGGTATTATGTTCAGGCGGCTTGGTTTGTTTGACAGAGCGCTTGAAATCCATGCCGCTTTACTATCCATGCGGAAAGTTGATTCTACTTTTTTAGATTCTATTTTGATTGATTTAACTAAAGATTATATAGGAGCAGGATTATATGACAAAGCTTATCAAGCATTAGAGCTTATTGAGAATGAAACATATTATTACCAGGCACTTGAGTTGAGATTAAAAATTAATCAGCGGCTCAAGCAGTGGAAACCGGCTTTAAAAACTCTTGAAAATTTGGAAAGTTATTGTGGAGAGGAATATGAAAATCTTCGTATTCATTTTTTTTGTGAACTGATCGAGAATGGGGCAACAGAATACAAAAAGAAATTGAAGGAAAAAAACCCTGACCATAGACGGGCTAAAGAGCTTCTTTCGAATAAAAAAATTAAAATATCATTAGAACATGGAGATTTTATTTGTAATTGTTGCGCTACGAAGTTTGACTATTTCTTTTGGAAATGTCATTTGTGCGAAACTTGGGATTCTTGCGAGAGGCTAAGTTACGACAACAATTAATTGCGGGGGGTTTCGATCTGGATAGTTTTTTAAATACGTACAAACGGTATTTCAAACTTACAAGACTTGATAAGCCGGTTGGAATTTTACTTTTAATGTGGCCTACATTATGGGCATTGTTCATAGCATCGCAGGGGTTTCCAGACATAGGTATTTTAATTATTTTTGTACTAGGTGTAATTTTTATGCGATCTGCGGGTTGTATTGTAAACGATATTATCGATATAAATTTTGATAAAAATGTCTCTCGTACTAAAGATAGGATGCTAGCAAATAAAAAAGTTTCACTACAAGAGGCTGTGATACTTATGCTTGGATTTCTTGCTGTATCAGGTAGCTTACTTCTTTCTCTGAATAGTCAAACTATAGGATTGGCTCTTGGGGCTTTAGCACTGACGTTGGCGTATCCATTTTTTAAGCGATTTTTTTTGTTTCCACAAGCAATTTTGGGTATTGCATTTGGTTTTGGAATATTGATGGCTTTTTATGAGATTAAAGGGGCAATAGAACCGGTTGGATGGACTATTTTTATTGCAAACTTTTTTTGGGCAATTGCATATGATACGATTTATGCACTTAGTGATATTGAAGATGATAAAAGAATAGGTCTGAAAAGTAGTGCAATAACATTGGGGGCAAATGTTAGATTAGGAATTTATATGTTTCAGTCTATCTTTTTGCTCCTTATGATTGCCCCGGTCGCTGTAATGAAAACAGGGGTAATTTATGGTTTCTTTTGGTTTTTGGCAGCACTGTACTCTTATTATCTTTTGAAAAATCTGTCCTTATCCAACGTGAATTATCAATTACTTTTTCAAAAAAACCAAAGAGTAGGAGCAATATTATTTTTGGGTATTTTCCTGGATTTCGGAATTCAGTTCTGAGCCCAAGTTTATACTTCGCTCTTTTGCATTTAAGACTGCCTGTAGAACTCCTTTTGCAAACTCGTACTTATCCAGTGTCTTTAGTGCTATTTCCGTGGTACCCCCTTTTGAAGTCACATTTTCTCGCAAGATATTTATTGGCTCCTTTGCTTCACAAAACATAGCGGTTGCACCAATCGCAGTTTGCTTGACTAGTAGCAAGATTTCTTTTTTTGACAGACCCAGCTCTTTACTTGTCGACAGTAAGGCTTCATAGAAATTAAAAAAATAGGCAGGTCCTGATCCTGATAAGGCGGTAATTGAGTGAAGTTTTTTTTCAGAATTTACGATCAATGTCTTTCCTAATAATTCGAAAATTTTGAGCACGTTATCCTTGTTTTGAGGAGATATATTTTTAGGAAAATATAGTCCTGTCATACCCTGGCCGATAGTGACTGGTGTATTTGGCATAGCTCTAATAATATTTTTTGTTTTAAAAATTTTTCGTAATGTAGATAAGGAGATTCCAGCAACCACAGAAACAATTACAAAATTAGCAAACGAAAGGTTTTTTGAAACTTTAATTTCCTTATGAAGAGGGAGTAACTGGTTCGGTTTGACTGCAAGCACGAGGATTGTATTTTGTTGGTTTAGGTTTTGGGTGTAATGCAGTAAATCTCTGAAGAGCAGGGGCGGTTTTACTTTACCTGATTTTCCTAGAGATTTCCAAATCTTATCTATTTTTGGGTCTATTAATGCCAACTCAAAGTCTCTCCTCTGGTATAAATGATTAAAGATGGCTCTACCCATATTTCCAGCTCCTAAGATAGAAATTCTCATAGATAAGATCCTTTATTGTTTGACTAGATTTTTGAAATTAATACCAATTATTTTTGTTACGCTTAAATATGCTACAAGGCAAGTCACGAGCATTACTGCAAAATAAAATATTCGCTCAAGCGGTTGAGTTCTCATTGCTTTCCAATCTAATATCTCAGACATATATGCTGATACAAAATATACAACGATACAGCCAATTATTATTTTGGCAACGAACATGAACCACGATTTATTTGGACGATAAATCTTTTTCCTTATAAGGATAGAAAGTAACAATATTGCATTGATGCACGCTGCGATGCTGATAGCATATGCTAATCCTGCATGTTGATATATGGGAACAAGGATAAAATTGAGAACCTGCGTGATTATTAAAGTGAGAATTCCCACCATTACGGGTATTTTGATTTCTTGCCTGGCATAAAAGCCAGGCGCAACGATCTTCACTGAAATTAAACCAATAATTCCGACGGAGTATGCGCTGATAGCCATCGCTGATTTATCTAAGTCATAATCAGAAAAAGCTCCGTAATGGAAGATAACGGATGCCAACGGTACAGCTAAATTATAAACAATTACGCTGATAGGTAAGGCGAGGAAGAATACTAGTTTCAAACCCCAATCAATCAGATCAGAAATGCGCTGACTTTTCCCTGCACTCCATGCATTAGCTAAATTTGGTAGCAATACGGTTCCCAGTGCCACACCCAGCAATGCTGTCGGAAATTCCATAATCCTGTCAGCATAAGAAAGCCATGAGATACTCCCTGTTTCGAGCCTTGAGGCAATATTTGTATTAATAATAATACTAATCTGCGCGATTGAAACTGCAAACGTAGCTGGAATAAAGATCCTTACAATTTTCCTTACATTTTCATCAAGAAATTTTGAATTTAGCAACAGGGTAATGTTTTGTTTCGTATCTTTAAAAAAACCAATACGGTTGAGGCCCCATATCTGTAGGGTTAATTGAGCTATTCCACCTGTAATTACGCCAATCGCTAAACAATATATGGGTTGGTCAAGTACAGGGGCCAGTAAAACGATAGATGCGATAAATGCGACGTTTAAAATCACCGGTATAAAGGCAGGTAGTTTGTATTCTGAAAATGTATTTTGAATGCCAGAAATTAACGCGGATAACGAGATAAATAAGATATAAGGGAACATTAATCTTGTCAAATTAATGGACAGATCATTTGTGGCCTCATCGCCCTGAAAACCTGCACTCATAGCTAAGACAATATAGTCCGCAAAAATAACACCTAAAACCACGATCGACGAAAGCAAACATAACAGAACGATTAAAATTTTAAGACTTAATAATTTGCACGCCGATTCCCCTTTTTTAGTTTTTACCTCGGAAAGAACTGGAATAAATGCCTGGGATAATGCTCCTTCTGCAAATAATCTGCGCAGTAGGTTTGGTATTCGGAAAGCCACAAAGAAGGCATCAGTTTGAGATGACGCACCAAAATAGGCAGCGAATAGCATTTCTCTTATCAATCCTGATACTCGAGACACCAGGGTAATTAAACTAATTGATAACGTGCTCTTGAATAATGTCATGGATAACTGTATATTTTTATTTTATTTTACAGATATTAGGTCTTAACATGGCAAATTCATCATCAGCGAGGAAAAGTGCCCGTCAAGCTGATTCGCGCAGACGTCATAATCAAATGCAACGTACAAGCTATCGAACGGCCGTAAAAGGAGTCAAAAAGGCTGTGGATTCTGGTGACAAGAATGCAGCATCTGAAGCATTCGCTGCTGCCCAGAGAGTCATTGACAAACTGGCTGGTAAACGTATTGTGCATGCTAACAAAGCTGCCAGACACAAAAGCAGGTTAAGTAAGGCTGTCAAATTTATGGCCTAGCCTGCCGGAATGGGTTGCAAGCTTTTGCATGGTTAAGGTCGTTTTCCGAAAATACTGGTTCCTAGTCTGACCAGGGTGGTAAAGGATGGATCTGATTCGCTTATAGCCCATTCCATATCGTTCGACATACCCATGGAAATCATGTCTAAAACAAAAACAGAGGGGTTTTGTCTGGTGAAGTCTAATTTCAATGCTTTCTGCATATCTACCAGAGTCTTAAACCGATTTTTAATTAATACACTGTCGGATGTATTCTCTGGGATAGTCATAAGGCCACGGACCTTCAATGTTCCGCGGTCAGTACATTCTTTTAAAATAAGTCTTAACTCATCCACTTTCGTACCAGATTTGTTTTTTTCGTTACTGAGATTTACCTGAACGAAAATATTTAAGGGCCCTAGTCCAGTGGGTCGTTGAGCTGTGAGTCTTTTAACAGTTCTCGTATTGCTTACTGAGTGTACCCAGTCAAAATTTTCAGCAATTGATTTTGTCTTGTTACTTTGTATTGGTCCTATATAATGCCATTCAAAATTTAGACCCATTTTTTTGAAATGATCTATTTTTTCTATGCTTTCACTAATATAATTCTCTCCGAATAGACTTAGTCCGGCTTGATGTGCCTCAAAAATTTTATTTGTTCCCATTTTTTTACTAACTGCTAAGATTTTTACTTTCGATATATCAATATGTGATGTCGCACAACACTTTTTAATTCGTTCATTAACTAGCTTAAGATTATTCAGTATTGTCATCTGCGCTCTCTTTGCGAAATTTTGACCCTTTAAAGATATCAAATTTACACCAAAAACATTCAATATCACCGTTTCTTAAAGCTATTTTTTTGGATGCCCTTAGTTTTATTTTGGAAACTATTTCCTTTTCATTAGTAAGTAACCAGATGGACCATCCGGTGAATTGTTTTTTCAAAATTGAACTAAAGATTGTTATGAACTCATCCATCGAACTGATTTTACCCATCCGCTTACCGTATGGTGGGTTAGTTAGTATCATCCCTTTATCAAAATTTGGGCGGGTGAGAGCATGCAGTGATTTAACCCCCCATGAAATTTTTTCGGCTAAGGGTTTGGGAAGAGCCATGAAGGCATTTTTTTTTGCTTGATCAATAATGTCCTGAGAAATATCAAACCCAAAAAGCGATGGGTATGTCTGTGAGGTCTCAATACCAGATCTCCATACTCTCTCTGCATTTAAGTAAATTTTTTTCGTATTAATATTGCCGAATGGAGACGAATCTGCAAATAGCTGATATGAGAAAACTCTTTTTTTTGACAAGATAAAATTTGCAGGAAGTTTCGCTGCTATTCCTGCAGCTTCTATAATGAAAGTTCCACTGCCGCACATGGGGTCGATAATTGCGGTTTTTTTATCCCACTCAGTTAGTTTTATAAGTGATGCTGCCAGATTTTCCTTCAAAGGGGCAATAAACCCCTCTTTTCTCCAGCCACGTTTATAAAGAGGTTGTCCCGTTGAATCTATCGAAATTGTCACTAGGCTATTATCAAAATTTATCCAAATTCTAATGTCAGGATTTTTGGTATCAATATTTGGTCTGACTCCATACTCGTTTCGAAAAAAGTCACAAATTGCATCTTTTACAATTAGAGATGCATATCTTAATGAAACATCTTTCGGAAATCCTCTGCCATTTACATCTACTTTAATCGTTCGTCCTGGTAGAAACCAATTTTTCCACTGAATCTTAAAAGAGCAATTATAGAGCTCACGTGCGCTTTTTGCTTGAGTTCGGGCGAGCACGATTAATAACCGTGTCGGTGTCCGAGCCCATAGGTTCAGCATACAAACTTCCTCTGCCGTTGCAATAAAAAATACACCCCCTTTTTTTATTTTGGGCTTGATGTGGGATAACAGATAGGTCAACTCATTTGAAACAATAACTTCTAGTCCCCTAGGACAAATCGCGACTACGGATAAGGGGTCTTTCATCAGAGTGGTTTAAATATTACTAGATAAATTGTAAAGAAAAGTAAAAATACAGGAACTTCATTAAATATACGAAACCAGATATG
>SGYQ01000006.1 GCA_004214155.1 Burkholderiaceae bacterium
TGCGGCAGTAATTTTGTTGGCCATGAGAATAGGTATGGCAATTAATACGGAGTCTGGAAGCCTAACGAAGTCCGTCATAGATTGGTGGGAAGAAACTAGAGAGGATTCGCTGGCGAAAGAGCTAGGCGGCCTTAAGGCAAAAGTTGATATGCTGGAATCAACAGTTTCAGTAATTGAAGGGGAAGACACCAATCTTCCAGCGGGAGACTATCCTGAAGACAGGCCTCCAAGAATGGAAGAGTTGGAGGTGAGAGTAAAAAAAATTTCGATGGCCATAGATTCGATACAGGCTAATCGGCAGAGGATCTTTGAAAGAATATCAACTGGACCTGCTGCACACCCAATCTCAGGATACGCAAGAATTTCCTCAGGCTTCGGCATGAGAAAAGACCCTTTTAGCAAGAGGAAAGCATTTCACCGTGGCGTTGACTTTATAGCTAAAGCTGGAACACCTGTGTATGCGATCGGGGATGGTGTTGTAGAAGAGATTGGTAGAATGGGGGGGTATGGGAAAATCATCGAAATACGTCATAGTCCTCAGTTAGTTAGTGCTTACGCGCATTTGCAAGGTATCGAGGTTGTAAAAGGAATGCCAGTTCGCGCTGGTCAGCGTATTGGCAGAGTCGGATCCACTGGTCGTTCAACGGGCTCGCATCTGCATTTTGAACTTGTTCTGAACAAACGACCGATAAATCCCAGACCATTCCTCACGCGGGTCAGTAGATCCGAAAAACTGGCTAATTTACGTATCGATGGGAATGGGCAGTAGAGCTACTTACAATGCTACGGCCAAAAAAAAATCCTTTAATTGATGAACCTCTGATAGCTGCTTCCGCGGGAACGTTCAGACGCGTAAAGACAACCTACTGGATTTTACTAGGAATTATCGGTGTGATATTGCTAACCTGGTTATGGCTATTAAAGTCATTTGGTGAACAAGTATACACTGAAGCCTGGTGGAGGCTTAGCATCTCTAGACTAGCTGATTGGCAGTTTCAAAAGAATGTTGGGCTAGAACAATCAAGTCAACTCAGTGAGAATGTGAAAAACCTTGCTACTCAAAAAGCAGAGATGCAAACTAGAATACAAACACTGGAGAAATTAGTTCAAGCAACCCAGTCGAATGGATTTTTACGTCAATTTTCGGCAGTTCGTATTCGAGGAGAAAACAAAATAAGTTACGAACTGTTAATCGCGAACCCAAAACCTGGTTCCAAAGGTGGAAAGAAAAGGGTAAGAATAGTAATTCGTGGCGTAGAAAATATTGATCCACTCCGACCAGAACAGGCTATTTCCGAATCAATAGATAAAACGCGAATGAGACAGCACAAAATCAGAGTTCCAGAGGTAGCTGAGGCGATTAAGGGAAAATTAGAATCAATTAGTGCCAAATTTCTTATTGCCACAATTTTACCATTTGATGACATTACAAAATCCGAAGTTATTATAATACCTATTACAAGTATATAAAAAGGAACAATATGTTTTTTGGACAAAACAGACAAAAGTCTGTATCCACAGAGACACTTGCTACTCTGATGGATGCATCAGTGAAAATAAAAGGGGATTTTTATTTTGATAAAAGTGCTCGGATAGATGGGGAAATTATAGGAAATATTAAAGGTCCTAAAACCAAATCAAGCGCTTTAATAGTCGGTCCTAAGGCAAGAATTGAGGGTGACATTCAATGCCACAGTGTAGTTGTTTTAGGGACAATACTCGGAAATATTGAATCCGATCACCTAGAGGTTAGATCGGGGGCAACGATAAGTGGCGACGTTAAATATTCCATTATTGAGGTTCATCAGGGCTCTAATATCAATGGTAGGATGACAATCCTAAACTCCGAGCAAGGTAATAAGTCAAGCGCTCTTAATTCCCATTCTATTCAAGGCAGTGACAAAAAAGATAAGCAAACAAAACCAATTAACGTTCCAAAAATTAAACCTATTGTTTAATATTAATTTTTTTATTTTGTTTAAAGCTATCAAAGAAAGCTAGGGATACTCCAACAAAAAGAACTATCTGCAAAGGTACTTCCCTAATTGAGAAAAAGAACACTGCCAGGAAAAAACAAAAAATAACGAACCCTACGTACTTAACAAAAAAATACATATTATTTTCCTCAACGCTAAATTACAGTATCTTCAAACAATAATCTACCACACTCACTAACTTATCATCTCTTTTCTTGCAACCGATAAAAAAAAGCATCGGTTTTGTTATTTTTTCTCCTGCAAAATCAAGGGGAACTCCCACAATGGGAAAGCCAAAAAAATAGAATAGATTTAAAAGCCTGTACTCAAAATTATTCTCAATTGTCTCTAGAGCATCTACCTTTAGTATGATCACGTCGCTTGTATCTAAAAAATCCGAGATGAGTGTTTCAAAGGGAGATTTGTCATGATGTCGTCCGAAGGAGATTTCGCTTTCCAGAGATCTATCATCTAACTCAGCATTTTCAGAATCATATAAGGCAGTTAATTCACCTAAATCTAAAAACTCAGAAAGCTCTACGCAATCTACATAAAAATAATCCCTCGTAATCTTATCTGCAATCCAGACAGAATCGCTCTCCCTAAAATTATTAGCTTTCAATTTCTCTCTTATAAACAAGACCCGTGGTTTAAACACATTTAAGAAATTTTCGTCAACTAGTAATCTCTTCTTTAAGGTTCTAAGGAGACTTTCATCATGCCCATCGTCTCCGCTACAAACCTCACAAAAAAGACACATATCTTTCAAATTTCTAGAAAAAAAAACAAGTCTCTTATTTGTACTTCTTTCGATACTCAAACCAGTGTATGGAACCGTACTTCTTGACGGCACAAAGGTAAACACTCCCGCACGGAAGGTTTGGCATATCCACTCAGAATTTGAATTTCCAGCTAAACCCAAAGGGGTGAGTCCATAGCTAACCGCAAGCGATACTTGACAATGTTTACCAATATCTCGCTCTACTCCATAAGAATGCAGTTTTAAATTATTTTCTAAACAGGCGCTACTATTGCTCGTTGTACAAAACAGCAGGGCACCTTCTGAAAAAAGTCTCCGCAATATCGTCACATTACAAAGACTCAGATAATCTGGGGAAAAGTCAGTGTTGGCAAAGCTCTCGCTTACTGCAAAAGGAACTCCAAACACCTTTCCGAGTATCTCGCCATTTCTTTTCTTCGATAACAACCTATCAACCTGGGCCATATATTCTTGTTCAAAGAAAAATGAGCAAACCTTATATTTTTCATTTACTTCATAACCACGAGAGAATAAGTTTTTCGAAAATTGTTGCACACAAAACCGCCCCTCATACAATCCATCCCTGATGTCACAACCACTAAACTGGGTTAGCATATCGCCTTATTACTCCAAGAAAAAACTGGGATCGATTACATTCGGATCCTCCACATCGACTGTAACCTCTTCAGTATCAACTGAATAAAAGTAGTCTGGCAATGCAGTAACGATTTTAGGTTGTACATATACCAATACCAATGACACCAGAACGATTGATAGGAAGGGCAAGCAACCTTTAAAAATAGTTACAAGCCTAACTCCCGGAGGAGCCACACCTTTTAAATAATAAGCAGACATAGCCATTGGCGGGGTTAAAAATGAAGTTTGTAAGTTGATAGCGATTAAAATGCCGAAAAAAAGCGGGTCCACGTCGAAGTATCCGAGCAACGGTAAAAAAATTGGGACGAAAATTATAATAATTTCTGACCATTCCAAAGGCCATCCAAGAATAAATATTATTAACTGCGTTAGAATTAAAAACTGGATTGTATTTATGTTCAAATCAAGCATAAAGTCTTTTATTAATGATTCTCCTCCGAGATAAGAAAACACCGACGAAAATGTCCATGAGCCCACAAAAAGAAAGCAAACCATCGCTGTTGTTCTTGCCGTTCGATGAACTGATTCCCTGAGTTTTTCCCAGGTAAAAGCCCTATATGAAATCGCCAAAATTATACTTCCTAATGCACCCATAGCCGCAGCCTCGCTAGGAGTTGCCAAACCAAACAGTATAGAACCCAACACAGAAAACATGAGCAAAGCAAGAGGTAAAAACGAAGTAACTAGTAAATATAAGGACTTGAGAAAACTGTATTTCTCCGCATCTTCCAACTTTGGGGCAAGACTAGGATTTATAACTACTCTAATAAAAACATACAGCAAGTATAAGCTTGCTAGTAATACACCGGGACCAATAGCCGCGGCGTATAATTTAACTACTGAGATGCCCGCAGTAGCAGCATAAACTATTAGCATTATTGATGGCGGTATTAAAATGCCTAATGTTCCACCTGCAGTTATAACGCCAGCAGATAATCTTTGATCATAACCAGCCTTCAACATTGCGGGAAGGGCCAATAAACCCATCAGAGTAACAACAGCTCCGACAATACCTGTAGCGGTTGCAAAGAGAGCACACGTGATTAACGCAGCTAAGGCCATTGAACCTGGTAAACCTCTCAATCCTACTTGTAAACTCAAAAACAGGCGATCTAAAATGTTAGCCCGTTCTACCATATACCCCATAAATAAAAAAAGTGGTACCGAAATTAAAACGTCATTACTCATAACACTGTATGTGTTTTGTACAAAGAGATAAAAAATTTTGTTCTCAAAAAAACTCTGTATCGGGTCAAAATATGCATAAAACCCGAAGAAGATTCCTACTGCCATCAATGTGAATGCAATTGGAAATCCGAGAAAAATAAATATCAAAAATAAACACAGCATCGAAAGAGCTACGATCGGATCACTCATTGTTTTCTACCTTGAAATTTATTATGCTTATCTGCTTGTCCTATCAGGCCATTTGCCCTCTTCAAGGCAAACTAAACACCTAAAAACCTCAGCCAAACCTTGTAAAAATAATGTAATTCCTGCGAAAAATATTATCAATTTGAGTGGCCATACGGGAACATCAGCCGGACTGTTTACCGAAACTTCTGAAATCAACATTGATTGGCTACCGTATTCGAATCCGGAAACAATCATTGCCGTTATCCCAGGAAAGAAAAAAACTAAATAAAGAATTAGGTCAACCTTCGCCTGAGTTGTGGGATTCCATCTTTGATACATAAAATCACCACGAACGTGTTCCCCTTTTGACAGCGTATATGCTCCAGCCATCATGAATAATGCGCCATATAAAATAAAACTCATATCAAAAGCCCAGGATGTGGGGCTATTGAAGAGATACCGCATAATTACCTCATAGGATATACCAAAAACTAAAACGATTATTGCCCAGGAAAAAGCTTCGCCAGTAGAATGGGAAATATTATCAAAAGCCGCAATTAACCTTTTCAAGGTTGCCGTTTTCATGTTACTCGCTAGTCTCGAGGCAACTTCACTTTGAAGGTGTGTTCGTACCCCATTCTAAAGTCTGCTTCATTAAAAAAAGAGTAATATGCTACTTTTTTTGCCCAAGCCTTCGCTGACGCGTTTACTTCCTTGAAAAATGGGTCTTCACTCTCAAGCCTGGCTGTTACTTTATCCCATGCTTCGAGCTGGGCCGCAAAAACTTCTCGAGATGTTCTGCTGACTCTAACCTTATCTTTTACGATCAAAGCCTGTAGATCTTTTGAATAGTTTTTCTGTGCTGTCCATGTGTTTGAGCTTGAAGCTGCCTCCGCTGCATATTCTAGAATTGCTTTCAGATCATCGCTCAATTCATCAAATTTAGTTCTGTTAAAAAGAATCTCAAAAAATTCCATAGCCTGATGAAAAGAACCTAATGAATAATTTTTGCATACGTCCTGAGCTCCCAGTCTTCGGTCCGACGTAGGGTTGTTAAATTCAAAAGCATCCAAAACACCTCTTTCCATAGCAGGGATTATTTCACCTCCTGGTAACTGGGTTACTTTCATTCCTAATTCTTGCATCAAATCTGCTGCTAAGCCGACTGTTCTGTATTTAAAGCCTTTAAGCTCCTCCTTACCCATAGGTGGCTTTTTCTTAAACCAACCTAACGGCTGTGTAGGCATAGGGAACGCAAAAAAACCTTTAATATTGAGATTTAATTTTTTAAGAAGCTTTTCATAAAGTTCATAGCCTCCACCTCGCTTTATCCAACCCAACATTTGCTCCGAATTCGCTCCGTTTATAGGTCCTGAGCCAAACAGCGATGCAACTTTTGATTTTCCATACCAGTATACTGGAACTTGATGTCCGGCATCCAGAACTCCTTTGCTGACCGCATCTGTTATTTCAAAGGGTTTTACAACAGCTCCTGCCGTTAGATAATCAATTCGAAGTCTCCCCTCAGCCATTTTGTTAACTCGGTCTACATACTCTAATGCAAATTCATTCATGATGTCTTTTGCGCCCCATGCGCCTTGCATCTTCAGTACAACCGGACTGGAGGCAATCGAAAACATAGGTATGCCAACAATTGGAGCGACGGATGAGGCCTTTAGCGCCTTTGCAAAGAAGGTTCTCCGATGGCTTTTACTAGACTTTTCGGTCATTCTTACGCTTTTTTTCCCAGATGGGTTTTCACCCCCTATCATGCCAACACTTTTTACTGTTTTTGCCATACTTTTCCCCAGTTATTCACTTGAATACACTCGTGTTCGGCTGACAATTTTCCAACTATCCCTCTCGTCAATTTCGCAAAAATCCCGGCAGATTACTCACTTCAGCGTCATTTTCTCGAATAAATAGTAATTTTTAAACGAATCAAGCTCGCTCGTGAGCAAATGCTGCGTCTAACAAACTACAAGTATAATCGTGTTTGGGCTGTGACAGAACATGCGATGTAAGACCGAACTCTAGTACTTTACCATAACGCATCACTAGCAGTCGATGGGCAAGGGCCCTAATAACGGCGAGATCGTGAGATATAAAAAAATATGTCAAGTTTCGCTTTCGCTGTAGGTTTAATAACAAATCAATTATCTGTTTTTGCACCGATACATCCAATGCACTCGTCGGCTCATCCAAAACTAATAGCTCGGGCTCAATTACCAATGCTCTCGCAAGAGAAATTCGTTGCCTTTGGCCGCCAGAAAACTGGTGTGGATATCGTTCAAGATGGTCCTCAGTTAGCCCGACCTCTTCAATTACATTACTACATTTTTTTTCCTTATCGCTATTACTCAAAGAAGGAAAATGTAAGGATAGTCCCTCCTCTAAAATTTCAAAAATTGTCATGCGCGGCGACAGTGAGGAGAACGGGTCCTGAAAAACCATTTGAATTTTCCTGCGCAACTTAAAAAGATCACGTTTGCCCATCGTAGAATACTCCTCACTCCCAAATCGCAATGTTCCATAACTGTGTCCTGGAAAAAGACGAAGTAATGTCATTCCAAGACTTGTTTTCCCAGACCCAGATTCCCCGACTACTCCGAGTGTTTCACCTTTGTAAATCACAAAGCTTTCGTCTGAAACGGGATACATTTTCCTAGAGGTAAACAAACCTTTCTTAATTTTATAAAAACATGAAATATTTCGCGCTTCCAACAACACTTCTCTTTTTTGGAACGGTGCATTTAAGGCAGTTGGTCTACTATTTAGCAACAACCTCGTATACTCATGTTGCGGTTGCGCAAATAAATCCTTTTTTCTCTCGCACTCTATCATTTTTCCATTTTTCATGACACCAACTCTTTCTGCAAAACTTTCAACTAGTGGGAGGTCATGGGTAATAAGAAGAATTGACATCTGTCTCGTTTTTTGAGTGGAGTAGAGTAACTCCATAACTTGTTGACGAATTGTTACGTCCAACGCAGTTGTAGGTTCATCTGCAATCAAGAGGTCAGGCTCACAAGCTAACGCCATTGAAATAAGAACACGTTGTCTTTGTCCACCAGACAATTCGTGAGGATAACATTGGGCCCTCCTGGCAGGCTCATCAATACCGGTCAGTTCTAACAGTTCGAGAACTCTTTTGTTCTTTTTCTCCACATTTAAGTCAGTTAGATGATTAAGCGCTTCGGAAATCTGTTCTCCAACCGTATAGACCGGATTCAGAGCACTCATAGGTTCCTGAAATATCATAGATATTTTTTTACCGCGAATGGTTCTTATGTCAGTGTCTTTTGACAATAAATCAATATTATTCCAGTAGATCTTTCCTTCGACGGTTGCTTCTGGTAAAAGTCTCAAGACACTCATAGCGGTAACACTTTTTCCCGAACCAGACTCACCTACTAATGCGAATCTTTCCCCCTTTTCGATCTTAAGATTTAATTTTTTAACGACAGTAACTAGCTTGTCCTTGTCTCTGAACTTTAAAGAAAAATCCACAAATTCAAGCATTAACTTGCCTTCCTTGTATCCAGAGAATCTCTAAGGCCTTCGCCGATAAATACCAGTAAAACCAAGGTAGAAACTAATACAGCAAAAGTACTCAAAGAAATCCACCATGCATCAAGGTTAGCCTTACCCTGAGCCAAGAGCTCTCCAAGACTTGGAGTACTTGAGGGAACGCCGAGTCCAAGAAAATCTAAGCTGGTCAGCGCCAAAATTGCACCACTCATCCTAAATGGCAAAAAAGCTATAACTGGAGTTAAGCTATTAGGCAAAACATGTCTTGTGATAATTTTCCTACTACCTAGTCCTAGAGCTTTCGCAGCCGTAACATAATCTAAATTTCTATTCCTTAAAAACTCTGCCCGAACATAATCAGACAAACCCATCCAACCAAATAAGGATAAAATAAAAAGTAAAATCAACAGTCCAGGTTCAAATATAGAGGCTAAAATGATCAATAAATATAATTCTGGAATGGCTCCCCAAACCTCTATAAACCGTTGTATAAAAAGGTCTGTCTTCCCAGCAAAATACCCCTGAATTGCTCCCATGAAGACCCCAACAACTACGCCAATAACCGTCAGAGAAATTCCAAAAAGGACAGAGATACGGAATCCATATATTAATCTTGCTAAAACATCTCTCCCTCTATCATCAGTACCGAGAAGATTAACTGATGAGGGTGGGGCTGGATTAGGATATGGTGAGAAATAATTGATAGTGTTAAAACTATACCTATTCAGGGGGTAAACAACCCAATCACCTTCATCCTCTAATAATTCCCTGATAAAAGGATCTAAATAATCTGCCGGTGTCTGAAAATCCCCCCCAAAATCGGTCTCTGGATACTCGATTATCAACGGCAAAAAAACTTTACTGTCATAACTAAACACTACTGGCTTATCATTTGAGAATAGCTCGGCAAATAGGCTAAAGAAAAACAAAAAACCGAAAACTACCAATGAAAAATAAGCGCGGCGATGGCTCTTAAATCTCTTCCATATTCGTGTTGAGGGGGATACTGTTGTTTTATTAGACATTAGGTTAACTCCCCTCAAATCTTACTCTAGGGTCAACGAACACATACAGTAGATCATTGATTAGTTTGGCTATCAAAGCAATCAATGAGAAAAAAAACAAAGTTCCCATCACAACAGGATAATCACGCTTTATGACTGACTCGTAAGAAAGCAGACCCAACCCATCGAGCGAAAACAACGTTTCTACCAAAAGAGCTCCGGTAAAAAAAGCACCCACGAACGCTGCTGGAAATCCGGTGATTATAGGAATTAATGCATTCCTCAAAACGTGTTTATACAATACAAGCTTTTCATTTAAACCTTTTGAACGAGCAGTTTTGACGTATTGCTTATTAACTTCCTCCAATATTGTATTTTTAGTAAGCATAGTAAGCGTCGCAAAACTTCCTATAACTAAGCATGTTAAGGGCAAAACAAGGTGCCAAAAATAATCTAAAACTTTGTATAGCAAACTCATATCTTCCCAACCTTCGCTAGTTAGACCTCTCAGAGGAAAAAGTTGTAAAAAACTTCCTCCTCCAAAAAATACTAATAGAATTACTCCTAGAACGAATCCAGGGATAGCATATCCAATAATTACGGCTAGACTTGTTAATACATCAAAGGAGGAGCCGTGGCGAACAGCCTTAGCTATTCCGAGCGGCAAAGAAACTAAATATGTTATGAAAAAGCTCCATATTCCTAAGCTAATAGAAACCGGTAATTTTTCTTTCATTAGTTCCCATACATCCTTGTTGTAGAAAAAACTCTCTCCCAAGTCAAATTTTAAAAAGCCAAAAATCATTTCAACAAATCTCTCGTGCGCAGGTTTATCAAATCCATAAAGTTTTTTAATCTCCTCCAGACGATCTTCGTCAAGTCCGCTTGCTCCCCTGTAAACATTACTACCCGAGCTCTGACCGATCTCAGTTCCCGTCGTTGAGCCTGGAGTTGCAACTCCCGTGTTTACTCCCCCAAACGAAGAGTGATCCCCCTCCAGCATTCTTACCATTTGCTCGACAGGTCCGCCCGGTACAAATTGGATGATGATAAATGTGATAGCTAAGATACCTAATAAAGTTGGTATCATCAGAATCAAGCGTTTAAAAATATACACCAGTAACGTCAAATTCATCTTTGAGCTCTCCTCCACCACCATGTTGAAAATGCCCAAATCTCAGACCCGTAATAAAGGGGTAATATTTTAGGTCTTGCAAGTCTAGAATCATAAGAGACTCTATGAACAGTATTATGCCAGTGAGGGATAACGTAATATCCATTTAGCAACACTCGATCAAGCAATCTACTGACCGTAACGAGTTCTTCTCTACTCTCTACTTCGATAATTCTAGCTATTAGTAAATCAACAAGTGGATCTTTAATGCCTGCGTAATTCCTCGAGGCTTTTTGATCCGCAGAAATCGATGAATAGCGATTGAATAACTCATTACCTGGATTTTGCCCCGACAGGTACCAATGAACAAGCATGTCATAATTAAAATTGTCAATACGCTGTTTGTAAAGAGACAAATCAGTTACTCTTGTCTTTAAATCAATTCCTAGCTTTTTGAGATTTCTCGCAAAGGGAGCTACAACTCTTTCCCAACCCCTAGTGTCCAACAAAATTTCGAACTCAAAAATATCACCTTTCTTATTCTGCAAACGCCCGTTTGTTACGAACCATCCTGCCTCTTCCAATAAACCTTTTGCTCGTTTTAAATTGTTGCGTAGTCCGTTTTTTCCTGTATTACGTGGAGGTCTGGGAATTACGTCAAGGATATTTGGATTGAACTCTATATCGGACGACTCTTTAACAAGTTTTGCCAAGAAACTAATCTCAGACTCAGAGGGGAAGCCAGTAGCAGCCATAGGAGTATTGGTAAAAAACGAGTAAGACCTTTTATACTGATCATAAAAAAGCTGTCTGTTCATCCATTCAAAATCCATCGCAAGATAAATCGCTTTTCTGACACGGAAATCTGAAAACAGATTTTTGCGAGTATTGAAGACATAACCCTGCATACCCGCAGGGTTGCTGTTTGTCAGTTCCTCTTTGACCTTTGCTCCACTAACAAATGATTTACCCTGATAAGATCTTGCCCAAATTTTTGAAGTATTTTCATGAATAAAATCAAATTCACCAGCTTTAAATGCTTGCAATCTCGCAAATGCGTCCTTGTAATACCTAAAACTTATTGTCGAAAAATTAAATTGGTTCTTCCTAACTGGATGCTTGTTCGCCCAATAATCGAACCTTTTTTCAAACCAAATTCCTTTTCCAAGTTCAATCTTTTTTATTTTATAAGGCCCACTAGCAATTGGATAATCTGTAACGATATCGGAAAAATTTTCTTTATTCTCACCCCATTTCTTAGAAAATATTGGCATTGAAGCAATAATAAAATGCAGCTCCCTATTTTTTCTTCGGAATGTAAACTTAACCTCCCTATCAGAAACTATCGATACGCCTTTGATATCCGCCCAATAATTTTTAAAAAAAGGATTGACTCCATCACCCGAAATTAGAGTTTCATATGAAAAAACAACGTCTTTAGCTAAAACAGGGTCTCCATTTGAAAATTTTGCTTCTCGATTAAGTCTGAAGGAAATTGATAATTTATCCCTGCCTAGTTTCATCTCCTCAGCTAACAACCCGTACATTGTCATCGGCTCGTCCAAACTAAAGATTGCCAGTGGTTCAAAAATTAGATCCGAAACTCCTGCAGCAACGATTCCTCGGAGCGAAAATGGGTTAACCTTATCAAAGGTGCCCATAGATGCCATTCTTAGTTCACCGCCTACTTCCGCATTTGGGTCCGTATATTCAAAATGGTTAAACTCATCTGAGTATTTAGGGGTAGAACCCAGTGCCATTGATTTCACATATGCACAAAACCCAGAGGACTCGGCAATCAAGATAGATACAAAAAAAATACTGAACAGTATCCTGATATGTCTCTTTAAAAACACTTACCTACTCTCCCTGTTTGTTGAAGGAAGATCTACAGATTTAAATCCAGCTCTAACCGTTTCGCTTAAAATCCTAACAATCGAGGAATATTTTGTGTTCGGATCCACTTTTAATCTTAAAAATGCCTCCGGGAAATCAATATACAATGTTTCGAGGGAACGCCTTATCTCATCTCTCGATTTCCCAATCTTCTTACCGTTCAAGAATACCGTGTCGTCTCTTTTTATGTTGATAAGAACTATGTTCTCTCTAATTTTACTGCCTCCTTGCCCTTTACTTAGATTTAAATCAAGCTTGTTCAATTGAATTGGCATAGTGATGATAATCATTATGATAAGCACAAGCAGCACGTCTATAAGAGGCGTAGTGTTAATGTTCAGATAGAGACTATGCTCATCTCTTGTTTCATAAAGCAAAAATTTGTTCCTGTACTTTTTTTTTGTCATGGCTTAGTAACAAGAGTTATTGTTTCTACATCCAATGATCGCATTTGATTAATTATTAGCTCTATTTTGTCAAATGGAATATCTGAGTCGCCATGCACCTGAATAGAATTCAGGGGATTAGTTTTCAGTAGATTCGACAAAGTCTCCACGTATTGCGTGCTGTCGCCTAAAAGGGCTCCATTAAAAAAAACTTGCCCGGCCTTTGTTACGGAGAGTATAGCCACATCATCCGTCAAAACTGCATCGTTAAAACGCTCTTCCGGTAAATCAACCTTAATTGATGCGTTTATAACAGGAATAGTTATAAGGAAAATAATCAACAACACCAACATCACATCTACTAGTGGTGTAGTATTTATCTCCCCGATCGGTCCCTCAAAATCTGAAGTGGTTTTAAAACGACGAAAAATCCTAAACTCTGCCAAACTAAATCCTCCTATGCTCAAGTGCTAGGCACACTGTAGACAATCTTATTGCTCACGTTTGATATTATTCTAACAATTGATTTGTTCCTTCTCAAAAGCCAGTTATATGCGAGAACTGCTGGAACAGCAACAGCTAATCCAATGGCTGTCATGATTAATGCCTCGCCCACTGGTCCAGCCACTTTGTCTAAGGTCGCTTCACCCGCAATTCCAATACCAATTAAAGCGTGATAAATCGCCCAAACTGTACCAAATAGACCTACAAAGGGCGCAGTTGAGCCAACAGTAGCTAAGAAAGTGAGGCCTTTTTGAATCTCCATATCCATTTCGGAAACCCCCTCCTGAACCCCGTTATGGATAACTTCATGGACCATCTCAATGTCTTTTCCGTTTGACTTCTCCGCAAAGCTCAAACTATCACATATTGGCGAGGTGAAGACACGTAAAGATTCAAATCTATCTGAACTTATAGATTGCAAGATTTCAGAGGAATTTTTACTTGCATTCACTACCGACTTTAATTCATTAGCATGTGTATAGATACGCCTTTGATCAAGGAATTTGGTAAAAAAAATTGTCCAAGTTCCAACACTCATTAAAAGCAAAACAATCAGGGTGAGTCGTGCCACAAAATCGCCTTGACTCCATAGCTCAGAAAAACCGTAGGCATTGTTACCATTTTCGTTATTTTCTTCCTCGCTGAGCATGGAGGAGCCAACGTCAACAACCTTTTCTGGAGTCTCTGTCTCCTGACCTTTAACTGTACCGCAGTAAAAAAAAATAAAAAACACCGTGCAAGCCAAACAAAACATGAAAAGGCCCTTTGATATATCTACTGTTCTTACAACCTTCACCATTTAAAACTCCAGTTCATTTAAAATGTAAAAGTATACGGTATTGTCGCGAGAGTTTTTACGGGCCTTCCATTTCTTTTGGCTGGAATGAATCTACATTTTTTCGCTGAATCCATCGCTGCCTGATCTAACCTATTGAAACCTGAACTCTGCTCTAATTCAACCTTTTCACTAGAACCATCTCGATTAATGAAAACCCTTACTAAAACCTTACCCCTTTCACCTCGCTTTCTCGACACTCTGGGGTATTTCGGAGTACAAATTTTTTTGTCAACATAAGCTACATTTTGGACAACTATCGGTATAGATAATTCAAAGTTTTCCGCAGGCTCATTGGTTTGAGGGGCAGTGAAATTTCTTACCATGCTCTGCTCCTCTACCTGCTTACTTTCTTTCACTTCAGCCTTTTTAACTGAATCGATACGGTTTTTGGGCTTACTCAAAGTCTTCTTCTTTGGTTTTTTTTGATTTTTTTTATTTTCGAACTCTGGGTCAGACTTAATCTTCTTCAGAGGTAACGACTCTGGTAGCATAACTAAGTTTACAATCTCAGCATTAACTCGCAAAGCTCGATTATTTTTTTCTGTTTTCATAAAAAAAATTAGAGAAATATGAGCAAAAAATACAAAACTGCAAATTAAAAGTTTTTCTGAGTTAAAATACGACATCTTATTAGAAAAGTGATAAAAAATGGCTTACCCAATAAGTACTATAACGAGAAGCCAAATGATGATCAATTTTGCAGTTATTTTTTAAAAACAATGTTATCTGGGAAAAAAATTTTAATATCAGGTCTGCTGTCCAACAGATCAATCGCGTACGGCATTGCTCAGTCATGCTCTAATCTTGGAGCTGAACTTGCCTTTACATATCAAGATGAAAGATTCACCGAGAGAATTAATGATTTGTCGAAAAATCTTCAAGGCAAATTTGCCGTAAAATGTAACGTGGAGCTAGAAGAAGATATCACTGGATTGCCAGAAAAGCTTAAAAATAATGGGTGGTCTCATGTTGATGGATATGTACATGCAATAGCCCATGCCCCTCGTGAAGCTATTTCTGGCGACTTTACAGATGGACTTACAAAAGAAAATTTCACCAGTGCCCATGTTATATCCGCGTATAGTTTTGGCGCTGTTACGAAAGCACTCGAGGACATCCTAAGCGAGGATTCTTCGATCATAACGATCTCATACATAGGTTCGACAAGATTTGTACCAAACTATAATGTCATGGGACTGGCTAAAGCGAGTCTAGAGGCGAGCGTCAGGTATTTAGCTCATGATCTAGGACCGAAAAAATTCATCCGCGTCAACGCGATCAGTGCCGGTCCGATTAAAACACTGGCTGCAAGCGGAATAAAAGGCTTCTCGAACATTTTAAACTCGGTTGAGCAGAAAGCTGCCCTGAGAAGAAATGTCACTAAGGAAGAGATCGGTAATCTCGCAGTATTTTTACTGTCTGACATGTCAAGGAGTATTACAAGCCAAGTTATCGTTGCAGATAATGGTTATAGTAATGCGCTTCTACCTTGAAGGATTATCTGACACTATTAAAATTTGTGCTTGAAAACGGAGCTGAAAGAGACGATCGAACTGGTGTAGGTACACTTTCAATATTCGGAGGAAGACTCGAATTTGACTTGAGCAAAGGACTACCCGTTGTAACCACAAAAAAAATTCATTTGTACTCGGTGATAGAAGAGTTGCTTTGGTTTTTAAGTGGTGATAATAATGTTAAAGCGTTGCAAGAAAAAGGAGTAACTATTTGGGACGAGTGGGCGGACGAGAATGGGAATCTAGGACCAATTTATGGCAAACAATGGCGTAGGTGGGGATCAACAAACAATAACGGAGAAATGCAGGAAATTGATCAAATCGAAAATGTCATAAGTCAACTTAAAACAAACCCGCAGTCCCGTCGCCACATTGTTTCGGCATGGAATGTCGGTGAACTCAATGAAATGGCTCTTGCCCCCTGCCACATAATGTTTCAATTTTATGTCCATAATGGATACTTATCGTGTCAGGTTTACCAAAGAAGCGCGGACGTTTTTTTAGGTCTCCCTTTCAACATTACGAGTTATGCATTACTCACATATATGGTCGCGCATCAGACAAAAATGAGGCCTGCGAAGTTAATTTGGATAGGTGGGGATTGCCATCTTTACAAGAACCATATTCAACAAACGAAGATTCAGCTCAATCGTAAACCATTTGAAGTACCAACCCTTTCTTTCAAACGTGATGTGAAGGATATTTTTTCATATCAATCTAGTGACTTCAATATAATTAATTACAGACATCACGAAACAATAAAGGCTCCAATTGCTGTCTGATACGAGAAGTGTGGCGTTACATATAGTCGTCGCGATATCTTCCAATCGCGTCATAGGAAAAAAAGGCGGGATTCCGTGGCATTTGCCCGAGGACCTGCGAATGTTTAAGCAACTCACGTTGAACCACCCAGTACTAATGGGAAGAAAAACTTTTTTTTCGATTGTAAGTCAACTCGGAAAACCGTTACCACAACGATATAACTTGGTCTTAACAAAAGACAAAAATGTTAAAAATGACATCGATAGAGACTACTCTGAGGTTGAGGTATTCAGTTGTTTCGAAGAAGCTGTTATGTGGGCACAGAAAGAAGGTTTCAAGAAAATTTTCGTTGTAGGAGGTGAAAAAATCTATCGAGAATCGTTACCTAGTTGCGATGAAATATTTTTAACTGAGGTTGACGCAAGTTTTGATGGTGATACATTCTTCCCTGAGATTGAATGGGACAATTGGATTGTTATTGAAAAAAGGGAATGGGCGCTCGCAAAACACCATGGGTTACGGTATCGTTTTTGTCACTTTAAAAGAAAAAACTAAGAATCTCACATTTTTGGTAATGTCACGCCTTTTTGCCCAATATATTTGCCATCTTTATCCTTGTATGATTCCGAACAAACTTCCAACCCCTCAAAAAAAATCATTTGGGCACACCCTTCCCCTGCATAAATTTTTGCCGGCAATGGGGTTGTATTGGAAAATTCAAGCGTTACGTGCCCTTCCCATTCTGGTTCAAGTGGGGTGACATTAACTATGATTCCACACCTGGCATAGGTACTTTTTCCTACGCAGATTATCAATATTTCTCTAGGAATTTTGAAATGCTCTACTGTTCTGGCCAAAGCAAAAGAATTAGGAGGAATAATACAAACATCTCCCTCAAAATCAACAAAGGATGCAGGATCAAAATTCTTTGGATCAACCGTACTACTGTTAATATTTGTAAAAATCTTAAATTCACGGGCACAACGCACGTCGTAACCATAGCTGGAAGTGCCATATGAGATAACCTTTTTATCGCCTAATCGCTTAACCTGATTAGCCTCAAAGGGCTTGATCATTTCTCGCTCTAAAGCCATTTTACGAATCCACGTATCACACTTTACACTCATCAAACCCTCTTTTTTCCACATTATTGTTATAGTATCAAAATGAATAAATATTTTGTCACATCCGCTCTTCCTTATGCAAATGGGGATATTCACATTGGTCATTTAGTTGAATACATCCAAACCGATATTTGGGTACGACTTAAGAAGTTACTTGGCAATGAAGTTGTTTATGTTTGTGCTGACGATGCTCATGGGACGCCAGTGATGTTAAAAGCTGAGAGTGAAAAAACAACTCCAGAAGAGCTTATTGCCAAAATGCAAAAAAGGCATAAAGAAGATTTTGACTCATTTTATATCGAGTTTGATAATTATTACACTACCCATTCACAAGAAAACGAAGATCTATCATCCACAATTTTTGAGAGGTTAAAAAAATCAGATCTTATTGAAAAAAAAATAATAGAACAGTTTTTCGATGAAGAAAAACAAATGTTTCTCCCAGACCGATACATAGTTGGCACCTGCCCGAGATGCGGCGCACTTGACCAATATGGAGACTCATGTGAGAAGTGTGGTGCAACTTACTCTCCAACCGATCTTGGTATGCCTAGGTCAGCACTCTCAGGAAATATCCCTATAAGAAAAAAAACTGATCATTATTTTTTCAAACTCTCTAGTAAGAAGTGTTTTGATTTTTTAAATGAATGGACACATGGCAGAGATACTTTACAAGAAGAAGCAAGAAACAAAATAAGGGAATGGTTGAAAAAAGATGAAGAGGGCTATTCGTTACTTGCAGACTGGGATATTTCGAGGGATGCGCCCTATTTTGGATTTAAAATTCCAGGTACGAAAGATAAGTACTTCTACGTTTGGCTTGATGCGCCGATAGGATACTATGCCAGCCTTATGAATTGGTGCTCGTTGAAAAAAAAAGACGTGGATGAATATATTGGAAAAGAAGCTAAAGTAGAACTTATTCACTTTATAGGTAAAGATATTTTGTATTTTCACGCCCTTTTCTGGCCAGCAATGCTACATTTCTCAGGCTTCCGCACTCCTACATCCCTTTATGCTCATGGATTTCTAACGATAAATGGAAAAAAAATGAGTAAATCGAGAGGTACTTTTATCACTGCTAGAGCTTACCTTAAAAAAAATATAGAGGCTGAATTCTTGCGATATTATTACGCCAGCAAGTTAAACGGCTCCATGGAGGATTTAGATATGAATATGTCTGAATTCGTGCAAAAAGTAAATGGAGATTTAGTTGGAAAATTTATTAACATCCAAAGTCGGTGCTCTGGTTTTTTGCTTAGACACTTCGATGGAGAGATTCTGTCACAAAAAGAAATTGTAGCTATCAATCCGATCGAAGCTAAACTAGAGGAAGAAATAGAACAAGCTTCGGAACAAATTAAGGAAGCGTATAACCTTAGAAACACTAGTAGAGCAGTTAAAGAGATTATGCGCATGGTTGATCAAATTAACAACTACATTCAAGAAAAAAAACCTTGGGAAACCGCAAAGAATATTGAAAATATTCCCAAAACGGAAGTACTCGTTTTGCACAGTGTATTATCTCTGGCCTTGAGATGCTTTGGTAAGATATCTATTCTATTGAAGCCTGTAATTCCAATTACGTGTAATAAAATTGAACGAGATTTTTTTTGTTGTGAAATACCCTTCTCATGGCAAGATATATCCAATTTAAGAATTAAGAAAATAAGAAATATCGGTCATCTTATTAAGCGCATTAATGAAGACGATGTTAAAAATTTAATAAAGGTAGGTGAATGATTTTCAAAAATAATAAATATGTTTCCGAAATTACTGAATTCTTAACTGATTTAAAACAGAATAATCCCGAGTTGGAGTTAGATCAACGAAAAAAGAGAGGGGAATTATGGGACAGGCCGCTAAAAAAGAAAACTAATGAAAATCCAATAAGATTGAAGCACAAAATAAAGCCAAAATCCTACACATATTTTGACAATCATGAACAACGTGAATGAAACACCTCGTGAATGAAACACTTCTATACGGAGAACCTTTCGAAAAGGTGCCTGATGGGCTATTCATCCCTCCAAATGCTTTGCAAGTTTTCCTAGAGTCATTTCAAGGCCCACTAGATCTGCTTTTGTATCTTATAAAGAAACAGAACTTTGATATTCTTGATATACCTATTTCACAGATTACCTCTCAGTATTTGCAATACATTGATCAAATAAAGTCTGAAAACCTTGAGTTAGCTGGTGATTATCTTCTAATGGCAGGAATATTAATTGATATTAAAACCAGGATGCTTTTGCCGAAAGTGACTCCGCCGAACTCTTGTGATGATGAGTTGGGAGAAGATCCAAGGGTAGAATTAGCAAAGCAACTTCTCGAGTATGAAAAGTTTAAGACTGTTGCTTTAGAGTTAGATAAAATGCCGAGAATTGGTCGGGAGTGGTCATTAGTCCGAGCTCATTCGGAGATAAAAAAAGAAAAAAAGGAAATGCCAATTACCCCTGCATTGCTTTCTCTTGCCCTGCATGAGGCTCTTGAAGGAGGGGCGTTAATAGAAGCACATACAATTTCAAAAGAACAGCTTTCAGTTCGAGAGTTTATGTCTACCCTGTTAAAGATTGTCAAGGAAAAAGGTCAAATTTCACTTTGCTACGTCCCTATAGTCAAAAATCCCAATAAAAAGTCAAAATTAATCGTTGTGTTTTTAGCGATATTAGAACTAGCGAGACAGGGCAGTATCGAAATTAGTCAAAGCTCATTTAACGGCACAATTTGGATTCTAAAAACAGGAACGTGACGCAAAATATTCTTAACCTAAAAAGGTTTAACACGTTGGGCTTAAATGCATATTGTAAGAGTCTAGAAATTATTGAAAAAGAACAAGATATAAAAACGCTAGTCAAAGGTTCAAGAACCAAATTTATTATTCTGGGAGAAGGAAGTAACGTAATTTTAGACGCGCCAATTGAATCACCATTTGAGGTACCTGTATTTATCAATAGACTAAAAGGTATTTCCGTACGAAAAAATCTTAAAGAGAAGGTGATTGTCCGCTGTGGTGCTGGAGAAAATTGGAACAAATTTGTCCTATGGACATTAGAGAATGAATTTGGGGGATTAGAATGTCTGGCCGGGATTCCGGGGTCAGTTGGGGCTGCTCCGATTCAAAATATTGGAGCGTACGGAAGTGAGGTATGCGATGTAATTGAAAGTGTTAATGTATATGATGTAGAGCGCAATTTAACAACAAGTTACTCAAATAAAGATTGTGACTTTGGATACCGAACCAGCATCTTTAGGAACTGGACTTTAGGCTCTTTTTTATCAAACTTTGTCATAATTTCGGTCGACTTCTCTCTTTCGGCAGATTGGAAAAACTTGAACACGCCGGATTACGCTAGTATTAAGAATATACTTCCAGCTAACCCTAACGGACTTGACATTGCGACTGCAGTTCTAAATATCAGAAGCAAAAAATTACCAGACTTAAAAGTTTTCCCGAATGTCGGTAGCTTCTTTATAAATCCTGTTGTGGATAATACCAAAGCTGAAAGGTTGCGAAAAAAGTTTGCAAATATTCCGATAAAAACTTTAGAAGGATCTTTTAAACTCTCAGCAGCCTGGCTGATCGAATCATGTGGTTTTAGGGGAGCAAAATTTAAAAATGTTGGAATGCACCTAAAACATGCATTAGTTTTGGTAAACTACGATGACTCATCCTCTCAGGAAGTTTTGATGTTTGCTGAAGAAGTAAGGGCTTCCGTAAAAGAAAAATTTGATATAAATCTCAAAATAGAGCCAGTAATCCTCAGCTCTTCTGAAAGATCAAAGTATTTTGGCTAGAGAGTTTCTCATTAAATTTGTACCCTGCAGAAGAAAAATGTTTTAACTTGTCAACTTTTAAGATTTTATTTTTGATAATATATCTCGCCATCAATCCTCTGGCACGCTTTGCATTAATACCTATAACCTTGAATTCACTTCCTTTTCTTTCCTGAAAGACCGGAGTTACCACCGTTTCTAAAAGCTGGCCTTTTATCGACTTATAGTATTCTTCCGAAGCTAGATTAATAAAGATTTTCGATCTATGAGACTCAATTTCTTTATTCAATGAATCTGCAATTTTTGGACCCCACCATTGATAAAGATTATCTCCTCTAGTATTTTTTAGCGCAGTCCCCATTTCAAGCCTATGCGGTTTAATCAAATCGAAAGGACGTAAAATACCATACAACCCGGAAAGGATGCGCAAATTATCCTGCGCAAAAAGTAAATCTTTCTCCGTAAGATCTTCTACTCTCAATGATGTATAAACATCACCATAGAAAGCAAAAATAGCCCGCATCGAGTCTTTCTTAATAGTTTTGGTGAAACCAAGATGTCTGTCTTTATTTAGAGCAGCTAACTTCGGAGAAATTTTCATTAATTTCTGGTAGTCTTTTTCTGATAATGTTTGAAGTATGTTAATGAGAGCTTTTGTATCACGTTGAAAAATAGATGATGTTCCAGTGTTGTGGTCTTCAATCAGATCTAAGTTAAATGTTTTAGAAGGGGATAACAAAATAAGCATATGAATCCTAAAAAATTAGCATGTCCCAAGTATTGGAAAGAAGGTATTCGGGAGCTTTCGGCGTCAGACCCTATTTTAGCTAAAATTATCCAAAGAAATAAAGAAATAAAATTATATAGTCACCAAGACCCATTTTTGACACTTCTCAGAGCAATTGTCAGTCAACAAATCTCCAGTCTCGCAGCAAAAAAATTATCTGCAAAAATCTTATTTCTCATTTCTTTAGAGAACTGCGCTTCAACAGGAAACTTACGAGACATTAGTGATGCATCGGTCTTCTTAGCATCTAAATCTTCTTTTAAAAGGTTAGGCTTATCACAAGCTAAATACTCATGTATAACTGAAGTAGCCGCTAGTTTGAAAAACAATAAATATTACTGGAAAAATATAGATAGCTTCTCAGACCATGAGATCTTATCAGAACTGATGCGAATTAAAGGAATTGGAATGTGGACGGGCCAAATGTTCCTGATTTTCCATTTGATGCGACCAAATGTATTTCCTCAAACTGACTTGGGCCTGCTGAAGTCTATACGACAAAATTATTCATTAAATGACTACGCCTCAGTTAGGGAACAACTCCCCTATTTAAAAAAGAAATGGGACCCATGGAATTCAATAGCAGCATGGTATCTTTGGTGTGATATTGATCCCGTTCCATTTGTTTATTGAGTATCAATGCGCAAGAAAAGAACTAAAACCCACAAGCCCTACGCCAACGAAAAGCCAAAAAAATTGCTTTATAGTTTTTGCGAGGGGAGTATTCTTTTTTAATTGAGGAATTAAATCTGCTAAAGCTACGTATATAAAGCTGCTTGAAGCCAAAACTAGTAAATACGGCAAGAAACTATAAAAGCTATCTAGTAAATAGAAACTCGAAACTCCACCGATAACAGAGAACAATCCCGCACATGAAACACTTTTTATAGCTTTGCTAAAGGATGAGGTCTCTTCCTTTATAAGCGAAATATCTGCAATATGATGAGGAATCTCATGTGATAGCACGGCTAATGTTGCCAGTAACCCCACCCTAGTATCCGCAATAAAAGCTGCTGCGATTAAAACTCCATCGCCGAATTTGTGAATTGAATCTCCTAAAATTAAAATCACCAACCTCCCGCCAACAAATTTCCCATGTGTCTTGTTTCCTATCTGAGTATGATCTGTCCCAGTTATACCCTCCAATTGCTTTTCATCATGACTATGGTGATACAAGTGGAGTTTATTCAGCAAAAAGAAGAAAATGATACCCAGTAATAGAGTAAACATTAACGCTGAATGGTGATTCAATAGATGAAAAGACTCTGGCAAAAGATTCAAAAAAGCTGTCGATAACAGTGCCCCTGCAGCAAAACTTAAAAAATAATCTCCGAATCTAGACAGAAAATTAACGCTTAATAATCCCGCTATTAAAACGCTCCCTACTCCTGCAACGAGCGTAGCCACAATTATTAAAAATACTTCCATACTTTTGTCAATTAATTTTTTCGTTAAAAAATTAGGTTAAAGGAAATTAATGAATGCCAGAAAAGCCAACCAGAGCTCTCGCTCATAGCCCGAGTTAATGAACCATAGTCTTTCTCTTAGTCCCTAGTTACCACACAGAAATGGAATCAATTTAGCAGCACCATACAGCACAATTTAAAACTGTTCGTCCTCTGTTGAACCTTTGAAAGCACCAGTAGAAGCCTCTTTTTCAATAGTCGTAGTAACTGCATCGAAGTAACTTACGCCAACCTCTCTCTGGTGTTTCACAGCAGTAAACCCCTTCTCTGCAGCTGCAAATTCTGCTTCCTGCAACTCAACATATGCGCTCATTTGATTTCTTGCATATCCATGGGCTAAGTTAAACATACTGTAATTTAGAGAGTGAAACCCAGCTAGAGTAATAAATTGAAATTTGTAACCCATTGCCCCTAGTTCACTTTGGAACTTTGCGATAGTTGAGTCATCAAGATGCTTCTTCCAATTAAAGGATGGAGAACAATTGTATGAAAGTAACTTTCCAGGAAATTCCTTGTGTATAGCCTCGGCAAAGTTCTTAGCAAACTCAAGATCGGGCTTGCCTGTCTCACACCAAATTAAATCGGCGTAAGGAGCATAAGCTAATCCCCTCGAAACCGCCTGATCGAATCCTGACTTAGTTCTATAAAAACCTTCAACCGTTCTTTCTCCCGTACAGAAAGGTTTGTCGTTATCATCAACATCCGAGGTTAGTAAGTCCGCGGCTTCAGCATCAGTCCTAGCAAAAATCAAAGTCGGTACTCCCAATACATCCGCTGACAATCTAGCAGCTATCAACTTTGCAACAGCTTCTCTTGTTGGAACTAAAACCTTACCTCCCATGTGACCACATTTCTTCACAGAAGCTAATTGGTCCTCAAAATGAACACCAGCCGCTCCTGCGGTAATCATCGCTTTCATTAGTTCAAATGCATTCAAAACTCCTCCAAACCCGGCTTCCGCATCAGCAACAATTGGTAAAAAATAATCTATAAAACCTGAGTCAGCAGGATTGTTACCTTCCATCCATTGGATTTGATCGCACCTTGTTAACGCATTATTAATTCTCCTTACAACATCAGGAACTGAACTAACAGGATATAGTGACTGATCAGGATACATTTCTCCTGCATTGTTTGCATCACCTGCAACCTGCCAACCGGACAGATACACGGCCTTCAGACCAGCCTTTGCTTGCTGCATAGCCTGGTTACCGCTTAATGCGCCTAGTGCATTTATAAAAGGCTCCTCATTAACAAGTTTCCACAATTTTTTCGCACCGTTTTCCGCTAACGAGTGTTTTTGCACAACTGATCCCTGTAATTTGACCACATCCTCTGCACCATAACCTCTTTTTATCCCACTCCATCTGGGATCATTATTCCAAGACTCATTAAGCATTTTTACGTGTTCACTTCTTGACTGCATTAATCTCTCCTATCCTGTAAGTAACCTTTTTATCTCTTCACCTAAGTGGTAACCCGCACTAGAAAAAACTAGTATTATGCCACTAAACCACCTACTGTGGTAGCATTCTTAAGTTTGTTACACTTGAGTGTCTTGAAATACGAAGCAGCCCATAGAAACCAGCTAGTATACTAACGACTATAGCAATAGCAACCCCGACAATTACGTACATCCAAGAAAAGTCAAAACCAATTTCCGCAAAAATTGTATAAAAAATTATGTTGCCAAATAGCTGCGCAAATACTGACCCTACGCTACCAGCAAGCGCCCCAATGAACACGAGTTCGATAAATTGAGCTGAAATTAAAAGATTTTTAGAACACCCTAGTATTCGCAATAATGCCGTTTCTCCTTCCCTTTCCTCTTTTAGAGCTAACAACGAAGACCAGAGTACCAAAAAGGCTGCAACCACTGAAAAGGAAAAAAACAGCTTTATTACATTAACTGCATCTTTCAATACCTTTTGAACCTGACCAACAATTATTGACGTATCCACCACGGTAACATTGGGAAACTTTTCAAGTGTTAGTCGTTGTATGTTAGCAAAGCCAGAGCCGTTTTGCCTCGAGTTGTAGTGAAAAGCCGTTATAAATGTCTGAGGTTTGTCTTGTAACTTATCAGGTGAAGCAAACATAAAAAAATTCACTTCCATTGATTCCCACTTTACCTTTCTAAGACTTGTAACCTCTAAAGTGATTTGTTCACCGCCTACATCAAAGGTAATTAAATCTGAAAGATGTATTCCAAGCGTTTTTGCTATATCCTGCTCCACGGACAACTCTGTTCGACTCCCAGAAAAATTTTTTCCAGATGTTATTTGGTTATACTCCGGAACCATGTTGCCATAAGAGATATTCATTTCTCGCGATACCAACCGTTTAGCCCTTACAGATTGATATTTGCTTTTATCAACGTTTGTACCATTAATCGCAATTAATCTTCCCCTTACCATAGGATATAAAGAATGGTTTCCAACCAATCCCTCGAGAAACTTTCCAATTTCTATCTTTTGGTCCGGCTGTATGTTCAGGAGAAAAAAATTAGGAGCATTTTCAGCAGTAACACTATCCCATATTTTCAACAACCTTTGTTCGACGAAAGCAGAGCTCACTAAAGAGGATATTGCAACCCCAAGCACTAGTACCTGTAAAGAGATAGATGTACGTCTCCGGTTTATGCTCCGGAAAAAGTTTTGAAATACCCATCCTAACTCAAAATTAAAAAAGTTCTCCTTTCCCTTCTTTATTAGGTTAATAAGAAAAACAGACACAAAGAAAAAACAAACTCCAATTGAAACAAAAAATAGGAAAACAACTGCTGACAAAAGCAAATCGCCTACACAAAGGTACAGTAAAATAATAAACATCAAAAAAGACAAAAAGAAGCCAGGAGTAAATAAAAATGATCTCAGATTAAACTTTTGTCCCTTAAAGAATGTTTTTCTGTATATATTAATAACAGGTTGTTTTATAACACTAGAGAAAAAAGGGTATGAGAATAAAAAAACAAGAATTAGAGTCACGAAAAAGATTTGGCAAATGTAAAAGGGTTCGACAACACCTACGTCCGGCAAATTGATATCAGAGTACTTGTTTACATACCAAAAAATCAATTTTTGCAACAAGAACCCGGATAAGACACTCAACACAAAGGAAATCAATGTTAGTGAACTCAAAATAAGAAGCCACATATTTTTTAAATATTTTTCGGAAGCTCCAAATACCTTTAGCGTAACTAGTGTTTTAGCATGGCTTTTCATGATGTGGCTTGCCGCCATTGAAATGGCAATAGCTCCCAGAATAATCGTAAGCAAAGAAATTAATGATAAAAATGAGCGAATGCGCTTTAGTGCATCACGTAATTCTGGACGAGCCACTTCAAAAGTTTCAAGACTTTGCCCTTTTTGAAGATTCTTCCGAGCAAATTTCGTAAATACCTTTAATTTATTAATTTCCTCTGATGCAACCCACACTCTATAGCTAGCCCTGCTCCCCGGCTTTAGTAATCCAAGGTTAAATAAATCCTCATTTTTTATCAAAACTCTAGGAGCAAAATTTACAAAGGAAAGGCCTCTATCTGGCTCCACTTCGATATACGCTTTTGCGATAAAATCTTTACCGCTCAATTTAAATGTATCACCATGACTAATGTTTAACCTTGAAAGCATCGATGAATCAACATAAGCTTCTCCGGCTCTTAACATCGAGGAAAATACTTTTTGCTGTTCCTTCCCTGTTGAAACAATTAAATCTCCTCGCAGCGGATATGAATCGGTTACCGCTTTTAAGGAGACTAGTACGCTCTTTTCTCCAGATGAGACCATGGTGGGGAATTGAACCCCAACTACAGTAGATAAGCTCAGTTCTTTAGCTCGTTTTAAAATTAAATCATCAATACGTCTATCAGATAAGATCCTTAGATCAGAAGCTAAACTGGCCTTCATATCTTTAGAAATAGAAAATTCAACTCTATTTGCCAGAAATTGAATAGAAGTTACACAAGTGATTGAAATAAAAACAGCCAATAAGAAAATTGTATAATTCCCAGCTAACAAATCACGCCAAAAAAGTCGCTTAGCAAAAAGCGCACAATCAAACAGGCTTCCGATTCTTTGAATCATAGCGGCCTCAATGCATCAGTGATTTTTATTTTTGTTGCATAAATCGATGGGATTAAGCCGCCTACAATTCCCATAAAAATAGATAAGGCCATACCTATTAGTACAACATAACTATCAAAGGAGAAACGAAAAGCTAATTCCGAAAAGCTTTGGAAATTACTGGTTGAAAACTCAACACCAGAAAAGAAACTTGCCATAAGCAAACCAAAAATTCCCGCAAAAAAGGATAATACAAATGCCTCAAATAAAAATGCTAATAAGATCTGGTATTTAAAAAAACCTAATGCCCTCAATGTTGCTATCTCACTTTTGCGATTCATTACAGCTGCCTGCATTGTTATCATTGCACCAATGGTTGATCCAATGGAAAAAATTATAGTTAAAGTAGTTCCCAAAATAGAAATGAAGTTAGAAAGCGCTCTACTGGACTCCTCATAAAACTGTCTTTCGAACTTCCCATTTAAAGGCAAACGTATATCCTCATCGAGCTGGTTTGCGATTTCTTCTGCATATGATAAGTCTTGTAATTGAAAAAGCACCGTCGAATATGTTTGCCTCTGAAATGCCTGCATTAAAACATCGTTTGATACCCACATTTCTGATTCAAACCCATTGTTGTTAGTTTTAAAAAAACCAACTATCCTCCATGCCTCTCCTCCAAAATTAATGTATTGCCCAATTTCAAGTCCAGTAAATCTTTTAGCGATAGCTCTGCCTACGATGATCTCGTTAGAACCTTCTTTGAAAAATCTCCCTCTCGTTATTTCTATATTTTTTCTCAAGTTTATTCCAGCATGCTGTAACCCTCGGATCACGACATTCGACGTTGAACCCTTTTTCTTTTTTAAATTAATTAGTATTACCGTTTCGAAAGAAATCATCGGATCAGGAGAACTCATAATTCCCCTAAATTGTGATACTATTGCTCCTTGAGATTTAGTAATCGAACTTTGCACCTCAGTTCCAGCGCCTCGTCTGGTTACAATAAAGTTATCACTTTCACCAGTAGCCACAACGGTCTCTTCAAGACCCCTGTTTAACATTACAACCGTGCAAAAGACAAAAACGACAAGAGCCAACCCCATAATAGTAAAAAAAGTTGTCATTTTGCGAACAAACAAGTTTCTAAAACTGTAAGTTATTGGGATGTTCTTTATCATTTCTTTATGATGCCCGAAGCGCCCCAACAATATTTACGGCGTTTGCCTTCCATGCCGGGAAGATAGCCGCAAAGGCACCGGTTAAAAGTGATAGAAGGACTTGCAATATGATGGTGGTATTTGATATTTCAAATACTGGGAACAATGTTCCGGTAAACGTTCGAAACATTCCCGCCGCAGGAAATGTTAATACGATTCCAGCTATTCCTCCAAACAATGCTAATAACCAGGACTCAATGGCAATTAGCCCACATAAAAAAAGTTTGCCGAACCCCATAGATCTTAGAGTAGCATATTCCCACACTCGTTCTCGCGCAGTCATGATCATCGTATTAGCCATTACGAGCATTATAATAATAATGACAACATAGGAAACAAGTCTAATAGCGACTACGATTGCCTCAGTCATTGCTACGAATCCAAGTTGAAAAGCCTTTTCGGTCTCTGAACGAGTCTCTTTTGGAGAATTAGCAAAGACATCGTCAATAGACTTAGCAATACTTCCCACTTTATCAATATCATCAACCTCCACGATAAAAACACCTACCGCTTCCTTGTCACGAGAAATTCCCCTTTTTCTTATTTCTTCATTAAGGTAATCCCAATGAAAAAACAATTGAGCAGTGTCGGTGCCCTTTGTCTTGCCTTCATAGATACCCGCTATAACAAAATCCCAAGTTCCAGGAAATATTTGTCCTTTTAAGGTCATAGAATCCCCCAGTTTGAGATTGTGCTCATCAGCAATTTTCCGCCCAATTAGGACACTTCTCTTATCTTTTATAAAAAGTTGTCTCTCTTCATTCGAAACAACATACTCAGGATACATATCCAAATAGCTTCGTGGATCGATAGCGAATTGTGGAAAAAAATTTTTGGGCTCTTTATAAATGCCACCAAACCATCTCGCCCAGCTTATATTTTGAACGCCTTCAACTTGCTTTATTCTGTCTCTGTAAGGTAAAGGCAAAGGAAACATCAAAGATACCGAACTGCGAACAATGAGCCTTGCTGAACTGGCTCCTTCTGCACCCGCGTACCAAGAATTGACTACCGTAGATAAAATACCGAAAGAAAGTATTGCAACTGCTACACCCACCATTGTTAAGAGAGATCTAATTGGATATCGAAATAAGTTTTTAAAGGCTAATTTAAATGACACTATTCCCACCGACTTCCAGTCTTCCCTTCTCAAAATGGACGACTGTTTTAGCCCTGGCAGCAGCTTTTGGGTCGTGAGTAACCATCACAACCGTGCGTCCAAATTCTCTATTAGTTTCAGCAAGTAACTCTAGTATTTCAGATCCAGCATCTCGATCTAAATCACCAGTTGGTTCATCAGCGACTATAATAGGAGCTTTTGTAACCAATGCTCTTGCAATTGCCACCCGTTGTTGTTGACCTCCTGAAAGTTCACCAGGCCTGTGAGTTAATCTGTCATTAAGCCCGACCTGTGAAATAGCCTCTAGCGCCTGTCTTCTCCTTTCTTCCCCGTTTAAATTTGTAAGTTGCAAGGGAAGCTCCACATTTTCTAGCGCGGTTAAAACGGGTATGAGATTATAAAACTGAAAAATAAAACCTATATTATCAGCTCTCCATTTTGATAGTTCGGATTCAGACAGCTTTGTAATATCAATTGAATTGACTAAAATTGATCCTTCATCAGGTCGATCAATACCGCCAATTAGGTTTAATAGAGTACTTTTACCTGATCCGGAAGGCCCCATGAGTGCTAAAAAATCTCCTCTTTGAATTTGGAACGTTATTTTCTCCAAAACAGAAACTTTACTCCCCCCTCTTACATAACCTTTTGAAATATCTTTTAAATCAATCATTTCTGACCTTAACTGACATCCCATCTCGCATTTTAGTGGTGGGGTTAATAACAATCTGATCATTAACTTGAACATTTTCAACAGCAAGTAGGTCCGACCCCAAAAACTGAAGATTTGATATTTCTCGACGACTTAAAATACCATCCCTATGTACAAAGAAATAAAACTTACCATTAACTTGCAATAAGGCTTCTTTTGAAATTGTTAACCTTGGGCGGGTTGAGGTGGGATTTAACCTCCCTTCTAAAAATGCTACCTTGGCTGACATATCAGGTAAGATCCGATCATCCATTTTGAGAAATCCGACTTTAATCATCCGAGTAGCCTTCGATCTGTCTATAGTGGGAACCATTCTCACCACTCTTCCGAAAAATATCTCATTATCAAAAGCGTCTAAACGGACTACTACGTCTTGCCCCACGACAATTTTAGAAACATTAGATTCGGATACGTCAACCTCTACCTCGAGAGTCCGCATATCTGCTATAGTTACTACAGCTCCTTTTGTATCTGCAGCTGCAGAAAAGGGCGTAATGTTATCTCCAACATCCGCGTTTTTCGTTAAAACAACGGCCTCAAAAGGCGCACGTATTTCAGATTGCGCCAAGTCCGCTTTACTTATCTCTAATGCTGCCTCTGATGCTCTCAACGAGGCCTTAGCTTTGGCCATTCTTGCAAAACTCTCGTCATAAGACGCTTCCGAAACATAATTTTTTGCTAGCAGCTTCTTTGTTCTTTCAAAAAACCGTTTAGCTTCATCAAACTCCGCCTTTGCAAGCACTACTTTGCTCTCATCAAATAATAATCTGGCTTTTAGGTCATCACTTTCAATCAAAGCAATAAGATCTCCTTTTTTTACACGCGACCCCTCAACAACTCCTAACCATTCTAGTCTTCCGGTTGCCTTTGAAGAAAGCGATGCTTTTCGTTGTGCTACAACATAACCACTCGAATTTAAGAGGGTTTGCGCCTGATAGGGATAAATTTTAATAACAGGCGCAGTTATCACGTAAGGAGCTACAAAAACGTAACCAGCCAGAAGCATTACAAAAACAATGCCGGTGATAATAACGAAAAAGAATTTTTTGCTCATTAACATACCAAAGTGTTAAAGTATGACGTATGTTGTTTGTCATTCAAATACCCATTTTGTTCAATTAATCTTTCTTAATAGTAGTATTATGGGTTAGTTTTAGGCTTTTAATTACTGCTCCCGTAAACTGTTGATTTATGAGTAATGAAATTGAAAATTCATGGATAGATATCGAGAGTGCATGTGGCGGCTCCTTCGGTGCTTACGTTAGTTTACCTCCCGCAGGTTTTGGACCGGGACTTTTAGTAATTCAAGAAATATTTGGCGTTAACGACCACATTAAAAATGTCTGCGATCAATATGCACTGGATGGCTTTGTGGCCGTGGCGCCAGATGTATTTTGGAGGCAGAATCCTCGGGTTGAGTTATCATATGACCCAGCAGGGATTGCGAAAGGGCGTCAATTGTTTGACGGACTGAATATAGATATTGTTGCTGCTGATCTCCAACGAGCCGTTGAAGCAATCAGACATATACCCTCTTGTACCGGCAAAGTCGGCGCTATCGGATTTTGTATGGGTGGGTTGCTAGCTTTCGTTTGTGCAGCTCGAGCCGGTGTTGAATCGTCTGTAATTTATTACGGGACTAGATTGGATCATCATCTTGAACTTGTACAAGATATTACTTGCCCTCTCCTATTTCACTTTGCAGGCGATGACGAACACATTTCAACCCAAACAGTAAAAAAAATAAAAATGTCGCTTACAGGGAAAGATAATTGCAGGGTAGTAGTACATAAAAATAGTAGTCACGGATTTAATTGTTGGGATAGGGATAGTTGGAACCAGAGCGCAGCAGCCACTGCAAGGGGTCAATCACTTGTGCATTTGATGGAAACCCTAGGCTAACACTGAAAGCCAAATAAGCTCAGGAGTACAATAACGAAAAATTGTCGGACTTGAATTTTAAAAACAATTAAAAAAAGATAAGGTAAATATCAATTACTAATAAGATCACTAGAACAAATATAGATAACTTGTACAGTTTTCTTAAACTCTGTTGATTCATCAAATTAAAAATTGATCTATGCTCGGCATTAAATGGTAGCGGGGGAAGGATTCGAACCTCCGACCTTCGGGTTATGAGCCCGACGAGCTGCCAGACTGCTCCACCCCGCGTCGTTGTTTATAGTACTAATAGTATAAAGTATAATTCAAGGGGATGGCGCAACATGTTGCTAATTGTATGATTTGATATGAGGGAAGAGTCTTGTTTTGTTCTAATTGTGGCGCCAAGCTTAAAATGAAAATTCCTGAAGAAGATAATCGTGTCAGGGGTGTATGCGATGCATGTAATACTATTCATTATGAGAATCCAAAGATAATCGTTGGCTCTGTAACCACTTACAAAAATCGGATCTTACTATGTCGACGGGCGATAGAGCCAAAGTTCGGATTTTGGACTCTACCTGCAGGTTACATGGAGCTTAATGAGTCAACAAGTGAAGGAGCTATGAGAGAGACAGTTGAGGAATCGGGAGCGAGTATAACGTTAAAAAGGCTTTTCGCTATTCATGATTTGCCATTTTTAAATCAGGTTCACATATTTTTCCTCGCTGAGATGAATAATCCCAAACTTGACCCCGGTTCCGAAACTCTGGAAGCGCGTTTATTTGCTGTGAATGAAATTCCATGGTCTGAGTTAGCATTCACAACTGTTGGGAAAACTCTTGAGTTTTTTATTAAAAAGGACAGATACAACAAAAACCATGTTCATACCAGCCTCCTCTCATTAGGGAAAAAATCATGAAAACATCGTCTTCAATACCCTGGATAGATCAGGAGTTTGAAAATAGCGTTTTTGACTTCGAACGAATTACAAGCGTAAGCTCGGAAATCCCTATTGCAGCTAGTTGTTATTTGAACTCAAAAATTTTACTTAATGCATACCGTAACGGAGTTTTCCCATGGTCAGGACCTTATCAACCAATTCTTTGGTGGAGGCCAGATCCTCGGATGATTCTTCAAACTAACAAAATCAAAGTTTCAAATTCGTTACATAAAAATATTAAACAATATCTGAAGAATGGCCTAAAAATAAGTACCGACAAATGCTTTCGGGAGGTCATTCAGGCTTGCGCGGAACCAAGAGACACAAGCCAAAGTACCTGGATAACCAAAGACATAGTATCTGCCTATGAGGAGTTAAATCGAATAGGCTATGCTCACAGTATTGAGGTTTGGACGGAAAGCAAACTTGTTGGAGGTTTGTATCTAGTTTCTATCGGCAAGATGGTTTTTGGAGAAAGTATGTTTTTTCGGAAGGCAAATGTTTCCAAAATTGCTTTGGTGGCTCTTGCAAAATGGTTACAAAAGCATGGCGGGAAAATCATTGACTGCCAGCAGGAAACCAATCATTTAGCGTCCATGGGCGCCTCACCCGTTAGTAGTGCTCAGTTCATGAGAGAGATGAAACCACTGGTTGAAAACCCGGCATTACCATGGACAATTGAGCCTGTTTCTGAAGTATTATTAAAATGAGAATTACTAAAACGAAACCTTACCGTTGTAGCTACTTGAAAAATGAAATAGCAAAAGTAGAGATAGCACAGCCTCCTAAAGCTTTATCACAAGAAAAGTTTTCGTACCTTATAGCCTCGGGCTATCGAAGAAGTGGTAGTTACACATACAGACCAATCTGTGAAAACTGCTCAAAATGTCTACCAATTCGGATTCCTACACGAACGTTTTTACCGAATAAAACTCAAAGAAAGATATATAAAAATTTAAAATCTACCCTGACAGCTGAGATAACTCCGTTAGAGTATTCAGAGGCGGCTTTTTTGCTTTTTGAAAATTACCAACGAGTCAGACATCCAGAAACATTTAAAACTTTAAATTCCCGAGACGTATTCGAAAATTTGCTACTTAGATCCTGCACGAATAGTAAACTGATTAAATACTATGATACTGCGAATAGGCTAAGGTTGGTATCCGTGATAGATCTTCTAACTGACGGAATTTCTTCCGTTTATACTTTTTATGACACTAAGAATTTAAAGCATTCATTTGGAACGTACGCGATTCTATGGCAAATAGAGGAATGCAAACGACAAAGTAAAGACTATCTTTACTTAGGATATCTGATAAAAGAATATGACCGAATGAAGTATAAAACAAATTTTAAGCCATATGAAATATTCCTCGTTGATGACTGGAAAAAGATTGAAGAGTATTGATTTTTTTTACCGAATTATTAAGCCAATATTGTTTAAACTCGACCCCGAGAAATCACACGACTGGGGTTTTTATTTTTTAAGTCGATTAGAGCTACTCGTTGGTAAGTTTTTTGCCGTGCCCTCTCCACCATTGGTTAAACCTACCTATGTGAGAAAACTTTTTTTTAATAATCGAATTGGCCTTGCTGCTGGATTAGATAAAAACGGAGAATACATAGATGCTCTATCTAGATTTGGATTTGGTTCAATAGAGGTAGGTACGGTAACTCCCGTGGCTCAACCTGGCAATGAAAAACCACGCTTATTTAGGATTGAAAATGAACGAGCACTCATTAATCGGCTTGGATTCAACAACGCAGGAATGCATCAGGTTTTCAAAAATATAAAAAAATCCAGATGGGTTAGGGAAAAAAAAGGAGTTTTAGGCGTTAATTTAGGTATTAATAAAACTACGTCACTAAAGAATGCTTATACCGATTATCAAAAGGGATTGCTTTTCTTTTGGGATGTTGCCGACTATTTTGTGATTAATATTTCATCTCCGAATACTAAACAGGTTCGAGAGCTTCAAACTGATAAATATTTAGAAGATTTGGTAAAAAAAATAAGTAGTTTCCAAAAACAGCAAAATAAACAAATGGGTACTCAAAAACCAGTTCTCTATAAAATATCTCCGGATAATAATGAAAAGAATTTAGTGGAAATATCTCATGTATTTAATAAATTCAGTGTTGATGGCGTCATAGTTACTAACACAACGAATAATCATGATGAATTAAATAGTGACTTGAAAATGGCCGGCGGTCTATCAGGGGCTCCGCTAGAGCAAAGAGCCTTGTTTTGCTTAAAGAAAATTAGACCCCTTCTCAACAGGGATATCGCAATTATTGCATCGGGTGGAATCATGAGCAAAGAATCTGTGGAGCAGAGAATTAAAGCAGGTGCTTCACTGGTCCAAATTTACACTGGTTTGATTTATGAGGGACCAAAAATCGTTTCTGACTTACTTGAAAACTTGTAATTTGATTTATTTGCTTAGTAAAAACCTTTCTCGAATGATCGCGTTGATGCCGTTTTTTCTGAAGCAAGCCAGGAAAAAATGCGCTTTGCGTCTTTAGCCCTATCTAAGGACTTTGTTGCATCTAATGTAACTATTATGTACGGTCTTTCTTTGACCCTAGTAATCATAGCTAAACACTTCCCAGATGGCCTAATAAAACCTGTTTTGGACACTGAGATATCCCAATTCTCATTCCTAACTAAAAGATTAGAGTTCCTAAATCGATGAATTTTATTTAACACTTTCACCTTAGACATCTTTGAAGTAGAAAACTTCACAATAAGCGGAACCCTTGATGCAGCATCTACCAATTTAGCAAGATCTCTTGCGCTGGAAACGTTTCCGCTATTTAAACCAGTAGGCTCAGTAAACTTTGTACTCCACATACTCAGAATTTTGCTTTTGACATTCATAGCGGCTACGAAGGCATCTAACCCACCCGGAAAGGTCCTTCCCAAGGCAAAGGCTGCTCTATTTTCAGACGACATAAGAGCCAGATGGAGTAGCTGCGCCCTTGTAAACCGACTACCAACCTTCAAGCGAGAATAATTATATCTTTCAAGATTTGCTTCACGGCTGGTGATTTTTATTAGTTTAGCGAGATTCAATTCATTCTCAACAATCAAGAGAGCCGTCATTAGTTTGGTCAAAGATGCTATTGGAAGAGCTACATCTGCATTCTTTTCAAACAAGACCTTACCAGTAGTTTGATCAACAACAATTGCAGCACTTGAATTTAATTTCAGGAAATCTACAGTCTTCTTCAGTCCTAACTTTGTTGCCACTGACCTTTCTAAGTTTTTGCGTGGCGCATAAATCAAGATTTTCTGTCCAATAAAAATTCTATTTGATCGTAAATTATTCCATCGCCGTAAGTCTTTTAAACGAACTTTATACTTTTGAGAAATTTCAGATAACGTATCCCCTGCCACTACTCGATGAAATTTTCTCGAGAGATTCCTCATCTTTTTTTTAGAGACTTTTAATTTCTGTCCAACAAAAATTCTATTTGATCGTAAATTATTCCATCGCCGTAAGTCTTTTAAACGAACTTTATACTTTTGAGAAATTTCAGATAACGTATCCCCCAAAGAGACAGTATGGTATTTAAACTGGCCAGCACTAGCTGGCCTATAGACCGAAAAAAAAAGAAGTGACAGAAAAACAACGTAGTTCCGTAAAAATATTTTCAATCTCTCGTTCATCACAAAAATCACTCTAAAACCAAAGCAAAAGGTAGGCCATTATATATGCTTCATCTTTTCTGCTGTGACTCTTCAACAACTTTTCCACCTAATCGCTCAATTTCTCCTTTTAACTCTTTCTTCGCAGCATTAACATCATCATCTACTCCCATACTATTAAAAGCTTCCCAACCTACTTTAAACCCCAACTCCAAAGTTACTTTCGACTTATCTTTTCCTCCAGATATAAGACTAGGTAAACTGTATATAGAAAAATTCGGGTATTTGTCCTTTAGTAATATTAGAAACCTGCTTATTGATGATTCGTAAATGCCAGAAACCCTGTAAGAAAAATCGTATTCATAAAAGGTTTGAAAATAATCAGAATAATTGTTATCCAACACCCACTCCATCATTGGGTAGGCCATATCTGGGAACCCAGGAAGACAGTGACAATGATTTATGGAAAATCCCGGAAATCCACTAATTGGATTGGGGATTATACTTGCACGTTGCGGTAAATTCGCCATCTCAAGACGACTCTCAGTTAACTCGATCTTCATTTCTGAACATCTCCTCATGATCAAATTAATTGCGCCTTGATGCGGCTCTAATTCACTTCCAAAGGCTTTTGCACAAGCTAAACGAGTTAAGTCGTCCGGGGTTGACCCGATACCCCCAAAACTGAAAATGATGTCGCCTTGTAAAAAATAAAACCTAAGTGTTTTCTCAATAGACTCAAGGTCATCCCTTATATAAAGCACGGTGTGGGTCGACAGCCCCCTTTTTACCAAAAGATCCTTACAATTGGAAAAGTGTTTATCCGTCCTCTTTCCCGATAAAATCTCATCTCCAATAATTATCAAACAAACCTTTAACCTTTTACACATTTATTTTAATTTCGATTACTATAAATTAGGTTTTATTAATGTAAGGTTACTGTAAAAAATTAATACCGTGCTATTTTTTGATCTTTCCTTTAGTATAAAACGTCTGGTACTCTAGAAAATCATGACTGATTCCACCGGAAAATTTCTTGCAGATCGTGCTGAATCTATCCGTCTGGTGGGATGGTTCCGGTCAGCAGCCCCTTACATTAACCTATTTAAAAATAAACTTTTTGTCACTTCTGTGTCAAAAAAAAATTTCTCATCGGGAAACCTCGCTAGATTAATTCAAGATTTATCTTTCTTGCGCGCAATAGGGGTCCAGATAATCCTAGTTTTTGATCCAAAAGATTTGTTAGATGAAGAGCTAGATAGACGAAAACATTCACTTATTTTCGAACAAGGAGTCCCAATTATTGACGATAAAGCTGCTGAATGTTTTAAGGCTGCGATTGGAATGATGCGCATCGAATTAGAATCACTCTTCTCTACAAAACTACCAAATACTTCAATGAATTTTTCTAATATAAAGATTATTAGTGGTAATTTCGTTGATGCAAAACCGATAGGAATCCATAAAGGTGTTAACTTTTGTAAGACAGGTGATCTTCGAAAAATCGACGTATCTTCCATCAAACGAGCTCTAGATCTGGATGCTATTGTACTCATTTCTCCGCTAGGGTTTTCAGCTACTGGAGAACTATTTTTTTTAAATAGTGAAAAACTCGCTAGTGATATCGCTTCCATTATGGGAGCGAACAAGCTGATCTTTATTACCGATTCCCTGAACAACTCTAGAAAATCCTTCAGTGAAATACGGGAACTTCTCACAAAAACTTATGAGGAAAATAAGCTATCTATCATAGAAAAGTTTCCGCGATTAAATTACTTATTTGAACTAGCAAACTCAGCTTGCAACAATAATGTCGATAGAACTCACATATTACCCTACGAACAAGACGGAGAAATTCTTTTGGAGTTATTTACGCGCGACGGCGTAGGCATTATGGTTTCGAAGAATCAGATAAGAAATATTCGGCCGGCAGTTCCTGCTGATATTAATTCGATATTGTCACTAATTTATCCCTTTAAAAACGATGGTACTTTAACAAAAAGAGATAAAGTTGATATCGAAAGAAACCTTTCAAGCTATATTGTTCTGGATCATGATGGACAAATCTGTGGCTGTGCATGCCTTAACCATTATTCGGAGGAGAATGTTGCTGAGATTTCATGCCTCATAGTCCGACCAGATTATCAGCAAAAAGGAGAAGGATCCAGGCTCTTGAAACATGTATTAGAAAAAGCAAAGAGAAACAATATTAAGCAGATTTTTGCTCTTACTACAAAAGCAGAACATTGGTTTCTCGAGAAGGGGTTTATTAGAGGGGAGAAATACGTACTTCCAAAGGGGAAAATTCAAACGTATGAGCCTTCCAGAAATTCTCTGATATTAATAAAATCTATTGACTATCAAAACTAATTTGTAAAAATTGGATATACACCACTGTCTGTCCATGCAAGTCCGCAAACTAGCTTATCTAACTGTATTCCTACATCCATCCAAAATATAAAAACCAGATTGCCATCCTCTGAAATTTTAGCTGTTTTTCCATACAAAGAGCTTTCAACGATTTTGACACCCATTCTTTCTGGAAATCTAGGAACTAACACGATATTTTCAGAATTTTTTTCAACGACTGATATTGCTGGCTGCAGACATTTAGCTAAAGAATATATTCGTTCTTTTTCCAAATCAGTTGCTAATTTAATCCAGACTCCAAACACCTCCTCCACCCTTGACCCTTCCTCACAAAGACCAACCATAATATTTCTTACTCTCGGAGAAATAGTAATATCCTTGAGTTTCTCATTGTACATAGAAAGTGGACGAGCTCTTCGGCGAGCTAAATGACCCCCTAATAAGTTTGCAAGTGTTCTAATTTTTTTGTCCTGAACATTAGAACTCGAAATATATGATGCCAGAGAGAGCCACAACGCTGCCTCCGGGCGATAGTTCTGCCGCTTCGCCTCCCTGAATTTAGCCTGCTCCTTATAATGATCTACAGTCTCCTTATTATCACGATCTATGTCTCCTTTGCTAAAAAGCTTACTAGTATTTTTAATTTTTGAGATCCCAGCAATAAGCTCATCCAATTCAACCTCAAACAGTTCCTCATGTTTTCTCACCTTGCTATTTTCCATTAACTTTAAGTCTCTTGAGATCTTTAATAATAGAAATCGACTTTTCTAACGAATCTAGAGACTTCTGAGCATCGTCTGCCGAATGAATCCCGTTTATGTCCAACATTAAGTTGAAAAGATCGTGTCGAGCTGCATCAATCTCTATTGACAACCTGTCAATCTTTTCATGAACTAACCCAGCAAAGTTTTGATCATTTTTCGGGACATTTTTCTCTGAGTACTTTTCTCTTGACTCGCCACTTATTTTTTTTATCATCAAATTACCATTAGTATTATGCGAGTCAACCGGAAGATATTTATACAAAAGGCATGAAATTAAATACGCTATGGAAAAGAAAACTGCAGAAAAAATCGAGGACTCCTCTCGCATCATTAATGATAACTCTAATGCGAACCACGATGGAAAATATTGGAAATAGTCTACCGCCAATGAATTACTCATTACCGAAATAGATGTTACAACTATACCCGTTAAAAAAGATAGCAAGGCTACATATTTCAAAAATGAAACTGTTGAAGGTTTTTTTTTTCTAATCATAAGCCAATCTCCGATCAAAATAGTCTACGAAAATAGCTCTTCCCGCATCGCCATCTCGTTGCAAAATAAAAATATAGTTTGGTTTTATCCAGGATGAAACTGCGGCATCGTTAATTTCTGGAAACAAATTAGTGGGTTCTAGCAATAATGTTGGATGACCATCCAGAATACGCACCAAAAAGACTGTTTCAAAAATATTATCTAATTCCTCTCCACGCATCACCCTAGTAACTTCACTTTTTGCAATTGAGTATGATATCGATCGTCTCTGAAAAAGTATTTTCATTTTTTGAATTTATTTTACTAAGCTTTCCCTAATTTTTTAACTTTTCCATGTACTGCCTATGAGCTATTTCCTCATCTGAGGATGCTCTCCGAACAAAGATTTGTTTGGTAATAATATCGCTATTTTGGAATAATTTTGTATTTTTTCCTAAAACGCTTTCCTCAATGATTAAAGATTCTTGTCCACGAGTCATCGCCAGGTAAACATCTGCTAGTAAGCGAGCGTCTAGAATAGCACCGTGCAACTCTCTCATACTTCTATCTACACCATACCTAATACACAAGGCATCAAGCGATGCCTTTTTCATTGGGTGTAACTCTCGGGCTAATTTAAGCGAATCAATTATCGTGTTACATATTTCACTTAACTTGCATTTACCTATTCTCGCTAGCTCCGCATCGAGAAATCCTTTATCAAATTCTGCATTGTGTATGATTAAGGTTGTCCCTCTTATAAATTCTATAAATTCCTCAACGATGCCTTCAAACTTTGGGTAAATTTTAAGTTGCGCCGCATTCATGCCATGAATTTCCTCAGCACCCCTATCAACCTCACGAACAGGATTAATTTTTTGATGGTACTCCCGACCGGTTAAACTTCTATTTTCTATTTCGACACAACCGATCTCAATGACTCGATGACCTTCATCGACATTTAATCCGGTTGTTTCCGTATCGAGAACCACATAACGCATTTATTTACCCAAATAAAAATTGAAGGTAACACAAAAAGGGTCAATAGTGTACCCAATCCCATACCTCCTACTATAACCCACCCTATCTGCTCCCTTGCCTCTGCTCCAGGTCCGCTAGCGAGCGCTAGCGGCATTGCACCGAAAATTGTCGAGGCAGTTGTCATTATGATTGGACGGAACCGTAATTTAGCCGCTTCAATCGTAGCACTCTCAATAGTCATTCCTTTGGCTAAGCATTTATTTGCGAATTCAACAATTAAGATCCCGTGTTTCGTTATTAGTCCTATCAATGCAATTAGTCCTATCTGTGAATAAACATTTATAGACCCACCAACAATCCAAATCACACACGTAGCCCCGGTTAACGCAAGTGGCACCGTCATCAAAATAGACACAGGCTGAAAAAAACTTTCAAATTGAGCAGCTAAAACTAAAAATATGAAAATAACTGCTAAAACAAAAACAAAAGTAAGAGTATCTTTGGCTTCAAAATACTCCCTAGATTGGCCATCAAAATCTAGCTGAGCATTTTCGGGAAAGGTGTCCGTAGCGATATTAATTATCTTCGAAAGTCCCTCCTGTATTGAAACATCCTCCGCTAGACCAGCACTTATTTTTACCGCCCGTCGCTGAGAAAAATGGTTTAACTCTCTCGGACCAACTGTCTCTTTAAGTGTTACAAGACTCGCGAGCGGAACCAATTCTCCTGTTGCTGTCTTAATATTTATTGCATTAATATCATTGGGGCTGGATCTACTGTCCGAGATAAGTTGGACTATAACTTCATACTGGTAATTTTCCTTTTTAAATCGGGAAACTAATCTTCCCCCCAACATACTCTCTAGCGTTCTACCTAAATCTTCGATTGTCACTCCAAGATCAGCCGCGAGATCTCGATTAATGGAAAGCCTTACTTCTGGTTTGTTTAGCATTAAATCTGAGTCAACACCGGTAAATAATCCTGATTCAGTCAACTCATTTACAAACTCGTTTCCCAATTTTTCCATTTCTCCGACAGAGCCAGAGGAAAGTACCACGACTTGTATAGGCCTAGAACGGGCTCTTTGACCAAATGCAGGTGGAAGAACAGCGAAGGCGCGAACCCCTGTCAAACTTGCCAACTTTCTATTTAACTCAGAAGTTATTTCTTGAACAGATCGTTCGCGATTTTCCCATGGTAATGGGCGAAAAAATGCGGCTCCTTTATTAATAGTTGGGCTTCCGGCTATTACAAAATACTTATCTGATTCATCAACCTCAGCTAATATGTCTTCTAATACAAAAGAATTATTATTTGTATACTCAATCGAACTTCCCTCTGGTGTATTGAATACGAGGACAATTAAACCCCTATCCTCAACTGGCGATAACTCTTTCTTCGTATCCATGTATGCCAAAGCCCCTAAACAAAGAATTGATATCGTTGATAAGTAAACAGTTGCAGGCCTCCTGAATAACCATCGAAGTACAGCACTATATCTGATTTGAGCACGAAGAAAAAAATTTTTTTTAATGTATTGTTTTCCAGACCTGAACAACTTTTCCTTTGACTCCCCATTAATTTTATCAACCCTAGCACGTAATAGGTACGAACACATAACAGGTGTTAAGACAATAGCCACAAATCCTGAAATCAAGACTGCCCCTGCTAATGCCAATGCAAATTCCTCAAATAATCTCCCCATTCTTCCGGGAGAAAATATAACAGGAATAAATACTGCAACTAATGTTAATGTCATTGCAACTACAGCAAACCCTACCTCCGAGATAGCCTTTTTCGCTGCTTCGATTGGAGACACTCCTCTGTCTAGGTACCTCACCGTATTTTCCAATACGACAATCGCATCATCAACTACCAAACCAACTGCCACAACCATAGCTAACAAAGTAAGAGTGTTTATCGAAAAACCGAAAAATAGAAGTAAGCTAAAGGTACCTATAAGAGATATCGGTATTGTAATAATTGGAATGAATGCTGCCCTAAAGCTTTTCAGCGAAATAACTATTACAAGAGAAACTAAAATCATCGCTTCTAAAATAGTTTTAAAAACAGCTTCTATCGAACGTTCTATAAAAATCGAGTAATCAGCTGCAACTTCTAACTTAACATCTGAAGGCAAATCACGAAGTATTTTTGGTATATTTTCATTGACCGCTTTTGATAACTCGAGCGGATTTGCAGTTGCTTGCTTTATAACTCCCAGTGCTATTGATGGTCTGCCCTTGTACCTTGCTATTCTTCTCTCATCCTCAGGACCAATTTCAACAGTGGCGAGATCTCCTAGCCTAGTAACGTTACTGCCGCCATTTATAGGAACAATAATGTTCCTAAACTCCTCAGGATTTGAAAGATCAGTGCTTGCTATAACGGAAAGTTCCCTACCACGGGTCTCTATCCTACCTGCTGGAATCTCTAGATTCTGTTCTCGTATTGCTGCTTCTATATCTTGAACCGTAAGACCGTGAGCTGCTACCTTGTTAGCATCAACCCAAATACGCATCGCATACTTTCGATCACCATAAATTCTTACATCAGCTGCACCAGGCAACGATTGAATTCGTGGTTTGATTACATTTTGAGCAATAAAACTAAGGTCCATTAATGGAACTTCATCACTTGTCAAAGTCATCCACATAATAGGCGAGGCATCCGATTCAACCTTAGATATCCGAGGTGGTTTCGCTTCGAAAGGCAAACGGTTCAGAACTCTTGAAACTCGACCTCTCACATCTGATGCCGCATCATCTGGGTCTCTGTATGTTTTAAACCTAACAGTAATATTTGATCTACCTTGTCTCGAGACGGATGATAAGGTTTTTATACCCTCAATTCCCGCGATAGAGTCTTCTAAAGGTTTTGTAATTTGAGATTCAATTATTTCCGGTGCGGCGCCTTTATAGTCAGTCCTCACACTTACAACAGGCTCATCAATTTTTGGATATTCTCTGACTGAAAGATCCAGTAACGATACAAGCCCAATAAAAATAATCATCAAAGAAATTACGGAAGCAAATACAGGCCTCTCGATGAAAAAGTAAGAAATTTTCATTTAAATAACCTGACCAATATTAATTCATTGCGCCGTTTTGGACAGTTACCGGTTGACCGGTTTTTCGTAATTTCAATTTTCCCTTAGTAACTACAGAATCTTGAACATTCAGGCCACTTAAAACTTCAACGGTCTCTCCGATTCTAATACCAGTGTCAATTTTCACCTTTTCTGCCTTGCCCTCTTGAATTCTCCACACAAACTTTCTTGATTGCTCGGAAAAAATAGCTACTTCTGGCACGGTGAGGCCCTTATTTTTTTTTCTGAATTCAAGTAAAACCTTACCAAACATGCCCGATTTCAGAAAAAAATCTGAGTTGTCTACAAAACTTCGTGCCAGCAAAAACCTACCATTTTTTTCAACATTTACATTCAATACATCTACCTTAGCCGTAATTGCCTTATCCTGGATTTCGGTAAAAATTTTTATCTCGTTTCCTTGTTTTATGTCGTTGATATATTTTTCCGGTACTTTAAAGTCAAATCTCAAACGTTTTAGATCCTCCAGTAAAAGTATCTTTTGGCCAACTTGAACGAAATCTCCAACACTTACGTTTCTCAGACCAACAACACCATCGAACGGAGATCGAATAACATATTGCTTTAGCCTCGCTTCACTTAACAATTTTTTCGCATAAGCAACACCCAATTTTGCATTCGCATCTTCCAGAGCGCCCATGCTCACAAAATCTCTTTTACTTAACTTTTCTGCCCTTATATAATTTTTCTCTGCAAGGTCATATTCTGCAGAAGCTTGCAAAAACTCTGCTTGAGGGATTGAATCATCCAACTTAATCAATCTTTCCCCTCGCTTTACGATCTTCCCGTCATAAAAATTTATACTTGTTATCTTTCCGGGTACTTCTGCTCTTAAATATACTGAGTCATTTGCCTTAAACTCGCCCGTAAGATTTATTTTTTCCTTTATTTCTGCGAGTTCTACTCTTATGGTTTCAACTAATACGCCTGGGCCCTCCAAACCCAACTTTTTGGATTTTGCGGTAGGTGAGGTATCCATGATCATTGAAAGCGAAACAATAATCACCACAACAACAAAAAATAAAATAAGAACTAGGCTGATTTTATTTAATTTTTTTACATTTTCTAACAATAATCCGAGACTCCTTTATTAGCTAAAAAATCTGCTCTCTCGTTCCCAACATCTCCGGAATGCCCGCGAACCCAGTTCCATGTTACTTCCCTACTCTCAACTATGCTTTGAAGCTTTACCCATAGATCCTTATTTGCAACATCTTTTTTTGCGGCAGTTTTCCATCCATTCTCAACCCATTTTTTTATCCATGAGGTTATGCCGTTTTTCACGTACATAGAGTCAGTATTTACTCTCACTGTATCAGCTTCCTCTATTTTATTTAACCCATGGATCACTGCAAGTAACTCCATTCGATTATTTGTAGTATTCGACTCCCCACCATAAATTTCATCTACTGGCTTACCATTTTTAATAATTACAACACCCCAACCACCCGGACCCGGATTGCCTTTACAGGCTCCATCAGTGTACAAATCTACAATCATATTTGTCTATTTCTTTTCGGTACAAAATGTAGAAACTGACGGTACCGTTTTTTTTCCGAATTTCGCTTTACTAACCCAAATATCAGACTTTAAAAGCTTCATACCTTCTCTTCTTTTTATAATGGACAAACAATAAACAGCTCCGGTCGTGGGCAACCAACGCCGCACTCCATTTTGTAACCATGCGAGCCTTTTTTGCCACTTTGGAGAATTTATAGCAGGATAGAACGCGAGGAACTCTCCCCCAACTATTTCCAGATCTAGAAGCTTGCACCAATCCTTAAATCGAGCTAATGCCACCCAGTTTGCACTAGTTAGAGGTAAATTAACATCATTAAAGTAACGGTTAATCGCCCATAAACCGTAGGGATTAAAGCTAGAAATAATTAATTTGCCCTCTGACCTTAAAACTCTTTCCACTTCCCGCAGTAGCGAGTGTGGCTCCTTTAGTGTCTCAAAAATGTGCGCCAAAACAACCAGATCTACACTATCCGAGGGTAGAGGTAGCGCCTCAGGCGAAACGATAAAAACATTATCTTGTCCATCAATTAGGTCTTCACACAAACCAAAACTGAATCTATACTTATACACTATACGATTATTACTTAAGGAATCAAAACTGTAGGGGCATATTTGTACAGCGTGGTAGCCAAATATATCTTCTAAATTTTTATCAAACCAATCTTTTTCTTCAGCCAAAAGCTTTCGGCCGAGGGGCGAGCTAAACCAATTTTTCCAAATATTTTCGGTACCCATCCCTGGACACTATGTTGATCAACAAGCAAAAAGGATATCATGATTCGCCGATTTAATGCTTTTTCTGACAATTACATCTGGGGAATCGAGAGTCAACAAACTATCTGCATAGTTGACCCCGGCCAGTCATGTGAAGTTCTTAAACACCTTGAGAATAGCGACCAACTCTATTCGATCGGAGCAATTTTAGTTACCCACAGACACTATGACCATATTGGTGGCATCAAAGATTTAGTCAATAGTAGATTTGCTGGTTCTGATTTAAAGATTGCATTGAATGAATCGCCCATATTTAATAAATTACCCATTTTTGGCCCTGCCGATTGCAAAAAGTACGGTGTTGAACATGTTGTTTCTAATGGAGATACTATAAATATCGGCGATTATATAGTTGAAATTCTTGATATTCCGGGGCATACAGAACAACATGTAGGTTACCTTTTCAAATCTGTTAACGATCAACTCCGACCAGCTTTTTTCTGCGGAGATACATTATTCGGTGGTGGCTGCGGAAGAGTGTTGGGTGGAAGTTTGATTGATTTGTATGAATCTCTAAAAAAAATTTCAAAATTACCTCAAGAGACACTCATATACTGCGCACACGAATATACAGAAGCGAACTTAAAGTTTGCAAGAGAGTTTTTCCCAGACAATTCCGAGATACAAAGAAGGTATGTGCAGGTTAAGAAGCATAGGGAGAAACTGCTACCGACTATTCCAACAGAATTGTCATATGAATTAAAAACAAACCCATACCTTACATGCAAAAGCTTTAACGAATTCAAAGCAATCAGAATGTCTAAAGATAACTGGAAAGGATAGGTGTTGTTAATAAAAAAGAATCTCGTCTTATTGTGTACACTATTTGTAATATTTGCATTATCGGGATGTACTTCGAGTAGTATTTTTCTGATAAAGGATCAGCCTGGAATTACTCCCAACATAAAAGCTGGGAAATCAGTCAACGCTAATGATGAAGATGTTGATAAAAAGAAAACTGAGAAGTCTGCTGACATAAAGCAAGAAGTCAAATCAAGAAATATTGACGTAGCTGCCAATCAAAACATTTTCGATGAGATAAAAGAAAACTTTAGACTGCCCAGTTTATCGTCAAAGCGAGTAAATCGACAAGTTAAAGTGTTTACTAGGAATCCACAATATTTAAACAGAATGTTTGGTCGGAGTAAAAAGTATCTTCATTTCATTTACTCCGAAGTCAAGGCTAGAAAACTACCATCAGAATTAGCATTACTTCCATTTGTGGAAAGTGCCTATAATCCTCACGCCACATCGCGGGCTAATGCGGCTGGTCTCTGGCAGTTTATTCCCGCAACTGGCCGTCGATATGACCTTGAGCAGACATGGTGGAGTGATGAAAGAAGAACTGTAATTGATTCTACTCTAGCCGCATTAGATTACCTCGAATATTTGCATAAACTAAAAGGTGGGGACTGGTTTCATGCACTTGCCTCTTACAATTGGGGGGAACGTTCTGTAAGAAAAGCTATCGAGAGAAATAAAAGGGCTAGAAAGAAAACAAACTATTCAAGTTTAAGAATGCCGCGCGAGACCCGCAATTATGTGCCAAAATTGTTAGCCATGAGAGAGATTGTTAATAATCCTTCTAAATATCGAATTCAAATTCCGACAATTCCAAACACTCCATATTTTAAGTCTTTTCTTATAGATAATTCCCTAGATGTAACTTTAATAAGCAAACTCGCCGAAATAGAAACCGATGAATTTTTGGCTCTAAACGCTAATGTTCTTCGCCCTGTGGTAAACAAAAAATATACAAAAGATATCCTACTTCCGTACGATAATTATGAAATTTTTAAATCAAATCTCAGGCAATATCAAAAAACTCAAAAAAATCTGGTAGGTTGGGCCCCACTAAAATTAGAAAAATCGAGTACTCTAAGAGATATTGCAGAAAAGTATGATAACAACGCTGTTACTCTAGCGAAAGCAAATGGAATCCGATCTGTAAAAGCAAAGCTTCTAAAGGGTTCCTCAATAATCGTTGCTATGAATGACAAAAACGCTTCGTTCAAAATAGAAAAATTTAGAAAAGCCAGATTAAAGTTTTTATATCCGGATCATATGTTCTATAAAGTAAAGAAAGGCGATACGTTATCTCACATAGCCGATAAGTATCGAGTTTCTGTAAGAAAATTAAAAAGTTTAAATAATCTTAGAGGAAGTCTTATTAAAGTGGGGCAGAGGTTAAGGATTCGCAATTCAGACTATGGCGATACAAAAAACACTCATAGAGTTCGTAAAGGAGAATCCTTATATCAAATTGCTAAACGGTATCGCACTACTGTCGACGAGTTAAAAAGGTTGAATAAGCTCGCATCCGATACTATTGTCTCTGGATCGAAGCTTATTATTAAAAATTAATCTTGATGACTTTGATGACTATTCTTAACTTTGTACCGTCAGCATACGCAGACTTCTTGAGTATTCTTGTAGGACTTTAACGCCACTCATCTCAGCTTTTTTACACCAATTTTGAAGTGCTACCACAATTTGTTCGACCGAAGACGTTCGTTGGTTATGCCATATTTTTTCGAAGTCATCCCTCAGCGAGATAATCAACAGTAACTGAGAAGATAAAACATCTCTCTTTGCAGTTTCAGAGGATAGTGAAAGCAAATTTTTCTCCTTGTTATACCTCCGAGACAATTTGCGCACTAGTTTGTGTAGCTTTTGAAATAATTCGTATTTCGCGGCTAGAATTGCCTCTACCGTATCCTCATCTATTATATTTTTCGCCGGATCATATGTAGGGTTTTTATGGACAGTTCGTATCTCTGCAAGACCGAAAAATTCAAAGAGTTTAATGTACAACCAACCTATATCAAATTCGTACCATTTACTAGATAATTTGGGACTTGTGGCGTGAGAGTGATGATTATTATGCAACTCCTCTCCTCCGATTAAAATCCCTAGTGGAAAGATATTGCGACTAGCGTCCGGAGTCTTAAAATTTCTGTATCCCACAAAATGCCCGATTCCGTTAATAACACCAGCAGCAAAGAAAGGAATCCACATCATTTGTATTGCCCAAATCGCAACGCCGATTATGCCGAAAAGACAAAAATCGATGACTAACATACTACCTACCCCCCAAACAGAATGTTTGCTGTATATGTGTCTTTCTACCCAGTCATCGGGTGTGCCATGGCCGTACTTTTCTATGCATTTTTTATCCTTGGCAGTTTCTCTGTATAGCTCGGTACCACTCCATAAAACTGTCGAAATTCCTTTAACCTGGGGGCTGTGAGGATCTCCCTTACTCTCACATTTAGCATGGTGTTTCCTATGTATTGCTGCCCATTCTTTTGTAACCATACCCGTGGTAAGCCATAACCAGAATCTAAAAAAATGAGAAATAGCTGGACTAAGTTTGAGCGATCGATGGGCTTGACATCGATGCAAGAATACCGTCACCGCCACAATGGTAATGTGAGTCATACAAAATGTATAAATGATTATGCTACTCAATTCCGCCTTACTGATTCCGTAGCTGATAAAGTCCACCAAACTCATAATTTCCCTAACTTATATAATGATTGTTCTAATTATACCGCCAATCCTGCTATCGCACGACATTTAAGAAGACTTCCCTTGCCGAACAAATTTGTGGAAATAAAAGCTATATTTCGAAACAGGAGAACTGTAAAGCAACGCGCCCTTACTAACACCCTCTTCAATCCAAGGATCTAACTCTTTTCTTACTTTCGCTGAGAAACAACGATCTAACCCAACGGAGTCAAAATCCTCATTTTTTTTCAAAAACTCCTCCGTTACGATGTCGTTTTCTTCCTCAAAAATACTGCACGTCGAATAAACTAAAAAACCTCCCTTTGCAACGCAGGAAGCAGCTTTGTTTAATATCTTACTTTGATTTCCCTTATACTCTGCCAATTTTTTCCTTGTTAACTGCCATTTAAGGTGTGGAAACTGTCCAAAAGTTCCCGAACCTGAGCACGGGACATCTACTAATACAGATGAGGCTCGCTGAGAAAGATTTTCTATTTTTGAATCCCCTAAAGAGGATACAACCAACGGACAAAGATTTGTCACACCAGCACGTTTTGCCCTTTTATTCAACTCATCGATCCGTTTTGACGATACATCTACAGCATAGATAAGCCCGGTATTTTTCATCATTACACTCGACGCGAGGGCCTTGCCACCAGCACCACAACAAAAATCTATAACCAGTGAGTATGGCTTAGGATTTAACAGCTTTACAATGAGTTGACTTCCAAAATCTTGAATTTCGATAAGACCTTCTCTGTAAGCATCGAACTTCGATATCTTAATTTTATTACTTATGTACAAACAATTAGAAATAATTGGTGAAACCTCATTTTCCACGCCCCATAGACTAAGTCTCTTCGATATTTCTCCGACCTTGGACTTGCCAGTATTAACTCTCAAACAGACGAAATCGCGCTTTTTGCTACTACACAATGCTCGAAGGGCGTTATCATTTCCCTTTTTTTCAGCGAGATTTTTTACAATCCAAACAGGGTAGCTAAAACGAATTGAAACCTTTGAGTAATCAGGAAAAAAACCATTTTCAAAAAGCTCAAACCTTTTAAAGGCATTTAAAGTTCCTCGGCTTCTCATATTCAAAGCAAGATTATCAGATGAATTCCATATAACCGTAGCCAACTTAAGTACTGCACAAATTACCGTGGAAAATTTTTTTTGGTTATTACTTCCTAGCACAGAGAAAAAAAGCCTTTTTTTATGATGCAAAACAAAAAAAACTATATCAACTATCGCTTCCCTCTGAACCTTACCTGGCCTTCTTACCTCAAAGAATTCTTTTATTTCAACATTTGGAGATCTTTTAGATATCAGAACTTTAGTTAAAAGTCTTAATACTATATGTTCGTCAATATCCAGTAACTCATTTTTTGTAATTTTTAATGTTGATGGCTCCAATTTGTTGCTTGCCTAAAAATCGTAAAATAATTTAAACTCTTCCAGAAACCAGCGCTCGCAATTTTCAACATGATTCCACTTGTCTCCCTCTCGAATAACTTTGCCACTCAAAACGGCTCCAATAGAAAGTGGGAAAATAAAGTGCTCCAAAGCTAGCACTTTTTTTTCTAAAGTTTCTTTGGTATCAAAAGTGGCTACACTAATCGCAGCCTGACAAATTATCGGTCCCTCATCAACTCCAGAAGAGAGTGAATGCACAGTTGCCCCATGCTTCCTGACATTCTCATCCAAAACTCTCTGGTGGGTATTTAAACCCTTAAATTCGGGTAACAAAGAAGGATGTACGTTTATCATTAAATGGAATAATCCGGAAAATAATTTGGCGTCTAGAATTACCATAAACCCAGCTAAAACAATAATATCGGGAACATAGGTTTTGATTTTTTTAAACAACTCAGATTGGAAAGCATCTTTCCCTAACTTTGCCCTATCTAATAATTCACCCTTAATGCCAAGATCTCTGGCTTTTAATATGCCTTCACAGGGCCGATCAGAAATTACGCTTAGAAAGTCAACAGGCCACTCAAAGCGTCGACATGTCTTTATAATAGAGACCATGTTTGACCCTCTTCCCGATACCAGAATCAAAATCTTGTGTTTTTTACTAAATTGCACCATAACCATATTGTAGGATCATGAAGCAGATAAGATACGGAAAAATTAAAAAATTTGATGATAAGAAAAGAATATTGACTATCGGAAATTTTGACGGAGTCCATCTAGGACACCAAACTATACTAAGACATTGTGTTCAAAATGCTCGAAAACTCGCACTAAAGAGCAGTGTGCTTACTTTCTACCCGCATCCGAAAGAGTTTTTCAATGTACAACCAAACCAAGAGTGTGTACAAACGTTGAGGGATAAATCGAGAGAAATTTTATCTAAAGGAATTGATGAAATAATTTTTGCTCGTTTCGACAAAAGGCTTGCATGTACAACTTCGCATGACTTCATTGTGAATGTATTAGCTACCAATCTTGGAGTAAAAGAACTAGTAGTTGGTTCCGATTTTCGATTTGGAAGAAATCGTACTGGGGATGTATCAATGTTGATAGATCAGGGCGCCAAATCAGGATTTTCCACCACTATTATTCCAGAAGTATCTTTTAAAAACATGAAAATGTCGAGTAGTTCATTACGAAATATGGCAAAAAATGGAGATTTTAGCTCAGTAGAAAATATGCGACGAGCAACACTAAAATTGACAGGGCACGTTTGTCACGGAAATAAGCTGGGAAGAACACTTAACTTCCCTACTGCTAATATCAAAGTTCCGAAAAATTTGTGCTTTAGCGGTATCTTCATCGTTAGGGTAATTGATAATTCCCCAGATAGGGCATTTGATCAGAAATGGGGTATCGCAAATATTGGAACTCGTCCTGTCCTAGAGACTAATAATGAAAAGTTACTTGAGGTATATGTGTTAGACTGGTCGGGCGATGTTTACGGCCATTTGCTATCCTTGGAAATGATTAAAAAGATTAGAGAAGAAAAATATTTCAAGAACCTCGAAGAACTAAAATTAAAAATGGTGGAAGATGAAAAAATAGCGCGAGAATATATAAGTGAGTATGATGAGCAAAAACAAAAAAGTTAACGATTATAGTCATACGCTAAACCTACCTTCGTCGAAATTTCCTATGAGAGGTAATCTCGCAAAACGTGAACCAGTCTGGTTAAAAGAATGGTTAAAAAATGATTTTTATGGTTTAACACGTAAGGAATTTTCAGGAAGGCCCAAATTTATTTTGCATGACGGACCTCCTTATGCGAACGGTGAAATTCATATCGGTCATGCAGTCAATAAAATCCTCAAAGATATAATAATAAAAACCAAGACCCTAGCTGGTTTCGATGCTCCTTACGTTCCTGGTTGGGATTGTCATGGCATGCCAATTGAAATCCAAATTGAAAAAACATACGGTAAAAATCTGAGTCCGGTTGAGGTGATGCAACTATCTAGGGATTATGCAAGACAGCAGATTACTAAACAGAAAACTGACTTTGTTCGATTGGGAGTTCTAGGCGACTGGGAAAATGCCTACTTAACTATGGATTCTAAAATTGAATCCTCTGAAACCAGGGCTCTAGCAGAGATATACAAAAAAGGTTTTATGTACAGAGGCATTAAACCTGTAAATTGGTGTTTTGATTGCAAATCAGCTTTAGCAGAAGCAGAAATAGAATATGGGGATAAGGATACATTTGCAATTTTAGTTCTTTTTCCCATTCCAAGAAAAGAACTCGGTAACCTTAAAAAAGTTTTTGGAATCTCTGATCTATCTATTAATGGTGGCGCAGTAGCATGGACTACAACTCCATGGACAATTCCTGCTAATCAGGCTTTGAATGTAAACCCCAATGCGGAATATGCAATTTTTAAAACTCAAGCAAACCCTCATAATATTGATTGGTTAATCTTAGCTACAAATTTGAGGGATAAATTGAGAGAAAAAATTCCATACATAGGAGAGCCTATCGGAAAGATTCCTGGAAAAAAACTTAAAAACTTAAGATTCTCACATCCTCTGAGCAAGTTAGGTGGGGCATATGATAGAGAGGCAGTATGCATAGACGCAGAGTACGTAGACCTAGAATCGGGGACTGGTGTTGTTCATTGCGCACCCGCACATGGCCTAGATGATTTCATATCGTACAAGAATGGAGGTTTGTCCAATTTCCCTATACTTAACTTGGTGAGCGAAACTGGTTTCTTCCATGAACATGTAGAAAAATTCTCAGGACATAAAATCTGGGATGCAAACAAAAGAATTTTAGAAACGCTAGAAGAATGTAAAACGCTTTTAGATATTGAGAAAATCAATCACAGTACCATGCACTGCTGGAGGCACAAAAGCGCAACAATATATAGAGCCACTGAACAATGGTTTATCTCAATGGATACAAAAGGCCAAAACAACGTTTCACTCAGGGAAACAGCGCTTCAAGAGATAGACAAGGTTATGTTTATTCCGGCATGGGGCAAAAACCGGCTAACGTCAATGATAGAAAAAAGACCCGACTGGACAATTTCTAGGCAAAGATACTGGGGAGTACCGATTCCCTTTACATTCGAAAAAGAGTCAAATAAAAAAGGGGGTTCGAAAGCAGTTCCTCATTTCGATGAAGCTGAAAAGCTTATAAATAAGTTTGGAGTTGAGGGATGGCACGATTTCAAGCCTGAACAAATCTCTGGTAAGGATGGGAAGCTGGAGAAAAGTATTGATACACTTGACGTCTGGTTTGATTCAGGTACGACGCAATACTCAGTATTACAAGGTACACACAAGGATATTTTGTCTTTTCCAGCCGACCTTTACCTAGAGGGAAGTGATCAGCACAGAGGGTGGTTTCATTCTTCACTATTAACGAGTTGCATGTTGAACGGAAAGGCTCCATATAAAGCTTTGCTTACCCATGGCTTCGTAGTTGATGGGCAGGGAAAAAAAATGTCAAAATCGCAAGGAAATGTCATAAGTCCACAGGAAATTTGCAATAAGTACGGGGCCGACATATTGCGACTATGGACTGCCTCTACCGACTACTCTGGAGAGCTAAATATTTCTGAAACGATTATTCAAAGAACAATTGAGTCATATAGAAGAATTCGGAATACACTCTCCTTTCTTATTGGAAATATCAGTGATTACAATCATAACGATGCCTCTCCTCCAGCACTTGATGCATTAGATAAATATATCTTACACACTACAAAAGTAACGCAAGAAGCTGTTATTTCTGATTTCGAAAGTTACAGTTTCCATAAAGCCATTTCAAAATTAATTCAATTTTGCAGTGATGATCTGAGTGCTTTCTATTTAGATATTCGAAAGGATTGTCTATATATTTCAGAAAAAAATAGTTCTAAGCGAAAAGCTGTTCAGTTTACGCTGTGGCACATTCTCAATAGCCTCATTAAGTTGTTAACACCAATCCTTTCCTTTACGTCGTACGAGGCATGGCTATGTATCCAAGAATCATCTAAAAATAAATTCAATTTGTTCTCAGAAAAATTCCATGATATTCCTGGTTCAGAGCAATCACACGAATTTTTAGACAACTGGACATGGTTTCGAGAATTTCGCAGTCAAATTCTGAAAGAAATCGAGATAAAACGTGAAAAGGGTCTTATTGGGTCGTCACTCGAAGCGGAGGTTTTGATTGAAACAGACTCCAGCACTGGAAAAAAGTTATTATCGCTAGAGGTTGATCTTAAAACACTTTTTATTACATCTGATGTAGTACTGAATATACAAAAAATTGATAAATATGAATTAATTGTCACAGTAAATAAGTCACAACATCACAAATGTGAGAGATGTTGGCACCGTTGTTCGACCGTTCCCAATATCGACAGTGGTCCTAGTCTCTGTAGTAGATGCAAACTACTGGTAGACATTCCTTCAATATGAAAAGCAACAAGTCTAGTAATAATATATACATACTTGCTTTGTTCCTATTTGTAATCGTATCAGACCAAATTACTAAAGTTTTAGCTGTAAATAACTTGTCTTATGGCGAAGAGCTTCCCGTTACCTCCAACTTCAACCTTTTTCTAATTTTCAATACCGGGGCTGCTTTTAGTATGATGTCGGATGGATTTATATGGCAAAAGATTATTTTAATTTTCTTCCCTGTATTAGTGGTACTCTTCTTTTTTTATACTACCTATTTCTCAGAACAAAAGCAGCCCTATTTTAAACTCGGTATTTGTTTAATCGCAGGTGGTGCATTTGGCAATCTTATTGATCGAATCCTTTACGGATATGTTATAGATTTCATAGATTTATACGTCAGCAATTACCATTGGCCAACTTTTAATATTGCAGACTCATCAATCACAATAGGAGCGTGTATAATCATATATCACGAAATTAAGAGTACTTTTGCAAGTGAGGTTGTAAAGGATGGTTAAAATCTTACTCGGCATTACTGGGGGTATCGCGTCATATAAAAGTTGTGAACTAATTAGACTATTGCGTCAAAATAAGATTGATTGCAAGGTATGTATGACTAAAAATGCAAGAGAATTTGTAACTGCATTAACGATTGAAACACTATCTAAGAATCAAGTCATTAACGATCAGCATTTAGATTCGAACTCACAAATAGTTCATACACAGTATTCAAAGGAGTATGACCTATTAGTAGTCGCCCCTGCAACGGCAAACTTCATAGCAAAGCTAGCAAACGGTATTTGCGATGATTCATTAACGAATCTTTGTGCCGCCCGCGCTACTGAGCTTTTAGTAGTACCCGCAATGAACGTGAACATGTGGAAAAATCCTGCGAACCTACGAAATATAGAGCTTCTTAAGAAAGATAATATACATATTCTTGGACCAGCAAATGGAATACAAGCCTGCGGTGATGTGGGGAATGGGCGAATGGAGGAGCCGAAAGAAATTGTCAAAAAAGTTCTTGAGCTAGTTCAACCTAAAAACCCTGTTAGGAATAGCAAAAGAATTCTAATTACAGCAGGGCCAACCATTGAAAAAATTGATCCGGTAAGAGCTATTACTAATTTTTCATCCGGGAAAATGGGTTTTGCTCTTGCTCAGGAGGCTCGTAAACTAGGAGCTTACGTGAAAATGATTACGGGGCCAGTGAATCTTCCTGATCCTCACGGAGTTGACATTACACGTGTAGAGACTGGAGTTGAAATGCATTCACAGGTAATGAATGTTTGTAAAGAAATGAAAATAGATCTTTTTATTGCTGCTGCGGCTGTCGCCGATTGGAAAGCTGTTTGCAAATCGGAAAAGTTAAAAAAAGATTCAAATGCTCTCTCGGAGATTAAATGGGAATTAAATCCAGACATAGCTTTCGATGTGAGCACGCTTCCGCAAAACCGAAGACCTATTACAGTTGGATTTGCTGCAGAAACAGAAGAGATAATTAAGATTTCTGACAAATTAGAGAAAAAAAGAAAAAAAAAGAAACTGGATATGCTGATAGCAAACAAAGTTCCTGAAAGTTTTAATAGCGAGAACATAGAAGTAAACTTTATACAAAAAGATAAACCTGTTTGGATCTGTAAAGGAACAAAAAACCACGTTGCTAAAATAATATTGGAAACAACACAAGGGATGATGAGTAACAATGCAAATCAAAGTTAAAATACTTAGCAACTTGCTAAAAAATTTACCAGCATACGGAAGTCCCGGGTCTGCAGGACTTGACTTATGTGCGTGTGTCAATAAAAAAGTTGAACTTAACCCAAATACAGTCGAATTAGTGCCTACCGGTATTGCCATTTTTCTAGAGGATGAGAATTTCGCCGGCTTAATTTTACCCAGAAGCGGACTCGGCCATAAAAAAGGTCTTGTGTTGGGAAATCTAATCGGTCTAATTGACTCAGATTATCAGGGAGAACTAATGATTTCGTGTTGGAATCGTGGCACAGAAAAAATTGTAATAGAGCCTCTTACCAGAATTGCTCAATTAGTTATTGTTCCTGTAAAACGAGTATCTTTTGAGGTTGTGCAAGAATTTAACAAAAACCAACGAGGAGAATCAGGTTTTGGCAGCACAGGCCTTTCCTAAATCATCCGAAAGAATCATTCTCTCAAATTTTTGAGAATCTTCTTGAAATAACTTAATTCCCTCAACTAATTTATCTGTGGCCATAACGTCACCAGCTAATAACTCATCGAAGTTTTTACGATCCAAAGTATTTGAAGTTTTATTTTTTACAGGAGTATGACTACCGTCCAACCACGAAAGATCCAGAGATTTATCAACACTTTTCAAACCATCCAAAAGTTCCGGGCTAATAGTCAACAAATCTAATCCAGCAAGAGCAATAATCTGATCAATGTTCCTAAAACTAGCTCCCATAATTTCTGTGTTGTCATAATTCGCTAAAGTAAATTTCAGTTTTTGTACAAATCTAACTCCGGGATCTTCTTCTACCAAACCCCAACTTCGCCCGCACTTTTTATACCAGTCACCAACTCTGCCAACAAACGGAGAAATAACCGCAGCACCCGCATCGGCACAAGCTAGTGATTGAACCTCACTAAATATCAGAGTCATGTTACATCTTACACCGTCTTTTTCTAGCTCACTCGCAGCTTTTATACCTTCATATGTAGCCGGAATTTTAATCAAGATTCTCTCAAGATTTTCCCCCAAACTTAAATAAGTTTCTCTAATCCTGTAAGCTTCTTCAACGGTTTGCTTCACGTTGTACGCCACTTGTGGACTTACTTCTGTCGACACCCTTCCCGGTATCCTTTTTAAAATCTCCTTACCGAAATTTACAATTAGTAAAGGTATGAGCTGCTCTCTGGGCAAAGTCGAATTACGAGCCTTGATCTCTTGTACAAACTGTCTGTATCTGCTTTGCTTTAATACTTTTAAAATGAGACTAGGGTTGGTAGTGGCATCAGTTACTTCATGATCATTCAATAATAAATAATCGCAAGAATCAATTGCAAGTTTTGATTTTTGTTTTAATTTTATTAAACTGTTTTCCATTGGATTTTCAACCTAATGAATCTACCCAAATATTTTCTGCCCAAGTATAGGCTTGTCTCCCGAGTTCCACTGACGGTTCAGAAGGGAGTCCCCCCGCTCCCTGTATCGGCCTAACAGTACCAGTTTTTAATTCAAAAAAGTAAACTTGAGACACGAAGATCGCCCTGATTTCATCCACAAAACTATAACATGCATTTGCAATTTTATAATCTGTGAGGCCCTCTTTCCCATCTAACTTGGCAATTATATCTAAAGCAGCTATTTTGGAATGCTGGTTTGCCATGTGTGCTGACTTTGGCATTTTTTCCGCGCTTAAAGTAGCATCCCCAAGAACATAAACACCCGGATATTTAACAGATTCCATTGAGCGCCAATTAACATCGCACCATTTGTCGTTGTCCGTTACTAAATCAGCCTGGTGCGCAATTTTGGCTGAAGAATTTGGCGGAATAACATTTAACACATCTCCTTTAATTTTGTCCCCAAACTGGGAAATTAAAATACCTTGGTTAGCATCAATTTCTGCAACTTCAAAATCCGATACGTACTCTATGTTGTCCTTATACCTTTCATTCCACGTTGACACAAAAAGCTCTTTTTTTGACTGAATATCAGGATTTGCATCTAAAACCAAAACCTTGGATTTAGGCTTGTACTTTTTGAAATAATTTGCCACAAGAGACGCCCTCTCATATGGTCCAGGAGGACATCGATACGGGGCTGGTGGAATCGAAATAAGGAACACCCCTCCGTCCGAAAGCGTTGAAAGACGCCTCCTCAACGCAAGAGTTTGAGCGCCCGCTTGCCAGGCGTGCAAAACACTTCTCTGAGCAAGTGCATCAAAACCGTCGATCGCGGAAAACTCTAAATCTATACCCGGACAAACAACCAGATGATCAGCCTGAATCAAATCACCTCTTCGAGTCCGCACAGTTTTTTTTATCGGATCGATGTATGTCGCTTCGTCGTGTAAAACGTTGATTCCTCTTTTAGCCAGTGAACTAAACTCATGTGATAAATACTCAGCAGACTTGTTGCCGGTCAAAACTAAGTTCGACATCGGACAAGAATAAAAAAGCTTACTTTTGTTGATCAAAGTAATAGTAACTCTTCCGTTCGACAATACAGACAAATATCTGGCCAGCGAAGCACCAGAAAAACCTCCTCCCACAATTGCGACTGAGCCAATATTTTTTCCTGTGCCTGAGATTAATTCTTTTTTATTAGAGGGCAATGAGGCGCAACTAGACAAAAAAACGCTACCCAGTAAAGCACCCGAATCCCTTATAAAATGTCTACGGCAGTTCATTGATTTATGCCTATTGCTTTTTTGCAAAATAAGCCGCCATGCGTCGAATATCGTCGTCTGAATAAGCCAAAGATATGTAATGCATCACACCCCTGTCTTCATCTAATCGTAACTGAAAAGACTTGAATTTATAAAAGAAAATCTCTTCTTTAATACCGTATAAATTCATCGCATTATTTTTTTCTTCGAGCAATCCATGACAAGTAGCGCACGGGAGGGTCAACCCACCTAAATCAGACTCATAGGGATCTGCATGGGTAACGACGGCCCAAGCCAAAAGCCCGGTAACAAAAAGTTTATTTTTCATCAACTAAAACTATCAGGGTGAGCAAAACAAATTATTTTTTTTCTTTGCTATATCTCAACCGATTCGGGAGACGTTTTGGTATCTTGCCTGGTGCCACCGTTAGACTTTGGCCATTTTAAAAATATTTTTTCGGACTGCTCATCGAATTCTATTTTAACACTGCCACCATTTTTTAATTTACCGAACAACAACTCATCAGCTAAGATTTTTCGAATTGAGTCTTGTATCAAACGCTGCATCGGTCGAGCCCCCATTAAAGGGTCAAAACCTTTCTTCGCTAGATATTTTCTAACAGTCTCCCCGAATTGTACTTCGACTTTTTTCTCTTCAAGTTGATCCTCTAACTCAATCAAAAATTTATCCACAACTCTAAGGATTACCTCTTCGGACAAGGCTTCAAAAGATACGATTGCATCAAGTCTATTACGAAACTCTGGCGAGAACTGCTTTTTAATTTCTACCATTTCATCTCCAGTACTCACGGAATTAGAGAATCCGATAGATTTTTTGGTAAGCGACTCTGCACCTGCATTTGTAGTCATTATTAGAATAATATTATTGAAGAAGGCCCTCCGACCGTTATTATCCGTTAACTGCCCGTGGTCCATTACCTGCAATAAAAGATTGAAAATATCGGGGTGCGCCTTCTCAATTTCATCCAAAAGGAGCACAGCATGAGGTTTTTTCGTAATTTCCTCAGTCAGTAGTCCTCCCTGGTCAAATCCAACGTAGCCTGGTGGAGCGCCAATAAGACGCGAGACCGCATGCCTTTCCATATATTCAGACATATCGAATCTAATTAGCTCGACACCCATTAAGTATGCTAGTTGACGAGCAACCTCTGTTTTCCCGACACCTGTGGGCCCAGAAAATAAGAAACTTCCTATGGGTTTATCTTTTTTACCTAAGCCAGATCTTGACATTTTTATCGCTCCCGTCAAAAGATCAATTGCTCGATCTTGACCAAAAACAACGTTTTTCAAATTTCGATCTAACTTGAGAAGTAGCTTTTTATCGTCTGCATTGACAGTTTGCGGCGGTATTCTGGCGATCTTTGAAATTATGTCCTCAATCTCTAATTTTCCTATACTCTTTTTCTGCTTACTTTTCGGAAGAATCCGTTGAGCCGCTCCAGCCTCATCAATAACGTCAATTGCTTTGTCTGGTAATTGGCGATCGTTTATATATCTGGCAGATAGCTCTGCCGCCGCCAGAAGAGCTCCGGTCTGATATTTAACATTGTGATGTTCCTCAAATCGTGACTTAAGTCCCTTTAATATCTGGATAGTCTGATCAACACTCGGCTCTGTGACATCAATTTTTTGAAACCTTCTAGATAAAGCATGGTCTTTTTCAAAAACTCCTCTAAATTCCGTGTAAGTAGTCGCTCCGATACACCTCAATTGCCCAGAAGACAATGCTGGCTTTAACAGATTTGACGCATCTAGAGTACCTCCAGAAGCGGAGCCTGCCCCTATGAGAGTATGAATTTCATCAATGAACAACACACTCCCTTCAATTTTACTTAAATGAGCCAAAACTGATTTAAGCCTCTGCTCAAAATCACCTCTATACTTTGTACCCGCAAGAAGCGCACCCATATCAAGTGCATAGACCACTGACTCAGATAACACAGCGGGTACCGAGCCCTTTGTAATTCTCCACGCTAACCCTTCCGCGATGGCTGTCTTTCCTACCCCGGCCTCACCAACTAACAGAGGGTTATTTTTCCTCCTGCGGCATAAAATTTGAATAACCCGCTCAACTTCATGATCGCGACCTATAAGTGGATCAATCTTTCCATCCATGGCCCGTTTATTCAAATCCTGAGTATATTGATCAAGCGGGGTTGGCTTTTGACTGGTAGATGCCGCCTGAGAACCAGACTTTTGGGTCTCATTTTCAGCAATGCCCTCCTCCCCGACATTCGCATTTGGTTGCGTTTTCGAGATACCGTGGGCTATAAAATTTACAATGTCTAAACGACTTACGCCTTGCTGATGAAGATAATATACCGCGTGAGAATCCTTCTCTCCAAAAATTGCTACAAGCACGTTTGCCCCAGTGACCTCCCTCTTTCCATTTGAAGTTGATTGGACATGCATTATTGCCCTTTGAATTACTCTCTGAAAACCTAAGGTTGGTTGTGTCTCAACCTCATCAGTTCCTCCTACTTGCGGAGTGTTTTCTTGTATGAAATTGATTAAAGACTTTTTAAGCGTTTCGTTATCGACTGCACAGGCTTTAAGGATGTCTGACGCTGACGGATTATCAATAAGGGCTAACAACAGGTGCTCCACCGTAATAAATTCATGTCTTTGCTGGCGAGCATCGACGAATGCCATGTGGAGAGTAACTTCTAACTCTTGCGAAATCATTTTTTCTCCATAACACATTGAAGGGGGTGTTGGTACACCTTCGCGAAATCAAGAACCGCAGACACTTTTGAAGCTGCAATATCTTTTGAGTACACGCCACATACGGCCCTACCTTCCCGGTGCACTTTCAGCATAATTTGCGTGGCATTTTCTTTTTTCATAGCGAAAAATTTCTGTAACACAATAATAACAAATTCCATCGGTGTATAGTCGTCATTCAGAAGACATACTTCATACATCGGAGGTTTCTCCGTTAGCTTCTCTTCTTCTTTTGGAAGCTCAGTTTCTAATGGTCTTGTGACTATATTCAATTTTGTTTAGTTCAACGGATCACTATCTGTCTATAACATATAAGGCTTAAAACAAATATGCAAGGGAAATTACTGAGAATCCGGGATGGACAAAGGGGCATTTGCCCCATATCATGTAGTAGGGAAACTGTAATTGCATTTTTTTTGCGTTTCTTTACTCGTCAAATTGTATGGAATATATGCAATTTTGGCGGTTTTTAAATTGATTTAAGGAATGAGTATCATGGCAATAGGCACGGTTAAGTGGTTCAACGATGCAAAAGGTTTTGGTTTTATTACTCCCGACGGGGGAGGTGAAGACGTTTTTGCACATTTTTCAGCGATTCAATCATCTGGATTTAGGTCATTAAAAGAAGGGCAAAAAGTAGAGTTCGATGTAGTTCAGGGCCCAAAAGGAAAGCAAGCGTCAAATATTGTACCTAGTGCTTAATCTCTTGAGCTAACGAAATTAGTTAAGAGGTGAGATGTGGGTGGTTCGAATACCCGACTCACATCCGCTTTACAATTTCCGACCCAAACTCGGAGCAACTTACTTTTTGAGATGTCGGCATTAATCTGGCAAAGTCATAAGTGACCTTGCCATCCGAGATAGTCGACTCCATTGCAGTTACAATCAGGTCTGCAGCCTCGACCCATCCGATATGACGGAGCATCATTTCGGCGGAGAGAATCAGGGAACCTGGATTAACGTAGTCTTTGCCTGCGTATTTTGGCGCGGTTCCGTGAGTAGCTTCGAACACCGCGATCTTATCAGAGAGGTTTGCTCCGGGGGCAATTCCAATACCCCCCACCTGAGCCGCTAGGGCATCAGAGATATAATCTCCATTCAGATTCATTGTCGCTATTACGCTATACTCTTTGGGACGAAGCAAAATTTGCTGCAAGAACGCATCTGCTATGACATCCTTTACTACTATATCCTTTTTTGTTTTTGGATTCTTGAATACAAACCAACCGCCCTCCCCTAAGGGTTGAGCATTAAACTCCTCCTTTGCTAACGCATACCCCCAGTCACGGAACGCCCCCTCGGTGAACTTCATAATATTTCCTTTATGAACTAGCGTGACAGAGTTTTTATTGTTATCAATAGCGTATTGAAACGCCCTACGGACCAATCTATTGGTACCCTCTTTAGAAATAGGCTTCACACCCAAACCGGATGTCTCAGGAAAACGAATCTTCTTTATATTTAGTTCGTTCACGAGAAACTCGCTTAACTTTTTCGCCTCAGCACTTCCCGATTCGAACTCTACGCCAGCATAGATGTCTTCCGAGTTCTCACGAAAAATGACCATATCTGTATTCTCGGGCTCTCGCAAGGGGCTAGGGACCCCTTTGAAATATCGCACTGGTCTTAAACAAACAAACAAATCTAGCTGTTGCCTCAACGCAACATTTAAAGATCTTATCCCACCACCCACAGGGGTTGTCAACGGTCCTTTTATAGAAACAGAAAACTCGCTTAATATCTCAAGTGTCTCCTCCGGCAACCAAATGTCTGGACCATATTCTCTGGTAGCTTTTTCACCGCAAAAGCTTTCAAGCCAATGAATTTTTCTACCTCCAGAGTATGCAACTTTTACAGCCGCATCCACTACTTTTCTCATCACTGGTGTAATATCAATACCAATACCGTCACCTTCAATAAAAGGAATGATTGGATTGTCTGGGACCTTTAAGGAAAAATCACTTGCGACCTCTATTTTCGTCCCATCGGTAGGGATTAAAACTTTATTAGACAAAAAGGACTCCTCTGTGTGTTTGCTCCGTAAATGTAATTGTATCTTTTTTCTCGCGGCTGGTATTTTTATCATGCCTATAGTCTATGGTAACAGCCCGATTGGTATCCTGGAAATAGAAAATAATGTTATCTCAGTCGAATTAGCTCGTACCAAAGAAGCGCATTCACGCGGATTAATGGACCGCAAATCTTTAGGAAGATACGACGGAATGCTCTTTATCTATGCACACAAAAAAAATTTGTGCATGTGGATGAAAAATACATCTATCCCCCTCACGGTGCTTTTTATTGATGAAAAAGGTTATGTGCTAGAAATGAAAGATATGATTCCCAATACAGAGACCCCCCACTGTTCCACGAATAAAGTCAGGTTCGCCTTAGAGCTAGAGACTAATTGGTTAAAATCGACAAATATTACGTTGAAGTCTCGAATAACAAACCTAAATTCTATTGACAATTAACCCAACCCAACATTCTGTTGGGCAACCATCAAATAGAGCATAGGCACGGAAAGTAAAGTATTTGTCCTGGAAGTTAACATTGCTACTTTTGCCGATTTTGCTTTGATTTCTGGTTCAGCGTCTACAATACCTAAAGCCCTTTTCTGATTTGGCCAAATAACAAACCACACATTTATAGCCATAATAATAGCTAACCACATACCTATTCCAATTGCCTGATAACCTTCTCCCAACATCAAAGCGTTGTGACCATAGCCATTTAACCAAGCGACGATAAGCCCAGTGACAACGGTTAGTAAAGCCGAATATCTAAACCAAAAAAGAGCTTCGGGAGCAATAACTTTAGAAATTGCCGGTTTGTGCTCATCCGATATCCTCGGCATGCATGGAATCTGGACAAAATTAAAGTACCAAAGAAGACCAATCCACATAACCCCAACCATGACATGCAACCACCTAAATGCAAAGGCTAACCATGCTGGTTCTAAAAAATTTACGTTGCCAAAAATCGCCACTATGATTACAAGTAAGATAAAACCCGCTATGACTGTCTTTGACAAAGACGATAGAATGCTTCCCATATAAACCTCCTGTAAATCTTCTTTCAGTTATTCAGTACTTTTACTTTTATTAGACCATCCTTGAATTTTATAGCAAGAACCTCGTCACCGCGCAATCCATGAACACTTTTTATTACTTTTTTTTTATCTTTTGTGAAAATAACAGGATTCAGAGAATATTTCTTATTACTTTTTTGTAACTTTTCAATGACAGTCTCCATTTGTAGCAATTTTTGTTTACGAGCTGACAAAACGCCATGGATCACCTCAGACGCTCTCCTTTCAAGCGATTTTAGACCACTTCTGTACATTTCTGTTTTTCTTAAAGGCGTATGCAGCAATGCACGGACATTTTCCATTTCGTTTGTTTTTCTTATCAACAAACGCTCGATTGAATTTGACAAGTTAATCTCCAGCTCTCGGATTTTGATTTCAAATTTATTTTTGTTTGCAACAATCTTTTGTATCGCTGAAGTTGGTGTCGCCACGTTGAAATCTGCTACATGATTCAGAAGTACATCATCTTTTGCGTGTCCTATTGCAGAAATGATGGGTATATCGACTAGCCCAAACAAATTAGCTATGTTTTCAGAGTTAAAAACACTTAAATCCTCATAAGAACCCCCACCTCTCGTAATAATTAGAATATCTATATCTCTATGACTTAGAATTTGGCTAACACAATTTCTAAAAGACTCAAAAGCATTTTTACCTTGCATGACGGCCGGAAAAATCTTAATAACCAAATAAGGTAATTCATCCCTTACCACCGTTAGAATATCGGACAAAGCAGCGCCATCAACCGAAGTAATAATTCCTACAGACTTTATTAAAAAATCAAAATCAACAGGTTTTATGTTCTTTACTTCTACCCCAGAATTTGGAAACTCTTTTAACCTACCCTCTGGTTCTCTAAAAATACTCTCCAAAACTTCTAACTTTGAAATCAAAACGTGAATTTCCCCAGATTTTCCAAAAACAGACACGGTACCGTTCACTCTTACTTTGTCACCCACGTCGACTGCAATATTATTATTGGTACTGGTTGATATATGAACGCATTTGATTTTCGAATCGACTCCGTTTAAAGAGAATACTTTATATCCTTCGGCTCGATACACATCCGAGACCACGCCAATAAGAGAGATACCAGGAAACTGAAGGTTAAGACAATTTTTGAGCACCTTCGTCAATTCGGTTACCGTTAGAGCCTTTTTTTCAATCATAGGCAAAGTGTATAAGCAAAAAATTTAAATAAATTGACCAAAAAATAAAAGACATCAATAATTACGCATTATGCAACACAAAAAATTAGAAAGTCGTGTCTTAAATTTTCGACAAACCATTATTTACAATCTCTCGCTCAACGTGCAAAAGCATTGGTATCCTAACAGTATAAATGGCTCATTCGATAACTTAACTAAAATCATCCAAGTTTCACACAGATCAAAATTTCTCGACCATTATATCAAACTGAGCACGAGGATCTTTTTTATAATTTGTTTACCGTTTTTTCGACTATCTTCGAGTATGTATCAACATCTTGCAACAAAAAAAAATACCCGCAAACATGAGAGTGTGTCGAAATTTAACAAAAAAAATAAAAATTGTAAATTAATAACTGTGGGTAACGTTTTAGTCGGCGGAGTTGGAAAAACTCCAACAGTTCTTGCAATCACTAATAAGTTAAAGTCAAAAGGCTTTAATATAGCCGTTGTAACTAAAGGGTATGCCGGAGAAAAATTGCACCTTAATAATTCACCAGAAATCGTTTCTAACGATATGCCGGATTCTGAAGCTGCGAGATACTTTGGGGATGAACCCACGATGATTTCAAGATTAAGTTCCGTTCCGGTATGTGTTGCTAAGGATAGAACTCTGGCTATTGAGTATCTTTTATCAAAGAAGCCAGGGCTGGATTACATAATTGCAGATGACGGAATACAATCGCTACATCAGTTTTCAGAAAAAAAAATAGTAATTTTTGATGAGAGAATTATGGGCAACGGATATTGTTTGCCTTATGGGCCAATGAGAGAACCATGGCCAACACCCTACTTCATCGATGCTGTCATACTCAATTTCTCCACAGACTATAAAATCAGCCCTTCCAGTTTCAATAAAATACTTGCTAAAGATAATGTTGGTCAAATTTTTGAATCAAAATTAGTAATTAAATTTTGGGAAAGTCTTGAACGAAAGAGAATCGAATGTAGCGAGATGCACGGTCTTTCAGAAATTAAAAGCAACACATCAAAAAAGAATGTTCTAGCTGTTGCTGGTATTGGGGTACCGAATAAATTTTTTCTTACACTCAAATCTTTAGGCCTGGATTTTGATGCGCTACCTCTCAATAACCATGAAAAAGATATAAACGATATAATAGCTCGTGTAGATACATCTAACTACGACCTAATCCTGACAACAGAAAAAGACGGGATTAAACTTACCATAAATAATAAAGAAATCGCAAGCAAGTTGTGGAAGCTAATAACAGAGTTACATTTACCAGATGATTTTTATCGAAAGTTAATAGAGGAGTAAAGATTCATGGATCCGAAACTTATTGAAATTCTAATATGTCCGATAACAGCTAAACGACTTCGATTGAGCAAGGATAAAAAACTATTAGTAACGATTGACGAAAAATTAGCGTATCCCATCATCGATGGGATTCCTAGATTATCACCAGAGGACGTAATCGATGACTTTAAAAAAAGAAAATAATGATATAAATTTTTGGGTAGTGATCCCAGCACGACTAAAGTCAACTAGATTTCCAGAAAAAATGCTTGCTAATATTATGGGCAAATCAATGATCAGCAGAGTAATAGAAAAAGCAATGATTAGTGGAGCATCTAGAGTTATAGTTGCTACAGACAGTGAAAAAATCAAAAGCGCCATTTCCACGTATAATGCCGAGTGTATTATGACATCAGGAGATCATCCGAGTGGCTCAGACCGTATTTGCGAGGCATTAGAAAAAGCGGGTGCAGACTGCAATCAAGTCGTCGTTAATCTTCAGGGTGATGAACCCTTAATAAATCCTGACACTGTGAAACATCTCGCAATTCTTAAAACAAATTGTCTCGAAGACGTAACTACTGTTGTTTCCAGATTCGAGTCGGCCGAAGAAATAGTTAGTCCAGATTGCGTCAAAGTTGTCACCACAGAGTGTGGTCAGGCATTATATTTTTCTAGAGCTATGATTCCATTTGACAGAGACGCTAGTACAGCCTCTGCAAACACTAAAGAATCTTCTTATCTAAAGCATATTGGAATATACTCATTCTATGCTGGTTCTTTAGAAGAGTATGTCGCAAATGGAGAATGCAATTTGGAAAAATTGGAAAAACTCGAACAACTTAGGTGGCTTTGGATGGGGAAAAAAATCAAAGTTTTGCGCGACGATTTTTCAGGTTCTACAGGAATCGATACACCAGAGGACTTAAAAAGAGTTGAGTCTTATTTGACCAAACAAAAAAATAATTAGGAGGAACCACTTATGCGGATTATTTTACTAGGAGCACCAGGGGCTGGCAAAGGAACGCAAGCTCAAGCAATTTGCGACCATCTGAACATCCCGCAAATTTCAACTGGCGACATGCTAAGAGGAGAGATTAAAAGTGGATCTGACCTAGGAAATCAGGCTAAGTCCATTATGGATGCAGGCAAGTTAGTTGATGATGAACTAATTATCAAACTCGTTACAAAACGAATAAATGTAAATGATTGTAAGAACGGCTATCTATTCGATGGTTTTCCGCGAACAATACCTCAGGCGCAATCTTTGCGATTGGCGAATATACAGATTGATCTCATCTTGAATATTATTGTAGACGAAGCCGATATAGTAAATCGCATAACAGGTAGAAGAGTTCATCCTGCCAGTGGTAGAACTTACCACGTTGAGTACAATCCTCCAAAAATGCCCGAAAAGGATGATGTAACTGGAGACGATTTGATTCAACGAGATGACGATACGGAAGAAACCGTGAGAAAGCGGCTTTCGGTTTATCACGAGCAAACTGAGCCTTTAATTAGTTTTTACAAGGCATGGAAACAAGAAAATGATGAGGCTCCTAAGTTCATAGATGTACCTGGGATTGGAAACATTTCGGAAATAAGCCAAAGAATAATAGCTAGCATCGAACAAAATCAGTAGATATTGTTGCACCGTCACTTTTTAATTGCATCTTTTGAAAATATTTCCGAATAGCTTATTTTGTCCGTTTTCAAATCATTTTCTTTTATAAAATTCAAGACAAATTCCCATGCCAATGGCTCAATGTCATTGAGCTGTTCCAATGCCATTACAACTCTTTCGCCGTTATGAGTTGTTGGAAAAACTAAATCAGAGTATCCCATACCCTTTTGAATATTAACTCGTTCTCCCGACGACTCGTAAGTGGTGTCATATGGAGCCATTACTCCACAAAATCTCTCAATCCAGTCACTAGGTCGAAATTTTTCACCTGTGCTAGTGACACCAAAAATGATTAAGACACAATTTTCCATAGTTAACTTGCTTAATTAATCTGCTTTAATTACATCATTACGTATCAGCAATGTAAAATACTATCGAAGATTAGCTACAAAATCGTTAAAATATAAACTTTTTTCAGGAACCAGCTTGAGAGATAACCGGAAAACTTATTTAATACAGAATTATAAGCGTCAGGAATTTAGCCCCGCCAAAGGTAGGGGTTGCTGGTTATACGACGAGGAAAAAAATAGGTATTTGGATGGCTTAAGTGGGATAGCAGTAAATACTCTGGGACACAATCATAAAAAGCTTGTAAAGGCAATATCGACTCAGGCTCGAAATCTATTACACGTCTCAAATCTTTATAAAATTCAACTGCAAGAGCAACTTGCTAAGAGATTAGCGGAGTTGACTGGTCTCGATAAATCTTTTTACTGTAATTCAGGACTAGAAGCTAATGAAGCTGCCCTAAAGGTTGCTAGGAAATTCGGGATAAAGAAAGGATTAAAAAAACCCAAAATTATTGTCTTCGAAAATGCATTCCACGGAAGATCTTTTGCAACCATGTCGGCTTCTTCGGGGAAACAGGGTAAATCCATGTTTGGTGATACTATTTCAGGTTTTGTTAGAGCTCCAATTAATAACGTAGAGGCTATTTTTGCTATAGAGCAAAATTATCCTGATATCGCAGCGGTGATGCTCGAACCGATTCAAGGAGAGGGTGGAATAAATATCAGTAAAAATGATTTCTTAAAAAAAATCCGTAAACTTTGTACCTCTAACAAATGGTTACTAATTTTTGATGAAGTGCAATGCGGGATAGGTCGAACAGGGAATTGGTTTGCGTTTCAAAAAGCGGGAATAAAACCGGACGTGCTTACCCTCGCAAAAGGATTAGGCTCTGGCGTACCAATCGGCGCTTTGCTGGTAAAAGGGTCATACGCCGATATACTTGGCCCGGGAGAACACGGTTCAACATTTGGTGGCAATCCTCTAGCAATGCAGGCTGGATTAACTACTCTTGATGTAATCCAAGAAGAGAGACTTCTCGAAAATGCTAGAAATAGAGGAAATCAAATTGTCAAACATTTAAAGTCCGAGCTGAAAAACTATCCTGATATTGTAAGCATTCGTGGGGTTGGTCTTATGATAGGTATACAATTAAGAGTCGATTGTAGCCAGATTACACAGATTGCGTTGGACAACGGTTTGTTGGTTAATGTCACCAATTCTAATGTAATTAGACTACTTCCTCCGCTTATTATTAGTCATAAAGAAGTTGAAATCCTGTTGGATAAGCTTGTTTTTTCGATTAAAACGTTTTTTGAAAAATGAATAAAAATACCCGTCATTTCCTTCGTGTGAGGGATCTCTCGTACAACGAAATTCAAAAGTTATTCGAGAGATCTACCTTATTAAAAAAACAGGTCAAGGAAAACGTATTTAAACAGGAATTACAAAACCGTACTTTGATTTTGCTGTTTGAAAAGCACTCAACGAGAACAAGGTTGTCCTTTGAAGTTGGTATGCAGCAGCTTGGAGGAAATTCTATTGTCCTGCAAATGAGAGACACACAGATTGATCGGGGAGAAACTATAGAAGACGCTGCACGAGTGATATCTCGAATGTGCGATATTATCATGATGCGTACTTTTGAACACTCAAAAATCGAGGCATTCGCAAAACACTCAACGGCCCCAATAATCAATGGGTTAACTAATGAACATCATCCGTGCCAAGTCCTTTCCGATATTTTCACCTTTCAAGAACATAGAGGGAACATTTTAGGAAAGACAATTTCTTGGATTGGAGACATAAATAATATGTGTGCGTCATGGATTGAAGCCTCAAATATCCTTGGATTTAAATTACATGTTTCTTCACCGCCCGAATATAAGCATCTATTGGAAGAACTAAATATCAACCAAAATAATGTTGAATATTTTGCTGACCCCTTAGAAGCTTGTATGCAATCCGATCTAATCACAACCGATGTTTGGACAAGTATGGGATTTGAACAGGAAAAAAACGAAAGGTTGAAATCGTTTGAACGCTGGACAGTCGATAAGCGAAAAATTGATGTAGCTAATAAAGACGTCGTTTTCATGCACTGCCTTCCAGCCCATCGAGGAGAAGAAGTAAGTGCGGACGTAATTGATGGTCCACAATCAGTAGTCTGGCAAGAAGCAGAGAACAGACTCCATTTCCAAAAAGCGTTACTAGAGTATTTAATCAAAATTAATGAGGCCTAAGATGGAGAATAAGAAAAAAGTTGTATTAGCATATTCTGGTGGGCTTGATACTTCGGTGATTCTGAAATGGTTACAAGAAGAATACAACTGTGAGGTAATTGCTTTCACTGCTGATATTGGGCAGGGAGAGGAGCTTAATCCCGCAAAGGTAAAAGCAAAAAAACTTGGGGTTAACAAAATTTATATCAAGGATTTACGCGAAGAGTTTGTAAAAGATTTTGTCTTTCCGATGATGAGATGTAACACTCTTTATGAAGGAGAGTATTTACTTGGGACGGCCATCGCGAGGCCATTGATTGCAAAACATTTGGTACAAATTGCAAAAAAAGAAAAGGCCTTTGCAATCGCTCATGGCGCCACAGGGAAAGGAAACGATCAAGTGAGATTTGAGTTAGGCGCTTATGCATTGCACCCAAATGTAAAGATTATTGCGCCCTGGAGAGAATGGGACTTGAATTCTAGAGCAAAATTATTGAGGTATGCGAAAAAATATGGAATTCCAATAGAAAATACTAGAAAACGACAATCACCTTACTCAATGGATGCAAATCTCTTACATATTTCGTATGAGGGCGGCATTTTGGAGGATCCCTCAAAAGCTCCTCCCGAAAAAAATCTTTGGAAATGGACAAATAGTTTGGAAAATACGCCTAACAAACCACAAAAAATAGGTTTATCCTTCGAAAAAGGTGATCTCGTGTCTATAAACGGACAAAGAAAAAAGCCCCATGAACTACTCCATTCCTTGAATCTTTTAGGTAACAAACATGGAGTTGGACGATTAGACTTAGTTGAAAACCGATTTGTTGGGTTGAAGTCTCGTGGTTGTTACGAGACTCCTGGAGGCACAATTCTTTTAAAGGCCCATAGAGCATTAGAATCTATAACTTTAGATAGGGAGTTATGTCATCTCAAGGATGAATTAATGCCTAAATATGCAAAAATGATTTATAACGGATTTTGGTGGTCTCCTGAAAGATTAGCATTACAAGAGCTGATTAATTATTCCCAAAAAACAGTAAGCGGGGATGTTATCTTAAAACTTTTTAAAGGTAATATAATCGTGATGAGTAGATCGTCTAAAAAATCTTTATATGACAAGAATATTTCGACTTTTGAGGATGACAGTGGTGTTTTTAATCAAAAAGACTCTGAGGGTTTTATAAAACTAAATGCACTTAGACTTAAAAATAGATGAGCTATTAACTGGAGTGACCTATGGCAACATTTGATGTATCGATAAAAGCAAATCTCGTTGACGTGCAAAATGCGTTAGCCCAGGTGAAAAAAGAAATTGCTAACCGCTTCGATTTCAAAGGAACGTGTGCAGAGGTAACAAGCTCCGATAATGAAATTATTTGCATAGGAGAGAATGAGTTTCAAATAAACCAAATAACTGAAATTATTTTTACAAAATTTGGGAAAAGAGGGGTTGATACACGGGTTTTGAATCCGCGCGATATGAACAAGTCTGCCAATGACAAAATTAAGAGAATCATTGATATTGCAAACGGCATCTCTACCGATGATGCAAAAAAAATTGTAAAGGCTATCAAGACTACAAAACTGAAGGTACAGTCATCGATTAATGGTCAAGTAGTTAAAGTATCGGGAAACAAGAGAGACACTTTACAAGAAGCTATCGAGTTCCTGAAAAAAGAGTTTCCATCTTTACCACTTACCTTCGATAATTTTAGAGATTAAGTTTCCATTTAAGACGACAAATTGCACAGATTCTCTATTTTGCTCAAAATGTTTTCGGCGTCTAACCCTTGTAGACGTAGTAGCTCTTTGGGATCACCATGATCAATGTGTTTGTCCGGTAGACCCAAATGGTACAACTGACATGAGCCAGTTTTTTTTAACATCTTATCAGGTTGAGCCGATAACACTTCAGCGCAAGCTGAACCTGCTCCTCCTGCAATGACATTTTCCTCTACCGTTACAATCAAATCATGTTCGATTGCGCACCTTAAAATAATTGCTTCATCTATCGGCTTAACAAACCTCATGTTAACCACAGTTGCGTCTATCTTTTCACCAGCTACTAAGGATGGCATCACCATAGAACCAAAGGCCAATATCGCCACTTTCTTCGCATTTACCATTCCAAACTTATCTGGGTCTGCCGAGCAACTTCTCAAAACCTCAGCTTTACCCAACTCTAAAATCCCGGCGTTTGCTGGTTGAGTAACCTCAGTCCCAGGCCCCTGACCTCGGGGATACCGGACAGCTGAGGGGCCTGCAATTCTTATTCCTGTATTCAACATTTGACAACACTCTAATTCATCTTTCGGTGCCATTACCACCATGTTTGGTATGCACCTAAGATAACTTAAATCATATGCTCCTGCATGCGTTGCTCCATCAGCTCCTACTAGTCCAGCTCTATCTATCGCAAACAAGACATCCAAATTCTGCAATGCGACGTCATGAATTAGTTGGTCGTATGCTCTTTGTAAAAAAGTGGAGTAAATAGCTACCACAGGCTTGATACCATCACAAGCTAATCCCCCAGCAAATGTAACGGCATGTTGTTCAGCTATTCCAACATCAAAAAATCGCGCTGGAAACATGTCTGCAAATTTTTGCATTCCTGAGCCCTCTTTCATTGCGGGCGTAATAGCAACAATATTTTTATTCGAACCTGCTGCATCACAAAGCCACTCACCAAAAATTTTCGAATATGTTTTTTTCTCTGGTTCATTCTTTTTTACTATACCGTCTCTGGGATTAAAACTACCCGGGCCGTGGTAAAGAATTGGATCCTGCTCCGCCTTTTGATATCCATGGCCTTTCTTTGTGACTACATGGAGGAACTGGGGTCCCTTTAAATTTCGTAAATTTTCTAGCGCTGGAATCAAAATATTCAGATCATGACCGTCGATAGGGCCAAAATAATTAAACCCGAATGCTTCAAACAACGTACTAGGTGTCAGTAAGCCTTTTGCCCCACCTTCAATTTTTTTTGCTACTTCCAAAACAGGCGGTATTTTCTTTAGAACTTGCTTACTAAATTCGCGAGCCGAGGAGTACATTTTGCCAGTTAGTAACCGAGCTAAATAATTACTTAAAGCCCCAACCGGTTGAGAAATCGACATATCGTTATCGTTTAAAATTACCAATATATCCAAATCTTTATTGCCGTGGCCAGCATTATTCAGAGCTTCAAAAGCCATCCCAGCACTTAATGCCCCATCGCCTATAATTGCTACATGTCTTCTTCTGCTTTCACCTTGATTAAGACCATTAAGTTTTGAGGCTAAAGCCATTCCTAATACTGCTGATATAGAGGTGGAGGAGTGCGCAGTGCCAAAATCATCATACTCACTCTCACTCCTTTTAGGAAATCCAGATATTCCTCCAAACTTTCTAATTGATGACAATCTATTTCTTCTGCCGGTTATAATTTTGTGGGCATAGCTCTGGTGACCGACATCCCAAACCAGCTTATCAAATGGTGTATTGAATACATAATGAATAGCTAATGTTAATTCAACAGTTCCAAGATTAGAAGATAGATGACCCCCACTCTTGGATACTGACTCCAACAAAAATGCTCTCAGCTCATCGGAAACTTTCTTGACATCCTCACGTGCTAACTTTCGCAAATCTTCCGGAGAATTGATACGTTCCAAAATTTTCATAAGCTAGAAATTTCTTTTCACTAATCGATTAGCAATATACCGCAAGAAATCGGCTTCCCCACCAAACTTTTCCAATGCTTTTAAAGCGGAGTGAAGACACTCACCCGCATATTCTTTTGCTTGCTCAACCCCGAGTAAGTCAACAAAATTTGGTTTATTTAGGACCTTGTCTCTACCTGCTTCCTTCCCGGTTGTTTTTTGAAGACCAACTGTGTCGAGAATATCATCAACCACCTGAAACCCAACGCCGAGCCTCGAGATAAAACTTCTCATGCTTTTCGCTCTGTTGTCTTCATGAGCAACGTTCATTGCTAAATATCCCATAGATACTGCCGCTTCAAACAAAGCTCCAGTCTTATACTTATGCATAATCTCCAAATCACTTTTTCCCAATTTGTTACTGATGGCGCAAATATCTATCATTTGCCCACCAGCCATCCCGGAAGCACCTGTTGCCTTACTCAATACAGAAATAATTTTGAATCTCCTTTCAGGGTAATTTTCTGACGAACAGAGCACTTCGGTCCCTAAAGTTTGAAGTGCGTCGCCTACAAGTAACGCAGTGGCTTCATCATATTCGACGTGCAATGTATTCCTTCCTCGCCGTAACCTGTCGTTATCCATTACAGGGAGATCGTCATGAACCAACGAAAATGCATGCACACATTCTATGGCTGTTGCTGAGTCGAGTAGACATGTTCTTTCTGCCTCGCTCAAAGAAATATATTCTTTCTTAGACACAGCTTCCGCTGCTGCAAATACCAGTATTCCTCTTAACCTTTTTCCTCCGTGTACCCCATACTCAATAGCTTCCCAGAATTTCTTTAGAACTCTCCTCGAAAACGAAAAATCATTCGAATATGTCATACTATTTTCGTGAAGATTAGAGACAGTTTTTATATTTTTATCAATGAGTAACTTTAATGCTTTTTCTTCTGCTTCAGGTTCCAAGGTAATTCTTCCATCATAACTTTGTCTTAGTTTTTTTCGTTGACACCCCATCTAAATCTCTACGCTCAATTATTTCAACCTTATTTTGTGCATCTTCTAAGATTTTTTTTGCTAACTTTATCCTAGCAAGTGCCTCAGTATAATTTTCCACAGCCGCTTCAAGGGTTAGATTATTGTTTTCTAGATCTATCAAAATTTTTTCCGCATAAGACACGTGCTCCTCAAAGCTAATATCCCGCGACACTTTTTTTTTTTAACTAGCTTTGTTGACCCGGACAAGGATTTCCTCTTATATTTATTTTAATTGCTACGACTATATTAAATTAGAATTTAGCCACCTGTCCACATACAGACTAAAAATGCACTACACAAAACTAAACCCAAATTCATTTTTTGATAATTCAACGCTTTCGTTAGAGCAAACTGAACTTTTTAGTAAAACCAATTATTTTGGGCATAAACTTATGGTACCAGAACATGGTTCCTACTTTGCATTGAGGCAACCTAACGAAAACAAAGTCATGATAAATGACCAGGGTATTATACGAGTTCTTTCAAATATATGCCGACACCGTAACGCAAAGATGCTCAGCAACAGAGGTACGATAAGCTCAATAGTATGTCCGATTCACAGATGGACGTACGACTTACGAGGTCAATTAATAGGCGCTCCAGATTGGGAGATGTTACCAAAAACCTGTCTTTCAGAGGATAAGCTTATAGATTGGAATGGACTTTTGTTTAAGAATTTAGCTGATTCGTCCTATGAACAGCTGATTGACTGTGCATTTTCTAAATATTTCTCTTTCACAGATTATTGTTTCCACAGTCTTGAAACCAACTTATGCAATTACAATTGGAAAACATTCATAGAAGTCTATCTTGACGATTATCATGTCAACCCTTTCCATCCAGGATTAGGAAATTTTGTGAATTGCAACAAATTAAAATGGTTTTTTTGCAACTCTTTTAGCGTTCAGGCAGTTGGTATCTCAGAATTTAAACAAAAAGGAACTTCTACCTATAAAAAATGGCAAGATCAGGTTATGAATTTTCCCAAGAATAGTAATCTTGAATGGGGAGCCGTTTGGATGTTAATCTATCCAAATATTATGGTTGAGTGGTATCCTCAAACAGTCGTTGTCAGTACGCTCTACCCTCTTGAACCTCAAAAAACTTTGAATATAACTGAGTTCTATTATGCAGAAGAAATAGCTCTGTTTAACGAAGAATATGTACAGTCTCAAAAAGAGGCATATAGAGAAACTGCCAAAGAGGACGACGAAATAGCTGAGAGAATGGATCAAGGAAAACAGACTATGCGGAACGGAAATAAATTAAATCCGAATTTTCTACACCCAACCTTAGAAAAAGGTATACCTGAATTCTATAGATATTTGAAAGAAAATAGTTCTACAATCTTAAGGAAAAAATACTTTGAACCCTCTGTTTGAATCGAGCACTGAAGTTACGCCAGATATATTGTTTGTTGATTGTCGACATTCACTAAATGATAAAGATTTAGGACAACGGCTTTACGAAGATCACCATCTTCCGAATGCGATATTTGCTCATATAGAAAAAGATTTGAGCGACCCAGAAAAAATTTCAAAAAAAATCTACGGTCGTCACCCTTTGCCAGTTGCAGAGGACTTCATAAATTTCCTTCAAATAAATGGGGTAAATTCGGACACTCATCTCGTTGCCTACGATGATGATGGAGGGGTGTATGCAGCTCGATTATGGTGGATGCTCAATTGGATCGGTCATCACAAAATCTCTATTTTGAACGGAGGATTAAAAGCATGGAAAAAGTCAGGAAACCAATTAGAACATACAAAACCAATAAGAAAAAGAGGTCAAATTCAAAAAAAATCAGGACTTGTTCATCAATGGAAAATAGCCGAAATTTCAGCCTGGGTGGAATCTGAGAGGGATAATGAAATAGCGGTATTAATTGATGCCAGAATGCCGGAACGCTTTAATGGGCAAGTCGAACCACTAGATTTCAAAGCCGGCCACATTGCTGGAGCTCTTAATAGACCGTATATAAATAATCTTGAGGATAACGGTTACTTCAAATCCCCAGAAAAGTTGAGAAAAGAATTTCTAGAAGTTTTAAATTACACAAATCCAACTAGCGTAGTTCATATGTGCGGTTCTGGGATAACGGCTTGTCACAATCTGGTTGCCATGGAAATAGCTCAGTTAGTCGGAAGTAATTTGTACGTAGGCTCATGGAGTGAGTGGATTCAACACAATTAATTAGCAAAGTTTTCAAATTTGGTGTACCTGCCTAGAAATGTAAGTCTTACAGTGCCAGTCGGACCATTTCTTTGTTTGCTAATAATGATTTCTGCGGTCCCCTTGTCCGGACTGTCCGGCCGGTAAACTTCATCCCTGTAAATAAATAAAATTACGTCAGCATCCTGCTCAATAGAACCACTTTCCCTAAGATCAGACATTACCGGGCGTTTATCTGTTCGTTGCTCAACAGTTCGATTTAACTGTGATAACGCAAGGACTGGACATCGTAGCTCCTTTGAAAGACTTTTCAAAGAACGAGTAATTTCTGAAATTTCCGTTGTTCTATTTTCCCCTCCAACATTGGCAGACATTAACTGAATATAATCAATAACTATAAGTGCTAATCCACCTGTCATTTTCGAAAGTCTGCGAGCTTTCGAACGAAGCTCTAGGGGATTTAAACCGGGAGTCTCGTCTATGTGTACACCGATGTTTGTTAATTTATTCATACAAAGCATCAATCTATCCCACTCATCTTGATTTAGTTTGCCCGTTCTAACTTTTTGAGAATCAACCTTTCCTTGCGAGCAAAGCATTCTTAAAACTAATTGCTCGGCACTCATTTCCATTGAAAAGATAGCTACTGGTAAGCCACAGTCCACCGCAACATGTTCCGCAATGTTAAGCGCCATTGATGTTTTACCCATGCTCGGTCGACCTGCAATAATGGTTAGTTCTCCATCATGCATTCCCGCAGTTTTTTGATCTAAATCTATAAAGCCGCTAGGCTTACCAGTTACATCTGAAGGATTTGGATTATTGTAAAGCTCGTCAATATTTTTTATAACGTTTTTTAATAATCGATCGAAATCGAGCAAACCAAGAGCTGTGCGATTTCGGTTTTCACTTATCCTAAATATTTTTGCCTCTGCATCATCAAGAATCAAGCCGGTTGTTTTTGCTCCCGGGACAAGGGCCATTTGCGCAATATCCTCAGTGGCTGTCAATAGACTACGCAGAATTGACTGGTCTCTAACTATCCTTGCGTACTGCACTGCATGCGCAACACCTGGGGTCGCCTGAGCAAGCCTATTGAGATATGCAATTCCCCCGCATTGGTCATCAACTCCCTGTGATTTCAATGCTTGATAAACGGTAACGACATCAGCCGGCTTGTTTTCGTCTATTAATCCGACAATGCTCTCAAAAATAATACGGTTCTCGGATTTATAAAAATCCGAAGAGGATAAGACGTCTCCTATCTTCTCCCAAGCCGAATTATCTAATAGCAAAGCACCAACAACTGCTGATTCTGCTTCCGATGAGTTAGGGGGTAATTTTAAAGAAGTAGGAGTTGCTTTATTCTCCAAAACAAAACTCCGCTGTAAAGTTACTTATCAGACATTTCTGGCACAACTTTAATACTGAGTTCCACTACAACTTCGCTATGCGGCGACACACGTATCAAGTGTTCCCCAGCTGACTTTATTGGACCTTCAGGCATGTTTACTTGCGACTTGGTTATTTCTATACCGTCGTTACCGAGTTTTTCGACAATATCCTGATTAGTCACCGAGCCAAATAATCTTCCATCTACCCCTGCCTTCTGTACGATTTCTACCACTATTCCAGAAAGCCTAGACCCTAACTCTTGAGCCTTCTTTAATTTATCCGAAGCCTTTTGTTCTAATTCTACTTTCTGTCTCTCAAAGTCCCCTATTGCTTTTTGAGTTGCTCTTTTGGCCAATCCCTTAGGAATTAGAAAGTTTCTCGCATACCCATCTCTCACCCTAACAACTTCACCTAACTTTCCCAGCTTTGCTATTCTATCTAACAATATTACTTGCATGAAAAAATCCTTTAATGATTATCTGTAAAAGAGAGTAAGGCCAAAAATCTTGCCCTCTTCACAGCTACTGTGACTTGCCGCTGGAATTTTGCACTAGTGCCTGTTATTCGTGCTGGTATAATTTTGCCAGTTTCAGAGACAAAATCTTTCAATAAATCAATATTTTTATAATCAACTACCTCTGGATTTTTTCCAGAAAAGCGACAAACCTTTTTGCGCTTGAACAAAGCAGTTTGGGTCTGCTTTCTAAACCTTTTTTTAACTGCATTTCTACCGCCCATTCTAGTACTCATAAATTTCTCCTACACATACCCCAAGGGTTGCTTTCGATAAAAAGTCATCGTATCAATTCTCTTGTGATGATACCCCTATCTCAGCTTTCTTTGCAGCCTCCTTTTGTACGACTCTCATCATGGCTGAACTTCCTTCTGGAATACCCGAGCATGAAACACAAAGGTGCCTGATGATAGCATCATTGAATTTAAAGGAGCGATCTAGTTCTCTAATATCGGATTTAGAACACTCAATATTGAACAGTAGGTAGTGTGACTTAGCAACCTTTAAAATTGGGTAGGCGAGTTGACGCCGACCCCAATCTTCCACCCTATGAACAGTGCCTCCTCGAGTAGTTACAAAGCTTTTACATCTATCAATCATACCCGGGACCTGCTCGCTTTGATCGGGATGAACCATTAATACCAACTCGTAGTGACGAGTTTCAGTAGCAATAATCTTGCTGCTTTCCAAATGCTTTTCTCCTATGGTTAAAGCGACGCGTTGATACCGCGGCGCAGGATGTATGAGTCTACCAAATAAAACGGGTATTTACAATCTGAGTTCCCACAAATTTTTTACAGAATATAGAACCTGGCTCAACACTGGATAGCAAACTGGTATACTACTTATTTTTACACGAAAACCATGACACATATAGTTACTGAAAGTTGTATAAAATGTCGTTACACCGACTGTGTTGACGTCTGCCCTGTAGATTGCTTTCGAAAGGGTCCGAATTTTCTTGTTATTGACCCGGAGGAGTGCATTGACTGTGCTGTTTGTATCCCTGAATGCCCGGTGGAAGCGATTTACGCAGAGGAAGACGTTCCCGAAGATCAAAAGGAGTTTGTTGAAATTAATGCAGAATTGAGTAAACTGTGGCCAAGCATTACTCGCGCTGAAAGTCACCTCGATGATGCTGATGAGTGGGCAAATGTTACGGAAAAAAAACAGCATCTTGAGCGATAAAGTATTACTTATCAATTGCCTTAACTTGTTGAAATAGTGCAGATCAACAATGTAAATTTAGTTTCAGTAAAATATCCTGCTGAAAACATTTTTCGTATTGAGATTGATCGACCGGCTGGCTTTAATTTCAAACCTGGTCAGTTCGCAAGGATAGGTATCAGTCCAAATAATGAGGGCTCCAATGAGATTTGGAGAGCCCAAACAATTGTATCAAGAGCCGAAGAAGATAAAACGTTGGTATTTTATATCGTTTATTTAGAGGGAAATCCTTTCAGCGACGCATTAAAAAAAATCAAGTCTGGTGATAAGATTCATTTAGACGATCTACCATACGGACACTTTACTCTAGATCGTTTTGGTCCCGGGGGCGATCTTTGGCTCTTTTCTACCGGTACCGGAGTCGCTCCTTACTTATGCATGCTTCAACAAGAAAAAATTTGGGAGAACTTTTCCACGATAACTCTTATATGTAGCTTTAGGGATCAAACACAATTCGTCTACCGAGACACTTTGCCTTTGGAATTTGAAAAACTAGCTGATTTTCAGAACGCAAATTACCAAAAGTTCTCATTTATACCGATTTATACTAGGGAAAAGGTTGTTTCTGATTGTATTGTTAGAGGGGTAAAAACAACAAATACTTTTTCTAGAGGATATTTCGAGAAACTAATTACTAACGGTGAATTAAATTATATTTTGGAAAATTCTATCTCAGATATAAACTCTAAAGTTATGTTGTCGGGTAATCCGAACATGATCAAAACAACTAGAGATTTTTTAAAAACGTTAGGTTTGCGATCTAGCAGACGAAACGAACCTGGAAATATCGCTGTGGAAAATTACTGGTGAGAGGGACAAAAGAGGAGGTAATAGTTATTGAACAGATAGACAACTGTTTACCTCAAATCCACTGTCAAAAATGTGGGTTTGTTTCTTGCTTGCCCTACGCAAAAGCTATCGTTAAAAAAAAGACTAACATATACAAGTGTGAGCCAGGCGGGTCTAACGTGGTTCAAAAGCTTGGAGATATTACCGGGGAACAAATCATCAGAGCCAATATTAAAGATACTCCTCCTGAATTGGTTTATATCAACCCAGAGGCGTGCATAGGTTGCACATTATGCATTCAAAAATGCCCCGTTGATGCTATTGCAGGTGCTGAGGGGTTTTTACATACTGTTATCGTTGATGAATGCAACGGTTGTGGCATTTGTGTAAGCTCTTGCCCTGTGGACTGCATCACTGAAAAGAAACGAACGAAGGATAATCCATGGACTGATGCCAAAGCTAATATTAGTAAAACGAGGTTCTATGAAAAAAGGGCTAGAAAGAAAAAACTACGACTCGAGGCTGATGAAGAACGGCTTAATACTCTGAAACAGTTACTATTCAGAGAAGAGAAGGGATGATTTACACAATTTGGGCGATTGAAACCCTGGCTTCCTTCTAACAAATCTAGCTACCCAGGTAATTTTTGTGAAAAGCAAAATCAGTTAAAAAACTCTTTAACTTTGTCCATCCAACTTTTGCTGTGCGGATTATGCCTTTCTTTATTTTTATCAACTGATTCATCAAACTCCTTTAGTAATTTCCTCTGATATTCAGTCAAATTTACAGGTGTTTCAAGAACAACATGACAATAAAGATCACCGAAAACTCCAGATCGTACATTGGGCATCCCCTTTCCTCGCAATCTAAAAGTCTTCCCTGATTGCGTACCTTCTGGCACTTCAAAGCTAGCTTTCCCATTTAAGGTAGGGACATCAATGCTTCCCCCCAACGCTGACTTTGCAAAACTTACAGGTGCCTCACAGTGCAAATCATCATCCTCTCGTTCAAAAACATGATGACTCTTCACTCCGACCTCCACAAATAGATCGCCATTCGGCCCCCCATTTAACCCAGGCTCACCATTACCTGCTGATCTTATCCTCATCCCGGTATCAATTCCTGCTGGCACACTAACTTCTAATGTCTTATTTCTCTTTACTCTGCCGGCTCCATTGCAACTAGAGCAAGGCGAAGTTATTCTTCTTCCAACTCCCCTACAATTTGGGCAAGTCTGCTGTATGGAAAAAAAACCCTGCTGCATCCTCACTTGCCCCTGCCCACCACAACTAGAACAAATTTCAGGCTTAGTTCCTTTTTTACATCCTGAAGAACCACAATCTGAACACCCCTCCCAGGATGGGACCCTTATGTCTGTCGTTATACCGCTAGCAGCTTCTTCAAGCGATATTTCTAATCCATATTTTAAGTCGGCCCCTCTTAAAACCCCTCCTCGTCGCGAAGACTGCCTGGCGCCCCCTCCAAAAATATCTCCAAAAATATCACCAAAGGCATCGGCAAACCCCGAGAAATCTCCCGCTCCTTGAGCACCGCCAGGGCCTTGTCCTACTCCTGCGTGCCCAAATCTGTCATATGCGTCTCTTTTTTGAGCATTCGAAAGAATTTCGTATGCCTCTTTGACTTCCTTGAACTTCCCCTCAGCATCTTTATTTCCCGCATTCTTATCCGGATGGTATTTCATTGCAAGTTTTCGGTACGACTTTTTAATTTCATCCGGGGACGCAGATTTAGAAATCCCTAAAACCTCATAAAAATCTCGCTTTGACATAAAAAATCGTTACCTGTTAATCTCTTTTTACTTCTTTGAACTCAGCATCAACAACATCATCTACTTTTTTTTCTTCTCCACGCTCTTCCCCCGCGTTGACACCATTCACCGAATTTTCATCACTGGTAGATTGTGCTTCGCCTCCGGGCTTATTTGCTGCGATAGCCAGTTCACCCAACTTCTGGGCCGCGGCAGTTAGTGCCTCACTTGAACTCTCAATCTTTCCCTTATCCTCAGTTTTTACAGCCTCTTCACATTCTTTTATAGCAGATTCAACCTTTTCTCTTTCGCCCGGATTTAACTTCTCACCATGCTCCTCCAGCGAGGCCTTCACCGAGTGAATCAGAGCATCTGCCGTATTTTTGGCTCCGACCAACTCAACGCGAGCTTTGTCCTGCTCAGCATTCTCTTCAGCATCGGTTACCATCTTATTAATCTCCTCTTCAGATAAACCTGAATTGGCTTTGATAGTAACTTTGTTCTCCTTTCCAGTAGCCTTGTCCTTAGCAGAAACGTGTAAAATCCCGTTTGCATCTATATCAAAAGTAACCTCGATTTGAGGAGTACCACGTGGTGCAGCGGATATACCTTCAAGATTAAATTCACCAAGAAGTTTGTTAGAGGTTGCTATTTCCCTTTCCCCCTGAAATACTTTAACCGTAACAGCAGGCTGATTATCCTCTGCGGTAGAAAAGACCTGAGAATATTTAGTGGGCACAGTAGTATTTTTTTGTATCATTTTAGTCATGACGCCACCAAGAGTCTCAATGCCTAGCGATAACGGCGTTACATCGAGTAATAAAACGTCAGATCTATCGCCTGATAAAACCGCACCCTGCACAGCGGCGCCAGCAGCAACGGCTTCGTCAGGATTCACATCTCTACGTGGCTCCCTGCCAAAAAAGTTCTTAACTGCATCCTGGACCTTTGGCATACGAGTCATTCCACCCACTAAGACCACATCCTCGATATCTGAAGTTTGAAGCCCCGCATCAGCCAAAGCAACCTCACAAGGCTTTATGCTGTTTGCTATTAGATCATCTACTAAAGACTCTAGCTTAGCTCTGGTCAACTTAGTCGTTAAATGAACAGGCGCGCCGTTAGACATAGCGATGTAAGGCTCGTTTAATTCCGTTTGTTGGCTGGATGAGAGCTCGATTTTCGCCCGCTCTGCCGCCGCCTTGATTCGTTGTAAGGCGATCGGATCTTTAGACAAATCAACACCGTTCAACTTTTTAAATTCCTCAATAATGTGATCTATTATCCTCTGATCAAAATCCTCACCTCCTAAAAATGTATCTCCATTAGTAGAAAGTACCTCGAATTGCTTTTCTCCATCAACGTCCGCTATCTCGATAATTGAGATATCAAACGTGCCACCACCCAAATCGTAGACTGCGATCTTACGGTCTTTTTTGTCAGTCTTATCTAGCCCGAATGCAAGAGCAGCCGCTGTCGGCTCATTGATAATTCTCTTTACTTCCAATCCGGCTATTTTTCCTGCATCCTTAGTAGCTTGTCTTTGCGCATCATTAAAATACGCCGGAACAGTTATAACTGCCTCCGAAACATCTTGTCCCAGATAATCCTCTGCGGTTTTCTTCATTTTTCGAAGAACCTCGGCAGAAATTTGTGGCGGAGCTAGTTTCTCATCCCTGACGCCAACCCAAGCATCCCCATTCTCGGCTTTTACAATTTCAAACGGCATGAGTTCAATATCCTTTTGAACCTCATCATCCTCATACCTTCGGCCGATCAACCTCTTGACTGCGTACACTGTGCTTTTAGGATTAGTTACGGCCTGCCGTTTGGCCGGTGCCCCAATCAAAATCTCACCGTCCTCCATGTAAGCAATTATCGAAGGCGTAGTTCTAGAACCTTCACTATTTTCAATAATTCGAGGTTTATCCCCTTCCATTACGGAAACACAACTATTCGTCGTTCCCAAATCAATTCCTATAACTTTACTCATAGTAATCCTTTCCAATACATTTTTCTGCTTTTCTCACTCTTAAATTTAACCGGTGACTACCACAACTGCTGGACGGATAACCCGCCCAGAAATCTTATAACCCCTCTGCAAAACCTCAAAAATGACCCCTGAGCTGAGCTCTTCTTCGATTTCATCTAGAGGTTTTGTGGAAACAGCTTGATGCCAATTCGGGTCGAATTTCTCTCCAATTTCTGGCTGAACTACATCAATGTCGGCACGTTCAAAAGCCTGCTTAAGTTGTTTAAGAGTGAGCTCAACCCCTGCTTTAAGTTGTTCAAAGGTTTGGTCCCCAGTATTCAATGCTGTTTCAAGACTGTCAGCTACAGATAACAAGCTAGTTGCAAACGACTCGATTGCAAACTTTCTCGCGTTTGTCACATCGTTAATTGACCTCTTTCGAATATTTTCAATCTCGGCTTGTAAACGAAGATTTCTATCCTTTTCTTGGTCAACTATTTTAGTTAGCTCATTAACTTTCTCCTTTGCACCTTCATCTGCTTCAGCGCTATTATCAGAGCTTAGAGAATCCTTATCCAAAGAGACAGAATCAAATCCGTGGGTTCCATCACTTTCTCCAAGCTCTAAACTCTCTGCGACCTCTTTATATGGATCCTTCTTATCTTTCGCAGTCATGGCAACAAGCTTAAATTTTTCATAAGATAAGAGGTTGGGTCTTCAAGTAAAATTTCAATAGTAAAATTATTTTTTTGCACCAAGAAGTAGTGCTTTTTTTCTCTGTAGCAATAATTCCTTCTCTTTTTCATCCTCTTCTAACTCATTATTTCCCCAACCCTCTAAGTCGTCTAAAACGAGGCTATGAATCAGTTTTATTGCATTTTCCGAGAAATTTAGACACGGAATATACCTGAAGTCAGAGCCACCCGCTTCGAGAAAATCTTCTCTCGCTTCCATGTTAATTTCTTCTAGTGTCTCGAGACAATCAGAAATAAAGCCAGGACAGATAACATGTAATTTTTTAATATTCCTCTCTCGAGCCAATTTGACTATAGTGGATGTGGTATAAGGTTTTAACCATTCTGCCTTTCCAAACCTAGACTGAAAAGAAATTGTCCAATCACTGTCCTCAAGAGACAATTTTTCTGCTACCAATCGAGCCGTTTTATGACATTGACAATGATAAGGATCTCCATCTTGCAAACTCCGTAATGGAACACCATGGAAACTGAACAAAAGTTGATCAGGTTTACCATTTCTTGACCAATATTTTTCAATGTCACTGGCTATGGAGGCAATATACATGGGGTAATCATGGAACGATTTTCTCAATCTTAGGGAGGGAGGGTTTCTGAGTTTCGCGATACTCTCAAAAACTTTGTCAAAGACGGTAGCCGTGGTACTACCGGAGTACTGTGGATAGAGAGGTAAAATGAACAGCTTTTGAACGTCCTGCCCCATCATTCTTAAAATAGCTGCATCTATGGATGGATTTCCATATCGCATCGCAAATTCGACTGCTATTTTTTTATTTGCCTCCGTCAGTACTCTCTTAAGCCCATTCAGCTGACCAATTGAATTTACCATGAGCGGAGAACCATCTTTAGTCCACACACTCGCGTACTTCTCCGCAGATTTTTTTGGCCTAATATTTAAAATAATCAGATTCAGAATAGGCCACCAAATCAACCTAGGTATCTCCACAACACGTGGGTCCGATAGAAATTCTTTGAGATAAGGTCGCACAGCCGTCGGTGTTGGAGCCTCAGGAGTACCCAGATTAACCAGCAATACTCCTATCTTTTCAGGCCTTCCGTGCTCGTAATTAAGATTAGCAAGAAACTTTCTTGTACCCAACATGGTCATTTTATGGATTGTTTTCGATGAAATTTTCTTGTTGGGCAATTGATAATGACACTAACTTTGCCGTAACATCAACAAGCGACACTACCCTCTGGAACTCCATCCTAGTTGGCCCTATTACACCGAGACTACCAACCACTTTCCCATTCACTATACAAGGAGAAGCTACGATAGATAGACAATCTTCTGGCATCAAAGCCGATTCACCTCCAATAAAAATTCTTACTCCTTTCGAATTAGAACAAATAGATTGCAACAGGTTAATTATTTGTGTCTTTTGCGCTAGAAGTTTGTACAAGTTCCTCAATTTACTGGCATTCTCAGATAATTCTGTTAGGTCAAAAAGATGGTCCTGACCAGAAATGACGACTGACTCTTCTGTTTCTCCCAAAACGGTATTGCCTTCATCGACAATTTTTTTTAATAGGCCACCCAAATCCTCTCTGTGCTGGCTTAACTCCTTCATAACTTTACGCTTTACCTCCCCAAAGGTAAGCCCTGAAAACTTATTTGTTATGTAATTAGAAGCTTCTTGCAACTGACCCTGGGAGTAACTTTTATCAAGACTGAATATTTTATTCAAGACCTCTCCTTCGGGGGTAACGAATATGAGCAAAACTTTTGCTTCTGACAATTTTAGAAACTCCAATTGCCTGAAGGATTTACGTTTTCTAGTAGTAGAGACAACTCCAGCAAATTTAGACAAACTTGACAATAGATTTGCTGCCTGATTGATGATTTTTCCAGGGGCATCAATACTTAAAGCATTTTTGATGTACCTAACCTCATGTAGTTTCATAGACTCAACGGTAAGCAAACTGTCAACGAAAAACCGATAACCTTTGATAGTCGGGACCCGCCCAGCAGAAGTATAAGGACTTTTTACCATTCCCATACCCTCCAAATCAGACATCACGTTCCTAACTGTAGCTGCGGAAATCTCTAATTTTGAGGACTCCGCAATAGCTTTTGAGCCAATGGGTTGACCTTCTTTAACATACTGCTCTATAAGAGTCTTCAAAAGTTTTCTGTAGCGGTTGTCCATTTTAATTTAAACTTTAAGAAATGCGAAACAAATAACCTTTTCTATATCAATAATGACCACAAAGTATTCATCGATAGGAATTTTTTGTAAACCAAATTTGCCTGATTCGACGCTACTCTTTACTGTCGACGCTATATTATCAACAATATATAGTATAGAGCGCAACTGTACTGTTTACATTGAAACTGAGACTGCACAATGTGTTTCAATGGATTGCAGCAACGAATTATATAAAAATATTAATGTTGGGACATTCGATGAAATAAAAAATTCCGTTGACCTTGCGATAGCTATTGGCGGAGATGGAACCTTGTTAGGTCTTGCAAGACAATTTGCCCAATATGAAGCTCATGTTATCGGAATAAACCAAGGACGTTTAGGTTTTACAACTGACCTTGATGAAACCGATATTAAGAATGAATTAGGGTCCTTACTTCTTGACGGAGGGAATATCGAAGAAAGAGACATGATAAACGTAAGCGTTATGAGGCAATCCGGCGCTAAAACAAATAAAGTTTTTTTCAGTGGCTTAGCCCTAAATGATGCAGTTGTGAATAGGGCTGCTATTAGTAATATGGTTGAACTAGATGTCTGGGTAGAAAATTCTTTTTTGCATTCAATGCGTGGAGATGGATTGGTAATATGCACTCCCACTGGTTCAACCGCTTACGCACTCTCTGTCAATGGGCCAATTATACACCCTCAACTTTCTTGCTTTGGTTTGGTTCCTATTGCATCGCAGGCTCTATCGAGCAGACCTATATCAATTCCCGCAGACATGGAAATAACAGTCGTAATAAAAAACGGGCCCGGCACCGTTCTTCACTGCGATATGCAGACTTTTACTGAGTTGCAGGATGGAGATAGGATAGTCGTCAAGAAATCTATCCATAAGGCAAAAATGTTGCATCCAAAAACCTACGACTATTTTTCACTGTTAAGAAAAAAACTTCGCTGGAATATCAATCCACAACGTATTGATAATAATCCTTCATAACAATAACCCGATATGTTAAGGAACTTAGAAATCTCGAACTTTGTTTTTGTTGAAAACCTTTCTTTGGAGTTCGCTTCAGGTTTTAATATTTTTTCTGGGGAAACCGGATCAGGAAAATCAATAATCATAGACGCATTGGCAATCCTGCTAGGCAAACGAGCTACATTAATGAAAATAAGAGAGGGTTGTGACCGCGCAGTCATTAGCGCGTTTTTTGAAATACCAACAAAAAGCGAAGAAATACGAGTTAAACAATGGTTTAAAGAGCACTCCTTCGATGAAAATTTCAGCGAAATACTTTTAAGACGGGTTCTAGATAAAGCAGGCAAATCCCGCTCATGGGTAAATGGTCAACTCTGTGCACTTAATCAAATTAAGGAACTTGGAGACTTATTAGTTGAAATAAATGGACAACATGCTCATCAAAAACTAATGTCACAATCTTTTCAAAGAGATACACTTGACGAGTTTGCTAACCTTAAAACTGATATTAAAAACTTAAGAGCTTTGTGGTTCGAATGGCAAAGATCAAACGATGAATTGATTTCCATGAAGCGTGCCCAAAAAGAAATAAACGAAAAAAAAGTAAGCCTAAGTTGGAAAGTCCAAGAGCTTGAAAATCTTGGGCTCGAATATGGAGAATGGGAAATACTTTCAACTGATCACAAGAAATTAGGTCAAATGTCCGATCTCTTATCTACATTTTCAAGCGCCAGAATTGCACTAGACTCTGAGAATGGGGTTATAAGAACGCTTGAGTCGACCGCCGCTGAATTGAGAGAAATTAGCGAGTTTGATCCCACATTAAATGAAGTTTGTGATTTACTGGAAAAAGGAACAATCGAAGTACAAGAAGCTTTTATTGCTCTGAGAAAATGCGAAAAGGAGGCTGAGATTGATGAGGATCGTGCGACCGATATCGAAAAACGGTTCAGTGATGTTATGAATGTTTCTCACAAGGTTAGAGAAAGACCGCATAAACTTTTCGCACTCCATGAAGAGTTAAAAAAAGAATTTTCACAACTAGAGAAAGAGACAGACATAAAAGGGTTAGAAATTTCGGTTGATAAATTAAAAACTGAATATTTTTCTCATGCAAAACACCTTTCAGAGAGAAGGACAGAAAAGGCAAAAGAATTTAGTTCCTTAGTGACTCAATGGTTGAAAAAATTATCAATGGGAAATTTTGTTTTTGATGCAATGGTTACAGGAACGGCCGATCCGGGACCCCTTGGAACAGATGAAGTTTTTTTTTCCATTTCCCAATTTAGAGGATCCAGTAAGCACAAAATTAATCAAAGTGCTTCGGGTGGGGAACTGTCAAGGATAATGCTCGCCATAACAATGGCACTTTCTAAAATAGCTCGGACCCCCACTATAATTTTCGATGAAATTGATGCAGGTATCGGAGGAAACGCCGCAGATAGCGTCGGAGAAGTATTAAAGCAACTAGGGACGGAACAACAAATATTTTGCATTACACATCTACCTCAAATCGCAGCTAGAGGCGAGAATCATTTTTCAATAAGAAAACTCAGCGAAAATGGCAAAATCCCCGTAACAGAAATAAGATATTTGAACTCCCATGATAGGGTGGATGAGATAGCACGCATGCTTGGCAACGAGTTTTCGACGGAAACCTCCGTTAAGCACGCCACATCGCTTCTTCTTACTCATGGGAAAAATGTAGTCAACTAATTACATCGTCCATCCCGAAAAATCCCGGGTTATTTTTTTTTGATAAAAACCTGGCGGCCTCTAGGGCTCCTAATGCATAACCTTTTCTGGAGTTTGAATTATGGGTAATTTCAATCTGTTCCCCATTTCCGGCAAAGATAACCTTGTGTTGACCAACTATGTCGCCTCCCCTAACCACAGAAAAACCAATTTCCCCGTGTCCCCTATTCGTTTTTCTACCATTTCTCGAAAAGCAAAAAGAATCTTCAGGGTTCAACCCTAAAGCATCTGCAATAATCGAACCCATCTTTAAAGCAGTACCTGAAGGGGCATCTAATTTATCTCTGTGATGAGCTTCAAAAATCTCAACATCATAATTGTCACTAAAATGCTTAACAGCTTCTTTTACAATAGCAAAAACTTTATTGACCCCTAAACTCATATTTGGAGCAAACAAAATTGGAATAGTTTTTGAAGCTTGCCTAAGAAGCAAGAGCTCCTTTTCCGAAAATCCTGTTGTACCTATGACCATCCCTATTGATTTAGACACACATATTTCAAGCATCTTGATTGTATTTTTTGGATTGGAAAAATCAATCAAAACTATATTATTTTGACTTTTGAAACTAATACTAGCTGCATTATCGGTTATTGTGATTCCAGAATTCTGCCCAATAAACTTGACAGCGTCTTGACCAATCTTAACGCAATTTTCATGTTCTAAAGCGCCTATCAATCGAAACTCATCATTTTCCATAACAAGTTTTAGAATTTCTCTACCCATCCTTCCAGAGGCTCCGGATAAAATTAAATCTACTGGATTGCTTTCCAAGTTATTACAATCTCCTAATATCTCCGTGTAGTTATTTCAAGGTCTCCCGATTGTTCATCAATTGGACTACCTTCCCATGCAACAACTCGATCATTTTCAAACATCACTATAAATCTGTGTATTACTCGCTTACCACTGCCACGGTTTATCAAAAAGATATAATCCCACCGATTCTTTCTGAAGGGGTCTGAAATCAGAGGGGTGCCTAGTATAGCTCGAACCTGGTCCCTTGATTGACCTTTTGACAAATTTGACACCATGCTATTTGTTACATAATTACCTTGAACTATATCAACTTTGTACGGTTTTAACTTTGCCGGTAGTCTTTCTGCAAATCTATCAAAAAGTTGCTTTTTTGATTGTTTTTTTTCCAAACCACCTGGAATAGACTCACAGGATGCCGAAAAAATAAGAACAATCAGTGTCAAATAAACGGAAAAAAGTCTGCGCATTCTATTTTTTATTAATAACGATCCCTTATTATATAGGCATGGAACAAAAATATCCTTTTGAAAATGAAATTCGAAATTTGGGATTAAAGGTTACAGGCCCTAGACTGAAGATACTTTCAATTTTTGAGGAGTCGAAATCGAGACATCTTTCAGCAGAAGATGTCTACCAGGCACTAAAAACAAAGTCCTCTGAGGTCGGTATGGCAACGGTCTACCGTGCATTGTCTAACTTTGAGAAGGCTGGAATTTTAGTAAAGTCAACTTTTGAGGATGGTAAAGCTGTTTTTGAGATTAACGAGGGTATTCATCATGACCACCTGATCTGTATGGAATGTGGCGAAGTCGAAGAGTTTGTAGATGAAGAAATAGAGCGTAGACAAAAGCAAATAGCTATCAAGAAAGGGTTTACACTTAAGAATCACAGTTTGGCTTTATATGGTTCCTGTAATAAACTCAATTGTGCGCACAAATCAGAAAAATAAGTTTAACTATGCAAAGAGAGCTTAACACTTTAGAAGAACGGGTTTTAGAGCTTATATCACTAAATGAGCGCCTTAGAAAAGTCAACAATCATTTGGTTTCCCAACTTAATAAGAAGTTAGATGAGTGCGAGATGTTGCAAAAAAAAGTTGATCTTTCTAAAACATCCTTGATGCGTATTCAAAAAAAATACTTTGATGAATATAAATAAGCTTTTGGTAAAAAGGCTCATTTTTTCTTAACAAGGATACTTCGATGAAGGTTTTAGAATTCGAAATATTAGAGAGAAAATATCAGATTTCATGTCCTGACAAAGAGGAAGAAATCTTAAAAGCTTGTGTAACTTTAGTAGATTCTCGAATGAAAGCTTTGAAAACGCAAGGGAAACTTTACAGCACAGAAAAAATAGCAATTATGGTTGCGTTAACCCTAGCAAAGGATTTTTTGAAGGTTGGTGGAGCTAACGGCGATGAAAGTAGCGAGAAAATTGTAGAATTAACTAACACAATAGAAAAAGCACTAGCCCCTCAAGATAAGTTGTTCTGAAAACCCCCTATTTTCTAATCATTGAGAATGCTAGGAGAAATATACCGAGACAAATCAGCGGTATTGAAAGTAACTGACCCATCGAAAAGTTAAATATTAACAAACCGATAAACGGGTCTGGCTCCCTGAAAAATTCCGTAATAAAACGGATAATTCCATAAAAAATCAGAAAAATTGCTGACGTAAATCCCAAACCTTTTCTCTGCTTATCCGCAGCATATAAAACCACAAACAATACTATCCCTTCACCAAAAGCCTGGTAAAGTTGACTAGGATGTCTAAAATCGAGTGTGCCAGAATCAGGGAAAACCATTGCCCATGGTACTTCATCAAGAGATGTTATCCTGCCTGCGAGTTCTCCATTAATAAAATTACCAATCCTTCCGAAAAATAAACCAGGCGGTACTAGAGGAGCCACAAAATCAGTCAATGAAAAAAATCGCCTGATAAAACTATTTTCAAAAAATAAATTTTTTCTAAAAATACAAAATAATGCTAGTGCCGAAATAACTCCTAACAGTCCTCCGTGGAAAGACATTCCTCCTTGCCAAACTGAAAAAATTTCAATTGGATGGTGAGAGTAATACGTAGGATTGTAAAAGAAAACATAACCTAACCTACCACCGACAAGAACACCTATAACCCCAAAAAGAATAAGATCATCAAGATCAGTTAAGGTGATACTATTTTTTTCCATTGATTTCCGAATTTTTTTTCTACCTAACGTTAAAAAGGACAAAAATCCGAAAATATACATTAAACCGTACCATCGCACGGGGACAGGGCCAAGCCAAAATGCAACGGGGTCAAAATTCACTTCCACTCAAAATCCTCAAACAAATTGGCTCATCAGTCCAGTTCATATTAGAATAAATGGTTACGTCCGATAAACAAACTATTTATTTAAAAGAATGGATAAGCTCAGATCAATGCAAGTAACTCAAGGAGCCGAAAAAGCTCCAAATAGGTCAATGTATTATGCAATGGGTTATAAAGAAGCCGATTTTAATAAACCTATGGTTGGTCTGGCAAATGCTCACTCAACCATTACCCCATGCAATAGTGGGTTGCAAAGGCTGGCAGATTCTGCGGAAAAGGGAATCAATATCGGTGGTGGTAACTGCCAATCATTTGGCACTCCTACGGTTTCAGATGGAATAAGTATGGGTACAGAGGGAATGAAATATTCATTAGTTTCCAGGGAAGTGATCGCAGATTGTATCGAGACTTGCGCAAACGCACAGTGGCTTGATGGACTCATCGTCATAGGTGGATGCGACAAGAACATGCCAGGAGGTATGATGGGCATAGCAAGGGTCAACGTGCCAGCAATATACGTTTATGGCGGAACAATAAAACCGGGTAAGTACAAGAACAAGGATTTAACAATAGTTTCAAGTTTCGAAGCGGTTGGAGAGTACTCCGCTGGAAAAATTTCAGCAAATGAACTTAAAGAAATTGAGAAGAGAGCGTGTCCCGGGACTGGTTCCTGTGGGGGAATGTTTACAGCTAACACAATGAGCTCTGCCTTTGAAGCAATGGGTATGAGTCTGCCTTTTTCCTCTACTATGGCAAATGAAGATTCCGAGAAAACAGAAAGCGCATTCGAATCATCAAAAGTTTTGTTAAACGCTATTGAAAAAAAAATACTTCCCCGACAGATTATTACCAGAAAATCTATCGAAAATGCGGTTGCCGTTATTATGGCCACCGGAGGATCGACAAACGCAGTCCTTCATTTTTTAGCGATAGCAAACGCAGCAGAGGTTCGATGGAGCATTGATGACTTCGAACGAATAAGGAGAAAAGTCCCAGTAATTTGTGATCTAAAACCATCGGGACAATATGTCACTACCGATTTACATAAGGCAGGCGGCATACCTAAAGTTATGAGAATCTTATTTGACGAGGGTCTGATTCATGGTGATTGTATGACAGTTACCGGAAAAACTGTAGAAGAAACTCTGGCGGACATTGACTCAAAAAACACTGAGGATCGCATCATAAGAAACTTCAATGAACCACTTTACAAAGAGGGACATTTGGCGATTTTGAAAGGTAATTTAGCCGTTGATGGTTGTGTAGCCAAAATTTCTGGAATAAAGAATCCTTACATTGATGGGCCAGCTCGTGTTTTCGACTCCGAAGAACTAGCTATGAAAGCAATCATAAAGCGACAGATAAAAGCCGGTGATGTGGTCGTAATTCGTTATGAGGGTCCAAAAGGCGGGCCAGGAATGAGAGAGATGTTAGCGCCTACCTCAGCCCTAGTTGGTCAAGGTTTAGGCGAGAGCGTTGCACTTATCACTGACGGAAGATTTTCAGGAGGAACCTGGGGAATGGTGGTGGGCCACATCTGCCCGGAAGCATATGTGGGAGGTAACATTGCTTTTATAAAGGATGGTGACCGCATAGTTATTGACGCCCATAAGAGAACTATCAACGTAAAATTATCAGAAAAAGAAATTGATGCGAGAAAAGTTTACTGGCATTGTCCACAAAAAAAATATCAGACTGGAGTCTTGGCTAAATATGCTTGTTTAGCAAGACCTGCAAGCCAGGGGGCTCATACAATGCCTACCGATTAAATTTTTAAAATATGGAGATTTTTTTTCAACAACTTATCAACGGAATTGTGCTGGGCAGTGTTTACGCGATGGTCGCGGTAGGATATACCATGGTTTATGGGATACTCCAGTTGATAAATTTTGCGCATGGTGAAGTACTTATGATAGGGGCAATGTTTGGACTGACTTGTGTGTCTATCCTAAACTTGCTATTTCCTGGATTGCCAGATTCACTCGTTTTATTAATCTCGATGAGCTCTGCTGCTTTTTTGTGCCCGATATTAGCAGCTTTTATAGAACGGGTCGCTTACAAGCCTTTAAGGGAAGCTCCCAGATTGGCTCCGCTAATAACCGCTATAGGCATCTCCATCATCTTGCAAACACTGGCTATGATAATTTGGGGCGCTAGCCCGAGAGTTTTCCCAGACCTTTTATCTACGGAAACGATAAAAATTGGTGGCGCTATTCTTGCCCCCAAACAGGTTCTTATTCTCATTGTAGCTGTGACGTCAATGACACTTTTGCTACTTTTAGTTCACAAGACAAATCTGGGTAGAGCAATGCGTGCAGTTTCAGAAAGTCCTGCTAACGCATCTTTAATGGGAATTTCCGTAGATAAAATTATTAGACTGACTTTCATGCTAGGTGCAGCTTTAGCAGGAATTGCAGGAGTACTTATCGCCTTAAACTATAACTTTGTTCATTTTACTATGGGCTTTCTACTAGGATTGAAGGCCTTTACCGCCGCAGTTCTGGGTGGCATTGGAAATATTGCAGGAGCTTTATTAGGTGGTCTGCTTCTCGGAATCATAGAGAGTCTTGGAGCGGGATATATTGGGGATTTAACGAATGGTGTCTTGGGCAGTCATTATCAAGATATTTTCTCGTTTGTAATTCTAATTGTTGTGCTCTTATTTAGGCCAACGGGAATTTTAGGAGAAAAAATTGCTGATCGAGCTTAAAGAAAAATATGGCAACAAAATTCTCTTATTAGGTTTAACTATCTTTTTAATTTCACTTCCTTTTTTAGTAGAGCTGGTTGGAAACGCATGGGTAAGGATTGTCACCTTTTCGCTTCTGTATGTTATGTTGGCATTAGGATTAAATATTGTCATTGGTTTTGCAGGCCTTTTAGATTTAGGTTATGTTGCTTTTTATGCAGTTGGCGCTTATCTTTTCGCCTTACTTTCGTCTTCACATTTGATTGAAAATTTTACATTCTTCCAGTACGCCTTTCCAAATGGTTTTACTTTTTCTAGTTGGACCCTTTTGTTTATTGCCGCCGTCATAGCAGGATTTTTCGGGTTACTGTTGGGGTTTCCAGTCTTGCGACTTCGAGGCGATTACTTAGCAATTGTTACACTGGGGTTTGGAGAGATAATCCGAATCTTTCTAAATAACTTAAATACTCCTATAAATTTAACAAACGGGCCTCAAGGTATAGGTGGGATTTCGCCCTTAATTCTGTTTGGAATTGATTTTTCAAAAAGCGTTAACTTTTTGAATGTAGAATTTTCATCTCTTCAACTTCATTACTATTTGTTCTTAGCAATGAGCATTGCAATAATTCTCATAAGTAAACGTCTCGAACACTCGAGATTGGGGAGAGCATGGGTTGCTGTGAGGGAAGATGAGGTTGCGGCAAAAGCTTGTGGAATAAATACCACGCGTGTAAAACTATGGGCCTTTGTCCTGGGCGCATCATTTGGAGGAATTTCGGGTTCCCTGTTTGCATCCTTCCAGGGTTTTATCTCCCCCGAAAGCTTCATTTTGATGGAGAGTATTGTAATCGTATCAATGGTTGTCCTAGGAGGAATGGGGAATATTTACGGCGTCATAGTTGGCGCTGTCCTGTTATATGCAATTCCGGAAATCCTAAGACTAACTGCTAGGCAACTCCAGGAGTTTTTTTTGGGATCGGAAGTTGTTCCAACAGAAGCTTTACGAATGCTTTTGTTCGGAACTTCGTTAGTTGCAATAATGTTATTCAAACCCATGGGCCTGTTTCCAAAAAAATAAGAAATGCAAAATAATAAAAATATTCTTTCAGTAAAAAATGCAAAAAAACAATTTGGCGGAGTTGTCGCTATTAATGATGTGTCTATAACTGCAAGCAAAGGAAATATTACTGGCTTAATTGGTCCTAATGGAGCTGGAAAAACTACCTTGTTTAATTTAATTACCGGACTCATAGCTCCCAATTCTGGTGAATTTTTTCTTTTTGATAAAAAATATTCCCCCAAAAACATTCATAATGTCGTCGAAAATGGGATAGCCAGAACATTTCAAAACATACGACTATTCAACAAAATGTCAGTGCTCGAAAATGTTCTTGTTGGTAGGCATGTAAAAACTGACTGTTGGTCACTGGGAATTCTTTCAAGTATTTTTAAAAATCGAAATTTGATAACGAAAGAAGCAGAGGAGAGGAAACTCTGTATGAAAATACTAGAGAGAGTAGGTTTGTCTGAAAAAAAATTTAACTTATCGGAGAGTTTACCTTATGGCGATCAAAGAAGACTGGAGATTGCAAGAGCATTGGCAAGCGAGCCATTACTACTTGCATTAGACGAGCCTGCTGCTGGGATGAATCCCACGGAAAAAGTTGAGTTGAAAAATTTAATAACTCAGATTTCAAAAGAAGGTATTTCTATTCTAATAATTGAACATGACGTTAAATTGATAACAAGTTTATGTGATATTGTTTACGTCATGGACAGAGGGAAAATAATTAGCCATGGAACACCTGGAGTTATCAAGAATGACCAGGCAGTGATAAATGCTTACCTAGGAAAAAACGCTAACGATTAATTGATTGTTAGTTACAAGAGATGGAAGAAAAAGCAATTCTTGAATTAAATAATCTACGTTTAAGTTACGGAGGAATAGTTGCTGTTCGAGATTTTAACTTAACTCTAAACAAGGGATCTTTTCTAGCCATAATTGGTGCGAATGGCGCTGGTAAAACAACTCTGCTAAAAGGGCTATCCGGCCTAAAAAAAAGTTCCGGAGGTTCAATCAAATTTAAAAACCAGGATATAACTGCAACAAAGGCTGATGTTCGGGCGTCAAATGGAATCACGTTGGTCCCAGAAGGTAGAGGTATTTTCTCGAGGTTAACTGTCATGGAGAATCTCCTTGTCGGCTCTTTTGTTAGGAAATATGACAAAAATAGCCTTGAGGAAAAAGTAGAGGAACAACTAATTCTTTTTCCCAAATTAAGAGAAAGATTCAACCAACTTGCCGGTACACTATCAGGTGGAGAGCAACAAATGCTTGCGATTGCTCGTGCATTAATTGGCGTTCCTGATCTATTGTTACTAGATGAACCTTCAATGGGATTGGCGCCCATTATTACTGAACAAATCTTCGATGTAATCAGAGATATAAATCGTGAGGGGGTAACCGTAATTCTCGTTGAGCAAAATGCCGGACTTGCTCTTAAAATAGCTCAAAACGCTATTGTTCTCGAGTCTGGTGAAATTACCCGAAATACAAATGCAACTGAATTATTAGAAGATGATTCAGTAAAAAAAGCATACTTAGGGATATAGGAAGAACAAAAATGTACCACTCCTCTAATTCGCTTTTTGAGTTAAAACACAATAGGAAAACTATTGTGATCTACGGCTTTGGCAAAGTCGGGAAAGAAATCATTCGTCAAAGAAGCAAACTTAACCAGGAATCACATGTAAAATTTCTTTGCGTATCAAGGAAAAAAATTGATTTACGTGCGAGTAATGTTTGTTCAAACAACTTTAGCAACAACGTAATGTTTATGGCACTTGACCTCGATTGCGCTGAAAATGTTAAACGAGTAGCGTCTTTATGTTCGATGATCATTGTTCTAATACCTACCCAAAATTCAGAAGACCACTCATCTAATAAACAGGTTGATAGTCGGACTC
>SGYQ01000007.1 GCA_004214155.1 Burkholderiaceae bacterium
TTGTACTCGTATTCAAGATCTTTCAATTTAGTCGTATCTGCATCAAGCGTAGCTCTCAATGTTAGAACTTTACTCTTTATATCCTCTTCTTTACAATTCAGGATTTCACACTCTACCTCAAGTTTTTTCCGAACTTTTTCTTGATACTTTGCTGCAGATTCGGCCTGTGCAGTAAGACCTTCAATTTGTTGGTCCAGTTCTTGAATAAGATCATCAACCCGTAAAAGGTTTGCCTTACTATCTCTGAGGCGAATTTCCGTCTCTCTCCTACGTGTTCGATACTTTGAAACTCCGGCAGCCTCTTCAACAAAAAATCTTAATTCCTCGGGTCGTGCCTCAATTATATTTTTTATAGAGCCTTGTCCAACAATGGCATAGGCCCTTGGGCCAAGACCTGTTCCCGCAAATAAATCCTGAACATCCCTTTTTCTAACAGGTTGACCATTTATGGAAAGATTAGAAGACCCATCCGAAGTTATAGCTCGTTGCACAGAGATCTCACTAAAACCACCCCACATCCCCTTTAATGCACCATCCGAATTGTCAAATATTAATTCAACACTGGCTCGTCCAGCCGCTGCTCGCGACCCCGACCCATTGAAAATAATGTCTTTTGATTGCCCGCTTCTCAATTCAGAGACTCTGGATTCTCCTAACACCCATTTAACCGCATCAACAACGTTAGACTTTCCACAACCATTAGGCCCAACAATTCCTGTCAAGCCTGTCGACAATTTTATCTCCGCAGAATCTACGAAAGATTTAAATCCAGAGAGTCTAATTTTTGTTAATAACACGAGTTTTTTTATAACTTAAGTAAAAACAGCCGAAAGGAGTGGAATCTGTATTATATTAACCGTAGTGTAACTAATTAGAAATATCCTGTCAGCGGAAAACCATTTTATGGCCCTAAAAAAAGAAAAAAATCTTCAAACATTTCCCAACCCAAACTTAACAAGCAATTACACTGTCAAATTTGAGATCCCGGAATTTACTTGTATTTGCCCATTAACTTCTCAACCAGATTTTGCTGTGATTCAGATAGAATATGTGCCTGACCTGGTTAACGTGGAATTGAAATCCCTGAAAAGCTATTTCTGGGCATATAGAGATGAAGCAGGGTTCCACGAATCTGTAACAAATAGAATCATGGATGATTTAGTTGTTCTTTTGAGCCCGCGTTATTTAAAAATTATTGCGAAATGGAATGTTCGCGGAGGAATTTACACCACTGTTGAAATTGAAAAATTCAACAATAAGACAAAGGAAAACAATACAAATGAATCTTGATTTACAAACTAAAATTGAATATCTTTGGGATAATCAGACTGAACTGGCGAACAAAGAGTCGCAAAAAATCGTTAGGAGTGTTTTGGAGCTGCTTGATAATGGCACAGTTCGAGTTGCCGAGCCCCAAAATGGGTCCTGGAAGGTAAATGACTGGCTTAAAAAAACAGTTTTGATGAGTTTTAAAATATCAAATAACACTCACGTAAGAGCCGGTGATTTAAATTTCTATGACAAAGTACAAAGCAAGTTTGCTGGATACAATTCTGAAAATTTTAAAAACTTGAAAACAAGAGTGGTGCCAATAGCTTCGGTCCGTTTTGGTAGCTTCATAGGGGAAAATACGGTTTTAATGCCTTCGTTTGTAAATATTGGAGCCTATGTGGGCAATGGAACAATGGTAGATACATGGGCTACTGTTGGTTCTTGTGCTCAAATTGGTGAAAATGTTCACTTATCGGGCGGTGTTGGAATTGGAGGTGTATTAGAACCTCTTCAAGCTGCACCAACGATTATCGAAGATAATTGTTTCATAGGAGCACGAAGTGAGGTTGTTGAGGGCGTTGTAGTTAAAAAAAACTCGGTCATATCTATGGGAGTTTTTATCGGAAAATCGACAAAAATTCTCGACCGGGAAACAGGGGATATACTTTACGGCACTATCCCAGAGGGTAGCGTCGTGGTCTCAGGCTCCTTACCCGGAAAAGGCGGCGTACATCTCTATTGCGCAGTAATAGTGAAAAAAGTCGATGAGAGAACGAGAAAAAAGACAGCTATTAACGATTTATTAAGAGAGGAATGAGTTTTTTATTGAATGCTCTTCGGCTTTTTCTTCACGACGCCAACTGGTATTGAAAAGATATCTATTCCCTCGTCTCTAAGCTCTTTTGATTCCTCGGTTGTGACAGTCCCATAAATGGATCGTTCTTCAGCTTCTTTCCTATGAATTTTTCTTGCCTCTTTTGCAAACCGGCTGCCAACATTTTCAGCATTTTCCAAAATGTGTTTCGCAACTTCTAAAAGTTTTCTGTTAACCTCGCTTTGAAGAACACTGTTTTTGGCTGTATCAGAAGATCCCTTCAATCCAGAAGAAGTAGAAGTCTTTTGTGCTTGAATATGCGCTGCAGATGGTAGTCGGGTAACAACATTGTCGTCACATACTGGACATGACAAAATACCCTTATCACTTTGAACCAAAAACTCGTCATTCGAACGAAACCAACCTTCGAAAGAGTGACCATACTGACATTTTAGATTATAAACTTTCATTATGACGATACTGTACCAACTTTTACACTCTAAAGCCACGGATATTTACTCAGTTATAGAAAAGCCTGATCGATTTTCAGAAATTGTTGACGTAAGATCTCCTAGCGAATTTCAGGATGATCATATTCCAGGTGCGATTAATTTACCTGTGCTTTCAGATGAAGAGCGCAACCTAGTTGGTACACTTTACAAACAAGACTCATTTGAAGGGAAAAAATTAGGTGCTGAATTAATATGCAAAAACATATCCAAAATGTTTGAGAGCGTACTCAAATACAAAAATAAGGATTGGCAGCCCTTGATATATTGCCAACGGGGAGGTGAAAGAAGTAAGTCACTAGCAACAATTTTACTTAGAACAGGTTTCAAGACTAATATATTGAGTGGAGGATACAAGTCTTACCGACGATACGTGATAAACGAATTGGAAAAGTTAGGGAACAAAATTGAGTTTCAAGTTATATGCGGGTTGACCGGTTCCGGAAAAACAAAACTACTAACTGAACTACGTAAGCATGGATTACAAACGTTAGATTTAGAAGATATAGCGAAGCACTATGGCTCACTTTTAGGTCAATACCCATCAGTTATTCAACCAAGTCAAAAACAATTTGAGTCTAACTTGTTAATTACTATGTTAAGACTCAATGCTGAACAACATGTTTTCGTAGAATCCGAAAGCAGAAAAATTGGAAACAGACAAATTCCTACGGCAATTATCAAAAAAATGCGGGGCTCGAAATGTTTGTGGATACAGATGACGATAGAAGAAAGAATAAATTTTCTCCTAAAAGAGTATGCTCACTTCGTAAAAAACCCGGAAAGATTTTTAAACATTATTGCAAAATTTGAAAATTATTTGGACAAAGATAAGTTTAATCAATTAGTCGAAATGTATAAAAAAAGATATTGGAAAGACTTTGTAAGAATGCTTTTACGAGAACACTATGACCCTTCTTATCTGAGGTCGATACGTAAAAATTTCACCAAAATCAAAGAAGCTAAAATATTAAAATCAGAGGATAACTCACAAAATCCAGAACTTCACTGTGCAATGGCTGAGTCTGTAAGTAAAACTTTTAAGTAACGATCAACCTTCATCTGCTCTTCATAATCACGAAGCCAGGCCTTGACGACAAGATCAGTCTCCGCACTATTAAATATTCCAAATATATTCTCAAGTGATTCAACTACTCTTTTACTGGAAGCTTCTTCAAGTTCCGAGGACAGAAAAAAAACTAAGGCAGCACCGCTCGGGCCCAAACTTAGAACAGTTCCTTGATTTATTTCCAATTCATGTGAAAACAGTTCTCCCTTAAATTGTCTCAGAAGCTGAGAATACTGGTCACTATTTTGATCTTGATTGCTACGAAAAGGTAACACCACCTTTCGTAAAGATTTTTTCAATTTGCTATCCGCATTAACTTCTTCGAAAAAAGTATCTGCCTCCTCTTTAGCCACCTTATTCATTTTTTGCAACAAAATTTCAGACTTAATTTGATCTTTGACCACGTCAAATTGCATAGGAACCGCTTCATGTTGTTTCACTAAGTTTGCAGCGATGTGAAGCCCCTTTGCTACTTGAATCAGCTCCGTATTATAGTTTTCTATCAAAAAATCGTCAGAAAATAATTCAGACCTGAATTTTGCATCGTTAAGAGCTCGCAAAGCATTATTATTAAGTTTTCCACCTCCTATAGCAGGTGCGTTTAAATCTAACCTAGTAATTCTTTGAACCTTCAAATTAAACTTCTCGGCGACAGGATCTAAACTGGAGTTCTCCTCATAAAGCAGGTTCCCTATTTCATCGACCCCATCATCTCCTTCTAAAACTATAAAATCTATATCGTACGTGGCAGGTATCACAAACCTTGATCCGTTATCATCAAAGAAATTCTTTACTTCCGTGTCCATAACCTTTACTTTATTTTTATATGATAAAGGTGAAAAAAGCTTCACACCGAAGGTTCTTTTTTCATTTTCTGCTCGGGCTAATTTCCTGACAATAGTTCTGGGAACAAAATTTGAAGCATTTAAAATCTCAGGAATCAAAGCTAAAGATAAGTCTGCTTTAAGGCGATTTTCAAAGTCAACCGTAGACATTCCCTGGCGACCTAATACTTTCTTTGCTTGATCTAAATTAAAAACACCTTTCTCATCATGAAACTCAGGTATTCCTAAAATTATAGTTTTTACATCACTATCCGAAACCCCTATTCTGGATGTTGAAACAACCTTCTGCAGAATAAATTGGTTAATCATATTATCAAGAGTTGCTCTCTTTACCTCATCCGAGTTCAACATCTCATCAGGTATATTATTTCCAACCCTGTTTTTAAAGTTTGTAACGAATTCCTGATGAACATTCTCCCAATTTCGTTTATATATATCGACCCCATCAACACTCGCAACAACTGGTTCCCTGTTAGGACTGAACTGATCCCAAGCACCAACAACTATAAAAGGCGGTATTACCAGCGCCAACAAAACAAATAAAAGAACCTTCTTTTTTTCTCTGATAATTTCAAACATAGAGTACTCTCAAAATAAGTGCGGTTTCGGAAATAAGGATTAGAAATTAAGTCTGTACACAGTTCAGCAAATAGTATTAATTTTAAACCGTATTTTTTTCTGTGTAACTAATTAACCCACTTTTTGTGCAGTTAGCTAAAAAAGTCTGCTTTGCTTTGCTAACAAAAGCCTAGTAACTGCATCCAATTGAGTGCAGCGTTTATATTTGGGACGTATGGAAACCCCTAGCATCATTCCATTGGGTTGCATAATCAGCGACATCATAACAAGTACCCGCGAACTCAAATATATCCTCAGCTCCGTTGCAATACAAGCCATGTAAGCACTTAAAGTAATTTATTTATAAAATATTTACGCACTTGCTTTAACCGCAACTTAGAAAAACTTAATGCAAACAATAGACTTTCACAAATTTTTTCTTAAAAAATAGAAATAACGCTTGGAACTGAAGGTTAGATAAATTTTTAATTTAATGTAACTTTGCCAGCCCCAAATAGTTATATCCTGCAAATTTCGGAACACCTTCAACATACCCCTGGGACAGTTGATCAATTTGGAACCCAGACTGAGAAATAATTGAAGGAATATCACGGGTCAATTGACATCCTCCAGCTATTTTTTTCCAATAAGGATTAATCATCTTTTGTAATTTCGCATCTTTATCGTTGATAGCAATTCCATGTTCGCAAAATAATAAATTGCCGTCTTTTTTCAAAACCCTCCTAATCTCAATATTAGCTTTAATAGGTTCAAGAATAGTACACATTGTGTAAGTAATTAAAACATTATCGACTGAGTCGTCAGGTAAGGGAATATCCTCAGCGAAGCAGTTTAAAATATCTAGCGAAAAGCTAGTGTTTTTAATATTCCGTTTTGCGAGCTGCAATAGTTTTTTCGAGGGCTCAAGCGCCCACAAATGATGGACTTTATCCTGGTTATAAAATGGTAAATTTAGACCCGAGCCAAAACCAATTTCAAGAACAGTGCCGCTAACTTTTGGCACTATAATTGATCGCTGTACATCGAAGGCTTTATTATTACACGCGCAGTCGAGTAAGTGAGGTAAAACATTCTCATCATAAAATTTTTTTACGATTTCCATTTAATTTTAGTAAAATTTTGGGTTTGTGCTTTCCAGAATAGATACATTAGCCTTATTAAATTGCTTTAATTATCGCTTCTTCCAATTTTTCCTTTGACGTTTCCCCCAAAAACTTTGCAATAAAATTATTGTCGGCATCAATAACAACCATATATGGAAGTCCTTTGCGCAAATTCCCCATTTGTTTTGAAAGATCGATGGCATCGTTGCCGCCGATGAGTATTTCGAATGTAATTCCGTTTTTTTTGACAAAATCTCTCACCTTGTCCGTGTTATCTACAGCGATACCAAGAAATGACACATTTTTATCCCTATATTGCTCCTCCAATTCTTTCAACATAGTTGTTTCTCTCACGCAAGATGCGCACCACGTGGCCCAAAAGTAGGCGATCATAACCTTACCCTCATACTTTCTTAACGGCTGCATAGACCTATCAAATGCCTTGAAACTAGAATTAAAAAAGGCATCAACTTTTTTTCTATCAGCGACAATACGCTCCGAGTCTCTATTATTGTTTATCGATCCATCTTCCACGCAACCAAATAGAAACACAGAAATGATGATCATATTGAACTTTAGAAGAATGTTACTCATCATATACCCATGGTTTTTGTAAAAATGTTTGCTACTTTATTTATAGTCTCTCCGACCGTTTTGGCCGAAGAAAAATCCCGGTTTCTTTTAAAAGATACTGAAATTTCTGTTGTTAAAGAAGGTAAAAAGGTTTACGGGACATATTGTGCCGCATGCCATGGTAAAAATCTAGAAGGTCAGCCTAATTGGGAGACATTTGGAGCGGACGGTCGTCTTCCTGCGCCACCCCACGATGAAAATGGGCACACCTGGCACCATCCTGACTCATATTTAGTTGATGTTGTATTGAACGGTTTCACGCCAGGAAAAAATAAACCATTAGAATATGAAAGTAATATGCCTGCGTTTAAAAATATTCTAGACATAGACCAGATCATTTCGGCATTGAGCTACATCAAAAGCACGTGGTCCATTGACTATCGAGAGTGGCAGGAAAATGCGACAAGAAATGACATGTCTACAGGCCAGTAGATTTCAATTCAATGAAAGATTTTGCAAATTCTTCTTCATCCATAAGACATCGTAAATCTAAAAATAATGAGTCTTCCTTAATTCTGCCAATGATCGGAATGCTAAGTTTTCTAAAACTTCGCTCCAGTTTTGTAATTTGACTACTTCTTTTACTTTTTTTGCTGTTGCTGCTAATTTTATATCCAAAACTAGGTAATTTATCTTCTGGTAGAGAACCGCTACCTACTTGTCCTTTCATATTAACCATCTCTACTCTGAATTCCGGTTCCAACGCATTTTGGACCAAAAAGCAATTGCTTTCTGTCTGAGCTTTTATAAAGTCAACGCTTTTGGTTAATAGCCGCATTGTAGTTAATTCTGTGGTCAAAGTTTCTTCTTTTAAATACATTCTCAGAACAGAATCTAACGCACACAAAGTGAGCTTACCCACGCGCAGGCATCTTCTCAAAGGATTTCTTTTTATTCTTTTAATTAATTCTTTATTGCCTGCAATTATCCCCGCCTGCGGTCCACCAAGCAGCTTGTCGCAACTAAAAAGAACGAGATCAGTTCCTTTTATCAGAGAGCTTTGAATTGTCGGCTCCCGAGGAAGGCCAAACTTCTCCATTTCTAATAAAGTACCGCTACCTAAATCCTCGATGAAAGGAATTTTTCTTTTTTTACACAGGTCAGCTAGAGTCTCCTGATCTACGGAGGCAGTGAAACCCGTGATTTTGAAATTACTCCAGTGAACTCTCATGACCATAGCCGTTTTCTCGGTTATTGCATCTTCAAAATCTTCCAAATGCGTCCTATTAGTAGTGCCGACTTCCACTAGTCGACAACCGGCTTTTCGCATAATATCAGGTATTCTAAAAGACCCTCCAATTTCAACTAATTCTGATCTGGAAACTATGACTTCCCTTTTTTGAGCAAGACTATTTAATGTAAGAAATACCGCTGCCGCGTTATTATTAACTATCGTGGCATCCTCAGCGTTAGTAAGTTCCTTTATTAGGCCAACGATATGATCATCTCTATCTCCGCGTTTTCCTTTAGAAATATCATATTCAAGGGTCACAGGATTCGCATACTTATCTGCCACCTCCTCTATAGTTTTGCTTGGCAGCAGTGCTCTTCCCAAGTTAGTGTGTAGTACTGTTCCCGTAAGGTTGATAACTTTTTTCAGGGAGGGTTGACTAGATTCCTCCAACGCTTCTTCACATTTTTTCAAAATTAATTCTGCAGTAACGGATCTTATTTCGCCCGAAACTATCTTTTTCCGAAACTCAGCAGTTGTCCTGCGCAGGGTCTTGACGACGCTTTTCCTACCGTAGTTGAAGGCTAGCCCTTTACCATCTTCGAGGGATAGCATGAAATCGATACTCGGAATTAAATTGGCGTTCATAAGAAATTTTGGCGGAAGAGAATAGGAGTCGAACCTACCGAGAATGACCTAACCACCCTCCCTGGATTTGAAGTCCAGACGCCCCACCGGGAAACGTTTCTCTTCCTTAGATTAGTAGTCATCGAAACCAAAGACAGTAGAACACGAATTTTTAATTCTTCTTCCAGTGCTAAATCTGGTTGTTAATCCGGATCTGTCAAAAAACTCTAAAAATGGAATCGTAAGGCCTCTCGAAAGCTTCGTAACGGTTCTAAATTCGGCCATTGTAAATTTCTCCTTCCCTTTTGAGTTAGCGAGCTCTTCAACCTTTTTAGCTAGCCTTTGCACAGTCTCTGCCAGAAAATATTGGTTTTTTCTGATTTTGCATACGTGGCCTAACTCTTCAAGTTTCGCCATTAGAATCTCCCCTTTTTTAGCATTTATTTGTAATTCTGGAAATAACTCTGTAATTTGTGGAGGGCTAAGTTCATCTTCATGAATAACCTTTTCAATTTTTTGAAATAATATACGGTCTTCGTCAACCAATTTTGGGCGATGCTCAGGGTGGTAATATCTCGCCATCTTAACTTTAATAATCCCCAACTCCGTGATAAATTTTAGTAAAAAATTAAATGACTCTAAAGACATATCTCCCCCAACACCTTCAAAGAATGTATTTATGTCGGGTCCGTATATATCGAAATTATTTTTATGGTAGGCTTTTAACCACTGAACAACTCTTAGTTTAAAATTATCAACAAATGTTCGCTCAAAAACTAATGAGCCTCCCGTATATGGGATCTTTACAAGTCCACTATCATCAAGCCATTCAGCGATGTTATTCCTTCTTATATTAAAAATCTTTACTAACCAATCGTAATCAAAACCATTTCTCGCAAGTTTCATTAACCGGCCTTCAAGTCTTTCGGAGTTACTTTGTATACCTTCCAACAGAGCTTTTAGCAAGACAATGTTTTTTTTCTTTCGTCTGAATTTGCATTTTGCATCGGGATTCAATATTAGACCGCCACCCAACGTTCTGGTAGAATTTTCGTCTCTTACAATAAAGTGGTCTCCACAAGTGGAAACAAAATTTTTCGCTGAGATAAATTGAACGAAACCAGAATGTCCAGGCAAAATTTCTTCTCCATGCAAAACCGCTAATTTTATTACTGTATTCTGAGTACCAATGTGTAAATGAATTATGGAATTATGCTTCAAAGCTTTAGGTTCTGAATCCGATAAATGTAAAAACCCATCGACTCTTCTGGTGACCAGACTTAAACCCGTTTCGACAATCCAGTTCCCTCGGCTGATCTCATTTTTCTTTAAGTTATTTCCCGTCAAATTTAAAGCACATCTATCGCCTACCCGTCCGATAGTAGTTTCTTTAGACTGTGCTCGAATGCCCTTTACTCGCAGCTTTTTACCTTGAGGCAGAAGTGTAACATAATCGTTCTTTTTTATTTCGCCAGAAAATATTGTGCCTGTAACAACTGTCCCGGCTCCATCTTTCGTAAAACATCGATCAATCGGTAAGCGAAAGTTTTGACTTATTTTCTTTGATCTTTTAACGATATTAGTGCTTAGCAAATAGTCTTTTAACTGTCGAATACCGTCCAAATTTTTATTCGAAGCCTGAAAAAATTGACAATCCTTTAAAAAAGATTTTCTGAGAAATTTTTTTATTCTTTCTATGACTATTTCGCACTCAGCGGGCCCTACCAAGTCCGTTTTCGTTACTACTACAGCACCGTCAGTAATTCCCAAATTTTCGCATATAAGCAAATGCTCTTTTGTTTGTGGCATAACACCATCATCTGCTGCAACAACTAATAAACAAAAATCTATTCCGCATGCCCCCGCTAACATATTAGTAATAAATTTTTCGTGTCCTGGAACGTCTACAAATCCAATCATGTTACCCATCGGTGTAGATAGATAAGCAAAACCAATGTTTATGCTTATACCTCTTTTTTTTTCCTCTTCAAGAGAATCTGTATCAACTGAGGTAAGAGATTTTATAAGCGTAGTTTTCCCGTGATCAATATGTCCAGCAGTTCCAACAATCACAAAAACAAACCCCCCTTTCTAGCAGGTATAAAAGGGGGGTTGTTCGTCACGAGTTCACCTTACGGTTGTCTCAGCTAACTCCAAAACAGTTGTACGATAAGGGGTAAAGTTAACCCTGTTCGACACTGCATAGAGTTTTGACGGGGCGTATAAGAATAAAGCAAAAGCCTGCTCATGCACATATGCCTCAAGCTCTCTTGTCAAACTTTCCTGATTGTCAGGACTATTTACAATTTTTTTGCCAATATCCTCAAAACCCTTATTAACAGGCATTGATCTGAATCCACCGTCTTGACCAAAAAACTCCCTATGAACAACTCCGTAAGGATGGTTGGGTGACCAATCGAAATGTTCAACAAGTTTTATGTCCCAACCATCGGACCCTGATGTATCCACTTTTGCAGAAATCCCGACAGCAGATAGATTTTTTGCTATGGAATCGGCAACCGCTTTATGACCTGCTCCCGTTGCAATAACAAAATCTTTAATTCCTGCTCCCTTCAAAACCGCCTGAGCTTTTTTAGGCTCATAAGCATAAGGAGAAAGTGAACTGTTGTAACCAAAAGAACCACCAGTAATCATCGCGGGCATTATTGTCCCATATCCGAGATGCCCTTCTTGTAAAACAAGGTTCTTATCAACGGCATGATTTATTGCCTGGCGTAATTCTTTATTTTTCCATTTCGAACCAGACTTATTTTGATTAAAAACACCAACCAAAACAGTTTTTGCTCTGCTTTCGACAACACCGGCTTTGCTGCTCTCACTTACCTTCATTGCTTCCGCCGGAGTAAGTTCTGTGACGATATCGATTTTACCGCCTTTGATTACCTCGTCAATTGCTTCCGCTTTTGAAATGATGTTATCGAACTTAATCCTAACTTTTGGAATTCTTGTAGGATTCCAGTAGTCGTTGTTAGGCTCCATAATCACAGTTGGTGATCTTTTATCCAAAACAGAAACTCCTTCTTTTAATACGAATGGGCCAGTCCCCCACGGACCAGCTTCATCTATGACTCACCAATGCCCTTCGGCATTTTTAGTCTTCGCATCAATAAAAGCTAACTGGTTCCAAAATTTTGTGCTGCCAACGTGCATACCCCTAAATTTCATTATTGCTGAAGCATCAGGCTCTGGAAACGTAAATCGAACAGAATATTTACCCAGAACTTCAAGTTTCGTCTTAGGATGAAAATTTAGAAAAGCACCAGGTGGATGAGGATTCTTCCATCTTTGAACCTCATCAAAGCTTTTTCTAAAAACTTTGGCTGTCAATAGTTCGCCATCATGAAATCTGATATTTGGCCTCAAAACCATTTCAAGTGTAGTTTTATTTTTCCATGTGTAACTTTCAGCAAGATCAAGGATTTCATTTCCTTCACTATCAACTCTCACAATTTCATCCATCGTATTCCAGGTAATCCACAACCAGTTAACTGGAGAAGGGTCTACTACCGTTACCGTTGGCAAATTCTTCTTGTCAGCATGCACAGAAGTAAATCCCAAAATACCGGCGGATAAAATTAAACAACTGAGAGCTTGCTTCACGCCGTGCTTTTTGAACAAACTTAAAAGCGACATATATCTCTCCTCAAAAAAAATTAAAAAAATCTCAACCTGCAGAGACTATAAAAATGTAGCACGCGATTAGTTATCGCACAATATAAATAGGAAAGTTTTATGAAAAAAAGGAAAATTTACATCAGTAAGCCTTCTATGAGAGGCGGAGGTTTAATCTAGGGCTGTCGGTAAGTTCTAAAACTTTGTTAAGTTCGTTAATGGAATCCCTGAGGTCACAATAGTCTTGATGGATTAGACCCGTTTGGCAACTAACATCCTCCTGAATTTTTGATACAGTCTCTTTAAGTTCATTCCCTTTTTGAGTCAAATTTAAGTTAATCGTTCGCTCGTCCTTTGCAGATCTAATCTTCAGCAACAACCCATTGTTTTGCATTCTTTTCAAAACTGGAGACAAACTTCCCGAACCCAATTTGAGCTTTTCCGAAAGGTAACTTAGTGTTGTGCCGGGTGTTTCCCAAAGCACCAGTAATACTAGATATTGCGTATAAGTTAAGTTATATTTCCCAAGCTTCTTATTGTATGCCCTCATCACCGCGTTACACGCACTGTAAAGAGCAAAACAAAGCTGGTGATTTAATAATAAATTATTTTTTTTACCTGTCTCCACCCACATAGTATACAGCACCTTGCAACCTGATAGGGCCACCAATTAATTTCAGTTTTTATTGCAAAGTAAATCGTCAAACAACTTTTAGTTTGAATAAATTAGAGATTTACTTCTTGTCTTATAATGAAAAAAAACAATTAGACCTTTCTTTAGATAAATGTATCAATTCGAAAAATTAATTTAGTTCAATCGGAAATATCCAAAAAAGTTTTTAGATCCTCACTTTCACGGTGAGCAACAAAAAAACTTTAAGAGAAAGAAAAAAATGTCTGCCTCTAATATTCGTGAGGACGATAAAATTTACCTTTGTGTTCTTAAACTAGAATACAGAAACCCAGATCTTCCTATTAAACAAAAAATCACAAAACACCCCAAAAACTGAAGTGTTCGGATCCGATCTGTTCGTGTCCTTACACCTAGACACGAACCTTTTTCGAGGGTTAAAAGGGGGAGCTAGCTTTTTTAGGCATGCCAGAGTAAGCATGGGTAAGCCTTCATGTGCTAAGATATGCAGTCGTACTTGAAGTGTTACAGTATCTGCAAAAAACGAGGGGTAAATGAAAGAATGGCTTAACTGTGAGGGTTTAGAGCGGATCTCTACGGAAATTGTATAGACCCTGGCTCTAAAAAGTGGCGGAGCGGACGGGACTCGAACCCGCGACCTCCGGCGTGACAGGCCGATATTCTAACCAGCTGAACTACCGCTCCGCAATACATAATTTTGGTGGGTGCTGAGAGGATCGAACTCCCGACCTACGCCTTGTAAGGGCGCCGCTCTACCAGCTGAGCTAAGCACCCAGGGTACCAATCAAATACACAAGTATATTAGGTTATCACTTCTTCGCCAATAATATTTTACTTTTATTTACTCTAGTGGGCCAACGGCTCACTAGATGTCCTGCTCTTTTTACTACCTCTAACTGATGAGGCCAATTTGCCCGGATCTTCTGTCAGAGAAGTAGGCAATTCAGATAACGCAAGCTCAAAGACTTGATCTATCCACCTTACAGGTATGATGTTTAATTCTGTAATAATCTTTTCAGGGATCTCAGTAAGATCCTTTTTGTTCTCCTCCGGAATAAGAACATCTTTCAGACCTCCTCGATGAGCAGCCAAAAGCTTCTCTTTTAGCCCGCCGATCTGCAAAACTTCTCCCCTAAGAGTGATCTCTCCTGTCATAGCCACAGAATGTTTGACAGGAATACTAGTTAAAGCTGAAACTATCGCGGTTGTCATCGCGATCCCGGCACTGGGCCCATCCTTGGGGGTTGCGCCTTCAGGTGCATGCACATGGAGGTCGAGTGTCTCAAAAAAATCGTCTTTAATACCCAGCGATGCAGCTCTCGATCTCACTACAGACCTCGCCGCCTCTACTGACTCCTTCATTACATCACCTAAAGAACCGGTTCTGATAATTTTTCCTTGTCCTGGCATGGCGCTGGCCTCTATTGTCAATAACTCCCCTCCAACTTCTGTCCATGCCAGCCCCATTACCTGACCAACCTTATCTTCATTCTCAGCGACACCATAAGTATACTTTCTGACACCTAGGAAATCGCTTAATCTATCTGCAGTCACGTCAACCTTTGTAACCTTTGACTCAGTTAATATTGTTTTTGTCGCCTTACGGCATAGTTTGGAAATTTCCCGTTCCAACCCACGAACACCCGCCTCTTTGGTGTAGTACCGTATTATATCTGTAATTACGCCATCGCATGGAGTATTCATTTCTGCCTTCCGCAATCCAGCGAACTTTATTTGCTTGGGTAAAAGATATTTCTTTGCAATGCTTATTTTTTCATCTTCTGTGTAGCCGGAAAGCCTTATAACTTCAAGCCTGTCCAACAAAGCTGGCGGAATGCTCAAACTGTTGGCCGTCGCGACAAACATTACATCAGACAAGTCATATTCAACCTCAATGTAATGATCAACAAACGAGTTGTTCTGCTCTGGGTCGAGAACCTCTAACAGTGCACTCGCCGGATCTCCTCGGAAGTCTGTTCCTATCTTATCAACCTCATCCAGCAAAAACAAAGGGTTCTTAACTCCCATTTTTGAGATATTCGTTAAAATTTTCCCAGGCATAGAGCCTATATAGGTCTTTCTATGTCCGCGAATCTCTGCCTCATCCCTTACTCCCCCAAGAGCCATCCTAACAAACTTCCGTCCCGTAGCCCTCGCGATTGATTGTCCAAGAGATGTTTTTCCAACCCCAGGTGGACCTACTAAACACAAAATTGGTGCCTTTACTTTTTTAACCCTTTGTTGAACTGCGAGATATTCTAGAATCCTTTCTTTCACTTTCTCCAATCCATGATGATCTTCATCAAGTATCTTTTGCGCATTTTTTAAGTTTTTACTAACCTTGCTTTTTCTTTTCCACGGCAAAGCAAGTAACGAGTCTACATAATTTCGAACAACTGTAGCCTCGGCAGACATTGGGGACATTAGTTTAAGCTTTTTTACCTCCGATTTAGCTTTCTCGAGCGCTTCCGAACTCATTCCTGCGCTTGCAATTTTCTTTTCAAGATCATCAAGTTCGCTATCCTCTCCCTCTCCCAACTCCTTTTGAATAGCCTTGACTTGCTCATTTAGATAATAGTCTCTTTGACTCTTTTCCATCTGCCGTTTTACTCTCCCTCGAATTCGCTTCTCAACCTGCAATATATCTAATTCAGTCTCGATATGTTCTAAGATCTTTTCCATACGCTTGACAACTGAACTAGTTTCAAGAATTTCTTGCTTATCCTCTATTTTCAGGGGTAAGTGAGCGACTATCGTATCCGAAAGCCGACTGAACTCTTCAAGGGAAGAAACAGAGCTAAAAAGATCAGCAGAAATCTTTTTATTCAATTTTACAAACTGTTCAAATTGTCCCAAGATTGTGCGCCGAAGAGCTTCATGTTCTGGGCCTACAACGGTATCGTCTTTAATTAACTCACAATGAACTGAAAAATAATCATTGTTATTAGATAGGTCTAAAATAGATGCTCGCTGTATCCCCTCAACCAATACCTTTACGGTACCATCTGGCAATTTTAGCATTTGGAGTATGTTAGCGACACATCCTACTCTGTACAGATCGTTATATGAGGGCTCGTTTTGCGAAGCATTCCTCTGTGTTGCCAACAAGATATGTTGCCCCCCTTCCATAGATATTTCCATGGCCTTTATCGATTTAGCCCTCCCAACAAACAATGGAATTACCATGTGCGGGAATACAACAACATCACGCAAGGGCAATAAAGGTAATGGCGAAGTCACATCGACTACTTCGGGGTCGATCTTTTCAATTTCACTCTTGCTATCGTCTTCCATAAAATCTCACAGTGTTAAGTTTAGTGGAGCACACATAATGTATCGGATTTTAAAACTATTAATTTACTAGAAAAGGTGGGGGCAATAAGCCCTTTTTCAACCATCTTTTCCCTAATTTTTACTCACCTTTCTTTTCACAACCCTGCCTTTGTCTTCATATATGAGAATAGGTTCAGATTCTTCCAAAATAACGTTTTCCTCAACAACTACCTTAGCTAAATTAGGTAAGTCCGGAATTTCATACATTGTTTTCATCAAACTTGCCTCTAGAATAGACCGTAATCCTCTAGCCCCTGTTCTTCTTTTGACCGCCTTTGCCGCAATTGCTTTCAAAGCTGAGGGTCTAATTTCAAGAGTTACCCCATCTAATTGAAACAACGTCTGATACTGTTTCACCAGCGCATTTTTGGGTTCTGTTAAAATTTCGATCAAGGCAGTTTCATCTAATTCATCTAAAGTCGCAACAACAGGCAATCTGCCAACAAGCTCGGGTATTATGCCGAATTTCGTTAAATCAATTGGTTCAACCTCCCTAAAAAGAATTCCCAATCCCTTTTGATTCTTTGACCTAACGTCCGCATCGAATCCAATTGATGTTTTCTCCGTTCTACCTCTAATTACCTTTTCTAACCCATCAAAGGCACCCCCACAAATGAATAAAATATCAGTTGTATCCATTTGCACGAAATCTTGATTTGGATGTTTTCTACCTCCTTGTGGGGGCACCGAAGCCACTGTACCCTCAATTAACTTTAGTAAGGCCTGCTGAACGCCCTCACCCGACACATCTCTGGTAATGGAGGGATTATCAGACTTTCTAGAAATTTTATCAATCTCGTCTATATAAACAATCCCATGACGCGCCGCCTCCGTATCATAATTGCATTTTTGCAACAATTTTTGGACTATGTTTTCAACATCTTCTCCTACATATCCTGCCTCTGTCAGTGTCGTTGCATCGGCTATAACGAATGGAACGTTAAGAAATCGTGCGAGGGTTTGAGCTAGAAATGTTTTTCCCGAACCGGTTGGCCCGATCAAAAGAATATTACTTTTGGAAAGTTCAACGTTGTCGCTTCCTTTACTGATACTATGCTGCTTTTTTTTTGACCCAATTCTTTTATAATGATTATAGACAGCAACCGCCAAACTAATTTTAGCCTTTGTCTGACCAATGACGTACTGGTCTAAGAAACCAGTTATTTCTCTGGGAGTTGGGAGAAAATCCTTCCTCTCTTTTTTTGACCCTTTTTCTCCAAGAACTTCATCACGCACAATTTCATTGCAAAGATCGATACATTCATCACATATAAACACTGAAGGACCAGCAATTAATTTTTTAACTTCGTGCTGGCTTTTCCCACAAAAGGAACAGTATAGTAATTTATCAGAGGCGTTATCTTTGTTTGTCATAAAATGGGTAAAAACCTTACGCTACTCTCTTTTTTCAATCACGTTATCAACTATCCCATATTTTAGAGCATCCTGCGCTGACATAAAATTATCTCTATCGGTATCTTTAGCAATAGTTTTAAGGGACTGTCCTGTTTGTTGGGATAAAATCTTATTTAATTGATTCTTCAACGCCAAAATTTCTTTTGCGTGTATCTCGATATCTGTTGCTTGCCCGGAGACACCTCCTAATGGCTGGTGAATCATCACCCTACTGTTCGGCAAACAAAGCCTCTTCCCTTTTGTCCCAGCAGCAAGCAAAAAAGCTCCCATACTTGCAGCCATGCCTATGCATAATGTGCTGACATCCGGCTTAATGAAATTTATCGTGTCAAATATCGCCAGGCCCGAGGAAACAGCTCCTCCGGGAGAATTAATATATAGGGAGATATCTTTATCCGGATTCTCCGACTCTAGAAACAACATTTGAGCAATGACCAAATTCGCAACATGGTCGTTTAGTGGGCCTATTAGAAAGACGACTCTTTCCTTTAACAGACGAGAATAAATATCATAAGCCCGCTCTCCCCTGCCAGACTGCTCAACTACCATTGGGACAAGCCCTAAATTTTCCACTTGTTTATAATTATTATTATTCATCCTTACTCGCTAACCTCCGTGCCTTTTGCAGCATCACTTAATAATTCGATCGCATCAATTTCTTCAGTTTCAATTACAGCAGAATCCATAATCCACGACGCCACGTTGCGTTCCAAAGCTATCGCTTCTGCCTGAGCTCTTCTTTTAGGATCCTGCAAAAACCACTTTTTAAAGGCTTCTGGGTCCTCGTAAACACCGCTCATCTCCTTAACAACCAAAGAAATCTGCTCTTCGTTCGGGTTTAATTCATTTGCCTCAACTACTTTATTCACAAGCAGCCCCAATTTGACTCTGCGTCTTGCCCGTTCCAGAAAAATTTCTGGGGGTAAATTTGTTTGTTCAGCAAACATTCCCTGCTGCTTCATAGTAGCCTTGGTTCTTTCTGCCAACCTATCGCTCTCCAGCTTAACCATTACCTCTGGAATTTCGAACTCGCTTGCCTGCAACAGTGCTTCTAAAGCAGAGTTGTTTGTCTTTGAAGAGCAACGGGACTCAACCTCCCTCTTCAAATTTTTCTCAACCTCTTTTTCCAGTTTTTCGATACTTCCATCATCTATACCAAACTGTTTAGCAAAATTCTCATCTATTTTGGGTAATCTCCCCTCTTCTACACTCCTTACTTTAATATCAAATTCAACAGCCTTACCGGAAAGCTCTTTTGCAGGATAGTCCGTTGGAAAAGTGATTGTATCTAGCTTTTGTTCACCCTTCTTCATACCAACAATCAACTTGTCAAATTCGGGAATCATCTGACCGGATCCCAACACATAGCTTACATCCTGAGCCTGACCCCCTTTAAAGGGTTTACCATCTAATTTGCCCAAAAAGTCTATCGAGACCCTATCCTGTATCGATGCTCCTTTCTTTGATTCAGAATAAACTATCTTTTGCTTCTGCAATGTTTCTATCGTTCTTTCGACATCTTTTTCCGTGACTTTAGAAACTGCTTTTTTTACAACAAGCTCATTAAGATTTGGAAGACTAATTTCCGGAAATAACTCTATTTCTGCTCGAAAAACCAACTTATCAGATTTCTTGTCAGGGTTTTTATTGTCAACAAGAGGTTGAATATTCGGGGGACCAGCCGGTTGAAAATTTTGCTTTTCAACCGCCTCAAGATATTTTTTATTTATCACCTCATTTATAGCATCAGATTGAACCTCAAGTTCATGTGTCTGTTTGACAATGTCAATCGGCACTTTTCCTGGTCTAAATCCAGGCGCTTTCATGGTTTTTGCAATTTTTCTAATCTTACTTTCTACGATTGGCTGAGTATCTGAGGGTAGCACTTCTATGTCAAAATACTTTATCAATTCGCTAGATTCTTTTTTCTTAATATCACTCAACAAAATATTCCTAAAAGCACTATCAATTTACCGTTTAAGCTAAATATCAACAAAGGTTCGTATATCAAACCTTCGACAGTTCATAGTATAGCATCCAACAGTACGCAACCTTAGAAGAAAAACAAAGATTTTACCTACTGTTTAAAACTGAATTTCTAACTTTTCCTGCTCGCCAAAAGTTATGTTTAAATTTTAAAAATGCGAAGGGGGGGACTCGAACCCCCACACCTTGCGGCGCCAGGACCTAAACCTGGTGCGTCTACCAATTTCGCCACCTTCGCTGGATGCGTGTAATTATAATATGTTTGAATCATGCGATAATAAGATATTACTACGTTTATCCGTCTGCAAATGCAACCTAGCTATCTAAATTCCGTTAATCACTACGAAAACTTTCCCGTAGCCTCAATTCTAATGCCCAAAAAAATCCGTAACGCAGTAAAACCATTTTATGCTTTCGCTAGGACTGCGGATGACATAGCTGACTGCAGTGACCTGAATACGGAAACAAAAATCCGCCTACTAAACATGTTTCGAAATGAAATCACTATGAGTAAAAACTGTGGCGAGGCCAGAAATTCTGTAGAAACACATATAAAAGAAATTTCAAAAAAATTAGTTGCTGTTCTTGAAGAGTATGATATCGACCCCTATTCCGTGTGTGACTTACTCAAGGCATTTGAAATAGACTCGACGTTCAGCTCATTTTCCACATGGTCTGAACTGATAAATTATTGTAGCTATTCAGCAAACCCAGTCGGTCGATTTTTGTTAGCAACTGTGGGGCTAAACACAAAAATACATGATAAAGATAAAGCTGAATTTACAGAGCTATCCGATAAAATATGTACCGGTTTGCAACTAATAAATTTTGCTCAAGATATAAAAGAAGATGCTGAAAACAACAGGTGTTACGTCCCTAAGTCTGAGTGGCCAAAATCGTTAGAGGAAAACAATTTGATCTCTGTTTCAAGACTCACCGGTGAAAATAAAAATAAACTTGTTATGAAATTAGTAGTGAAAGGAGAACAAAACCTTTTGACAGGGTCTCTCCTGCCCAGGAAAATTAGAAAATCTAAGGTCAGGTATGCCACTAGATTTTCTATGGAAATTGCATTAATCATTGAATGCGGAAAAAACATTGTCCAACAAATTAAAAAAGATCCGTCCATAGTCTGGACCCAACCCCCTAAATTAGAAACAAAAAAAATTCCTATTTTTTTATATAATTCTATTTTGAATATTTGAGAGAACGATGTCTCCCACTGAGTTTTGCAGAAATAAAGTCGTAAGAAGCAATTCAAACTTTACAGTAGCTTTTGCTCTTTTAAATAATGAAAAAAGAGAGGCTATGGAAGCACTGTACTCATATTGCAGAGAAATAGACGATATTGGGGATTCCGGATTAGAAACAGATATTGCAAGAAGAAAACTTGATTGGTGGGAAGAAGAGATTTGCAATGCATTAGATGCTCCAACACACCCGATAACTATTGCATTGCGAAAACCTATTGAAAGTTGCTCACTCCCCATAACTGATTTGCTCAAAATTATAGGCGGTGTCAGACAAGATTTGAATCACAAGCCATTCGCCAGCTTTATTGAATTAGAAAGCTATAGCGATCATGTTGCTGGTGCTGTTGGACGTTTATCCGCTAGAATTTTCGGAGATGTTCGAAACGCAGAAGTTTTAACTTATGCTTCTGAGCTTGGTATAGCATGTCAGTTTACTAATATATTACGAGACATTGCTGAAGACAGAGAAAATCGCAGAGTATATATTCCACTAGAGTTATCACAAAAGTATGATTTGAGTTTATTACACAGTGAAGCGAATGATACAGAAACAGTTAGATCAATGTGCCAGGAATTTTACGCTATCACAGCTAAAAGATATAGAAGTGCATTTTCATCACTACCAAACGAAAATTATAAAGAACAACGACCCGGAATAATCATGGGTATGATTTATTTGAACCTATTAAAAAAAATAAAAAAAACTAAATTTAATGTTTTCGATAAAAGAATCTCATTAAATACCATTGAAAAATTAAATGCGGTCTTAAAAGGTTTGTGGGGCAAAATTTCAGATATGAAGATATGAAAGTAGCTATTATCGGAGCAGGGATATCAGGACTTTCCATTGCAAAAAAACTTTCGGAAAAAAACAATGGCTTCGTGATAGATATTTATGAGGCAGCTCCTAGATCAGGTGGACGAATCTCATCCTTTGATTGGCGACTCAAAAATGAAACTATCTTTTCCTGCGACAACGGTCAACATTTTACAATCGGGGCATACACAAACTTTATTGAACTGCTCGATAAGTGCGATGCTTTAAAATATTGGAGTAGACACACCTTCGAGTGGAATATGCTAAAACTTCAGGGGGACGAATTGCAAGAGCTTCTTCGATTTAGATTAGAAAAACTTATGCTTTTTAAAAAACCACTTGTGCCATACATTAAATTTGTCAAAACGCCAACGAATCTTTTCTTCCTAAAGTTCTATTTTTCACTTTTTCTTCTAAAGAGGAAATTTTTTAATGAGCGCTCACTCAATTACCTTTACAAAACATTTTTTTTTAGTAATGCAACCATCAATCTTTTCTGGAAATCATTTGTTGAAAACTCCATGAATACAGAATTTGATAATTCGGATCTCAGTACTCTTTCGTTTTTGGTAAATGAGTGCATAAAAGATATACCAAATAGTCTTGAAATATTGATGCCTGAAACTGATTATTACTCATGTGCAATAAAACCAATAGAAAAGCACCTTCAGAAAAATGGAGTTAACTTTCACTTCAATTCGTTAGTCCAAAGAATCCAACCAGGCAAAAAAATTGAATGTAGAGGGATGCTTTCACAATCTTATGACACTATTTTTCTAGCTGTGCCAGGTCATATCGCAGCAAAAATATGGAAGAAGAGCGGGTATCCTAATACAAAAGAATCGATCTTATGGGAAAACCAAAAATATCGTCATATTTTAAATATGTGGGTTGTTATCCCATCATTACAGGCTGAGAATATTTATCACAAAAAAGAAGAAAGTTTCTTTTGGAATCCCATCGAATTTAAGGGTTCGTCTTATGTCGTTGTAACTCAAAAAAAAACCAGGGAATTTACCATAGTATCTATCATCAGAAGCGCCTGTAACAATGTAAACTCAAGAAAAGAAGAAGAAAAGTTATATGAATTTGCACAAAAATTTTTATACAAACAATATTCAGTTAATCTGAAGCATCTCGATTATAAACTTATTAGGGCCAAACGGGCCACGATTGCATGTACACATGACCAGTGTAAACGCGCAGCTATTTGGTCAGGCACAAGAACGGGCATAAAGGATATTTACAAATGTTCTGACGAAGCAAGTTTTAATTATCCATCAACAATAGAAGGGGCAGTTAGGGCTGGCTATTCTGCTGCAGAAAACATAGAAAATTCGATTAGTAGCTAAGACGGCTTCACATTATTTCGCGCGTCACTCTACTGGTGATTCCAGTAAATAACTCATAGCAAAGCCTCCCGCTAAACCGGGCTACTTCTGTAATTGGCATTTGTTTTCCCCAAAATTCAACCACGCTTCCTAGACTTGCCTCTGGACATTTACTCAAGTCAATATGGATTAAATCCATCGAAACTACGCCCACGATAGGGCATCTTTTCCCTTCAACAATACAACATGTACCTTTCTTTATGCTGCGGGGGTATCCGTCGGCATAACCAATTGCAGCAATGCCAACTATCATGTCGTTTGGAGCCACAAAAGTTTTTCCGTAACCTATGGCCTCGCCAGCTTTCACGACTTGAGTTGCGATAATCTCTGATTGCAAGGATTGGCATGGTTGTAACGAATTTAAGACGGTCTTAGTGTCGAAATTAGGATTTAGTGAAGATGGGGCCCCATAGAGAAGTATTCCTGGTCTCACCCAGTCTGAACAGAATTTAGAATTGTTTATAATTGCATCCGAATTACTATAACTAATACTCTCACCATCCTTAAAACCGAGAAGGGTAATAGTTTTTTCAAACTCTTCCCCTTGCTCAAGACAAAATTTAGTTGATTCGCCAACAGCGAAATGTGTCATCCAACCTAACACCCCCCTGTGTGAACAAGCAGCCCTCAATTGGTTTAGAGTTTCTTTGGTACCAATAGATAAGGATAAACTACTCCCCTTGAATCCCAAACGATTCATTCCTGTATTAATCTTAACCCAAATTTTTCTGAACTTTCTCTTCGCGCTTAAGCACCACGCAATCTGCTGTGAGTTATGGACAACAATCTCCAAATCTAAGTTAGAAATACTCTGTAATTCTTGTCTGGCAAAAACACCTTCAAGCAGTAATATTGGTTTTTGCCAGCCTAATTCTCGAGCCTCCCTGGCCTCTCGTATTTCGAGGACTGCTAGTCCATCTGCTTCTTTAAGACCTTCAACAATACTCTCCATGCCATGGCCATAAGCACCAGCTTTGACACAAGCCCAAATTTTCGCGTCTTTAGTTTTCGCTTTTAAAACATTAAGGTTGTGTTTAAAAGAATTTGTGTAAATAATAAGCTTTGCCGGACGACTCATCACTAAATTGTAATAAGTTTCGTGATTTAATGTTAGTTAATATGAAAAAAGGTTTTTACACAATTATATTCGCCCAATTTTTTTCCTCTCTGGCGGATAATGCCCTTCTCATAGTCGCTATATCAATTCTTGTCGATATGCTAGCACCCAGTTGGATGACACCCTTGCTAAAACTATTTTTTACAATTTCCTATGTTTTTTTGGCTCCATTTGTAGGTCCATTTGCAGACTCTATCGAAAAAGGAAAAGTTATGTTTCTTACGAATAGTATAAAAATACTAGGGTGTATTCTGTTTTTTTTTCATATCCATCCGCTTGTTGCTTACACCGTAGTTGGATTCGGCGCTGCCTCTTATGCACCAGCAAAGTATGGTATTTTGACTGAGCTACTTCCCCCGGACAAATTAGTCTTTGCGAATGGTTGGCTAGAATCTACAACGGTAGTCTCGATTTTGCTCGGTACATTGCTTGGAGGATTCCTCATATCAAATATCTTCTCAACTTTTTTCTTATCTCTGCCCATCGCAACGATGTTGAACATCACATATACCTATGAAGCTGGGTTAATCGTTATTGTAATAATTTACATACTTGCCACTGTGTTTAACCTGTTTATCCCGAAAACGTATGCTGAGTACACAATCCTGTCAAAGAATCCAGTGTTTCTCTTACAACGATTTTTAGCGAGTAATAAGATTTTGTGGAATGACAAAGTAGGTCAAATTTCTTTAGCTGTGACTACCTTGTTTTGGGGGGCGGGGGCAACATTACAATTTATTGTCCTTTTGTGGGCACAGGTGAACCTAAATATGACTTTGGATAAAGCTGCCATGTTACAAGGGATTGTCGCAGTTGGGATCATCCTTGGCTCTGTGATTGCGGGTAAATTGATTAGCCTAAAAAACTCAATAAAAGTACTCCCTACTGGAGTACTGATGGGCCTGGTTGTGCCTATGATGACCCTGACCTCGTCAATAATCCCTGCTAGCGTACTGCTAATAACCATTGGTGTCTTGGCGGGGTCATTCGTCGTTCCGATGAATGCTCTGCTACAGCATCGGGGGTATGTTACACTCTCCGCCGGACAGTCTATAGCAGTTCAAAATTTCAATGAAAATCTTAATGTTCTTTTTATGCTTGGTATCTATTCATTTTTGCTTTATGCAAATTTCGAGGTAAATACAATCGTCGCAATTTTCGGAGCATTTGTTGCGATTACAATGTGGGCTGTCACAGTAAAGTGCGCTCGGAATCAAAAGAAAGTAAACTTCGACACCATGATTGGTGATAAACGAGCAGCGACACTGCAAAAATAACATAGAAGTGTTAATCAGACTTTCGTTTAAGAAACATAGACAAATCACTCCAAATTTTTTCCTTCAGGGTAGGCTCCTCTAGGATTTTCCTAAAGTATGGTAAACCAATTACGTTTTCTGCAGATGGAACCAATCCCGCAAAATCTACAACAGTATCGTCTGTCTTAGCCCATTTAGGTAATGATTGAACAATGAACGTTTCCCTTTCACAGTAATTTAAATTTATTGAAAAACAAATGCTCTTCACTAAATACAACTCCTCTTCACTTAGCTCTCCAACTACAACAATAAGTCGTTTTTTGAAAATAGTTCTTCTCTCCCAGAATGTATCAATCCCTAGAATACGAAGTCCATATAAATTTAGTTCTTTCATTAAATAAGTATTGTCCTCTTCATTACGAGAGCATCTTCCCTAGACTCTTTTCCTGGGTAATAATTTTTTCTTCTTCCTATAATTGAAAAACCAAATTTTGAATACAATGATATTGCTGTGTTATTGCTAGGCCGTACCTCTAAATAGATAGCAGTGATACTTTTAGCTTTCAAGGATAGTAAAAGTTGAGATAACATCCAATTTCCTAAACCTCTGCGTTGCCTCTCACTGGCTATTGTAAAATTCAGCAGATGGCATTCGTCTAGTACTTTTTGCCAAAAGTAATAACCGACCATTACGGAATTGTTGATTAACGCTTTAGCGATATAGTTTTCATTCAATGCATCGACAAAATTTCTCTCTGACCATCCAAAATCGTACGCGTTTTCTTCAATTTGTTTCAATAGAGGCACGTCTCGTTCTGATAAATCTCTTAGATTTAATGAGGGTTCAATTTGTCTCTCAATACTTGACTGTGCCACTTTATTTTTAACGTATAACGGATAAATTTCCTGCGGATTACTCCAATTTCTTTTCATAATGAGTTGATAAAGCATTGCTAAAACTGAAAGCGACACTCTATCAGTATTCAGGTTTAACTCTTTAAGAAGTTCCACAAAAGAAAAGTCCGATAAATCAGGACAGAACAAAACATTTTCCTGACCCCTCCAACTTGAAATCTCAGCACTTGTTTTAACATTCGGCATATCTTTAAAATCAATCTTCCATGGAAAAATTTGTCTCTCTCGATTTACTCTAGTCTCGCCCTGACATGTACATTCAATCAAACCACAAAAATACTCTCCTAAACGGGCATTCAGAACAACATTCAAAATAACTTTTTTCGATTTGATTGATTTTCCCCTTCTGTCCGAAGCTAACCATGCGAAAGCAAATAATTCGAACAAACTTACTGACGCAACGTGTCTGTTCAACCCGAACGCTATTCCATGAATTAAGCTATTTACAACACGGAGACCAGTAAAAGAACCGGGCCCATTGATTAATACAAACTTACTAATTCTTTGTATACTTCCAACACTTGATTCTGCAATTTTTTCTATGAGAGGAAGAAGACTGTCTTTAACTCCTTCTCGCGACTCGACCTGCTCAGTTATAATCTGTAAACGATTATTTTTTTGAAAAACAATTGCCAAAGAAGCACTTTTCCCTACTGACTCTATGCTAAGCCATGGAAGCGTTTCAAAAACGCTGTTTTTGTCATTGATTTCCACCATTACTTCGATAAAAGAGACACCGAAGCCATTGCAGCTATTCCCTCTTTTCTCCCGATACTTCCCAACCTTTCCGTGGTTGTTGCCTTAATGTTGACAAAAGAACAGTTTGTTTCCATCGTCAAAATTTCCTTCATTTTTTCCTTGTGAGGCGTAATTTTTGGCTCTTCACAAATAACAGTAGCGTCAATCTGGTAGACAACTAAGCTTCTGGTCTTCAAGGCTGAAATTATTTTTTTTAACATTTTTCGACTATCTAACCCCTTATTTTTGAGTTCGTTGTTCGGGAACCATTCCCCTATATCCCCAAGTCCAGCGGCTCCTAAAATGGCATCGCAAATAGCATGTATTAAAACATCCGCATCGGAATGCCCCAACAAACCTGAAGAATGTTGTATTTTTACTCCCCCTAAAATCACAAATTTTCCTTCATCACTAAATTTATGAACATCGAAACCTTGCCCAATACGCATTATATGTCCTGTCGTAAATTCTGCTTCTTTTAATTGCCAATTTTCTGCAATTTCTAAATCATCAGGTGTTGTAATCTTAATATTTTTTTTTCCCCCAAGAACCAACCTTGGTTTTTTTCCTAAACTCTCCACTGCAGATGCTTCATCTGTAAATGAAAAAGCTTTTCCTTGAAAGACGTCTAGGAGTAATTCAAGCTTAAACATTTGGGGAGTCTGCGCAAGCCAATAGTTTTCTCTATTTTCGGTTTTATTAATGTAAACACTTGTAGAATCATGTTGCTGCTTGTCAACCAACCCTAGCTTTAAAGTATCTGATACAGGAATAGCCAAAATCGCTCCATCTGGCTCCTCACTTCCTATATCCCACAGTCGTTCTAAAGCTTCTGGAGAAACAAAAGGCCGTACGGCATCGTGCACAACTATCCAATCATCCATAGAAGCAATATTTTTTAAAAAACCTACTCCCGCATATACTGATTCGCATCTAGTGGTTCCACCACAACGCAATGCAATAATGGGAACACCCTTATTCAAATCACTAGAACTTTTTGCAAACTTTAAAAACTCACAATGTTTATCCTCTCTGGAAACGATCAAAATTATGCAAGCTAAAGATGCTCTTTCAGGAAGTTCCAGTAAAGAAGCCACGCTCCTCTCTAATAGCGTGATCCCGTTTAAATGAATATACTGTTTGGGAATGTTACTTTTAAATCTTTTCCCCGACCCGCCGGCGGGTATAATACACCATGTTGCGTTTTTTGGCCCACCGTTATTTTCTGCGAACAATATTTTTTTTAAAAACTTTTCTGCAGATTTGTAGTCATCGAATATATGCATAGTTTTGATAGAGTTTAACTGAATGTTTACCAACCCTAATTTGCGCGACCAGAACGACAATTTACCGTTTAATCAACCAAAACAAAAACACGATCCATCAGATTCTTCTTTTCCAGACTCTTTTATTTTAGCAAAACTACTGGCTGAGGAGAAAAAAAACACTGGTAGCGGGGCGAAGGCATTAATTATAACCGAGAATCAGGAAAATGCTGAAAAGATATCTGCCGAAATAAATTTTTTTGATAAAGATATAAATATTAAACTTTTTCCCGATTGGGAAATTCTACCGTATGAACCCTTTTCTCCTCACGAAGATCTTGTATCTAACCGCCTACTAACACTTTACGAAGCGATTAAAGGTAACTTGGATGGAATAATCTTAAGCGCTCATACCGCATTAATGCGATTACCTCCTAAAGATTTTGTTGCGGGACATACTTTTTTCTTGAAAAAAAATCAGAAAATTAGACTTAAGGGGTTAATAGACCAATTAAATATTGCTGGTTATACTAATAATACTCATGTGGTCTCCCCGAGGGAATACTCTACACGGGGTAATATAATTGACTTATTCCCGATGGGATCTTCGACTCCATATCGATTGGAGCTTATTGATGACGAAATTGAGACTATAAAAATTTTTGACCCTGATACACAGAGAACATTATATCCCGCAGAAGAAATTCGCATCCTTCCTAGCCGAGAATTTCCGATAGGCAAAAGCTCCGCAGATCGTTTTCGAATTAATTGGAGAAAAAATTTTGAAGGAGACCCTCTCAAGTGCACTTTGTACAGGGATGTGGGTAAAGAAATTTTTGGATCAGGAATTGAATATTACTTACCTTTTTTACACGAAAAATTGGATACCATTTTTTCGTATCTTAAGAATGATGGAAAAATATATGAGATAGGTGAAACCGCCAGGGCTATTGAAAAACAAGCATTAGAGATAAATCAGAGGTATGATTATCTTAAACATGACATGGCGAGACCGATCTGTCCTCCAGAATCAATATCGATTCAACAGCATCAATTTACCGCTGCGAAAAAAAATTTTAAAAATATTGATATTTATGCAATAAGTAAACCTTTAAAAATTTCCCTACTGCCTAACTTAGGAATAGACGGAGGAATCAATAATGATTTAGATAAATTTAAAGTTGCTCTTGAGGATAATAAACTCGGGCACAAAGTCCTAGTAGTAACAAGTAATGCGGGTAGGGCTGAGACTATACATACGTTGATGAATAAAATTAGTATTCCTAGCCGTGTTGTAAGTACTTTTAAAGAATTTGAAACCAATTCAAAAAAAGATAATTCTTCAAAACTATGTCTTTCAATTGTTAAAGGTTTTATGGTCCATGGTTTTAAAATTCCCGAATTTTCCGTTATTACTGAGTTTGATTTATTTCGAGGACTTCACCATGTAGCAGATAAAAATGAAAAAAAGAACGAACGTAATGTTGAAAATTTCATTAAAAACCTCTCTGAACTGCAAATAGGTTCTCCGGTTGTGCATATTGATCATGGTATCGGAAGGTATAGAGGACTAAAGGAAGTAGATATTGGTGAGGAAGCAAATGAATTTCTACACCTTGAATATGCAAACTCTGCTAGTTTATACGTCCCCGTCTCTCAATTAGCTTGTATTAATAGGTACTGCGGTAGCGATCCAGAAAATGCGCCCTTGCATGTATTAGGATCAGAACGTTGGAATAAAGAAAAAACAAAGGCAATCAAGCAGGTACGAGATACAGCAGCTAAATTATTAGGTCTTTATGCCAAACGAGCCGCTAAAAAAGGATACTCATTTCAATTTAACCAGAGTGAATTCGAAGAATTTAGTAATGGTTTTGAATATATCGAAACGACTGATCAAAAATCAGCCATTCAAGCAGTTGTCCAAGATATGATTAGCGAAAAACCCATGGATAGACTAATCTGTGGTGATGTTGGCTTTGGGAAAACAGAAGTTGCCCTTAGGGCAAGCTTTCTAGCTGTTTCTTCAGGAAAACAGGTAGCTGTCCTTGCACCAACTACTTTGCTTGCGGAACAACATTATCAAACATTTAAAGATCGCTTTGCATCTTTTCCCTTTGAAATATGTGAACTATCAAGATTTAGAAAAAAATCTGAAAATATCAAGAGTGTTAAGGATATCGAAAATGGACGGGTAGATATAGTTATTGGAACGCACAAATTAATAGCCGGTAATATTAAATTCAAAGATCTTGGACTCATAATTATTGATGAAGAACATCGTTTTGGAGTCCGGCAAAAAGAAAAATTTAGAGAAATTCGATCTGAAATTGATACAATCGCGATGACTGCAACCCCAATCCCACGAACTCTTTCCATGAGTATGGAAGGAATAAGAGATTTCTCAATCATTGCAAGCGCACCTCAAAAAAGGTTAGCAATAAAGACATTTGTCAGACATGAGGATAATTTTTTTGTCAAAGAAGCACTTATTAGAGAACTCAGAAGAGGTGGCCAAGCTTATGTAATACATAACGAAGTGAGGACCATCAATCATAAGTTAGAAAAATTACAAAAGCTTGTTCCTGAAGCAAGAATTGGAATAGCACATGGTCAAATGGCTGAAAAAGAATTGGAGTTGGTCATGCGTAATTTCAATCAAAAGAAGTTTAATGTTTTATTATCCTCTACTATCATTGAAACAGGAATTGATATTCCCTCTGCGAACACCATAATTATATATAGAGCCGATAAGTTTGGATTGGCACAGTTACACCAATTGAGAGGAAGGGTTGGCAGATCGCACCATCAAGCGTATGCATATCTTCTTACTCCTGGGCAGGAAAGTTTGAATAAAAATGCGAAAAAAAGACTAGAAGCAATTCAGTCAATGGAGGAATTGGGTTCGGGGTTTTTTCTTGCTATGCATGATTTAGAAATTAGAGGAGCCGGAGAGGTTTTGGGTGAAAATCAATCAGGTAACATAACTGAAATTGGTTTTTCTTTATACGCTGAAATGTTAGAAAACGCAGTGAGATATCTCAAAGAGGGCAAGAAGGAAAATTTCGATTTGCTTGATACACCCACTGTAGAAATTAAATTGCATGTGCCCAGTATCTTACCCAAAAACTACTGTCCAGATGTTAATGAGCGATTAATTTTATATAAAAAATTAGCAGAGTCGCATACAGAACTAGATCTCCTAAAAGTAGAAGAGGAGTTGATTGATCGGTTTGGTCTATTACCGAAGGAAGCAAAAAATTTAGTGTTATCCCACCAAATAAGAATTAAGGCGAAAGATTATGATTTAATCAAGCTAGATGCTACTGAGAAATCTATTACCATTACACTAAATGAAAAACCCAAGATAAATGTTGAAAGGCTCCTCCAAAAGATACAGCAAAATGATTCGATAAAACTTATTGGAGAAAATAAAATTAGATTTGTTGTGACCAGTAACAACATTGCTGATTACAAAAGGAATATAGAGGAAGTATTTTTCACAGTATCAAATAAGAAAATTATCCTGGGTATTTAGGTGTTTTTGATTACTATTTTCGGAAATTTTCCTGAATTACTTTTTTTGAGCGCCGATATATGTCTGGCCAGCGCGAAAGACACATCACCGTACGCTTTTGCGATACCTGGGTTGCTCTTTGATATAACGGATGGAACCCCATTGTCAGAGTCTTCTCGTATAGATACATTTAAGGGTAACGAACCTAAAAAGTTTGTGTCATATTTTTTTGCGGTGTGGATCCCTCCTCCAGAACCAAAAATCTCCTCAACGTTGCCACATATAGGACAAGCGTACGATGCCATATTCTCAACGATACCTAATATTGGGACTGAAACTTTTTTGAACATTTTGATACCTTTTCTAGCGTCTAAAAGAGCAATTTCCTGCGGTGTGGTGACTATAACTGCCCCCGTAAGCGGGACTTTCTGTGCCAATGTAAGATGTATATCGCCGGTTCCTGGCGGCAGATCTATAAACAAATAGTCAAGATTATTCCATGCAGTTTGCCGCAATAACTGTTCTAAGGCCTGCGTTACCATTGGTCCACGCCAAACCATAGCTTCATCCTTAGGAATTAAATAACCGATACTGTTTGTCTGTACTCCGTGCCCAATCATCGGAACGATCGTTTTACCATCAGGAGACTCAGGCTTTCCATCGACTCCTAAAAGCGCTGGAATGCTCGGGCCGTAGATATCGCCATCTAATATTCCTACATTAGCTCCCTCGAGATGCAACGATAGGGCTAAATTTACTGTGGTGGTTGACTTACCTACACCTCCTTTCCCAGATGCTATCGCAATAATATTTTTCACACCTGGAATCAACTGAGTACCTTTCTCTATGGAATGCGCAACTATATTTGTTTCTAGCAGAACATTCACAGTTTTTAGGTTGAATAAACCTTTCAGATGGGAAACAATTTCATCTCTAATTTTTTGCTTCCTGCTCTTGACAGGATAACCAAACTTAACTTTTAAACTAAGGTCGTCACCAACTTGCTTAATGTCGGTAACCATATCTTTAAAAACATGATCTTTACTCAATTCACTCAAAAAAGCATGCTCACAAAAAGCAGCTTCAATTTTTTCCGCATTTACGTTCAACTTTTATTCCCCACTTTCTTGCAGCCCATCAAAGATCAATACACTAACCTTATCACCAGCTTTATAGGTCTGTTCATCATGCTCCAATATCACCAGGCAGTCTGCCTCGCTCATAGAGCTGAGTATACCCGATCCTTGATTCTCCTGAACTTTAACAAAAATATTTCCATTTACGCTAACTAAATTACCTCTTCTGAATTCCGTGCGACCCTTCTTTTTATTAATAGAAGTGATTAACGGAAATTTTAATTTCCTATTTAAGTATCTTATGTTCCCAACCATTCTTCGAATTGCGGGCAACACGAAGATAAAGAATGTCACCATGACAGCAACGGGATTGCCCGGAAGGCCAAAGACAATAGTGTGCTTAGAACCTACTTCGTTAGGTTTCTTTATTGTTCCAACTGCCATTGGTCTTCCTGGTCTCATGGCAATTTTCCAAAATTCAACACTTCCAAGAGACTTCATTACCTGCTTGGTAAAGTCAGACTCCCCTACGCTTACACCCCCGCTTGTAACGATAAGGTCAACCTTTGAAGCTGCATTTTTAAAAGCCGACTCCAAAATTCTGTGATTATCTACAACAACACCGAAGTCGATAACATCAACAGGCAACCGGTTCAACATTGCTGACATCGTATATCGATTGCTATCGTAAATACAACCTTCATTCAATTCTTGACCAGGACTCTTCAGTTCATTTCCAGTAGAAAAATATCCAACACGTAATTTTTTATAAACTCCTATCTCAGGAATCCCCAGGGAAGCAACAAGACCAACATCTGCTGCACTTAAAAGCCTACCTCTTTGCAAAACAGGATTGCCGAATTTCAAATCTTCACCTTTCTTTCTTCTGTTATCACCCTCTTTTACAATACTAGATTCGAAACAGGCCATACCATCAGATATAGAAACAAACTCCTGAGGAACTACCGTATCGCACATGTCAGGCATTTTGGCTCCGGTCATTATCTTTACACACTCTCCCTGAAAAATTTCATCAGATATAATTTCACCCGCACTAATACTTCCGCGGATTTTTAATTTTGCCGTTTCGTTTTTTTTCTCTAAGGACTTGTGTGCGAATGCATAACCATCCATCGCAGCATTGTCTTGTGCGGGTACATCAAGTGTAGAAATTAAGTCATTGTATAAAATTCTACCCGGAGCATCCGTGAGAGGAACAAACTCAGAACCAAGACTTTCGCAATGATCTTGTGTTAATTCCAAAATAATATCTAACGCCCCACTAACTGACATTGAGTCTGGATCATATCCCGATAAGCATGAAATTATATGGTCTATTGACTTATTAATTTCAATCATAGTGACTAACGTTCCTTCATTGAAAGATATTCATCATAAGTACCGCTAAAATCATGGATTTTATTCTGCTTAATATCAATAACCCATATCCTTTTCGCAATCGAATTGACAAACTCTCTGTCATGGGACACTAGCAAAACGGTCCCATCAAATTTTTCTAACGCTAACTGCAGCGATTCAATGGATTCCATGTCAAGATGATTAGTGGGCTCATCCAAAAGCAAAATATTTGCCTTTAAAAGCATCAATTTTCCAAAATACATTCGGTGTTTTTCTCCACCCGATATAACGGACGCTGGTTTGCTTACACTACTTCCTGAAAACAACAATTTACCAAGGGTTGACCGAATACTTTGATCATTATCCTCATCTCCACCATATTGCAATAGCCAATCATTCAAAGATTTATTTGTTTCAAACTCGGGGTAGACGTCCTGCATCATATAACCTAACTCCGCATTTTCTGCCCATTTACAAACACCTGAGTCTACATCAAAACCACCGTTGTCAGGACCAACAATCAAATTTAAAAGTGTGGATTTGCCCGCCCCATTCGGACCAATAATTGCAATTTTCTCTCCAGATTCAACTATGGCTGAAAAAGATTCTATAACGTTCCCCTTCTCACTATCAAAACCTTTACTTAAACTTTGCAAATGCACCGCCTGTCGAAATAATTTCTTTTTTTGGGTAAATCTAATATAAGGATTTTGACGGGAAGAAGGACGAACGGAAACTGCATCCGACTGAAGCTTGTCAATCAGTTTTCTCCTTGAAGTCGCTTGCTTTGCTTTTGACTTGTTCGCTGCAAACCTCCTGATAAATTCTTGCAACTCAGAAATCTTTTCTTTGCTTCTAGTACTCTCAGCCATCAACCTAGCTCTAGCTTCTGATGACGCAAGCATGTAATCATCGTAATTTCCGGGATATATCTTTATTTCCCCGTAATCAAGGTCTGCCATGTGTGTACAAACAGAATTCAGAAAATGTCGGTCGTGGGAAATTATAATCATCGTACAAGTTTTCTCATCCAACACCCCTTCTAGCCATCGAATTGTATCGATATCTAGGTTATTGGTTGGCTCATCCAGAAGTAATATATCTGGATCTGAAAATAAAGCTTGTGCTAACAAAACTCTAACTTTCCAACCAGGCGGGACATTTTTCATGGGTCCCTTATGGAGATCTAAGTCTATTCCCGCGCCGATCAGTAATTCACCAGCCCTTGCTTCAGAGGAATAACCACCAAATTCTGCATACTTACTTTCTAGCTCTGCAGCTTTAATATAGTCTTCATCAGTCGCATCTATGTTAGCGTAAATGGAGTCTCTTTCTGTCATCGCAGACCACATTTCTTCATGGCCCATCATAACTACATCCAGTACATTTACCTCCTCGTATGCGAACTGATCTTGTCCAAGTTTACCTAATCTAGTGTTGGTGTCGATAACAACCTCACCGGAAGATGCTTCCTGCTCCCCACTTAAAATTTTCATAAACGTTGATTTTCCACAACCATTAGCACCAATTAGACCGTATCTGTTCCCACTAGAAAATTTAATAGAAACATTTTCAAACAATGGTTTTTCTCCGAACTGAACGGATAAATTTACTGTTGAAATCATTGATCCTTAATCCATTTGTAAACATTTTCAAAAATAAGTGCCCACGGAGAAAAGTCGCCCGCACCACTCCAACTTTTAGGTTTCCATGAAAACAAGTTCCCCCGGAAATTTCTTTCAGGATGAGGCATCATCATCAATATCCTACCATCGGTGGACGAGAAACCCGTCAGCCCTGATGAAGAACCGTTTGGATTATAAGGATAAGATTCAGTTGGCCTACCTTGCAGGTCAACAAATCTCAACACTGACTTAACACTTTCATTCTCGTTCCTAAATCCTTCAACTTTACCATACCCATGCGCAACACTTATTGGAAGAATAAGATTTTCCATACCCTTAAAATAAACTGAATTACTCGGAAGAATTTCAACTAACGACTGACGAGCTTCAAAGCGTCCTGAAATATTGCCCGAAAAATTAGGCCAATCATCTTTTTTTCCTGGCATTATCGGGGCTAATTCACTCAAAAATTGACAACCATTACACACACCAAAGATAAATTTTTCTGGATTGCAAAAGAAAGAAAAGAATGCTTCCCTCAAAAAATTATTTGCTAGAACGACCTGTGCCCATCCTCTTCCCGCTCCAAGTACATCTCCGTAAGAAAAGCCTCCGCTAATAGCTAATCCATCAAAACGAGATAGGTCAAAAGTTTTTGAAATCAGGTCTTGCATATGCACATCAACACAATTAAACCCAACTTGATGAAATGCCGCCGCCATCTCTCGATGACCATTCACTCCTTGCTCCCTCAAAATCGCAATTTTCGGAACTTTTTTGATAATTGCACGATTACTGGCAGTTTTCTCTCTAACTGCATCAAGTTGCTGGAAACGCTCAACAAAACCGGTAAATCTTTCTTTGAATTGTTCTTTAATTATATGATCGGGTGATATTACATCAGCTACACTATCAAACTCATCCTGAGCACATTTTTCGTTATCTCTAATTTTAGCTATTTCAAAAGAATTTTGAGACCAGACCTTTTGAAGATACTCTCTCTTTTTTCTAAAAATACACTTCGCATCTCTATAAAATACAACCTCGTCAGTTTTATTTAGGTTACCTACTTCAAAAATATTTTTACCTAATCCAACTGATCGAAATATATCAAATAAAGCAGAGCGCTTTTGCTTTGTTGTCTGCAACACTACACCGAGTTCCTCATTAAACAAAGTTGCTATTGTCAAACTATCTCTTCGCTCAGAAACCTGGTCAGTTCTGATTTTAAAGTCCCCCCAATCCTTAGCTACACTATCAATTGTCAAAAGATCTAAATTAAGTGTTATCCCCACTCTACCCGCAAATGCCATTTCACATACAGTAGCAAGCAATCCTCCATCCGATCGGTCGTGATAAGCATGGACCAGCTCTGTGCTGTGCATTTTTTCATAGAGCCTAATCTTATGACAAGCCTCCGAAAACGCTTTTATTATTTCGACGCTATCAACATCTGGACACTTTCCCGATGAGATTGAAAAAACTGACTGAAAGATAGAGCCTCTCATCCTCTTCTTCCCTTCAGCAAGGTCAAGAAAAATCAAACAAGAGTCTTGTATATCACGGTCTAAGCAGGGGGTCCATGTTCTCTCTGTATCGTAAAGTTTAGATACTCCGGATAAATTAAGTGATATCGGAGAACGTACTTTCTTGGAAGTATTATTTTCAATTCTTGTTGCACTCATTGAAAGTGAATCTTTGCCGACTGGAATACTAATGTCACAGTCAATACAAATATTACTTAGTGCCGAAACAGCTGAGTACAAGTCGTAATTACTACATTCGTCATCCACTGCTCCCATCCAGTTAGCACTCAATTTGATATCAGAAATATTATGGACTGGTGCAGCTAAGATATTTGTAATCAATTCACCCAAACACATTCTAACTGAAGCATTAACGTCAAAAACAGCTATCGGAGGTCTTTCACCTAAGGCTAACGCAACTCCTTGTTTTCCCCAAAAAGAGGTAAGCGTTACAGCACAATCAGCTACTGGAGTTTGCCAAGGCCCTACCATCTGATCACGACTAGTACAGCCCCCTACAGTTCGATCACCTATCGTTATCAAAAAACTCTTGGAAGAGACAGTTGGATGCTTCAAGACTTCAACAATACTCTGCTCTAGGTTGATGTTTGAATATTCCTCTTCACAAATCACATATTCACGTTTACTACAGTTTCTTATTAAATTGTTTTCCACATTCAAAAGAAAATCTAAAGATACGTCAATTGGAAAAATGTTTGTACTCAAATATTTTCGAGATTCAATAATGAGTTCAGGTTTTTCTATAAACTTTCCAATCACTGCATAGGGCGCCTTTTCTCTTACGCACAATGCATTGAATTCAGCTAGACTTTTTTCTTCGATCGCTAAAACATAACGTTCCTGTGATTCATTTGTCCAAATTTCTAAAGGATTCATAGAATTATCGGAGACTGGTATTGAGTCAAGGTCCACTCGAACACCCAAACCCGACTCATGGGCTAATTCTGGAATGGCATTTGACAAACCTCCTGCACCTACGTCATGAATCGATTTAATTATATTTTCCTTTTCGCCGGACATGGCACAGAAATTTATAACTTCTTGTGCCCTTCTCTGCATCTCTGGATTTCCTCTTTGAACCGATTCAAAATCCAATTCATAGTTATTAAGCCCCGAGGAAACCGATGAGGCAGCTCCTCCGCCAATTCCAATTTTAAATCCTGGGCCTCCGAGAACAATAAGTAAGTCTCCATGGTCAACTTTCCATTTTTCTACGTTATTCGAAGAAATCAAGCCAACCCCCCCGGCTAACATAATTGGTTTTCTAAAACCCCACGTTTGGCCATGATGATTTTCTTCAAACACTCTAAAATAACCAGCGACGGTTGGTCTACCAAATTCATTATTAAACTCTGAACTGCCTAAAGGACCACTTAACATGATACCCAAACCTGTGGCACGGCCAAACTTAGTAAGATCATCTGTAAACTTTAGATCTGAGATAGCAAAACCTACAAAACCTCCTAGGGGAAGCCCTCCTCTCCCAGTTGCAGACTCATCACGTATCTCCCCACCTGCTCCTGTTGCAGCCCCTGGAAATGGAGAAATGCCCGTCGGATGGTTATGAGTCTCAGCTTTAAATGTTAGATCTAAACTCACATCTAGTGATGTGTAATTCCAGTTTTTTGATTTTGAAGCTATAAATATTTTTTGTTGAAACCCTGAGATAACTGCCGCATTGTCATTGTATGCTTTTTCGACGCCGCCCGGATTATTTCTAAAGGTTTCCTTAATTAGTTCAAACGGGGTTTTCTTTAGCTTTCCATTAACGACAAAATTGGAGTTAAATATCTTGTGTCTACAATGCTCTGAATTTACCTGAGCGAACATCATTAACTCAAGATCACTTATTTTCCTACCCTTACCGGTATAGTAGTCTACTATGTAATTTACCTCCGCCTTTGTTAGACCAAGACCATTATTCTTACTATGCTTTGTGATTGCTTCGCCATTACTATCAATTACACATGTTTCACGATAAGTTCTTTCGATAAAAATATCTATTGGTAGTCTGTTAGAAACAAGATCTTCAATGAGAGGATCAAAAGCCTTGTTTTGTACCAAAAACTCTTTTAAATTATGAACATCTTGTGATGAAAAATTTTTATTTTGTTCGTTTAAATCAAAAAGAAATAATTGGCACCGTTCAACCCTATCAATTACACCTTGAAAAGTATTGTCTAAAATATTTTGGGCCTTACTTGCCCAAGGTGAAATTGTTCCTAATCTAGGAAAGACAAATAAAAATGCACTATTAACCGTTTTCTCGGAAAATAAAGTCTCAGAAATATCACTGGGCTCAACATCAAATAATTCAAAGAATGTTTTACTACCTTTAACGTAAAAATTTTCGTAATCTAGAGAAGTGTAAAATGCGATAACCTCAAAAGCACCGACAAATTCATTTGAAATACCCTTTTTATTTTTCCCATCTAGCGTGACGCTTGTCTGGAGAGTAAGATTACGTCCTTTTAAAAAAAAGGTATTCATTTAAGAATACATCCTTCCTGCCCTCAACTTAAGTATGCTATCGCAACGACTTGCAAGATCTTTATCATGCGTTACAATAACTAGCGTTGTTTTATTAGTTGCATTTAATTTGAATAATAATTCTTCAATTACATCACCATTAGCACTATCCAAACTCCCTGTTGGTTCGTCCGCGAATATAAATTGAGGTTCAGTAGAAAAAGCCCTAGCGAGAGCTACGCGTTGCTTTTCGCCACCAGAAAGTGTCTTGGGCATATGATTGATCCTATCCATCAACCCCACGGTTTCTAATTGTTTTTCCGCAGTTTTTCTTACTCCCCGCCCGAATGTAATTTCTAACGGTAACATCACATTTTCTAACACAGTTAAATGATCAATCAGGTGGAAATCTTGAAACACGAAGCCTAACCTACCATTTCGTAAGTTAGCTCTCTTTTCCTCGTCTAATTCAGAGATGTTTTCACCGTTCCAAAAAACATCCCCGTCGGTTGGAACATCCAAACCCGCGATAATGTTGAGCAAAGTCGATTTGCCACAACCAGAAGGCCCTACAACTGCCATGGACTTACCGCGTTCCAACTTAAACGATATATCGTGTAGAATCTCTAATTTCTGCTGTCCGCTTTGAACTACTTTTGAAATTGAATCAACCGAAAGAGCCGTATATTTTATTATTTCTTTTCTTTCCACAATTTATGCTAAAACCCCTAAAACCCCTAAAACCAAAGATTATCAAACTTTTTATTAGTGTCTCTTTCCTGCTCTTTTGTTCAATAATCTTTGCCGAGCATAGAATTTTGGTATTTGGCGATAGCCTTTCCAATGCTTACGGAATTGAGAAAAAGGCGAGTTGGGTCGCATTACTTAAAAACAGGATTAAGTCACAAAATATTAATGCACTTGTCATTAATAAGAGTATATCAGGAGAAACTACTGCCGGTGGATTGAGAAGAATTGAAGGAATACTCAAGTCTGATAAGCCAACTATAGTAATTTTAGAACTAGGGGCGAACGATGGATTACGAGGACTTCCTCTAGAAAAAATGTCCTCAAATATTGAACAAATGATCGATCTATCAAAAACTTACGACGCAAAATGCCTTGTAATCGGAATGCATATTCCACCGAATTATGGACTAGAGTATACGAAACGCTTTCATGAGGTTTTTATTAACTTATCAGCGAAAACGAATTCAGAATTGGTACCTTTCATGCTTGAGGGTTTTGAACTAAATGAAGACTTTTTTCTGTCAGATCTGATTCATCCTAATGAAAGTGCTCAACCAATCATACTGGAGACTATTTGGAAAAAACTAAGAATAATGATTACTTCTTGATACTGCAAACTTTTTCTTGTTGAATGACAGAACGAAAAGCCTCCTTTCTTGACACCTGGAAATTTTTTGCGGTCGCAGCTCTTCCTGGTTTCCTATCAAATTTTTGGGTAATTCTTCGTTCACCAAATTTTCTTAATACGAATGATTTTATTGAATGGGCAGTGCTAGCATCATCACTTGTATTGTTATGTTGTTTAAGTCAGCTGGGTATCAAACCTGGTTACATGCAAGAGGTTACTGACAAAGGAGTCAACAAAAGGTACTCAGCGTTGATTTCTTCTGTATGTGTTCTTTCAGCAACAGGATTATTAGCAGGGATTTCTCTTGTTTGTCTTTTCAAAGTGCTGAATTATTTTCAACTTTGGAAAAATACGAACGTGCTTTTTAGTTTACCGATATTTTGCCTTACAACGAACCTTTACGTTATTTTCCAAACGGACATGCGAATACGACAAAAAGCGCGAGAATTGGCGAAATTATCTATCATTCAAACAATGCTTTCGCTAATAATCTTTGAAGCTATGTTAGCAACCGGATTTGACTTTTTGCTTGCGGTCTTTCTATCCAGCGGGATTAGCAATGGAATTATTTGCATCTTACTTTTTCGCAGTATAAAAATACCTACAAAGTGGAACATTGACTCAATATTCCTAACGAAAGCCTTAAAAATTGGTAGCTTTTTTTTATTTGCTCTTTTGTGCCGATATGCGTCTGATTCTATCGTCTTCAGTAGCTTCAAATGGATTGCTTCTGAAACAGTAGGGGGATATCTGGGCGTTAGCATAAAATTGTGCGAACCCATATCCATTCTGTACGTGTCTGCGATACAGATGGCATGGGGAAGCCACGTTTACGGATGGATAAAATATTCAATCCATGACCTTCCTAAGTTATCAACATGGGCATCAAAAATATTGCTTTATGGATTTTTACTAGGAAATATAGTCGCTATTCTAATGTGGTTTTTTTTATTTAGAGATCTATCGTTTACTTATCTACTGCCATTTGTAGTAATGACTCTATCGCGAGTAATAGCCTTTGGAGTTTTAACCACAACCGGCTATGGTCAGACAATCCAGCGCAGTTATGTCAACGGATTTAAAATTAATTTTATGGAACTTATTATAACAATTGTCCTAGTCCCCCTTTCTTTAGCCTACATACATTGGTCAGTTTGCCTACTAATTTGCGGGTTACTACCGTGGACAAGCGTATTGCGAGTTTATTTACATTCAAGGGCTGTAATCAATCTTCGAAAATTCGAAAGCAAGTCAAATCCAACGACGAACACTTTTTAAATAATTAATGTATTCATCTCCAAATTCTTTTTTCAAAATCTCTTCTTCATAAATTATTTGCTTATGAGTAATGTAAATAATAAAAGCAGGAATTAAAAAAATAGAAATATGAGACCCTAAGTAAACTCCAAAAGCCACTTGAATGGAAGAGAGGCCGAGATACATTGGGTTTCGCGTAAAGGAATATATTCCAGATGTTATCAGTCTAGAAGTCTCATGTGCTTTAAAGGGATTAATAGTGGTTTGGTTTTTTCTAAACAGGCGTATTGATACAAAAATTATAATTACTCCTTCCAGTCCAATCAAAATTCCGAGTATTGATTGCCCGGTAAATTCAAATGATGGTATTAAAAGAGTAGAGAGATATAACAAAAAAATATTGCCGGCAGCAATAAATGGTGGTGGTATCTTGTTCATATGCTCACAATTTTACTGCCAAAACGCAGTAATTTGGACTTTCGAAATACCGTTGTGATTTGGACAGCATAATCAAACTTAAACATGAAATTCTTTATTACTAACGAAATAAAAAACTTCATGTTATTAACCTCAAGTGCGTACTCCAGCCTAATTTTTTCTTAAATATATGCACGTGAAAACCTGGTTGCTCACCCGTCGGAACACTGTTACCTCTCTTCATAAAAATGGGATATTGAAATACAGCGCTAGGACAAAAAACAATTTGGCTTCCCGCGAATGATGTAAAAATTGACCTATGTACGTGGCCACATATAATTAATTGAACATTCTTATGAAAAAGAAGTAGTTCTTCCAACTCATCTGGATTTTTTAAGGAAATATTATCCATAACTTCACTAAAACAACGAACCGGCGGGTGATGTAATGCAAGAATGTTTGTATCTGACACAGAGTTACTCAATATCTTTTCTAACCAATCCAGGGCATCACTCGAGATTTTCCCCCATGCCTCATCTTTGACGGAACTATTCAGTACAATTAATTTGGATATCTGAAAGTCAATGCAGTAACTCAATTCAGCCTTTGTATCGAGAGAATTTATATCCACTATTGACGATTTATTTAGTGTCTGGGGAAAACGGTCAAGAAAAACTCTGGAGAACGCATCGATATCATCGTGATTTCCAAGACAAAACAGTACAGGAATCTTCCGATTAAGATGATTTAGGATTTGTTTTAAGTGAACATACTCATCCTCTATGCCCTCTTCTACCAAATCTCCCGTAATAAGCAAACAATCAATTGTATAATTCTCAGCATTTATAATCTCAATTGCCCTTTTGAGCGCGTAATTGCTATCAAAATTGTTCTTGAGCAATCGATCGGGCATACGGACGTGGGTATCTGATATTTGCACGATACATATCTCATCCATCGCAGAAACAAACCAATAAAGTTTTCATAGTCTATTAAACAAAGAAAAGGATGCCAACTCCTATCAACACCAGCAAAAGTGCAAACCTCATAAGTTATTTGATGGGTATAAAGTTTACCCTTCCTCCATCCGCTGTAGCTTTCATCATCTCGGGAACGACTAAAAATTTACCATCTGAAGTTACGTCAATATCTGCGGGATTTGTAAACCCTTTCTTAAAAAGCTTAGGATTTTGACCAGGCGCAGTAAGATCGATACTCCAAATTTTCCCGCCTCTCCAATCCGAGATGTATAACTTCGTTCCAGAAAAGGCTAATCCGTCACCTCCTCCAAAACCTTCTGCCATTTTTTTCACAGAAAAATTACGAAGACGAATTCGCGATAATACTCCAGTTGTAAAATCTGCCACCATCAAAAACCCCCTTTGAAAAGCTAACAGACCATTAGGCGCCTGAATATTTGGATCATTTGCACTGTCAACGAGAAGGGATATCTTACCAGTGGATGATATACGATAAACTGCTCCACCACGGCGCTCGCCATTAACAACTGCCCCGCTATCGGATACATAGATAATAGTGTTACGGTCGATAGTTAGATCATTCAAAAATGAAATTTTTCTAGGGAAATCCTTAGGGCCAATCCATGGGCTAACATTCCCGTCAAATGAGACTTTCTTTATTTCGTCCACATCTGTCACATAGATTGTGTTTCCTTCCACCAATAATCCCTTAGGGTCATTTAAACCAGAGGCGATAACTTTCTTGTCCCCATTTGTGAAAATTTCTAAAATTCTTCCGTCACCCTTTTTCCCAACCCCACCAATTTCGCTTATAAAAATCCTACCATCGCGAGTAGTACATGCAGACTCGGGATGCACAATTCCATCAATTGTAATAACTTCTGCTGATACAGAAAAACAGAGGAGGTTCGTGACTAGTCCAATCAAAATTAAGCTGCCTTGCACAAGTATCCTCGATGAAAAATTTCGAGACTTCAAAAAATTCAAAGCATGAAAACTTGAAAAAAATCGTTGCATAATAATCACCCCAATTAAATAACTGTCACAAAACAATCCAACTTATTATAAACAGACCGCTTTTCTCTAACAACGTTCAACACCTTGAAAAACAATTTGTAAACTACTGCACTATTCTCACTAGATTATAGTTTTTTCAAGATTTACCTGTTCCACATCTATTATAGGTTTCTGTAAAACTATCCCATAAAAAGGTTAATTTATTTCCATAAGCTAACGCAAAGTCTTAAATTTATTGAAAAAGGCTAATTTCCTAAGATAATTTCCTGGAAAGGGCTTTTCGCCTGTACCTGAACCAAAATCTGCCGCTAAATTAAATATGTTTGCTTGATATATGGATGTAATATCTTTTACTTGAAAATATGGCTTTAGTATTAGTTCATAATCCACCTTTTCAGTCCAGTTCTCACAATGATTTCTATCAACCTGATGCATCTCAAATATATTGTCTATTTTTTCATCGTCGCCCATGCTATAGTCTTTCCAGTTTTTTTTATCATTACTATATTGATAGTGTGACCCTTTGGTTTCCTGCGTTTCCCAGCGGTTGAAATATGAATCAAGTACCTTAAAACCACAACAATGAAAAATCCATAAATCTTTTGGCTTTGCTAATAGCTTTTTTAGTTTTTCTTTTGAGTGTTTACTTGATACCAGTGTGGAAACATCCCCTTTTTGGAATCTCGCATAACGAAGATATAAGTTGTGTTTTAAATCCGAGTAATAAAAGGATACCCCTTCCTGTCCCTGTTTCACTTCATTATGATATAGCAAGAAATAATTTTTCATAATCAATATCCAATTTGCGAACAAACTGTTAAGCAAAGAGTTCTTTAAACCTGCTGCACACCAATGAGTTGCTCATCAATACTTGTGTCAGCATCACTAGCACCTCTGCCTAATACATTTTGATATAAAGCGTTTATATATTCATCGTCCGTTGGATTTTCTCCGTACATATTTTTAAACTCGGGAGAGGCCATAAAGTTAGAGGCGATTTGCAGTATTGATAGTCCATTACTTTCCATGTCGTTCATATGATAGGCCACACCAGGCATATCAGGTGTTCTTGCAAACGCAGCTTGGTACAGTCTATAAGCTTGACCTGCTGTTTCTCCTGCATCGATGTCTAATGCTAATGTGCCATCAGAAAACTCTAATCTCTTAAAATTCTGTAGTGTATCGTTTCCAATATTTGACGCAGACATTGTCCATGAATCACCGTCTGAATTTCTTGAAATACTATAATCGCCTCTACTTCCTGTGATTTGTAATTTTGTAACAGTTGACGATCCGGAAAATATTTCATTAGCCTGATTAATTAAAAAGGCTACAACATCATTTGTAGATAGATTATCATTCGTAGATACATTACTGTCCGTAGATTCCGAGCTGTCTGTAGATTCCGAGCTAACTGACTGCGCATTTACATAGTCTTGAAGTAACTGGGAATAAGATCTCGTAGTTCCATCTCCAAACGAGAAAATCTCAACATTTGAAACAAAAAGTGATTCATCCGCATGTGGAGCATCTACCTGGACAACATTTCTGTTTCCGTCAAATCCAGAAAATGTATAGACATCTTGGCTTCGACTAAGCGACAAAGTGTCAGTCCCACCCTGACCATTCAGTGATATGTCGTTTTGCGACGAAAACCAAGCTAATTGATCATCACTACTCCCACCATAAATTGTAGAGTTCGGTTCAGTATTTAGTGCAGCCATTGCATGATTCCACCAGCCAAGTTGAACTGCTTGCACACCTGGATCGTCTTCTCTGTAATAAGCTACTGTTTCAGCAACTGTGACCGAGGCATTATCGAGAATCCATTGCTTGACGCCATTATACTCGTAATCAGCAAACGTGATAGTGCCTGAGATAGGTTGCGCGCCATTATATCTTAGATCCCGTCCACCCCATTGATATTGCTCATCAGAAGTCCGCCAATGGCCATTAGTAGTTCCAAGGTAGTAATCAAATGACAATTGGCCTGGAACAACTAAATCTAAGTAGTCACCGTATACGAATAATCGCGCCATATTTTTAACCTAGCCATAAAAAGAATCTGACACCTAAATTTTACGAAAATCTAAACTTTTTTCAATTAATTAATTAAAAAAATTTGTAGAATTACTAGAAATAATTTATTTTTGTGCTGTCTTATCATACCTTCGTCTATCCTTTATAATGCGACAAATACTAGTAGCTTGTTACCTAAATCGATAAAAACGTACCATTATTTTGCTCTGTAACAGCTCGCATTAGAATTGGAAAACGGTTGGTAGATCTTGGTGAGCTAAATTCAATTGCATGAATTCTAGCAATCTTGGACTTAGTTATCTTGTTAAAATTAAGAGCATTGATTTCGTTTAATGCTTGATCAAAATTCCCTCCTGAAAAATCATCACCAAAGACATAAATAGATAACTTTTGATTTGCTTTCCCATACGTTTTCAGTGCTTCCTTAATGCCTTCTACAGGACTACTATTTGACATAGCAGTCCATATTTTAAAAAGATCTATGGAATTTTTACGCATCTTCTTTGTGTCTGTAATCCATTTTCCTTTGTAAGCAGTTATTAAATATTCGCCATTATCATTTAGGATCTGAAACCCTTTCACCGTGGGGTGGATGTTAATTATATTTTCGATATGTCTTGTAACCTTATTCCATATATCTTTCATAGAGCCAGATGTATCAACAATGAAAACTACATATTCACTATCTACAGGAATTCCTCCAACTTCTTCTACTCTTCTTTTTGCAGTAGTACTTCGAATACTTGCTCTTTTTTTTGTTGCAATATCATCAACCAATGAATCTAACATGACCTGCATACTTGCTAACTCAGAGAGTTGATTCTCTAAAATTGTTTCTTTTGAAGACAACCTCTCTGCTAGCATCTCATTTACTTCTGATGTATCTGCAACACCGGAACTCTTCTTTTTTTGTCCCTCAGAAATACTCATTAGGTCCGACTTCAAATTTGCCAATTTTGAGATTTGTACACTTAATTCATCGTACTTCGTTTCCATTGCCTCTTCATTGACAGCAAAATCAGAAATTAATACTAGCAATACAACTGCACCGAATCCGCACGATATGATATCTAAAAACGACAACCCAAAAACATCACTATCACTCCTTCGTTTTTTCATCATGGCCACGTACCTGCAGGGCTGATTAACATTCCTCTAGTAGAACGAGCCCAATTAACATATGCGGGAGCTGCGATAGGGTCTCCCTCAAGAGGTAATAAAATTACATTGACCCTGGTTCCCGGCAAGGAATGCTTCCGTACCGCATGACTAAAAAGCTCCACTCTACACTGACCTGAGATAATATTTTTATTTTTGTAAAAGGAATTGCAACCACTTATACTACCCAAAAGCTTTTCGTTCATTTCACCTTGCGTAGGTAATCCATCTGTAATGACATAAATATCCGTTGGTTTTTGTTTAGCAGCAACTTTTAACGCTTTCTCGAAATTTGTTGGCCCAAGAGGAACTAGCTTTTTTAACTCTAATTGTGTCATTCTCAACGCGGCAGAATCCGCTGCACTACTCCAAAATCCAGGTTGCAATACCTTCGCTTTATCATTGTAGGATATGACCTGATATTGAGATGCTTTCGGAAGCCTAGCTAAAAGCCATAAAACAATTCTTTGAGTCCTTCTCCACTTAGCAGCAGAGACCTTTGCTCTATTTGAGGAACTTTTCGTTTTTAAAATATCGATAAGTTTTTCATTGGTCATCGAGGAACTGGTATCCAATAAAATTGCAATCTTTTTTCCTTCAACCTTTAATCCTATTAAATATTCCTCTTCTCCTGTGCCAGATAATTTTACTTTGTCTGTCTTCACCTTGTTAGATACGCTATCTGCTATTCTGCTCTTTGCTTCAATTCTTTTCTGGATAGATATTAGTTCACGCTCGTTGCGAGCAATTTGTTGGTCAAGCGACTGGATCTCTTTCGCAATTTCGTTAGTTCGATTCTTCTGACTAGTTTCTTGATTCAGCATGTCTTGACCGCGAGAAGTTAAACTCCTTTTTTTTTCTTCTAACTCAGTAATTTCTTCCATTAAGTCAGAATCTGTTGGGCTATTTTCCAAACCCTTCGGAGCGTCTTTTATTAAAATAAATAAAAATACTAACGCTCCCAGTCCACAACACATAATGTCAATGAAAGCTATGCTGAATCCGGAAACTTGTCTTCTCATATTCCTTTGCCAACAATATTTACAAAAGAATTAATTGATTTAATCCCACTAAGTTTTGCTAATCCTAGACAATAACTTAGCTTCACAATACTCTCTTATCTCAACCACCTCTCCATCTTGTAACCTTTGTAGTTGATGTAAAAAAAACATAAGGATGATACTGATAATCAAGGCGACAAATGTAGAGTTAAACGCAACGCCTAAGCTATTGGTCATACCCGTAATATCACCCTGGACCGCCTGGTCCGCCTTAGCTAGCGCCTCTCCAATCCCACGCACAGTTCCAATAAATCCGATAGAGGGTATTGCCCAAATTAAATACCGTATCATAGAGTTTTCAGCATCTTGTTTCGAAGCAAGTGCTTCTAAAGAAGAATCAATCGATTCAGAAGTATTCTGAATATTATTCGTGGTTTTGAATCTTCTCAAGCTTGTAAGCGCTATCTCAATCAGAGGTTTTTTTTGCTCCTTAAAGCCCAAACTTAAAAGTTTTTCTAAAATTTTATTAACCTGGCTAAGATTAGCAGACAAGTCCCCCAAAAAATCAACATCATAGAGATATCTTGATTTCATAATGGATGACATCTTCGAAAGGATTAAAAATAAAGTCCACAAAAAAAGAATTATGCAAACTTCCTGTTCAAGATCTTTTAAAATCACTGCAAATGTTCTCGGGACCGCGAGTCCCGCTTCGGCTGCGGTCTGGATTGCGAGATCAGAAACAGGCCAGATATACCCAACGTATATAAGATGAACAAGCAATATAGCAATTACTAGAACAGAAATATTTATTGTTGTATCTTTCATATTTAAATCCCAACAGGAAAAGTTACAGGAGCATTCAAACTTATAGTCCCCTGGTTACCAGAAAAACCATACTTGTAGGAAACAAATAACAAACCAAAAATACACAGGAACATCACTAGTTTTTTATTCATGCCTTACTCCGCATTTCTTGCAATCCTAAACCCAACATCTTCCCTCTTTCCTATCAATCCCTCACGGTAAGATGCCCGTAATTCAGTAACACTACTAGACTTCCAACTAGATCCTTTTATAACATTTGACTTTGAAGGACGGCTATTTACTAAATCTTCATATATTTTTTTACTATCGTAAGGGTTCAGTGAATAATAGTCACCCACCCACTCACTCACATTTCCAAACATGTCAAAAAGCCCATTTTTTTCTGCAGCAAAACTCTTTACAGGAGCAATTTCCGCATGACTATCAGTATACCGTGCAACATAACCCTTCGTAATTCCCTTTGCTGATTCGTCAGCGATATTGCCTGCCCCAGAAGGGATTTTATTTCTATTTCCCCAAGAATAGATAGTAGGTGCTCTTTTCTTAAACTTTCGACTTACCCACTCCCATTCAGATTCACTTGGCAAACGGTACCCATCAGAATTCTTTGAAAAAACCACACCGTTTCCTCGAATTGTGTAATACGGTTTCAATCCTTCTCTCTTACTTAACTCGTTACAGAATCTTACCGCCTCAATCCATGTCACATTGGTAACTGGTAGGTTTGAGGATTTACCTTTTCCAACAATTTGCTGGTACTGCTTTTCCGTCACCTCGTGCTCAGCGACATAAAACGCTCTACTCATTTTCACACTTCGCAAAAACTCATTAGCTCTTTGACCAACTTCATTTCTAGGCGCCCCAAGAATAGCAACATCTCCCCGTGGTTTAAACAAACGCATTGCCATTGCAATTGATGACACACTATACCTTTTTTTCTGTTGCGCTCTTTTCTGCTCTATAACACTAACCAATGTTTTTTCAATATATACCTTTTGATCTTTTTCCGGTTTCACAGAAAATTTTTCATCTACGTACCCATTCTTTCTTAGTACTACCTCGTGGGAAATTACAGGGAGCTCTATGGTTAAAGGAGTATTCCCCATATTTTTTTTATTAATGTAAACATTAGAACCTGGTTTGGAATTCAAAACTACTGTACCTTGAGCACCCTCTAAGTTGACTGCAACTTTTTTCCCGACATAATCTCTAGGATAAAATCGCACACTTTTTCTAGCGAACCCTTTTTTTTCATACGATACTACGTACTCTTTATCAGGGGAGAGAGAAAACGATTTACCGGGATCGCTCTTTTTCCCACCAAAGATAAAAACTCCTCCCTTAGGAAAAACATCAAATTGTACTGTTACGTTATCCTTACTTAGTCGGATAGTCTTTACAAGAGAATTTTTTCCATATGGCAAATTAATTTTCTCTTGATAACTTTTATAACTTTTTTTATTTACTAACACCTCATACTGACCAGAGAAAAGAGTTGTTTTCGCTACTTCAGTGTCTTTGTATGATTTTCCATTAATCATAATTTCACCGGGACCATTTTCGAGCTGAACAATTAGTTCGGACATTGACCTCTCTACCTCAAAAGTTTTCTCTACAACTTTGCCAACACCTAAAGAGAAATCAAATTGAATTGGTTTAAAAAACTTTGATTCGATTGTTAACTGATATTCTCCCGATTCGAGATCCGACTGAAACTTATTTCCAACGGCTACCACATCGTCAGACAATATCCATTTAACGTCAGGAAAATTAGAAGATACGTTCAAATTAACACCCGATGGTTGTGGCAATAAAGTTACACTAAAAACCCTATTATTTTCATTTTCTCCTAAATCAATTATTTTCTTTTGATAACCTGGAGCCTCAACCTGTACAGAAATTGCATCTGATAATTTTATAATTTTCGAGCCAAGTGAAAAACCAGTCCCAGATTTTATGGATAAGGTGGAGAGACTACTTATCTCAGAAGGAAGGACCTTTATTGAAATAGCACTAGTATAGAGAAAGAACCCCGCTAAAATAATCCCTATAACCCCAGCAAATAATGATAATTTGCTATATAAAGAAAGTTGCTTATCTCTTGCCTGTTTTAACTCTTCTTCAAATCCGCTCATCTGTTCTGATATCAAAGGAAAGGTTATTTTTGTTTTTTGGGTCAATCGATATGGACACACTCTTCGATTTATAACCCTCTCTAGAGGCTTCTAAAACATAATTTCCAGCAGACAATTTAATAGTTTTTTCCTTAAACGTACCCACTACACCTACCCTTCTGACAATAACTTTTGATTTTCCGTCAGACACCAACATCACATCAAGCTTTTTAGAATATTCCTCTAAAACCTTTTGTAATTGAATAAGTCTAGTATTCAATGAAGGACTTAGCTCTTCGACTCTATCAGATGCAGAAACAAATTGATTCATACGCTTTCGGCTCTTCTGCTTCAAGAGTATATCCTTGTTAGCAAGCACTTTTTCCACCTCATCTTGAATAAGCACTATTTCCTTAGCAATTTTCAATTCACCCTTTAAATAATCATTATCTTTATCCATAAGACTCGCCTTTTGTAAGGCATCCAGTCTTGGCTTCCATTGATCATCCGCTTTATGCTTATTAGCAATATCTACTAGCTTTTCAATTTTTATACGTAATTCAGCTGTTTGTATTTTTTGATCTAGATTTTTAATATCTATATTTTGAGGATCAATTCGTCTTGCTTTGCCCAAAATCTCTTTTGCCTCTGCGTATCTCCCATCCTCAAATGCTTTATGTGTTTTTTCGAGTAAATTGTTTAACCTTCCCGTTCTCATCTGAGAATTTAAGTAACTTAATCTATTTTTATATTCCGAATTCTTCGGCAAAATCTGTAGAATTTTTTCTAACTCTTTAATCTCATCTTTGTACCTTCCGGCATTTTTTAATGTTGCTATGGAATTCTCGATATCAATAATTTCCGGCAGTTTTAAAATTTGCTTTTGTAGTCTTTCTGCTTCATCAGTCTTTTTAACCTCAATTGTTTTAGTAATAGAATCAGATGCATTTTGTAAGTCCCGAGCTACGAAATAGGCATTTGCCTTTTTGAAATATTTTGTATATTCTTCTTCCCGCTCCTTGAAATACGTTTTAGCAAGAGAACTAGCACCATTTATTTTTTCCAGCGCTACTAGGTAATTTTTCTGCGAATAGTCATTTAACGATTTGTTTTTTTTCTCAACTATTTTGACCAACTCATTGCTTTTCCATTTCGTGTTTCCAGCATCTTCTATCTTGTCTGCGTAAGTAGCTTCGAATTCTTCTAGTTTAGACTCATATTTATTTTTTACTTTTTCATCATCTCCGTTAGAGGGAGACTTAGTGATGATACTATCAGGGACTGCTTTTTCTGGATTTTTTAAACTCTCCGGATTTTTTTTATCGGAGATTTGTTCGGTCTGAGATAGACTCGCGACGATATCATCAATGAAAAATAAATAAGCAGTAACTAAAACTAAACCCGCAAGAAAAAATCCAATGATCAATACAAAGTTTTGTTTATTTTGATTTTTAGCGGATTCTAGTTGAGAGCCTAACTCTTCTTTCACCTACAACTGGACCTCTGGAGTTTTTTCAACTGCATAAATTTCTTTTAGGAAAACCCTCCACTTAGTAAACTGCTCCTTCGCATCACCCGTTAATTCTTGTGTTTTTTCTTCAAACTCCACAACTTGAGGAGACAATGCAATATCAACAGATTGTCCTAATTCTTCTAATGCTTCTGCATGTATTTTTGCCTCTTTATTTTTTTTAAAACTGTTCCCTATCATTGCCGCACCTGCAACACCTGCAGCAACTGCTCCAATAGCTCCAGCCGCATCCTTTGTCGCGTTGTAATCTTTGTCATTTGGATTCCCGCCAGCTCCTGCAGCTGCTACTGCAAGTCCCAGTAAAAGAGCTCCAACGATAGCATCTCCTGTAGCTTTTGATTTTGCTTTTTCAATTGCAAGCGCTTCAAGATGACTTTGCTCCTGCCACTCTAAATAAGAAACATTCATTTGCTCACTGAATTCACTGTAATGAGACTGAAGATTATCAATAAAAAGTTGGTCTCTAACTTTAATAGCTTGCACTCTTTTGTACATTGGATCCGAATCACTCGGAAGCATTGTGAGTTTATATGCCTTTCCACCTATACCCAACATTCCAGCATCTTCATACGCAAGATACTGTTGAAACTTTTCATCTAAATAACTAGCTGCAAACCGAAGATCGGTAACCTTTTTAATTTCAGCCAGCTTTGAATCATCTTTTTTCATTAAAAGCTTTACAACATAACTACTAATTTTCTTAAAAACAGGCTCATATGCATCTATGTTTTCGTTACGCGCGATTTCGTGAAATTTATCCGGCACTTCATAACTGAAAGACTTACTGCCCCACTTGCGACCCGTGCTATCAGTGACAAGTACTTTTAATTTTAAATCTCTTCCATCAGATTGCTCTATCGTGCCTTGAACATAAATATCCGAACTAGCCCTCAAATCAGGAACTACTCTAACAGCGCCAAAACGGGATTCCTTTTCAAGCGTTTCTTTTAACATCCATGCAAATCGATTTGCTTCAGCATTTCGTAGCTCAGGCCAAACACCAAGCTCTTCCCATTTTGACTGATCTGCCGGTATACCAGGATCAAATGATGGTATTGCAACATCAATGAATTGCTTTCCTACCCCTTTAAATGCAGGGTTCTCTTCCTCTAAAATTGTGGAGGATAATTTAGGGCCTACAAGAGGAATCTCCTTCATTGTGGCAACACAACCTGAAAGTAAAAATGAAACTAAAGTGATGTAAACCGTAATATTTCGAAACATTCCCTTACCCTCTCTTTAATCCAAAAATGCTATTTTTCCGATAAACCCTTATATCTTCGATACTCATTCCACAACTTCTTTTTCTTTTGAGGATCTTTTTCTGCTATCGCAGCTTGCCTTAACTGCGCCTCCACTACAGAATCATTATCTGCAGGAGGTATATCTTCTGGAAGCTTCCCATTGTCGCTAAATTTGTCATTTTTTTCAACATTTCCACTTGTCAAGCTATCTGTTTGTGTAGCAGATTCCTCTGCGCTTTCCTGATTACCAGATGCACTCTGATTTGACTCACTAGCTTTTTCGGTGCCCGATATACCCTTACTCGGACTTGACGCGTCAGATTGAGACGAGCCTTGCATTTGAGACCCATTTCCGTCCACGCCACCTGATGAACTGCTCGCGGAATCTGCAGAAGAACCACCACCACCTCCTCCAGCTGAACCTCCCCCACCCCCGCTACTACTACTAGAACTACTGGAACTTTCAGAACAATGTTCAAACTCGCTCAGTGAGTCGTAAAATGCATCGTCCATTTCCTGAAGTTTTTCATTTATATCTGTAGTATCTGAATCTAATTCAATAGTGATATCTGAGCAATCCACTTCTTCAGTAATGCTTTTTTCCAGGGCATAAGAGTTCGACATCGTTAACGAAGTAAAAGAAAAAAAGACAAAAATTATTCCAAGTTGCTTCTTTCTCATTTTGCCTGCCTTATGGAGGACAGTCTCCTCCACGTTGTTTTCTATTGTGACAATGGTACTCACCAGTTTTTCTATTAAAGTGACAACCACATTTGTCGGTACCACCACTATGCTGAACTACTTGCTTTGAACAATTTTTAAGGTGGGTTTCTTCATGGCTATAAACCGAAAAAGGAGATACTACAATAAGAAATAGAAATAAGCCTTTTTTCATATTTTGAAATCCATAAAATGTACAAAAACTACCCAGTTAAACTGGCATCCAAATCCCTGATTCAATTTGTGGTGCAACCAACGATATATTTTCTGGAGACTCTGCAAAAAATACTAAAGTCGTTTCCCAGTCAGTTGTTCCTTGCTCAAATCTATCTTTATAATAATCGACTTCAAATTCTTGTGGGGTTCTTCCTAGAACATTCTGGTACAGAAGGTTAATATATTCTTCTTCTGTAGGGTTTTCTCCGTACTGAGTTTTAAACTCAGGCGATGCAATAAAGTTAGCTGCTACCTGCGTGATTGATAGTCCATTACTTTCCATATCATTCATATGATATGCAACACCCGGCATGTCTGGTGTACGCGCAAAAGCTGCTTGATATAGTCTGTAGGCCTGGCCTGCAGTCTCACCAGCATCAATATCTAGTGCGATGTTCATCGTAATATTACCATTTATACCAAATTCAATTCTTTCTACGTCATGCAAAATATCAGTCCCTCTTGAATTACCACCAGCATTAATATGACTCAGACGGAAAACCCCGGGCTCAATGTTTTCAATATCCCATGTACCATACTTGTCATGCCACCAATCTATAAAATAGACATCTAATCCATTTCCAGCATAAATCAAATCATCGCCCTGCGAGTTGTGTATCCTATCATCACCATTTAAGCCTCGAACAATATCGTCTCCCCCTTGAGGATGAAAGATGTCATTACCTACTCCTCCATATAAAATATTCGTGTCTTCATCCCCATTTACTTCTAATCTATCCTCATTAGTCGTATCTAATAGGACTCCACTAATTTCTTTATTCCCGATACGGATAGAAAATGTCTCGTCTCCCTCCGTAATATTATCTCCCGCAAAATGAAGTGTAACTGTATGTTCGATCTCAGAACCCATTTTTTCTAAGTAGTGCCCTTCATCCGAATAAAACGACCCTTCCTCTCCCGGGAATGAGCTTGCACTGTATAACTTGAGATTCCCAGTCAACTCCGTGATGTCGTGGTCGTCGAAATACCATTTCCTTTCTTGAAAATCTTGTGGACTCAATCCAGAAATTGAGTAGTCCACGACGGTATCAGATTCACCAGAGTAATATATACTGCAAAAATACCATCTCCCTTCAGGAGAATTTTGAGTTTGTCCCGGGGTAAGCTCAAATCTAATGTTTTCGTAATTTATCGCATAAGAGGTATCATTTACTAAAATACTAGACGTTACGTTATTCACTGTTAAATTTAATTGTTCCGTACCCTCAGTCTTATTATCATTCAAAAGGCTGATATTAATTGTAGATGTACCATCACTTCCAACTACAGATTGTCCAACCAGCGAATTAGACAGTATGTCGTCTACTTGCAACCCCGATATCGAATAATCAAATATTGAACCTGCTGGTAAATTTGTTGACACTTGAAATGATGCGGTTTCCCCTTCGTTAACACTGTTTTGTAATGCCCTGACGCTGTGACTAGGTACATTGGTCTGATTCAAATCGTTAGAACTTAAAGCATTTTCCAACCAATATCTGTGGCCTTCCATGGCAGTTAACCATGATCCAGTAGAGACTATGCCAACAGCATATACGCCTGTTGAATCTTGATAAAAAACTGGACCTCCAGAATTTCCCGGATTAATCTCGAGATTTGAAATGCTAATAAAATTATCAACAATGTTTTTTGACGCAAACCCGGAATCATACATCGGTTGAGTCCCGTAACCACCTGGATGTCCTATAACCTCAACTGCTCCTGATGAAAAATTCCAATCTATACCAAAAGACCCATAGGTATCTGCCAGGTTTGTATCCATGCTAAGCAAAGCAATATCGAGTTCAGAGCCTGCTTGCGAAAGAAAACGAAAATCCCCTGCAAGTAGGTATCCGTCGTTGTTGGGGTCAAAATTCGGAAAATACTCTACTTTATTTGGTCTATAAAAAACATTATTAAAATCATCAGGGTCATAGGAAGGATAAACTTTTATTGAATCTGCTACTCGGCCAAAATGACCATCGTAAATTACATGCGCAGCGGTAAGAACATCATTATTTTGACCGACTATAAATCCGGTACCTATGTATGTTTGGTTCCCCCAAGTGCTCTCAATAAAACAAACAGCAGTGGCAGGGTATAAATCATCATTAATTTCATAACTCATTCATCTACTTTCCGTACTCATACAAATTTAATATATTGAACCAAACAATTTTAATTATCACAAACTCACTACGATTACTCTTCAACTTAATTGCATTGAGTTTAGAAAAAACTGTATTAACTTTTATCGTAGTAAAAAAAATTATGTTACCCAATTGTTTGAGCATTTCCGAGTGTATATAGGTAGCGGGACTCCTAAACAGATTTAGGGGGTACCCCATGGGTGGGGGTCTGGTATCAAGAATTTGTGATGGGGGTGGGGTCTTGCAAAGGAATTGTGTGGGTCAAAGTGTGGGTCAAAATGTTGCTTATTTAAAACAATGGCTTAATAAAGCCAAAAAAAGACTTGCGTGGCGGAGGGTGTGAGATTCGAACTCACGGAGAGGTTGCCCCCTCGCTGGTTTTCAAGACCAGTGCAATCGACCACTCTGCCAACCCTCCAACGCCTTTGATTATACATTAGCAATTTTAATGAAGCGCATCTGTGATAATAACTACTAACGCCTTTCACCGGATAATTCGTGAAAGTCTTTAATACCTTTAGCTCCAAAAACTTTGTACAACTGAACTAAAAACAATCCTTGTTTTCGAATCGAATCTCTAGAATCTTGTATCACAGGACAATGAAATATTAGAAAAAACGCTACTATTGCGCTTAATAAAAACATACTAAGGGCAAACATATTCAATTCTTTTTTTAAACTTTTTTTCATCTGTAAACTACTTATTTTTCAGTTGCTTTTGTTTCGGATGCTTTTTCTTCCGCTATTTTGGTATTTTTACTCTCGACACTTTTTGCCATTTGCTCGCTTTCTTTCGCCTCTGGGGTCTTCAGTTTTTCCTTCTGTGTTGTTTCTTTTGTTTCGTCTTTCAGGGACTTAGGTTTGTTTAAGTCAAATTTCGTAACTAAATATTCATCTAAGCGCTTAGTTGCTTCCCGCACCTCTTCTTCTCTCTTTAAATTATGCCTGGTCAAATCCGAAATAGGCTCTTTTTTATCCTCCCTACCCATTATCTATTTCCCATTTCATTTTGATGGTTTTATCCCTTATACGCAAAAGCCAAAATGCTAATGCAATGGTTTTTGCGTCTATTATTTCCAAATTTTGCACTTTTGCAAGGAACTCTTCAACAGTAATATCCACTAGATTAATACATTCTCCGGGTTCGGTGGTTTGCTCGCACTCCCTGACTAAATCTTTTGCGCAAAATAAAAATATCTTTTCATCGGAATAGGCCGGAACCGGAAATAACTCTCCAAGTTTACACCAACTCTTTGCAATATAACCGGTTTCCTCTAAAAGCTCTCTTTTAGCTGTTGTTAAAGGGCTTTCCCCTCTATCGATTTTTCCTGCAGGAAATTCAAAAATTTCTTGTTTAATTGGGAATCTCCATTGTTTCTCAATCAAGAGTTTTTCTGTGCTCAAAAACGGTAATATCGCAACAGCACCTGGATGCTTGAAATACTCTCTAACGCTTTTTTGGTTATCAGCAGTAAGAACCTCATCCTTATACAAATTTAGAAAGATCCCCTCAAAAATTTTAGTGCTACTAATACTCCTTTCTTCTAATAAAATATTCTTGAGCTTGCTATTTTTCTCGTATTTGTGCATCCAACCTACCCTAATTCGAAAAAAAAGAAAATTCCACTAATCTAGTTACTGGTTCAAACATTATGTCGGGAAAAAGCCCGAGAATTAATATAATCGAACCATTGATAATTAGGAATGCAGAGGACATAAAACTTAGCTGAACTTTTTTTACTGATTCGTTTATATACATGCCGTCAAATAATATTACCTTGACAATGCGCAAATAATAAAAAGCCCCGACTACTGAAAATAGAACAGCGAATACAGCCAACCATACTAAATCTGCAGCTACCATTGACTCAAGAATTACAAACTTAGTATAAAACCCAATTGTAGGAGGAATTCCTGCCATCGATAACATAAATAGCACCATACACCACGCTACTACTGGGTTAGCTTTGACCATAAATCTCAAGTCAGAAATCAAATCACTAGAAATTTTCTCTTCTTTTGCGAGTAACAAAACACACCCTAGTGCACCTAAAAAAGATAACAAATAAATAAAAATATAAGCAAATAGTCCCATAATTACTGAAATCTCTAACACCAGATTTTCAGTTAACTCATAATTCATAGAAGCTATTGCCCCAACTAAAAATCCCACGTGACCAATGGTAGAGTATCCCATTAGTCGCTTGAAACTTTTTTGCAATATTGCGACTAAATTACCCAGTCCAAGTGATAAGAATGCCAAAATAATAAACATTCCCTTCCAATCTTCTAACAAGGGATAAAAACCATCAAATAATATTCGATATATCATTAAAACCGCAGCAACTTTGGGGGTGGAGCCAATCAGTAAAGTTGACGGCAATGCAGCACCCTGATATATATCAGGGACCCACATATGGAACGGCACTGCTCCTAATTTGAATGCAAGCCCACAAACCACAAAAACAAGCCCAAAAACTACTATGATGGGGTTTGCTCCATCGGACAAAATTTGATCAGCTATTTCATTTAATTGTAAGGTACCGGTTGCCCCGTAAATCATTGAAATGCCATAAAGAAGAAAGCCGGATGCCAACGCAGCCAAAACAAAAAATTTAATAGCCGCTTCAATAGAAGCGCTACTCTCTCTATTGAGAGCGATTAAAGATATCAGCGACAGGGAGACCAATTCAATTCCTAAGTAAATTATAAGAAGATGACTAGCAGACATCATTAGGAACTGGCCTAAAAGACCAAAACTCGATAAGAGAAAAAACTCTGATTGAGAAATTTTCATCAAATTCAAAAATTGTTCGCAATAAAGGAGAGCTAGCGCAAATACTATACAAATAAAGCCTTTCGAAAACACAGAGATTGGATCAATTACATACATGCCATTAAACCCGTATTCAATGGTTGGATTTGAAAACGAGTCAATAACCATATAAAACCCAAAAACAAACAAAGAAACTAAAAATGCTCTAGACAAAAAGAGTTCTTTACTTTTTCCGACAAGCAAAGAAAGCAAAAGAAAGAGAATTATTAAGCCGAATAATATGATCTCTGTGCTAGCAAGTAATATGTTTAGGCTATTGAATGTGTGCATATCTCTTAATTCGTATAAATAAATTTAATATGCCTTACCACGTCCAACATGGTCGACAAGGTTAGTTATACTCGCTTCAGTTACGCTAGTAATTAGATCTGGCTTTACCCCTAACAAAAGGATAAATCCGGAAAAAATTACAAGTAATATGAGCTCTCTTTTGTTAACATCAACAAGGTTCATTACGTTATTGTTTGAAACTTCCCCGTAAAAAACTTTTTTAACTAGTAATAGTGAATAACCAGCACCGAGTATTAAAGTCAATGCAGCAAACAGACCGATTACAATGTCTTGCTTAACAGCGGCCAGTATCACAAAAAATTCCCCTACAAATCCGCTTGTTGCCGGTAATCCACAGTTCGCTAACGCAAAAAAAACGAAAAATGCGGAAAAAATTGGCATTTTATTACAAACACCTCCGTAATCGTCAATTTTTCTGCTGTGCATGCGATCATATAAAACTCCTATTGAAAAAAACATCGCCCCAGAAATAAATCCGTGAGAAATCATCTGAAAAATTGCTCCCTGTATTCCAAGGGACGAAAACAGAAATGTTCCTAGAGTAACAAAGCCCATATGAGCTATTGAAGAGTATGCGATTAACTTTTTCATATCTTCCTGAACCAAAGCAACCAACGCAATATAGCTAATCGCTACAAGTGACAACACTATGATTGCCTGGGCCAAAAATACAGAGGCGTCTGGTAATATTGGCAATGTGAGCCTTAAAAATCCATACCCTCCAAGCTTCAACATGATCGCAGCTAAAATAATTGAGCCACCAGTGGGCGCTTCAACATGGGCATCAGGCAACCATGTATGCACAGGCCACATTGGAATTTTTACCGCGAATGCTAGAAAGAGTGCAGCAAATAGATATAGCTGCACTGGTAAATCAAGTGCAAATTTATGCCACTCTAAAATCGAAAAAGAATTCGTCGTTATATAAAGGTAAATTAATGCTACAAGTGCAAGCAATGAACCTAGCAAAGTATATAGAAAGAATTTAACGGCAGCGTAAATCCTGTTTTGTCCTCCCCAAATACCGATGATAAAATACATTGGAATCAAGGTTGCCTCGAAAAAAACATAGAATAACACACCGTCCAAAGCACAAAACACTCCGATGAGCAGACCAGACATAATCAAGAAATTCCCGAGATAAAGGGGAACATTTTCCTTTATCACATCCCATGCTGAGATGATCACAATTAAAGTAATTAACGATGTTAGTGGCAGAAAAAATATAGATATGCCATCAACACCTAGAAAATAGTTAATGCCAAAATCTTTTATCCATACTACCTTCTCCATAAACTGCATTTTAGAATATGCTGGCTCAAAAAAAATCAACGGAATTAAACTCAAAATGAGGGAAACAAAAGAAATACCTAATGCAACAAACTTTAATGTACTACTTTGGATTTTTTCAAATAAGGAGCCACATAGCAAAACCATGAGACCACCTATGATAGGAAACCATAAGGCAAAAGAAAGAATCGGAGAGTTAATCATCTACAGTTCCTAATTTATTTCTGCAGCAGGAATAAACCACCACAAAAATGTTGCAATTCCTAAAATCATCCCCATGGCGTAGTGGAAAACAAAACCAGTTTGGGAAATCTTCATGGTGCCAGCAAGCCTTTTTGTAAGATTTACCGTTCCATGAACCATCCACTTATCTATCACTATTTTTTCCGAAATGGCGTACAACTTTTCACCAATCTTAATGACATTCTTGACCAGTATTTTTAAATAAAATAGATCGAAGAAATATTTTTCCCGAAATAATCGGAAAAAATAATTGTCACTGTCAGAACAATCATTTGAAAATGACGGATAAAACTTATAAACACTAACTGCTAAAACTATGCCAACACCGACCAACACAATTGGCATAGAATAAAATCCATGAATGGCGAAATCAATGGCTGATGAGAAATTCTCGATTATGTTCGATACGATATTATTTCCTTCCATTACAAAAATTTCCTGTTGCAGAAAGTTGTTTATAACAAAAGGTTGAACAAGCAAGCCCCCGAGAAATATTGAGGGAATGGCAAGCAACAAGAGAGGAAACCATACAACTGCCGGTGACTCTTTTGGTATAAGTTCTTTGGTGTTGAAGCGAGGTTTTCCGTGAAATACAAGGAGCATAAGTCTCGTACTGTAAAAAGCTGTGACAATTACTCCAATATTTAAAAACCAATAAATCAATTCAGATAAGTTACCAACTCTTTCATTCACCGCTAACAATATAAGATCTTTTGAATAGAAACCGGATAAAAAAGGTATGCCCATAAGTGACAAAGAGCCAATAAGCATCAACGAATAAGTTAATGGCATGTACCTAAATAATCCGCCCATTTTTCTTATATCTTGCTCGTGATGCATTCCAATAATCACCGACCCAGCGCCAAGAAAAAGAAGTGCCTTGAAAAAGGCGTGCGTTACGAGATGAAAGATTGCAAGGCTGTAAGCTGAACAACCTAGAGCTACGGTCATATACCCCAACTGCGACAATGTAGAATAAGCAACGATCCTTTTTATATCATTTTGGAACATGCCTAAAATTCCAGTAAAAAAAGCCGTGAAACCACCGATTATAAAGATAATTGATAGAGCGTTTTGAGAAAGCTCGAAGATTGGTGATAGTCTAACAACCATAAATATCCCAGCCGTAACCATTGTTGCTGCATGTATTAAAGCCGAAATTGGAGTAGGACCCTCCATCGAATCAGGTAACCATACATGCAGAGGAATCTGTGCAGACTTACCCATCGCTCCGATAAACAGACAACAACACATCAAAAATAACAAATCAAATTCAAAACCAAAAAAGCCTATAGTTGTATCCGACAAACTTTTTGCATTAGAAAAAACTTCGGAAAAATCAAGTGACCCTGCATATGCTACAACCAATCCTATACCGAGCAGAAAACCAAAGTCGCCAACCCTATTAACTAAAAAAGCCTTAAGATTCGCATGTACTGCCGAGTTTTTCTTATACCAAAATCCTATTAGTAAGTATGAAACGACACCAACAGCTTCCCACCCAAAAAACAATTGTAAGAAATTATTGCTCATTACTAACATATGCATCGCAAACGTGAATAGCGATATATAGCAAAAGAATCGTTTATAGCCTGTATCCCCAGACATGTAACCAATAGTGTAAATATGCACCATCAGAGAGACAAAATTTACCACTACCAGCATCACAGCGGTTAATTTATCTACCAAAAATCCAATTTCAAAATTTAATGTGCCAATAATCGCCCAGTTATAAACTGTGTAATTATAAACGGCTCCACTTAATGAATCTGCAAGCACGATACCTGAAAAAACAAAAGATAAAAACACAGCGAAAATTGTTAAACGGTGCGAAGTTTTTTCTGAGATGACCCTCCCAAACAGACCAACAATTAAAGACGCTGCCATGGGCAAAAGAGGTATTGCTAAATGCTCTAAAACCAAAATACTTTAACCTTTCAACTTGTTTAACTTGTCCACCCTGATGGTATCAAGTTTTCTGAATAAAATTACCAGAATAGCTAGGCCAATCGCCGCTTCGGCTGCCGCAACTGTCAGAACAAAAAAGACAAAAATCTGTCCTTGTAAGTCGCCCAAAAAACTAGAAAAAGCAATGAAATTGATATTAACCGCTAATAACATCAACTCAATCGCCATCAATAAAATGATCGTATTCTGACGATTGATAAATATTCCAAGAACGGATATAGCAAACAAAATGGAACCGAGAAATAAATAATGGGTAAGGCTCATGATGTTTTCTGGAAAGAAATGTATAACATCATGACTTTTCCTTAACGTTTACCTTAACTAAACTTAGCCTTTCCGCTGGATCAACAAATACTTGTTCAGATGGGTTTTGGCCTTTGACATCTGCTTTCCTACCTTTTAACGTAATCGCAATTGCAGCAATCATGGCAACCAACAAAATAACCGCTGCCGTCTGAAAAGCAAGAAAGTACTCTGTATACAAGCGCATGCCAATTTGGTAAGTATTACTAGATGAAGATATATTTTTTTCACTGTTTGAAAAATCGCTAAACCCATAGGAAATAAGTGCAAACATTTCAAAAAGTAATAAACCTCCAACCGGCAAAGCAACAGACATGTGAGCTAACATATTTTTCTTAAGCTCTTCTAAATCTAATCGAGCCATCATAATCACAAAAAGGAATAACACCATTACGGCTCCAACATAGACCAAAACCAGGGTAAGTGCTAAAAACTCTGCTCCTAATAATATCCAAATCGCAGAGGCAGAAAAGAAAGATAAGATTAAAAATAAAGCTGCATGGACAGGATTTTTTACAGTAATAACAGCGACGGAAGCTGCTAGCAAAATAGTCGCAAAAGTATAAAATAAAAAAGAGGTCGGCTCCATGCTACCTGTATTTCGCTTCCTTTTTGCGGTCTGCAGCAATCTGTGTCTCATATTTGTCACCAACAGCAAGAAGCATCTCTTTAGTGAAATACAAATCTCCTCTTTTCTCCCCATGGTACTCGTGTATGTTCGTTTCTACGATGGAATCCACTGGACAGCTTTCTTCGCAAAACCCACAGTAAATGCACTTAGTCATATCTATTTCATAACGAGTCGTCCTACGAGTCTTATCCTCTCTTTCTTCTGTCTCTATTGTTATCGCTAAAGCTGGACATACAGCCTCACAGAGTTTGCAACCTATGCACCTTTCCTCACCATTAGGATATCGTCTCAATGCATGTAGCCCTCTGAACCTTGGTGAAAGCGGAGTTTTTTCCTCAGGATACTGTATCGTGATCTTTCGCTTAAACAAATTGCTCAACGTAACCCTCAGCCCGGCAAGTAATTCCAATAACAAAAAAGATTTAAAAAACCCAATTATTCTTCGCATAATTAAACTCAACTCCAAATTGAAATCGGACTCTTCATCCAAAAGGCAACAACGACAAGCCAAAATAAGGTCACAGGGATGAAAATCTTCCAACCTAATCGCATAATTTGATCATACCGATATCTTGGAAACGAAGCCCTAAACCAAATAAAAAATGTAAACAACACAAAAGTTTTAAACCCTAACCAAATCCAACCTGGAATGAATTGAAGTACATCGAAGGGAGCATCCCAGCCACCAAAAAAAAGAATTGCGGCTAGAACTGAAATCAAAATCATGTTTGCATACTCTGCCAAAAAAAAGACCGCAAACGCCATTCCTGAATACTCAACCATATGGCCTGCTACGATTTCAGACTCACCCTCAACAACATCAAAGGGGTGGCGATTAGTCTCCGCAACTCCAGAAATAAAATACACAATAAAAATCGGAAAAAGAGGTAACCAATTCCAAGAAAGCAAATTTAGACCCATGCTCGCAAAAAAACCTTCTTGTTGCCCAGAAACTATTTCCGTTAAATTAAGGCTTCCAGATATCATTAGCACCACTACAAGCGCAAAACCAATTGCAAGTTCATATGAAACCATTTGTGCGGATGCTCTCATTGCAGCTAAAAAAGCATATTTCGAGTTCGATGCCCAACCGGCTAATATAACACCGTACACTTCAAGTGAAGTTGCCGCGATTAAAAACAATAACCCAGCATTAATGTTTGACAAAACCACATCGGGACTAAAAGGAATAACTGCCCACGCAGCTAACGAAGGCGCAATTGTCAAAACGGGCGCCAAAAGATAGAGAGTTTTGTCAGCTTTCGCGGGGAGTATTATTTCTTTTGAAATAAGCTTCAGCGAGTCTGCTATGGGTTGCAGTACCCCAATAGGTCCGACTCTATTTGGACCCAATCTCGCATGCATCCATCCGATGAGCTTTCGCTCATAGAGTGTCGCATATGCCACAGCCCCCAAAATTGGCACCACTACGAGACTTATTTTTACTACAGTCCAAACAATATTCCATCCAACAGCACCAAAAATTTGCTGTCCCATCGTTTCGATTTGCAAAATATAAAGTTCCAAATTCAATCCTGTAATTTCTGGAAACTAGTTATTGCGTTACCAACATTTGAGGCCTTTAAACTTCCAACTGCCACAGCTATAACCCCTCTAGAAACCTTTTCATCACTAGTGGCCTCAAGTACTGCTTCATTTTGTTTATGCTCCTCACTAAAAATGAATTTTACATTCTCACCGTCCGTTAAATTAGCTTTAGTCAAATCGGCTGGGTTGAAGATAGCTACAGGCTTTTTTGCCTGATTGGTTTTTTGGAGCGAGCACGCCCTTCTTACTATAGGGTCGGTTGAGTAGATTGGAAAAAAGTGAAAAATCTGCATGTCACTATTTTGTAGACTACCATTGAGTTTAAAATCTGCATTATTCTTATCAATTTGTACAGAATCTATTTTTGCAACCTCACCAGCATTGATATCCGGCAGAACCTTTTGTCTCAGCTCCTCCAACGAATCAAAATCTAAATCTTTCAAACCAAGAACCAAAGACAGAACTTTTAATACCCTCCAAAGTTCTTTACTGTTTCCCGGCGGCTCAACAACTTGCGTAGAAATTTGCAGCCTACCTTCCATATTTATGTATGAACCTTCTGATTCAAAACATGAAGAAACAGGAAAAATTACATCAGCATATTTATCCACCGCCGATTTAAAACTTGTAAATGCTATTAGACTACTGCTTTTTAAAGAATCTAAAACACCATAATCTGTTATAAAGTCAGCCTCCGCGTCAAGGCCTGAGAGAAAATAACATGCATCTTCTTTTTTCTCTCTTAAATCTTTAACAAAACTTCCTACTTTTTTTGGCAAACATCCAGAGAGATATCCACCAATGAAATTCCCCCCATGAGGCAAAAACCCAAGTTTACAGCCCAATTCTTTTGTAATGCCGAAGCAAAGTTTTATTAAAAGAGAGGCTTGCTTATGACTCAATATTGAGGGGCCAAGGAGAAACAAATTACTGGAATTACTGTTATTTTTTTTAAAACTTTGTACCAACCCCTCAAAATTCCAATCTTCTTTTTTATCAATGGAACTACTTTTACTGGTCACGAACTTTAGCAACGATTCGAAAAAACTGACATACTCATTTGGCGAAACACAAAAACTTCCCTGCTCTCTTGCTAAAAGATCCTGAATGTAGGACCCCATTTGCCAAATGTTCATCCCATTCTCATTTGCCCCTAACCTTATTTTCTGGGCTAACAGAGGGCAATCATCTCTAGTACGGCTACCGATTACAAATATATTTTTTAGTAAAGGCACGTCTTGTAGCGAAACTCCGAGAGAAGGTACGCCTCGAATCACTTCGTCAAAATCCTCGTCATTCAACCAATGTCTAAAGTCCACATTACTATCTCCAAGCCCGTGTAACATACTCCCAAACAACGCCATTTCTTCCAGCGAAGAATTGCTTGAAATTAGACCATTAAATTTTTTGCTCCCAGATATTAACTCTTTGGCTCTGTTTACCGCATCTTCCCAACTTGTAACTCGCAACTTTCCATCTGACCCTCTGGTCATTGGCTCCGTTAATCGATCATTAGAGCCCAAAGCTTCGTATGAAAACCTATCTCTGTCAGAGATCCAACAATCATTTACTTTTTCATTAACAAACGGGACGACCCTTTTTACAGCGTTTTTAATGCATTGAACGTTGAGATTTGCTCCTATTCCATCATGACTACTCACCGCCCTAATCTTTTCAAGCTCCCAGCTTCTAGCCGTATAACGAAATGGTTTGCTTGTTAAGGCACCGACCGGACAAATATCAATCATATTGCCCGAAAGTTCACTCTCCACAGCACCGTTTAAATAAGATGTGATTTCGGCATGTTCCCCTCTACCTGGCATACCTAACTCTTTGATCCCAGCTATCTCCTCTCCAAATCGAACACATCTCGTACAATGTATACACCTCGACATTTCCTCTGCAGAAATTAACTCTCCCAAAGGTTTATGAAAAACAACCCTTTTCCCCTCCTTGAAACTCGAGTTCGACCTTCCATAACCAACAGACAGATCTTGCAACTGACATTCTCCCCCTTGATCACAAATTGGACAATCTAGTGGGTGATTAATGAGCAAAAACTCCATCACGCCCTCTTGCGCGTCTTTTGCGATCTTAGAATCCGTGTATACTTGCATACCCTGGGTAACTGGAGTAGCACAGGCCGGAAGAGGTTTTCTAGATTTTTCAACCTCAACTAGGCACATCCGACAATTAGCTGCGATTGAAAGCTTTTTGTGATAACAGAAATGTGGTACAAAAATCCCGCTTTTTTCTGCAGCCTCCATGATTGTGGAACCCTCGCTAACCGTTACATCCGAATTGTTGATTTTTAAATTAATCATTGCGGATCGTCTACCATACATTTTTTGTGAGTGATGTGGTACTTGAATTCATCCTTAAAGTTCTCTACAAAGGCCCTAACGGGCATAGCAGCTGCATCACCCAAAGCACATATGGTTTTACCCTGAATTCGGTCTGCGAGACTCAACAACTGATCAAGATCTTCCTCAGTCCCATGACCGTTTTCAATTCTACTAACAATTCTCCAGAGCCATCCCGTACCTTCCCGACAAGGCGTACATTGACCGCAGGACTCTTCGTAATAAAAATAAGACAAACGTAGCAAGCTTCTGACCATGCACCTTGATTCGCTCATTACGATCACCCCTCCTGAACCAAGCATTGATCCCGCTTTAGCAATGGAGTCGAAGCTCATATCGGTCTCCATCATGATATGTCCTGGTATCACTGGCATAGAGGATCCTCCAGGAATAACAGCCTTAAGCTTCCTACCACCGCTCACTCCACCAGCTAGCTCAAGCAGTGTTTTAAATGGAGTACCTAACGGTATTTCATAATTTCCTGGGAGTTCAACATCACCGGATACGGAGAAAATTTTAGTGCCACCATTTTGAGGAACGCCTACTTTTGCAAACGCCTCCCCTCCATTTCGGATTATCCATGGAACTGCCGCAAATGTCTCAGCATTGTTAATGGTCGTTGGTTTTCCATAAAGACCATAACTTGCTGGAAACGGAGGTTTAAATCGAGGCTGTCCTTTTTTTCCTTCTAATGATTCCAATAAAGCAGTCTCCTCCCCACAAATATATGCCCCAAAGCCATGAGATGCGTAAAGTTCAAAACTAAAATCTGTCCCAAATATATTTTTCCCCAAATATCCTCTTGATCGAGCCTCCTCCAACGCCTCTTCAAACCGTTCGTAAACAGCCCAAATTTCTCCATGGATATAATTGTACCCAGCCGTTATCCCCATGGCATAAGCGGCAATTAGCATTCCCTCTATAACAATATGTGGATTGTACCGCAATATATCCCTGTCTTTAAAAGTTCCGGGTTCACTTTCATCCGAGTTGCAAATGAGGTATTTTTGAACAGGCAACTTCGAGGGCATAAAACCCCACTTCAATCCAGTCGGAAAACCTGCACCACCCCTTCCCCTTAAGGCAGAGTCTTTTATCTCAGCAATGACCGCCTCAGGTTCTATTTTTTTTGAACCTGTAAGCCCGAGAATCTGTTTTAAACCAAGATATCCTCCTCTTTTTTCGTACTCATCAAGCCTCCAATTTTCGCCGGTCAAGTCAGCAAATATTTGCGGTTTAATATGCCTGTCGTGAATACATGATTCAACTGCAAAAACTTCAGGGGCGCCCATTTTCTACCAACCTTTCTTCTTTTAACTCAGATATTAATTTTTCACACTTGGCCTTGTCCATCCAACTATGCATTTGGTCATTATTTAATAATAATACTGGAGCGTCAGCACAGGCCCCAAAACATTCTCCTTCCAACAGGGTGAACAGCCCATCCTTAGTTGTTTCTCCAACTTCAACGCCCAAAAGCTCTTTTAAGAAATCAACGGTATAACGGGAGTTACGAAGCGCACATGGCAGATTTGTGCATACAGATATTTTATACTTGCCAGTCCCCTCTTTATTGAACATATTATAAAACGTAAGAATTTCATGAACCGAAATCTCTTCCATTCCTAAATAATCAGCGATCTCCCGCTCCAGCTCCTGATTAACAAACCCATGTTCTCTTTGCGCAATGGCTAGAGCGGCAACCACGGCGGATTTCTTATGCGCCGGTGGAAACTTTTCAATTTCCTTATCAATTAATTTATAAGATTCTTCACTCAAGCCTTTGTTATGAATGAGTTTTTTCTTCATCGGTCGATTTCCCCGAATACTATGTCCTGGGTACCAATAATAGTAACCACATCGGCAATCATATGCCCCCGACTCATTTCATCGAGGCCTTGTAAATGGGCGAAACCCGGGGCCCGAATTTTCATCCTGTAAGGCTTATTCGCACCATCTGAAACTAAATAGATGCCAAACTCTCCCTTCGGATGTTCAACAGCGCTATAACATTCTCCTGCAGGAACATGAAAGCCTTCGGTAAACAACTTAAAGTGGTGAATTAGTTCTTCCATATTTGCCTTCATGTCGATTCGAGGCGGCGGGGCAACTTTATGGCTGTCAACCATCACAGGGCCAGGATTGCTTCTCAGCCAATTGACGCACTGTTTGATCAATTTATTACTTTCCCTCAACTCTGCCATGCGCACCAAATAACGGTCGTAGGAGTCGCCCTCCTTACCGACTGGAACATTAAATTCTAATCTATCATAAACCTCATAGGGTTGAGCATCCCTCAAATCCCATGCAACACCAGAACCACGCAGCATAGGCCCAGTAAAGCCTAAAGCTTTTGCCCTTTCGGGGCTCACTACTCCAATCCCAACAAGCCTTTGTTTCCAAATTCGGTTATCAGTTAACAAAGTTTCATATTCATCAACACAAGCATCGAATCGATTCGTAAAATCTTCTATGAAATCTAGTAGTGAGCCATCTCTATTTTTATTTAGCCTGGCCACAGAGGATTTACTCCTAATTCTAGTTTCCGAGTATTTTGGCATTTCATCAGGCAAATCTCTATATACACCGCCAGGCCTGTAATACGCCGCATGAAGCCTAGCGCCAGAAACGGCTTCGTAACAATCCATAAGGTCTTCACGTTCACGAAATGCGTAGAGAAAAACAGCCATTGCGCCAACATCAAGCCCATGGGCGCCCAACCAAAGAAGATGATTAAGTATGCGAGTAATTTCATCAAACATAACTCTAATGTATTGGGCTCGAATAGGGGGCTCTATTCTCATTAACTTTTCTACCGCGAGAACGTAGGCATGCTCATTGCACATCATGGACACATAGTCTAATCGATCCATATATGGCAAAGTCTGCAAAAAAGTTCTAGTCTCAGCAAGTTTTTCTGTACCCCTATGAAGCAGTCCAATGTGGGGGTCTGCCTTTTTAACAACTTCGCCATCTAGTTCTAATATTAGTCGCAATACGCCGTGTGCAGCAGGGTGCTGTGGTCCAAAATTTAAACTATAATTTTTGATGTCTGCCATGTTACTCCCCAGTCCCGTAGCCTTCTTCACGTACCACTCGTGGTACAACTTCCCTAGATTCTATTGTCACCGGCTGATAAACAACTCTTTTTTCCTGAGGATCGTAAGCAACCTCTGAATGACCTGAAATCGGAAAGTCCTTCCTAAAGGGATGGCCGACGAATCCATAATCCGTGAGTATTCGTCGTAAATCAGGATTCCCCGAAAATTGGATACCGAATAAGTCAAATGCTTCTCTTTCAAACCACTGAGCAGAGGGCCACACATCGATGACAGAGGTAGTTTTTGGGGTCCCGCTACTTGCACAGAAAAGTTTTACTCTGAGTCTGTGGTTATTTGTCGTTGATAAAAGATGATATACAACACAAAACCTGGCCTCAAACTTTTCCGAGATTTCCTTCAAGCCAGAACAATCCACCCCGCACAAGTCAATCAGGGTATCAAACGAAAACTCCTTTTGGTCCCTCAATAACAAAAATGATTCCGTGGCCCCTTTATCGCTGATAGTTATGGATAATTCACCAAAATTGGTGGCGACATCAAGAATCCTTCCACTTAACTTATTTTCTAGATTGTCACGCAGTAAACCGATTTTTTCACTCGAGCCTTTTCCCTCACCCAACATAAACCTATCCTCGATAAATTTCTTTCGAACTACGTATTTTAGTTTGAAGTTGCATTATTCCGTAAATAAGAGCTTCCGCTGTTGGAGGGCATCCTGGAACATAGACGTCGACCGGCACTATTCTGTCGCAACCCCGAACAACAGAATAAGAATAATGATAATACCCACCTCCATTTGCGCAGGACCCCATGGAGATAACCCATTTTGGGTCAGGCATTTGATCATAGACTTTCCTCAGTGCTGGAGCCATTTTATTACAAAGTGTTCCTGCGACAATCATTAGATCAGACTGGCGGGGACTCGGCCGGAAAACCACGCCGAATCGATCCAAATCATACCTTGATGCCCCAGCATGCATCATTTCAACTGCACAACAAGCCAATCCAAACGTCATAGGCCAAAGGGAACCTGCTCGAGTCCAATTAAGCACCTGTTCTAAATTCGTGGTAATAAACCCATCCCTTTGAAAATTTTGCTCGCCAGTATCGTTTTCCAAAACAGCACTCATCTCATTTACTCCCAATCCAAGGCACCTTTCGCCCACTCATAAACAAACCCGACAATTAAAATTGCTAAAAATAACATCATTGACAGAAGCCCAAAAAAATCTAAATCCTTGAAAGCAACTGCCCACGGAAAAAGAAAAGCAATTTCCAAATCAAATAAAATGAACAAGATGGCAACAAGATAATAGCGAATATCAAATTGCATTCTTGCATCCTCAAACGGCTCAAATCCACATTCATATGTAGAAAGCTTTTCTGCATCCGGCAAACTGGGTGAAAGAACTTTTCCGATTAACATCGGAACCACACCAACTAAAACACCTATCAATAAAAATAATAAGATGGGTAAATATTCAAGTAGGTTCAAAACAACCTCACAATAAATGAGAATTAATCGAAATTGAGCTAATGATACTATCTCACATAATACAGCCTTTTATACACTTACGTCTTACATTTGCCGCACTGCGACAAAATTATTGTATTCATAACCAATTTACTCTTTAGAACAAATTACATATCGACATGCAAGTAATGGTTTCTTTGCCCTGATTTACTTTTAAAAATTATCAATGATGCGACACTCCAGAGCGATCAGTAAAACAATGCCCAAAGACAACCTTTATCTAGCATAAGTTTTGATAAGCCTTATGAATATAAAAATACTACTATTAATCATAGATTTAGATAATTTTCTTAAAATAATAGTTTGTTTAAATTAAATCTCTTTGTACTTTTCAGACTTTTTAAATATCTCGTTAGTTTTATTTGTTTATCTATTTTTCCCGAAAAGACTCTTGTAAAGTTTTTGTAATTGGGGAAAAGATGTACTCTAAAGGTGAACGTTTTCCAGTGATAATATCGACTTGTGCGGTCATTCCTGGTATAACTTTTAACGATCTGTTTTTTACTGCAAGAAAATCTTGATCCAAATCAATTTTAACAACATAAAAATTCTCCCCGCTTTCATTTGTTATCGTATCAGCGCCAACAACACTCACACTGCCAGTTAACGCGCCAAAAACAGAGAAATCATATGCCGTAATTTTTACTTGTGCTCTCTGACCAGGCACTACAAAGCCAATATCAGCCGGTAAAACATTAGCTTCAACCACAATGGTCTGATCTGCTGGCACAACCTCAACAACAGTCTCCCCAGGTTTTACAACACTACCTCTGGTCGAAATCAGAACCCGGTTTACGATTCCATCTATAGGTGCCCGAATCTGTGTCCTATCCGCTTTATCCGCAGCAACCCTTATCCCTTCAAATGCGGCCAAGTACTCAGATTTAACCTCTGAAAGTTCCGCTAGAACTTTTGCCTGACGATCAAGTTTTAATGAATTAAGTTCCGATTTTGCCTTTGTTGATTCTTGCTCTGCAATATCTTTACCAGCAGAAGCCTCTGCGTATGCTCTCTCAGATTTGATCTGAGAGAGTCTGCTTTCTAGTCCTTTTTCAAACAGTCTAGATACAACGGCAAATTCTTCGGATGCAGCATCAAAAGCAGCCTCAGCTGCTTCGTACCGCGATGAGGCCATCCTGATATTATTTCTACTTTTCAATAATTCCTCATCAAATAACGCCTTTCGCTTCAAAAACAGAGCATATTCATTATCAAAAATTTGATCATATTTATTTTTTATTTCCTCAGTTATTTTAAAACTTTTTTCGCCTGCATATTCTGATTCCAATCTAGCTTTTTTTATTAATAGCAGTGCTATATTTGCTTTTTGGATATTGAAGTCGCTATCTGCCGACAAAGGACTCAAAGACACCAAAAGTTGATTTCTATTGACAACTTCACCTCTTTTGACGTGAATTTTATCCAACAACCCACCCTCGTAATGTTCTATCTCTTGTAATCTAGAGAAGGGGAATACCTTACCTTCAGCCGTAATAACTTGGTCAAACTTTGCGGTATAAGCCCAAACAACAAAGCCCAAAAACAAAAGGAAAACAATATAAAGTAGGCCAGAATTTCCTTCTCCATCATTTTTTCCTTTTTCATACGAAAAAATATGTTGGAGAATTATAAAAAACCTCCCTAAAAAACCTGTAAAACCAGTTGTAGTAGAGATAAACTTTCTACGAGTTGCAAAAGGTAGCTTCCTAAAAAGATAAATTAGTGGGTACAAAACAATTTGTAAGGGAATTAAAAATATTCGGAAAAACGTTTTCATTTCGTTACTAATTAAGATGCTACCGGATCGGTTAAAGGCGAATTACTTGAAGTATCTTGGGTTTTAGAAGTGCTGCCAGATCCTGTTTTTGTAGCTTTGAGAAAACCATCGACCGAGCCACTTCCAACAATTTTTCCTTGATCAACGACAATTACCTTATCGACAAGCGTTAAAAGGGATGTTCTATGTGTGATCAACAATAAAGTTGCGTCTGGGTTGTACTCCTTAAAATTGTCGATAAATTTCTTTTCAGTCTTTGCATCCATCGAACTAGTCGGTTCATCAAGAATAAAAATGGGTGGTTTTTTTACCAGGGCACGTGCGATCGTAAGCGCCTGTTTTTGACCACCAGAAAGACCCTCCCCCCTCTCATCGAGCACCTGCTTAAACCCTTTTGTATGTTTATTAATGAAATCACTTGCAGTTGAAACCCTCGCTCCTTCAATAATATCCTCACTTTTTATGTCACTAGCGCCAAGTGAGATATTTTGTTCGATAGTTCCTGCAATCAACCATGGCTCTTGAGAGACGTAACCTATATTTTCTCTGATTTCTGAAGGGTCTAATTGTCTAATATCTATGCCATCAATCGAAATGCTTCCGGTTTGTGGCAAAAAAAGTTTTGTAATCAATTTTCCTATAGTTGTTTTCCCTGAACCAACACGTCCAACTATTCCGATTTTTTCTCCTTTCGCTATCTTAAAAGAAACGTTCTCGATAGCATGTGTATCCTGGTTAGGATAACTATAGCCAACATTTTCAAATTCTATTTTTCCGAAATACCTATCTCTTCGCATGAATTCATTACCCTTAGCATGCTCTGTCGGTTGTTTCATTAATGAGTCAAGGGATTTATAACCAGACACTATTTGATTTAATCTTGACAAAAGCTGTGCAAATTGTACAAACGGCAATAATGCCTTTCCTGATAAAATCGTACATGCAATTATTGCTCCGTACCCATATTCTCCAGTGGTTACAGTAATTGCACCAACAGTTACGACCGAAATTTGAACAGCCTGCTGAATTTCTGTTGTCAAATTAGTAGAAAAAAATGTATGTCTTTTTGTTTCATCTGCACTTTTTGCTTGTTGTGTAACAACGTTTTTAAACCTCTTACGAAGCAAACCACCCGCTCCTAAAAGTTTGACTGTTTCTAGCCCCGATAGTGTTTCAACGAGTACCGAGTGTTTGTCGTGAGCTTCTTGCTGCGCACTTTCCGACAATTTTTTCAATCTAGGCTGCATTACAAGGGTAATGGTAATGAGAAGCAAAATACCAACCACAACAGGGATAACCATATGCCCGCCAACATACCAGATGAAAAACAAGAAAATACAAGCAAAAGGCATATCAATTATAGATACTAACGTTGCGGACGTGAAAAATTCTCTTATTTGTTCATACTCTTTCAAAATGCTTGCCAAGGTACCAACAGAACCCTTCTTTGTATCGTGTCTCATGTCAATTATTTGACCAAACAAACGGTCGGCAATAACTATATCAGATTCCAAACCCGCAACCCCAAGAAGACGAGAACGCACAGTTTTAATCAGATAATCTGCAGAAAGCAAAATTACCATCCCGATAACAAGAACATAAAGTGATGCCATTGCATTTGCAGGAATAATCCTGTTATAAACAATTAATGCAAATAAGGAGGTTCCAACAGCGAAAACATTAGTCAGAAGCGAGGCCAATCCGGCTTGTAACAAAAATTTTCTATTTTTCCAGAGCGGAGCATAAAACCAGTGACTTTCTATGCCAGGAATGACTGCTACTTCCTCTTTTTCTCTCTCGTAAAACCTATAAACTATTTGCTCATCATAAATTTTGAGCATCGGAACTATTTCAACGTACGTTCCGGACAGATCTCCTCCTATTTGATTAAAGTAAACTTGTTGACGCAACTCATCAAAAGAAAATATAAAGCTTCTATCTGCGACAAAAATAACACCAACCCCTCGAAAACGCTCAAAGTCGATATCCTGAATTCTGGTTATTTTTTCGTTATCTATTGCACAATCTTCCAAGCAACGTACAAGCCAATTGATATCTTTTTTTTCCTCGGTAGTACCCGATAACGCCCGTGCCTCCGCGGGAGTTATAGAGGCATCAAAACGCAGCGTGATCTGATAAATTAACTCGTCAAAATCAATTTTCATTTAGGCACCTACATCAAAGATTTCTAGCAAAAGTCCAAATTTATTTAACATTTGGTAAAAAGAAAGATTCTTATCAACCATGGCGTCAACCAAGTTTTTTGCTGCTGAGATGTACTCTTCTTGTGATCTAAATAAATCGTTAATTGATGTCTTGTTTAGCTCAAAGAGCTCTTTGTTAACTTTGTTTGATAATTTTGCGCCTATAACCAACTCTGCCCTAGACACTACAGAAGCAGACTGGGCGTCGAAATTGTTTACACTTTGACTGAGTTCTGTAGTGAGTTCTCTCTTTTGTCGTTCTAACTCAAATTCTAAAGCTTTTACTCTGTAACTAGCCTGATTAATCTTCGCTGATCTTTCAAAACCTGTAAATATATCTAGTTGGTATGTTAACAGCAAACTAGATTGTTCTTGGGGCGACAAAAGGTTTGTATCTGTATTTTGATAACCAGCCTGCAAATTAAACCGTCCAAAAGAAGAGTTTTTTTCCGCATTGAAGTTTAAATTGGCAGCATTAAGTTGATTACTTAACTCCCTTATTTGATAGTTTTTCATCAAACTATCCGGAGTAATCATCAACAAATTGGGGTTTACATCGGGTAGTCTGGTAAGACCAATCTCTGGATTTTCTTGCGCAAAAAATTCTAACATTTTCGCCCGAGCATCCTTTAGTAATTTAACCTGTACAGGGATCTTATCCAGAGACTCTGATAACTTTGTCTCCGCACGTATTACATCTGCGTTACTGGCTCCACCGAGCTTTTCTCTTTCTCGTGTAGAGTTTAAAAAAACTTTGCGTGTATTTACAAAACCTTGTGACAAAAGGAGTTGTGTCTTCGCTCGATAAACTTCGTGTATGGACGTAATTATAGCAAGCAGAAGTTGGGTTCGTTGATTTTCAACCTTTGCCTGGCTAGCCAAAGCTTCTTTTTCCGCAGCATCAAGTTGTCTTCCCGTCACCCCGAAGTCATATACCAGTTGGGTAACATTTAAGCTCAAACTTTGAGAGCTACTATTGTTATTTAATCCACCACTTTTAATTCCACCCCCCACGGAGGATGTGACCCTTGGAAGAAAGCGAGAAAATATTTCGTTTTTCCTTTCTTCGGCAAGCTTGAGACTCTCTAAGGTCTGCAAGAATAACGGGGTTGAACTGAACGGAGCGGAAACTAATGACCTCAACCTTTTGAATTCGATAAGCCTATTCGGATCTTTTGCCTGAGTTACCAAATTTTCGACTGCTTTGTTAAGTTGATTTTCCGTATTCTTCTGCAAACCGGACTCAGTTTCTTGTGCCATCACACAAAAAGAAAAACTAGAGCAAAAAAGAATTAATATTTTAAATTTTGTGTATCGCATCATTCATCAGATCCATGTCCGTAGAATCGAACGTGCCATATTCGGGCATTAAAATAGCCGCAGTGTACAGCTTATCCTGGGTATTGTCCTCAACCAATAAAAGAGCCCAGTCTTTCTGATTGTGCAGGGTTTGTTCTGCCTCATCCGAGAAACCTGAGAGAACAATCGAATCTGAATTATCTTCTCCTTTTAGATTAAAGTCCGTTATCGTACCGGCCAAAGTTACATCCTCCGTCGAAATGGAGTCCTGGGTTAATAAATTTTCAAGTCGTTCTGTCATATCCTGTTTTGAGGTGTCCTCCAATACCAGGGATTCAGAGTTATTAGACGAACCATTGCCATGAAATACAAACACATCATCCCCCAACCCACCACTTACGGTATCGTGTTTATTATCATCCGAAAAATCAAAATAAATTATATCGCTATACTCTCCTCCTGTAATATCGTCAAATCCGTCTAAACCATGAATAAGATTGCCACTTTCACTTACATCATCAGACTTGGCAAAAATAAAATCAGTGCCTGGTGTGCCGATAATACCAGAAGCATCATACTCTATATTGATCCCATCCAACTCATCATCCGAGGAAATTACAGAGCCAAATTCTGGATCTATAAATGTTATATCGTCGGATTCTTCGGACTGTGCAGAATTTGAACCATCATCATCAAAGCTTGTAAACCCAAACAAACTTTCTGTATATACACTATCGTTTTTGATTTTCGTAGAACTGGGAATAACAGTAATTTCTTCTACTAACTCAAACGTTCCAGTATCAAGGCCTTGTCCCCCATCAAGTTTGTCCTCTACCTCAACTTCTATACTAGCCTCCAGGGGTTGTGTGAAGGAATATTCAAGAGATTCATCTTCTCCATAGGCCGATTCAGAAAAAGCAGTCACAATTTCGAGAAGATTGACTTCATAGTTAGTCTCAAAGGTATCGCTGTCAAAATCCACAGTATGAATTACAGTTTCTCCTTGTTGAATGGAAAGTTGGGCCTGGGTTATTTCAGAGTTTTCCCCCTGGGATAAAAGATCAAAATAAATTGTCGACTCATCTCCAACAAACTTTATGTTTCTGGAGTTCGTATTTCCCATTTCATTTGAGAGACTTGTTTTCACGATTGGAGCATCTGCAACAGGATCAAAAAACAAATTTGATCTATAGGTTGTATCACTTACATCGATACCGTCTCCTATATTGAAGTCTATAAACCTAGTACCGTTAATATTCTGCCCTGGATTGACAAACAGGTTCACCTCACTTGCTCCAATCACGAAACTGACCTCATCAGCAAAATGACTTAAATCAACTAAGTCACCACTAGATAACGAGTACTGCGTCGTGTCAGCATCCCCTTTTTCAACATATACAAGATCAATATCCTCACTATGAGAAACTATTTGTACTGTGGTGAATACGTCCCCATCTGGATCCACATAATTGTTGAATCCAAAACTATCAGAATTCAATTTCAATGTTGTGTCTTCAACACCTACAGTGAGAAGTGTTGGAACCTTACCGTTAGAATCAACAAGAACTGGCAAGGAATTTGACTGAAAATCTATCGATATATTTTGACGAACATAATTCTCTTCATTAACTACATCCCCCGAATCACTTACTTTAAGAACATAATCTGAATCTAGGACAACCCCTGTCTGCAGACTATCAAAAACATCTTGTGTATCAGCGATAGCCCACTCCACGAGATAATCACCAGCAGAAAGTTGCGGCCCTTGTATTTCATATGTTGTAGATTCTCCCTCGCCTGAGACAGTTTGAGTGGGACTAATATCCCAAATTGTTGCTCCTGTCTCAACACTTTTAATCGTAAACTCAATTGGTATATCAACTAAAGAATCACTTATTTGCCCTAAATCGTCTCTAATAACAGTCTGTGGAAATTGTAAAGAAATTGCTAATTCATCACTACCATCCCTCTCCGAAACCAAAACCTCTCCGCTTGCATTGAAATCTTTCCCCTCACGAAGTAATACATCAACATCGCTAATATCCTCAAAAATAATTTCAGGCTGATCATCAGTACCAACTATATCTATATTAATATCTAAACTAGCAACATCATATTGCACAAAGTTAACAAAGTTTTCTGATAGTTGAATAGTATAATTCTCTTGAAAGGTTTCGTCCTCAGCTAGATACTCGACGTCCTCGGCAGAAATACTATATGTCCAATCCACTTTTTGAATAGAAAAATCAGCAGTATCGTTAATCTCAACTTCGAGATTCCCACTGAAATCATCCGCATCACCCGTTATTTCAAATCCATACGTACTATGAACATCATTTTCTAAAAAAATTGATCCCTGCGAAACAATTACCGCATCCGTGCCTATCGGGTCAATCTCTTCTAATTCTCTTTCTTGAGCATTAAATTTTGAATTTTCTGCTGAGTTTGGGTCCTTTGTCAAAATAATTACTTTTTGATCTACTCGAAGTCCTCTAACTTCCATGGCTTGAATTTGCTCAGGCGATAAGTTTTCATCCCTGGTTAAAACATTCGACAAATCAACACCATCTATCGATAATAAATCGATTGCTATTGCCTCAGGTACGAAAGCTCCATCAATATCAACATGCTTCGTACTTAAGTCAGCGCCTAACAAATCATAATCTATCGCCTGAAGTGGTCCTATACTATCCTCGTCAATAGTGAAAAGCTTTTCTGTTCCCAAAGGATTAAAAACGACCCCCAAATTCCTCAATACATCCACATTTTGCATTGAGGTACTTTGTAATTCCTCTCCTCTTTCAATACCTAATCCTTGTACATCCAAACCTTCAAACTGTATCAACTGCAGTGCTTCTAAAATATTAGCACGCTCACCTTCTAAGAGATGATAGCCTTTCAAATCAACCCTAGCTGAGCCAAGAATAAGTGCGTCATCAACGGTTAAACCGGTTTCGATTATTCGCACAGTGGGATTCGTATCATAAACAGCTATTCCATTTTGAACAATATTTACTAACACACCAGCCTGTGCCTCAATAAGCGTGTCCTCATTCACCTGCTTAAGTAATACATTGTCAAAAGGAATGTCTGCTAAAGTAATAAGTGCATCAGCTTGCTCGATGGAATTGACATGTCCGCTTATACGTGCCTCATCAGAAAATGAGATTCTGTCATGAATCTGCAAAAAATCTACCGGTATCACATTTTTTTCTGCAACTGTAATGCCACTTAAGTCTAATTGATCAGGGCTAATGGTAATTAGTTGTTTTATTGCGCTCAACTCAGTAGGTGTATTTGAAAGCGCACTTGCCCCATCCAATAGGTTCCCATTGCCACTATTTATGATTGCGAGAAAGTCATCTACGTCACCAACCCCCTTTACTTTTGCCTCACTTATAATCAAATCAGAATTTTCAATCAACCTCACAGAAGATTTAACGTTCATATCTCCTAATACTTGCTCAAAACCCAATGCGCCAAGCTGGGACGCTGTATTACTCGTCAAATCATCATTTATCGTAAGTCCAATCTGAACTGGCACGGTAGCATCAGTGGATACAAACGCTTTATTTCCGTTACTACTAGGTACTGTTCCAAGATCCCTGTTTATTAGACGCAGAACCTGATTTGCACTTATTGCATCTTCACCTTGTTTGGAAGATAGATCAATTGACGCACCTTCTAAGGAACCTTTAAAACGATTCAATGCGAAATCCAAGGAAACAGTTGAGTCCCTAAGCGTTACATCATTTGGCAAACCCAGGCCAGCGTCTGCCAATGGTTCTAAATAACTTAATGTATTTTTCTCGGGATCACTACTACTAGATAACTTTCCACCCTCGAAAGAAAAACCACTTCCGACCAAAACCTCAGCATCATCAACATTAATTTCTTTGCCAAACAAATTAAGCCGTTTCACCCCTGAAGAAAAAACTTCCTCTGAGTTTGCGGCAACACTTGCAATTTCATTTTGCTCAATTTTTAATGTAATCAATCCATCTGAGCCCGATAGAATCGAATACTCTCCGTCAGTCTTACTTACCCTTTTGAACTCCAAACCAGCCGCAGCTGCCTGCCCGACCTGAGTAAGTGTTGGGAGGAGATTTCCTTGAATTGCAATATTGTCAATACCTAACTGCAAAATTTGCGATTCCTCTAACCGCAAATCTGATGCAATTGTTGCCAGCTCCTGGCTATTTTTTGCGGTGACATATGATTGAGAAAATTTGGGTAATGCGCTACTGTCTCCAAAATTTTCTGTCTTCGCTAAATTTTCAAATTCTCTAAATGACATAAAAACATTTGAAAGTGTTATCTCTGCTCGTTCTCCATCCTCACTAACTCCACCATCTTGAGTTTGCGTTTTTACTTTATAACCATCCCTGATCATAGCGAGCATAGTTTCGCTATCTGTTTGATCGTTGCCTGTTAACTCAAAATCAAGCGAAGGTTTAAATCCAGGTGAGACCGGCATTCCTTTTTGCTTTAGAACAGATAAAACCGTTTTCAGTTGGTTGTCCTCAACCCCTTCCGAACTAGTGATAAACCCATCTGAAAACACGATCTGATCAGAGGCCTGAATAATTTCATATGCGTTCGCCGCACTTACTTCTACTCCGTTTTGAAAGGTAATTTCTCGAACTCCCAAAGAAATTATTTCACTCAAAAAACCGGAGACGTCCGCCAAATTATCTTCGGACGTAATTAAAAGCTTCGGTTGATTCAGAAATGTTATATTCGTACTACCAGATGCTTCAGCGAATATCTTTGCCACGTTCATTGGAATCTCCAATCCTTCAAGATCCAAACTGGACACACCCATCGTCTCCAAAGAGTCTATTTGCCTGGCGAGACTTTCAAGTTGAGAAACTGAAGCAGCTTTTATAGTTGCACCTAGATTCGTAACTGTCCCATCACTGGAGTACATCTGGAAACCCAATCCCGCCCCGAGCAACAGTTTTGCCTGCCCAAAAGAAGGAACCATCGTCTCTGGAACCTGGAGATGCGTAATGCCGTGGTCCGCAGTACTTGCAATTTTTACTGCCGCTGATACGAGTTCCATTTTGTTTGCTACATTGATTTTTGAATTCGAAAAATTAAACCCATTTGAATTCAAAAGCTCAAAAACATCTTGACTTACCGTCACGCCATCGAAATTTAATAAGTCCACATCAAGGTTGTTTAACAAAAATCCCTTTTCTAAAAGTTTTTGGAAATATATGACTTGCTCTGCTTCTGTTGAAGCATTGGTAAGACTACTACCAGTTTGGCCAGTGAAGTCCAAAGGAGTATTTGCAGTGAATGAAACATTAGCTTGAGCAAGGGCAATAGCCTCATTTGGACCCAGAGTCTCTCCTTCCTGCAAACCTATTTTAATCCCTTTAGAATACGTTCCACCACTGTTGATATATTCACGAACCTCTGTTAGCGATGGAGAGTATGAGTCTGAAAGCTTTAAACCAGCCCTTCCCAGTCTATCCAAAACTTGACCGACACCTGAGGTCAATGACCCTGCTCCCGTAATAATTCCACCATCAAAAATTCTTGTAGTAGCACTATTGGAATCCTGAGCTAAATTGTCGTACGCATCAGAAAATACTTTCCAAACATCTGCCGTAGTGGAGGTTCCAGTTGCAACTCCAAATCCACTGACTCCAGCATCAAATATATCGCGATCAAAGCTCTGTTGAAGTAAGGCTGATGCATCCGAAACATTATCGTTACTTATCAGTAGTTGGGCATTCTGAAGTAAAGGAGCATTATTACTTAAAAAACTTTGAATCTGATTTACCGTTAGAGGTACTCCCAAAACGTCAATTACATCGACTCCGGAATTTTTTAAACTTGCTGCATCTACAGCGTCAAGATCGGTCGAGCTTGAAATACGAATGCTGATATTTGTATTGAGCTCCGTAAAAGCATCTCCACTTTTTGAAACCCTAACTATTGAAATAGGCGTTGCCCCATCACCAGATCTAGAAGTATTTAAATCCGCCAATGTCTTAAGTTGACTGTAAACTGGTGTAACAGACATAGGAACTGCAAACTTGGAAAACTGTGTTTGCGTTTGCCAAAACGATTGATTGTTTGTCAAATCACCAAATGCCGCTAAAAAATCTGAAGAACGGGTGAGTACCAATGAAGCATTTTCTAGGTCTACGTAATCCTTCAATGCATTCCACTCAGTAGGACGGATATACAAGGGGTCACTAACAGACCCCGAAATTGTAATTTTTTGGCCATCTCCAGAAACTGGCCTTAACCCTGCCGAAATTAAATTTGAAACTGCAGTTAGATTTTCTGTTTCAGTCAATGACCCATCTTTAGCATATGAAACGTTGAACAACCCTTGAAACTTCACTCCTGCATTAACAAGAGTAGTTGCATCACTCAAACTTATAGTTGTTTCTGTACTGGTTTGTAAAGTAATTCCCTGAGGAAACGTAATGCCTAACTGAACTAAAGCAAGAGCATCTGCATACTCAGGCACAAATGTTGTATCTAAGCCTAACCCCTCTGCCAAAAAATCGGATAAAGACTGCAGACTTGCGCTACCTAAATTACTAAGTACACCTTCACCGGAAAAAATTACGTCTGTGTATGTTATGCCCTGCTCAACCGTAAGATCTTTTGCATCAAGAATGGTTCTTGCATCACTTGTAGAAACTGAAACTCCAGAAGAAAAATTAAATTTCTTAACGCCTGCGGAAAGCAAAGCAAAAGCATTATCCACAATGGTTTGCACATCAGTCGTATTCGTTATATTTATCGTTGCATCATTCAAACGAATTCCAGCATTCACTAAGAGAACGACATCGGATGCGTTGAGTTTTGGGTTGCCCAAAGAGGTACCATCAGCAGCTTTTCCTAAACTCCAAGATGATACCGAATCCGTGTCAAAAACAATATTTGATTTTGCAGCATCTAAAAGTTGTGCTTGTAAAACATTAAACGAACCTTTTAAATCATCCTGAGTGAGCGTGATTGTTCCTCCATCAAACGATACTCCTCTTGAGGCTAAATCTTTAATTGTTGCAAACGTCGAGCGACTATCTCCATCGGGAATAGAAACAGAAACTTCGCTGGCGTCTGTGAGCTTTAAACCAGAATTCAATAACGCATAAATTTCATCAAAGGTTAAGCTATCCGCGCTTGTAGCACTAAATCGAACCAACCCTGACGCAAACTCAAACCCTAGTGTTTGAAGCTCCCTTACTTGAGAAAGCGTAAGACTAAGCGTTCCCTCAACAGGCTTGATCACATCGATCCCTGCAGCATTTAAAGTCGTTGCATTAGCAACAACGGTTGCCACCTGAGCATCAGTTACTTTTAAAGTAACGGTGTAGTTACTGGCAAACAAACCATCGTCAACAGATGACTCATCGACAAGAGTAGTATTCACGTCATCAACGGTCGCATCATCATTTAAAGCAGCTAAGATCGTATTGGTTACATTACCCATACTGATTTCAACCGCTGTATTAGAACCCAGGAGTCTCACATGACTGACACCTAATTGGGAAAGCTGCTCTAATGACAGTGTGTTAATTGATGAAGAGAGATCCACGATATCACGAGTTGCAGTCCCGGTTTGCTCTAAAAGTTTTGTAACGATAAAAGCAGGATTACCAAACTCGGACAAACCGCTTGAACCATCTCCTACCTCTGCTTGCAATACGGTTCCAAAAACTGCACTATTTTCCGCTATCACAGAGTTCAAAGTCGTTCCAAATGCAGTCGTATCAAGACTATTGGAGGACAATGATGTTTCAATAGTGGACAAAAGTGTATCTTGCGAAGCTGCTGCTGTTGCTCTTGCGTTCGATAATAAGGATATAGAATCTTCATTCGAAGGATCAGATAAAGCCAGAGCCATGCCACTATACCCTTCGGCAATTTTTTGATTTGTAGTCTGAACGATTGAAGCAAAACCCGATGCTAAAGACGAGAACCCTGACCCATTAGCAACGCTCGTTATGGCAGATGTCGTAATTCCATCGATGGTAAGTGCAGTTCCATTTTCTAATGCTGTTTTCATCGCATCACCTACTGCCTGTACACTCACTTCTAATGCTGATAATCCTGCAGCTTCTCCTGCGATTTTCGATCCCGCTTGAATTATCGAAAACAGTTGTTGTTGAATGGTGAAAACATACTCCGCAAGACTGTTATTGTTTCCTGCCTGCATTTCACTTACAGGATCGTAAAAAGCAAGCCCCTTTTCCTCAACACCTGTCATACCCAACTGAGCAATCAAGTCTGCTTCAACTATGTCCGAATTCTGCGCAAGTATAAGCGTTAGAGGTGAACTGATAGCAGCCTGAGCATCAGGTGAATCAGGATCACTTAGGATTGGATTGCCATCAGCATCTTTGGGAACATTTACTTGCATCGCCCCAATCTTGTGTCCCGTATTTATATCGACACCGCCTGGTAAAACAACAATAGATCCCCCCTGGGCAGCAGCACTGAAATCCGGCAACTGAAAGTTTCCATCTGCATCCGTTACACCCACATAATTCGACTCACTATCATCCAAAATGCCATTATTGTTTTCATCGTAGAAAACGGTAGCTCCAACAACATACCCATCAACCACTCTTCCTTGAAACGCTAATATTGGTTCGGGAGCAGCCGCAATTGCAGATTCGCCCCCTCCTCCAGAAGAAGGAATGATAACGGATTCTTCCACCACCGGCACATCTTCTGACGGAGACTCGCTTTCAGGATTTGTTTCTACGGGAATTGTTGGTTGAACCGGACTAACCGTTGGCGAATCCCCTCCATCGACAATTTCTCGTATTTCACTAACTACCTTTTGAAGCCCAACCGCAGCTACAGGAACCATCGCAACCGAACCAAAGATAGAAGTTGGTCCAGTAGCAGCACCAGTAGCTTCTGCCCCCGTAGCTGGCGATGCCTGACTAGGTACTTCCTTTTCAACACCGGGTGATTCTGCCTGAGCAAGTTCTATCTTTTCTTCAGACTTTAATTCTTCACTACCTGAGCCGTCATCAACTGCATTCGATCCGTCTTCCTTTTTTGTGGAGCCGGGCTCTTCGGAAAAGTTAAGATCCGAGCCCAACTCGGCAGTTTTTACAACATCAGGATCGACCTCTTTTTGTACAGACTTTTCATCTTCAAGATTCTTTTCAAGTTCATCTCGAAAGGTCTCAAGAATCTCTTGATAAGTTGGTTCCTTTGTATCATTTCCGGTTGCTTTTTCAATATCAATAGATTCATCTTCTTGCTCGAAATTTTTTCTAGCGCTCTGAATCGATGTTCTTTCATTAATTTCTTCTTCCGTCTGAACTACCTGTTCAGGTTGTGTCCGTTGTTCTTTTAGAGAAGCAATTTCACGTTTTGCAATGTCAGTTAAACTTGCAGTCTCTGACGAAGTAGCAAAAACCTTTGCGATATTATCAACTTGACTTGTATAGAACCCCTTCGCGTAATCCGAATATCCCTGTTTTTCAACTTTTAAGATGTAGTCACTTACTGAATTAGATAAACGATCGGTAGTTGAAATTGATTTTAATTTCTCTGCGTACTCACCACTTTGTGGTGCGGATAAGTCAACGTCTGTGAGAGTTTGATTCTGCGTGGGATGCGGTGGTTTGGGATCAAAGTTTCTTGATGTCCCCTGATCAACATTTTCAATAATCAATCTTTTGGAATATAAGCCAGCAAGAGCACCAACGAGAAAAAGGTCCAGCGAGTTTATTCCTTTTTGCTCTACTGGACCTCTTAACTTTGTGAGTCTATTTATCCGATTTTTTAAGTTTGCCATGTCTTGTTAACCTTAGCCTTCTTCCAGAAAGCAAACTTATATCGTTTACTCAGTCATATATGGTCATTATTCCTGCGAGATGCCAAGCTGGTCATCAATATTCGTTGTATCTGTAATACCAATCAACGTAACACGGATACCATCTGCATCACTGACCTCAACAGCACCAGTCTCTTCATTGACAGATGCGGTTAAATCATCACCAAAGGCAGATAAATCAAGTGTATCATTCGAATCAAAACCATCTACCAAAATCTCAGCAGCACCACCATCACTTGTGACCACATACGTATCTGCCTCTGTTTCCGAACCAATCAAAATACCCTTACCAGTATTGGAAACATCTACAACAATATGCGTATCTGTAACTCTGGCTCCATCACGAACCGCATCAGCGGTACTCAAACTCCAGTACTCACTATTACCTTGCGTATCACTTAACTCCAACGTCTCAATCGCAAAACGGTCAGTCATCGCATCAAACTGCTTAAAGATACTCACCTCACTGGCATTGGATGCAACCACTGCACCATTTTCATCTACACCTTCTACCGTAGTAGTAATCTTCAACGAGTTCTCACCTTCTCGACCAACCTGGAATCTCTCAAAATTCACCGCATCAATGCCACTAACACCCTCAAGATACACCACATCCCCAAGAGCATCTAAATCAACCTGCATAGTCTGCTCCGCAGTCATTCCACCACCAACACCCCAGGTTTCGCCAGCAGAAGAACCTCCATCTCCATATCCAGAACCCTCATCACGCGAGGCCAAATCCACAATCACATCTCGACCCGCATCCTGATTGCTTAAATCAGAACCAGTCGCATCCACAAACACCTGCGGCACAACCTCAAACCGATCATCCGCACCAGATGTACTAATAACCTTATCGTCGGCATTACTCAATACAACAATCGCCTCAGGTGCAGGATCCGAAGGAGCCACTGGCTCAGGCGTACGATCCACAATCGTAGTTACACCCAGCGCCTCTTCACGCGTAACCAGTCCAGCCTCAATATCTGCCAAAGCTTGATCACGATCCTCAATCACCTCGGTTCTTACCGTACCCTCTCGTATCTCTTCCACCGCAATCGGAACAAAAAGCGATGTGTCCATATCCGTTGCAGCTAACGCCACATCCACCGCATCGGCAATCACCTCTTCTACAGCAGCAATCACATCCGAAGGAGTCGCACTCATCTGAGCAGTCAACGCATCACGAACAGCTTGCGCTGCCTCAAAACTCTCACCTGCTAACTCGGCATCAATCGCAGCAACCACAGTTGCCGTATCCCCACCAGCTTCCTCTGCATCTTCTCCGGCTGCCTGAGCACGCTCCAGGGCAGTAACCTGCGAAGCCGTCAACTCATCCATGCCAAAGAACTGCTCCAATACATGCGCATTATCCGAAGTGGTTGACTCAAAACCTGCCAAAATATCTTCTAACTGAGATTTCATTTTAACAGCGTTGTAATTCCCAGACCCAGTGCCAGCCTCCAAGAACGATATAGCTCCGAGATCCGTTGCCTGACCATCATTATTTCCATCAATCGATAAACGAATCTCATTGTACGGCTGGTTGTTCACTACATCGCTAGCAACCACCTCAATCTCTATATCCCGAACAAAATTGCGCCACTGATCCATGTTCTCAGGGCCACCACTAACTAACTCATAAATCTGCTGCAACCCGAAGCCAGCAGCAGCAAGTGATGCAGCCGTAACCTGGACAAACACAATATCATTGGCCTGATTCGCCCTGCCTGATAACCCAGTACCATCCGGAGATAAGTCAAAATCCATCACCTTAGTGCCTTCACCAACTACAAAAGTATCATCACTTCTTGCAGTACCATCAGCACTTCCATCTCCAAATATCGAATCACCACCTTCGATATCAATCAGGATATCTTCACCAGCACCACCAAACACATTATCGGCACCAGCACCACCAGAGATCAAGTCTTGACCGCCTCCACCAGAGATATAGTCACCGCCATCTCCACCGTGAAGAATATTTCGTCCACCATCACCAGCAATCGAATCACTATATGCCGTGCCAAAGACACCCTCGGCACCATCCACATAAGCAACCGTCTGACCCATACTTACTGCAGTCACGTCATAATTGGAATCCAGCTGGGAAAGGTCAATATCGACACTTGTATCTAACCCATCAAAACTTACAACGTCCCAGTCTTCTACACCAGAAGTTGCTTCACCAAACTCAATCGTTCTCGCACCAATACCAACACTACCTTCGAGAACAACTACTTCCGAATCATCTGTGTAAGCGGGGTCATAACTAAAGCCAAAGAAATCAAACTCAGATTCCGCACTCAGTATAAAGGTGTCCTCATTGCCCGCAAAATCTATACTAGATGTACCACCATCAGCAGCATAAACCACCGCACCACCAAAAGAGCGATCCACATAGGCATAATCACCGGAACCTAAGCCAGCCTCAGCCAACTCCTCACTTGCCTCTGTGCTCATATCAATATGACCAGAACTGCCAGAACCCACCGCATCTGCAATCAACATGTCTCGTAGACCATCAGAGGTGTAATCATCGCCGGAACCATAATAGCCATCACCACTGCCGGAACCATAATACCCATCACCACTGCCGGAACCATAATACCCATCACCACTGCCGGAACCATAATACCCATCACCACTGCCGGAACCATAATACCCATCACCAC
>SGYQ01000008.1 GCA_004214155.1 Burkholderiaceae bacterium
ACATATCTGAGCATAAAATTCCTTTTCCAATTTATTAAGGGATGAAATTTTCTGATATTATTCACCTCATCCATTTCTTCTTCTTTGAGATCGGAGCGATTCTCACTTTGCTCCTTTCTCATTCCTGTAATCCAAGCATTTTTACCAACAAGCGCTCTTTTTAAACTACTTACTTTTCGAATTTCACAGCACTGTAATCTTTGTGCTTTGCTTTCATAGAAACCATTAATGCCGTTAATAGAAACGTATCTTTCAACCTCTTCTGTGATTGGGTAATATACTTTAATTTTTATCTGGTATGTATTTTCGGTTTCTCGTATCAAATTCAGGGTTTCAGGAAATAGTCTTCCAGTATCAAGTGTGAAAAACTCAACAGGTAAAGAGTTTCGGCATATTAGATGAGTGATCACCTGATCTTCGATCCCGAGGCTGGTACTAAACACTATTCCTTTTTTCAAAGAAACAGCTTTTCTAAGAATGGCAATTGATTCATTGACGATATTTGTGTTCATGAAAAAGTTACTTGTTTTATTTGTTCAGAAATAGACTTCCTAACATTCAGCTGCTCTATTAATGCAGAGCCCGTAGCGAATTCTAAGCCCGGGTATTTTTCACTTAAAAGCTTAAGGCGTTTTGGAAGATCAACCTTCAAATGATAGCCATTAGCTAGAAGAACAGGAAAAATAAAAATATTTTTTTCTCCCTCAGTATGTAATTTGGCAACAATATCTTCTAAGGAGGGTTTTTCTAACTCAAAAAATGCCAGACTAACTTTTCTCAGGTCACCCTCTCGAAGAGTTTCTTTTGTCAGTTCTATGAAAGGATTCTTCCAGCTGGGGTCACTGGAACCGTGCGCAAGCAGAACGACAGCAGTAGAGTCTTTTTTAAGCAACATAGGATATCTTCTCTTCTTTAGCATCGTCTTCTTTGATGACCACATCTTCTGCCAGCATAGTATTTGTGAAGCTGAAAATATTCCCGATTATTAAGCACACCGGACCATCCGTTTTCAGGTGATACGTCATTAAGAGGGAGAGTTTTGTGAGTGTTTTTACTGGTCTTGTGCTTGCATTTTCTATAATTGCAACAGGCATATCTAATGACATCTTGCAATCAATCAATGAAGAGGCAATTTTCTCCAAGTCTTTGCCACCCATATAAATAACAGCAGTATCGCTATTTAGCACGGATCTTAACCAACTAACATTACTTTTATCTGAGAAAGCTGGTGTGACAAAACAAATAGATCTCGATACATTTCTTTTGGTTAAACTAACATTTAATTCTGCCGCACAAGCAAGTCCTGCTGTGACACCTGGGACTATCTCAAATGGTATATCGTATTTATTTAAGGCTACGATTTCTTCTGTTAGCCTTCCAAAAATGCTTGGGTCACCCCCTTTGAGTCGTACAACTTTATTATTATTTTGGTAGTAATTAACTAATAGTTTTCCAATTAATTTTTGGTCAATAGATACTTTGCCAGCCCTTTTTCCTACAAAAATCCAGTTGGCCGATTTGTTAAGTTGATGAAACCCCTTAAAGTCAATTAGCGCATCGTAAAATATAACGTCGGCATCCTGAATAAGTTTCATACCTTTAACGGTAATGAGGTCAGGGTTTCCTGGACCAGCTCCCACGAAAAATATTGGATTTTTTAAAGTGATCATTTTTAAAAAAGTCCTCCTGAGTTGTCTTTACCAGATTGGTAGTGGTTTTTAAACGGGTTAAGGATTGAAGCCAGTTCTTCGCGTTCTTTAACAAAAATCGATTCCTCGGAATTAGATTCAAAATGAGCTATGTCAAACCCACTTCTTTTCAAAAAATAACAAATTTCCTGATTAATTTTTCCAATCGCATGAATTTCAATACCGTCAGCTATTTCTTTTATTTTTGCAGCTAACGAGTAGGCTCTACCGTCAGTCATTTTACTAAAAGAAATTGCAATACTTTTCTCTTCCAAGACTTCTTTGGAGATTTCAGAAGTTCTCACACCAACCTTATCTGGGTCTAAAACTTTTGTTGGAATTTTTGTCTCTACCAACTCGCCTGTAATTAAATTTATAGTGATTATTTTTGTATCATGCAGGGTCATTCATCATCCCTCAGGATTTTCTAGCTTTGTTGGCAGCCTCTGCAAATGAAGCATTTCCTAGTCTTGCTACGGTGTTTCGAAAGGTTTCGTTTTTGTCCCTCTTACTCAGGTAGTGTTGAAGGATATTTTCTACGGCATCAATAATCTCATCTTCTGCGAATGCTTTAGCAATAATTTTTCCAAGGCTCGCTTTACCTTTTTCTCCTGAGTTACCACCTAATAGCAGCTGATAAAAGGCTTTTCCGTCTTTATCAACCCCAAGAATTCCGATATTTCCGATATGATGATGCCCGCAACTATTCATACATCCTGATATTCTTAAATCTATATTGCCGAGAGATTCTAATTTGTCGAGAGATTTATATCGCCGATTAATATCTTCAGCTACAGTAATTGATCTCGCATTTGCCAGAGAGCAAAAATCTCCTCCAGGACAGCAGACCATATCAGTCAATAATCCACTTACAGGTCGTGCCATGCTTAGTTCTTGCAGTTTGAGGTATAAGTCAGGTAAGACTGAATTAGATACATACGGCAAAACAAAATTTTGGGCATGGGTTACTCTGACTAGAGACGCACTGAACTCGTCAGCAATCTCGCACAAGGATAACATTTCCTCTGCGGTAACGTCTCCAGGGGCTCGACCCTCTCCTTTTACCGGAACCTTGACAATACTCAATCCAGGAAATTTATGATTGATTACGCATCTATTTTTCCAATTAATAAAATCTACACTATCAATTGTTTTTTCAAATTCGCCTTCATTTATTTCTCCTGAGCCAGAGACTTTCTTTACAATCTCACCTTCTTCTAGAAATTGTTTTTTAACTCTATTTAAATCGTTTAGATCTAACTGTTTGAAATTTTGTTTTATGTCTATGAATTCCTCATCTAATAGTTTTTTAAATTCGTCGATTCCAATTGATCTAATAAGAATTTTAATCCTTGCTTTTGTCAAATTGTCACGTCTTCCCAACCGATTATATAATCGCATTAAAGCGTGAGTGTACAACGTGATATCAGTCCAATGAAGACTGTCATGAATTACAGGACCTAATACCGGTGTTCTTCCTAGTCCACCTCCGGCTCGAACCCTAAATCTCACTTCCGGTTCAGAGGTAATAGCCTCAAATGCTAAATCATGAACTTGTATTAGCGCTCTGTCTTCTACAGAACCAGTAAAAGCAACCTTAAATTTTCTAGGTAGAAAGGAAAGCTCCGGGTGGAAGGTGCTCCATTGTCGAAGAATTTCAGCATAAGGTCTTGGATCAACGATTTCACCCTTGCATATCCCAGCCAAAGCGTCACTGGTAATATTCCTTAAACAGTTCCCACTAGACTGGATACCATGTAAGCCAACTTCAGCTAGTTCTTTCAGAGCTTTAGGGACATCGTCCACTTTTATCCAGTTGAGCTGCATATTTTGTCTGGTTGTCAAATGACCATAGCCTCTATCGTATTTGGTCGTTATCTGAGCTAATGATTTTAGCTGACGAGTATTCAACATCCCATACGCTATCGCTATTCTAAGCATAGGTGCATGACGTTGAATATACAAACCATTTTGCAATCTCAAGGGACGGAACTCCTCAGGGGTAGTAACACCCTCTTTGTGACGCTTGAGTTGGTTTTCGAATTGAGAAGCTCTTTCTCTAAGCCTGGACAGATCAAAAGTATTAGGTTGGTACATAGTCAAAAACTTAATTTATTCAAAGTAGCCTATACTGTACTTTGAAGAATATTTTTTTTGAAATACTTTTTTTTTTTAATGTTAGAAGAAAAAGTTATAAAGAACACGGAGGTGAATTTTGGCTAAAGCTTACATCTTAGGAAACAATACAATATTAAATAAAGACGGATATGGTGAATATGCGAAGAAGGTTCCAGAGACAGTTAGAGCGCATGGCGGCAAGTTTTTAGCTAGGGGAGGAGATACGGTTGTTTTAGATGGAGATCCCACTGGAAATAGAAATGTCATTATTGAATTTCCTAGTATTGATACGGCAAAGGCATGGTATTTTTCACGGGAGTATCAAGAAATAGTTCATGGTAGATTGCAAAATGCGAAAGGGTATCTTTTGATAGTTGAGGGGGTTGAGGATAGTAATTAGAATAAAGAATATGGAATTTACAAAAGATCTAATTGTGGTGTGCACTACGGTTGATTCAATTAAGGAGGCTCGAAGTATTTCTAGGATTCTTGTAGAAGAGAAACTAGCCGCTTGTATTCAAATCAATCAGGTTCGTAGTATTTTTGAATGGGAGGACGAAGTTGACGAAAGCCTTGAGTTTAAACTAAGTATCAAAACTGTAGCAGATAATTACGAAAGGATAGAGGAGAAACTTCTGGAAGTGCACCCATATGATTTACCCGAAATAATTAGTTTGCCTGTCATGTATGCTTATGGTCCTTATGCTGAGTGGGTGGACAACCAATGTGGCGAGAACGAAGAATTTGAGGGTGATGAATAAAATTATTTTTGGAGTGGAAAAAATTGATAAGTGTTCGGGAACTGCTTACGCCTTAGGTTACGGGGGGGCCGTCCCTTTCGTTGCTTTTGTCGTGATGCAGTGGCATGGTTATCAACTGACTCAAGGCGGGGTGAGCTTAATGTATTTCTATGGTAGCGTTATCTTGAGTTTCTTGGGAGCTACGCATTGGGGATATATTTTGGCGATGGCAGATAGAGCTGAGGTTAAAAATTTAGCGGCCCGGCTTATTATTGGAGTTATTCCATCTTTGATAGCTTTTTTCTCAATTCTTTTTGATGAACTTGATAGATTATTAATTATTGGATCAAGTTTCATATTTATTTATGTAATTGATAGTATCTTGTTTCGGCAAGAAAATATTCCGAATTGGTTTCTTCCTCTCCGGTTTCGCTTAACCGTTATCGTTGCCTCCTGTTTTCTTTGCTCTATTGTTCTACTTATTGTCTGATAAGGATGTTAAATGAGCTCGCACTCCGTTAGCGACTCCTTCTGGATAATAACCACCTTCTAGAAGGGAAACTATTTTTCCATTCGCATGTTTTTTAGCAATATCTAACACTATTTTTGTGGCGTCATAGAACCCTGAGTCAGAAAAATTGAAACAACCCAGCAAGTCATCTTTTCTAGAATCGAAGCCTGCAGAGATTAGAACGAAATCAGGTTGAAACTTCTCGGCTGCTGGGAGTAATTTTTCAACCAAGCTTTCCCTTAAGTCATTATCCGTTGCTCCACAATTCAGATGGACATTAATATTGTAGCCGTACCCTTCACCCTCACCTTTTCTCGCCGGATCTCCGGTGCCAGGATACGAATGCCAGTCATGTAAAGAAAAAAATAGCACGGTGGGATCGTCATAGAAAAAAAACTCTGTTCCATCACCATGGTGATAATCCCAATCGACAATCAAAATTCGCTCGTATTTCAAAACATTTTGGAGATATTTAGTAGCTATCGCAATATTGTTAAAAAAACAAAACCCCTCTTCGCGCCCATAATTTCTTGCATGATGTCCCGGTGGCCTTGCCGCCACAAAAGCATTCTGCACTTCGTTTTGATGCACATAGTCACAAGCAGCTATGACTCCACCAACTGCCGACCTGGCAATTGTAACTATGTTAGAACTATATCTGCTAGAAATTTGTTCGAGATGGTCCTCCGAGTGAATCATCGTTACCATCTCGTCACTTATTTTTTTCACAGGCAGGTGAACAATGGAATTATCGAACCCAGGATGGCTTTGGAGTTTTTCCCATGCTAATTGTAATCTCTTAGGAGTCTCAGGATGGGGTTCATCATGTATAGGGTCAAGAAAAATGTTGTCAAAAATAAGACCAGTGGTGTTTTTATTGGCTTTCATATCGAAACTAATACCTCGCTTAGAAAACATTAAACTTATAAGACCAAAACAAAATAGGTTTCTCTTACTTTGCTGTACTTTCATCAAATGATATCTCGTTGTCTGGTCTAATTAAATCTCCTGCACAATTTAAATATGCTCCCGTGACATTTCTTGATAATCGCGACGGAAGCTTTAATCTTACCTGTGTTTCATTAATTTTGTAGATCAACTCTCCCCCAAAATTTGCTATTTCGAACATTAAAAGACCTCCTTGATCTGATTTTTCTAAATTTTTTTCGACGTAAAAGGTTTCTTTCTCTTCGGCTGGATTTTGAAAAATAGTTTCCGTGTTAATTGTTCGTGTTTTTAAACTCGCTGAGGAAATATGCTGGCCGGGAACTTCTAGAGTCATCGATGTCAAAATCCTTTTTTCTCGTACAAACTTTTCTAATTTGAATAAAACATTGTTTTTGTTGTCATAGTAATGAATGCCACACCGAATTGGCCAACCATTATCCATTCCTACAATGGGTGTAACACTCCATGAAAGAGTGGCAAATATCGCAGATTGAAAAGAGAGCATAGTTTTGAAATATTTTAATAAAACACCACTTCCGGGGAGAGTTTCTGCAGAACAGAGGCTCAATTCATTCAATCCGTCAGAGTATAAACGAACTAGAAACTTTATTAAAGGCAACGTAAGCAAGTTGTCCCCATATGTTACTCATGGGATTCTATCTCTAGCGGAAGTATACGATAGCTTAACGACGAAGTATAACCTAAGATCTGACCACAAATTTATTAACGAATTAATGTGGCGTCAATTTTTTCATCATGTATGGACAAAAAAAGGGGAAAACATTTTCAGTTCACTTGCCGAGGAACCAGTGCCTAAATCTTTTTACAGGTCTGAGTTGCCAGGTGATATTACTCGTGCCAAAACTGGCCTTGCTGTCATAGATCAAACGATCAAAGGTTTGTATGAAAGCGGCTATATTCACAATCACGCTAGAATGTGGTTGGCTGCTTATATTGTTCACTTTAGAAAAGTGTATTGGAAAGTGGGAGCTGACTGGATGTATTCTTTATTAGTAGATGGAGACCTTGCATCAAATCATTTGTCTTGGCAATGGGTTGCTGGGACAAGTCGTTCAAGTATTTATATCTTTAACGCTGAAAATGTTAATAAGTACGGTCCCGAGGAATTTTGTGTCAGGGGCACCTCTTTAGATAAAAGTTACTCTGAGTTATCAGATTTAGCTTATAGTCAGAAAATAATTAGAAATGAGTTGATAAAAGAAGAAGAGCTTATTCCATTCGAACCCCCTCAAATCGAATCTTATCCTCCCATCGATTTGCCAGATATTAGAAACGCAAATTTAGATAATTTTTTTCTCATTCATCCATGGAATATTGGATTTTCTGATGAAACAAGTAGCGGGATGAGAAAAGTTGGAATCATTTTTGAGGAGTTTCACAAGAAATGGCCATGGAGTACCATTAAGTGGGATTTTGTTTTAAAAAGTATGGAAGAGGCGTGTGATGATATTTTTATTTGTAGGGATGCGAGTCAAATCGGGAAATGTTTGTCTACATATAATCAACATCTAGAAGAAATTCCACGGTTTCCGTTTGATAGAGTAAACATGGTTTTTGAAAAAAAAATAGGAGTGGAACCACAGCAATACTGTCATTCTTTTTCGAAGTATTGGAGAAAAATAGAAAAAACAATTACGTGACATTAAGCAACTCTTTATGGGGTGTGGGAAAGCCTAACAAAAGTTGTTAGATCTCAGGAGTATTGCTTTTCATTACACGCTTATTTTTTCTACATCTATCAGAACAGTATTTCACCTCCTGCCAATTATTTCGCCAGGATTTTCGCCACTCCATGGGTTTTTTACAGACAACGCAAATCTTGCTCTCCTTAATTTTTCTCACTGTTTATCTAGGAGTTCCAGTTGACTGTTGGATACAAGTTGGCTTTTTTGTTTAAAATTTTTCCTCTTACGGCTTCCGTGGTCTAGATACACTTTTTTCGCAAGATCAACAAACTTTTTACTTTTCCTCATAGCCCACAGTTTTTCTCTGGCACCTTGAGAACTTTTTTTCAAATCTACGATTTTGTCAAATTCTGAATGTGGCCAACCATTGGGATTCCATTTTCTAGTAAAGATCTGGTCTGGGTCTTGATCGATAAATTGCTTTTCGGGGTTGTAAATTCTTATAGTATTAATTCCAGTGGTTCCACTTTGCATTTGTATTTGTGGCCAGTGGATACCCGGTTCATAGTCAAGAAAAAGTCTGGCGAGATGTTCTCCCGAGTGTGTCCAATGTAACCATAAGTTATTACTCGCAAAAGATACTAGCATTGCCCGCATTCTGAAATTTATCCACCCAGTAGTTTTTAGATAGTTCATGCAAGCGTCAATTAGTGGAAAGCCCGTCTTGCCCTCTTTCCACAAGTTTAGAAACTCTTCTTCCTGAGCATTTAATTTATTTTGATTTCTAACATGTTCATAGTTTACGTGCATACATCTAAATTCCAATTGAGGCTCGAATTCAAGTTTTTGGATAAAATGACATCGCCAATGTAGTCTTTTTTCAAAGCTGCGCAAACTGCTGAATTTTGTTGCATTAAATTCTTTTGATTTTAACTCTTCTGATGCGGACAAGAGTTCTTTGTGTAAGGCTCTTATTGACAACATGCCACTGGTTAAAAATGGAGACAACCTCGAACAAGAATATTCCGCCTTGAGGGGGCTACTCATTTCAGTGCGGTAGTTTACCGAGCGTTCTTGAAAAAATGAGGTAAGTAGTCGCTTCATTGTCTCATTTAGGTTATTCGGCAAACTTTTACTTGCTGAATCTAGGGCGAGATGGTCTACACCACAAAATTTTAATAAACCATTCCATTCAAAGTCATGTACCTCTGGAGAAAGAAATTGGTTATTTTTCATTTGTGGATTACACACATTTGATTGGAACACAGGAATTTTTAAACACTCTTTACCCATAAACTCCTTCCACTTTCGAGACCAAACATCGCGTTGTTTTAAACCTCTGATGACATTATTTTGACGCTTCTCTTCCCAGAGTATATGATTTGACTTGCACCATTTCCTAACTTTGTTATCCAACAAATAGGATGAATAGTTGCCAGTCTCTTGATGACTGTACAAAGTAAATTCCTCAAATTCCTGCTTTAATCTTGTAAGCGTATCGATGAAATTCCCTCTGGCAAGATAGATAGGAACCCTGTAACCGGTCAATCGTTTAGCAAGTTCATATAGACCTTTAAGGAGGAGTACTTTATGACGCGTGCTCAAATCTGATGTGTTCCAACGTAGATTGTCTAAGGAAAAAAGACCAACAGTAAAACCGTTTGCTGCCGCTGAACTTAGTGCTTCGTTATCATAAAGCCTAAGATCTTTTTTGAACCACATTATGCTAATTTTTTTGGCTGCAATCATCATACAAGCCTGAGTCCATTTGCTGCGTCATATTTTCTAAGAATGTCTTGTTTTTTCTTTCTAAACTCGCTTTGCTAACAAACAAATTTTTGAGAAAAGAGGCTTTGAATTCCGTATCTATTGTCATGTTAGTGTTGTCTTTTTGGGGGATAATTGACCATATACTGCGATAGTGGACAAAATCCCCTTCTATTTGTTCCATAATAATTTTATAACCTGCGTATTTAACTTTTAGAATTACTTTTTGTTTGATATCAATGTTCATTATTTTTCCCACGAAATGTTGTTCTACGATAGTTGAGTCCTGATATTTGTTCAAAATCTTACTATGCTCAAGGTTTGAGTAAAACCTTGTTAGGTTATCGTAGTCCGTAAGTGCGTTAAAAACTGAGCATGGTTTTTTGTTTATTTTTGTTTTGAGCCCTATTTTGTGCATACCATTTTCTGTTGAAAAGGAATATGTAGTTGTATAAACATAAGGTGATGTTAAAAAGAATACGCATGCAATTAGCAAAATAGGGTAGGCTAGCTTCATATTAAGGAAGAAAATTAATGCATACGTTGTATACTTTTTATGTATTGTTTAACATGTTTATCGCTATGTTGGTGCTTTTTTACCTTTCGCACGCAGACAATAGTACATTCGATAATAACAAGTCTATTCTTTATGCTTTCGGCGTTCAACAGATACACTGCATAGCTTTATTTGGATTAATTTCTTTACTTAGATACGCTTCTTTGCCGAAAATTTGTGTGTATTTGTCCCACGCCGCTTCTATTTTGTTTTGTTTGGGCATGATTCTTTTTTCATTAAACATATACGTAAAAAATATTTTTGAACTAAGCGTACTTGCGCCGTTGATCCCCTTTGGGGGAGCTATGTTATTTTTCGGATGGGCTCTTGCATTGTTGCTCCCGTTTTTCTGGTTTACTGCCAGGATGTTAGGGAGAAAGTTTTAAAAGATATGACGTTATATAATAAAACAAAGCAGTACAAAGAACCGAGCCTACAACGTGAGAACTAATGAGGATCGCTGCGAGGATGAGTTTTGAATTTTGCAGTAAAACAAAGATTTCTGCAGAGAACGCTGAAAATGTGGTCAAACTACCGAGAAATCCCGTAGTAATGGCTATTTTTGTGTTGTTATCTAAATTGTTATTATCTGCTATGTAAGCTAAAGCGACACCTATAAGGCAAGCTCCTAGAATGTTAGACACCAAAATTCCCGAGGAAAAAAGTTTGTTCATCGGATTGAAAAGGACGTTTAGATAATGCCTCAACATAGCACCTACTGCTGCTCCAATGGCAATGTAAATGTATAAAACTCCAGGCAAAGTGGTCACAGTCTTGTTAAATGGATTTTCGATATTATCAATAATTTGGTTAAAATGGAACTTTGAGGCAAACGGGTAATCTGACAGTAATTGTGGGGGTTTATGGCTAGAGAGCGCGGATTTTTTGAAAGATCGTTCATGTTCCGTATGATACGGGACTTTTTTCTGCTCCTCGTTATTGTTGCCGTTTTAGAGTTGGGTCTTCGCTACGCCGCAATCTTATATGAATTTAAAAACAACGAACCGGTTAGGGTGCAGCAGGTAGCCGATAAGTTGTCAAATGACATACGTTCGATTATGTTGAATGCAGGTGGTCCAACGGCTGCAAGGACGATTTATCCGATAATTGATAAAAACTACCACGATCTTGGTTTTTTAGTCGCGGTCGAGCCGTCTCAAATTACCGTTGATTCTATTAAGGTTTCCCAGGGTATGGAGGCGTTTGGTTTGCAGCAGGTTTGGCCAATTGGACACCATACCGAGTCCAAAGTTGATATTGCTGCTGAGCAGTATTGTCTTGGCTGCCATATTAAAGCCAAGATCGGGGATGTATTAGGCACGGTAACTGTACGCAGTTATTTTGATCGGAAACTTGATGTTTGGTTAGAGGAAGTACGGGTTGCTGCGGGAGTATTATCTGTAAACATATTAATTCACACCCTGGTTTTGTTTTTTTTGTTAAAGATTAGAATGCAACCGCTATTAGATCTTAGGTCGACGGTTTCATCTCTTGCAAGAGGGTTAATGGATATTTCACCCAGAACAAAAACGAACTCGGAAGACGAATTCGGTGATTTAGCAACTGATCTTAACCATTTCCTAGATCGTATAGCTTTGGTTGTTAAAGATCTCGATGTTATCTTGAGTGAGGTGTTAGTTGTTGGGGATCGATTAAAAGTTTTAACAAAGCAGTTGGACAGTCAATGCCGGGAAATGAGGGAGATGCTTTTTCCAATGGAAACGGAGGGTGGTGCAGAGGGTAATGAGCTTGAGTTAGTGGCCGCGAGAGAATCCGGGGTTATGAAAACGTTGAAAACATCTGCCGAAAAAATAAAAGACAAGGGAGGAAGCAGGTCAAAAATAATTGTTGAAGAATACAACGATCTGCTCGAACAATTGCATGGCTCATTCAGTGAACTACACGATAGTGTAAAAAAAATGGCGGAATCGGAAAGAAGGCGTGGTAAAAATATTGATCGATATGACCTCTTCATGAATGCTTTAAAAGAAATGGCTTTACTTGAGGCGAGTATGCAAAGAGTTGCAAAAAGTGGAAGGGAAACACTCAGAAGAATTGTTCAGGTAACAGAAAATGATTAATACTTTAGCGGCTTTTTTTTCCATTTTGAATGTTGGAACGGAAGTACCAGTAAGTTTTGAAAAAGAGAAATGGATTAGCGTACAGGAAAATACCCTCTTAATTAAAAACCAAAGTATTCCCCGTAATCGCCATAGAAGGGGAGTGGTTGAGTTACAAAACTTTTCAAAAGCAACTAGTGATGGTGCCATGTCGATGGAGTTATTAACCGAATATGATTGTAAGAAAGGGACTTTTAGGTTGATTAATCATCGTGGGTTTTCAAAAATAAATCTTGAGGGCGAGCTTGTTTATGATTGGCGTGGGTTTGACCCTAGGGCATTTGTCGGCATACCTGCTGCAACTCCGGCAAGAAACGTTTTTGAGCTAGTTTGCGGTTACAAGAGAAAGGCTGTTGATTGATATGAGTGAAAAAGGTAAAACGGAAGTGTATTTTGACGGGGCTTGCCCGTTGTGCAGGAGAGAGATTTCGTTGTATAGGAAATTAGACAAGGAAGGAGTAGTTAGTTGGGTAGATGTTGCTAACTGTCATCCCACCGTGTCTGGCCTAACGAAAGATGAGCTTTTGAAGAGGTTTCATATAAAGAACAAACAAGGAGTTATTCTAAGCGGGGCGAGGGCTTTTTTTGATCTTTGGAAGGAGCTTCCCGGGTGGAAGTGGCTGGGCAGGTTAGGAAAATACTCGGTCATAGTGAATATGGCGGAAATAATGTATATTGGGTTTCTTAGGGTTAGGCCGTTTATGCAGAAATGTATGAATTTATTTGAAAAAAACAAAGCATAGATTGTAAAGGAGCGAGTGTGAAGATAAATGATCAAGCGCCAAATTTTTCAGCCCAATCGACCAAGGGCGATATTGATTTTCATAAATGGTGTGCTGGCTCTTGGACACTATTTTTTTCACACCCAAAGGATTTTACACCTGTATGTGCGACTGAAATAAGCGCTTTGTCAGGTTCTGAAGACGAATTTAAAAAGCGTAACTGTAAACTAATAGGGTTAAGCGTTGACTCGTTGGAAAGCCATTTTGATTGGCTTAGTGAAATGGAAGAAACATATGGTAGTAATATTGAATTCCCGATTATTGCGGATAAAAACTTGTATGTTTCAAAATTGTACAATATGTTACCGGCTGATACGGTTGTCGAAGGACCCAGGTCTGCAGCTGATAATGCCACCGTTAGGACGGTCTATATAATTAGTCCTGACCTAAAAATTAAAATGATGATGTCTTACCCCATGACGACAGGTCGAGATGTTGAAGAGCTCTTGCGTGTTGTAGATTCAATACAACTAACCAGTGGCTACAAAGTGGCAACACCAGTAAATTGGCGTGCAGGGCAGGATGTAATTATTGCTGCATCGGTGAGTGACGATGAAGCTAGAGAGTTGTTTCCAGAGGGCTGGAAGTCTGTTAACGCCTATACGAGAGTAGTTGGGCAACCAAAAAAAAGTTAATCAATTATGAAGTTTGGTTTGGATTATATTTGCTGTAAATAATTAGAAAATTGGGATTTCAGTGAATATAGCTCTTTAGAAATAAAATGAGCATCATGCGCGACAGCTACAAAATCAAAACCCTGACTGAATCTTTGGATGCCGCCATCATTCGACAGTGCAATTATCCCAGCTGGTTTATTCTTCCTAATAATTAGCTTTACTGCCTTTTTAATTTCATCTTCCACTGTTTTGTCTAAAGAACTGCCTAATTTACCCATACTGGCGGCAAGATCTGATGGTCCGATAAAAATGCCGTCAATCCCTTCAGTATCAATGATTTCCTCTAGGTTTTTTAACCCATCAAGGTTTTCAATCTGAACTAGGATACTTATTTCATTAGATGCTTGTATTAAATATTCTTCCCGAAGCCCATAATCACTCGCACGACATATACCGGAGACTCCTCTCAACCCATCAGGTGGATAGGTACAGTACTTTACTGCAGCCTCGGCATCAGCGCGACCGCTAATCATTGGAATCATGATACCGTCTACACCAATATCTAAGACGCGTTTAATTTCTACAATATCATTTGATCCAACTCTTACTAAGCAAGCTATTTCCCGGTTTCTGGATTTTACTGCGTTTAATTGATCAATCAAATTTAAAGGACCATTTATTCCATGTTCACAGTCAAATAAAATCCAATCGAAGCCAACATTTGCAATAATTTCGGCTAAACATGGAGCCCCTAAGGTAGCCCAAATCCCGATTGTTTGTTTTTGTTTAAATAAATTTTTTTTATATTTTCGGTCGTGATTCATTATTAACAGAACGTGAAGTATTAGAAGGTGTGTAGGGCTTGAAGACTGTTCAGGCTAATGGTAGCATTTTATTTCTTATGTTGCCGAGATCTTTGGTTTGCAAACACCTACTCTAAAATTATTAACTTTGTTTATTGTTTTCTTTGGGTTGTATGGCTGTTCTCAGGAAAAGCAACCAGGGTTATTTTTTAAAAATGTTAAGGATGGGGATGTTTTGTCATCACCAATCAATCTTGAGTTTGGTGTTGAAGGATTTGAGTTAGCGCCTTCCGGATCTATAGGGGAAAGGGTTGGTCATCATCATTTGCTTGTTAATTGCGATAGTATAATGAATGGTTTGGTCATTCCCAGAGACGTTAACCACATTGATTTTGGTAATAGTGAAACGCAAGGAACGATAGAGTTAGAGGCAGGTAGTTATTTGTTGACTTTGCAATTTGCTGATGGGACACATCGAAGCTTTGGAGAAAAGATGAGCGAATCTGGGGAGATCACTGTAAAGTGATATTTTCTAGTTTGTTTTAGGTTAAACAAATTTAATTAACAAGTTTTTTTGAATAAGGGGGTAGTATCAAATGGCAAAACAATCCGATTCATGGAAGTTCGAGACTCAGGCTATTCATGCTGGCTATGATGTCGACCCTACTACGAAGGCTGTCGCCGTTCCAATTCATCAAACTGTTGCTTTTGCATTTGATAATACCCAGCACGGTGCAGACTTATTCGATTTAAAAGTAGCAGGTAACATATACACCAGGATTATGAATCCTACACAGGATGTTTTAGAGAAAAGGGTGGCTAATCTTGAAGGAGGAATTGCTGGCCTGGCTCTCGCCTCAGGGCAAAGTGCTGTTACTTATGCTATACAGACTATAGCTGAGGCTGGAGATAACATAGTATCCGTTTCTACATTGTATGGAGGTACATACAACCTCTTCGCTCATACGTTTCCACAATTTGGAATTAAGGTAAAGTTTGCTGATTATAGAGAGCCAGAAAAATTTGCAGATTTAATTGATGATCGAACAAAGGCCTTATATTGTGAAAGTATTGGTAATCCGTTAGGTAACGTAACTGACATTGGGCGGCTTGCTAAAATTGCGCATGACTATGGCGTACCTTTGATCGTAGATAACACAGTTGCAACGCCATACCTTTGTCGACCTTTTGAGCACGGTGCAGATATCGTTGTGCATAGTCTTACGAAATACATGGGTGGGCATGGAACCACTCTTGGAGGAGTTATAGTGGACTCAGGTAAGTTTCCCTGGTCAGAGCATAAAGACCGTTTTAAACGGTTGAATGAACCTGATGTAAGCTACCATGGAGTTGTTTATACAGAGGCATTGGGACCGGCCGCCTATATAGGTAGGGCAAGAGTAGTTCCTTTAAGAAACACTGGCTCGGCAATTAGTCCATTTAATGCATTTCAAATTCTTCAGGGTATAGAAACATTGTCCTTAAGAATGGAGCGGATATGTTCTAATTCCGTTGCAATAGCAGAGTATCTCAAAAATCACCCTAAAGTAGCCTGGGTCAACTATGCTGGCTTGAATGATCATCCGGATTATTCGCTTTTGAATAAATACATGTCGGGAAAGGCAAGTGGAATACTTAATTTTGGATTAAAGAACGGAAGGTCGGCCGGAACTTCTTTTCAGGATTCGCTAAATTTGTTCACTAGACTAGTTAACATTGGCGATTGTAAATCGCTTGCTTGTCATCCTGCGAGCACAACCCACAGGCAGCTATCTCCGGAAGAGTTAGAGTTGGCAGGTGTTACAGAGGACATGGTACGCCTTTCTGTCGGCATTGAGCATATAGACGATTTAATAAATGACTTAAACCAGGCTTTAGAGGCAGCTTAGGTCCGTAAGAATATATACGTCAACTCACACTTGTTTTGAATTTTGACTTGTTTGTATGTCGTCTCTTAACGTAAATTTTATTTTTAGTCGAATTATTGAGGTTTACGACCTTTTACTCATTAATCCGTAAATATCGACTGAGGTTATTGTAATGGTTTCATTGGGAGTGGCAACATGTTTAGAAGTGAGATGATCATCTCTACATTAATGCTGGGCACAATTAAATTCATCTAAATGCAAGACTTAATAGAAAAATTTAAAGCTATAAGTTCGCGATTCGTAAATAGAATTAAGGTAGATTCTTTTGCGCTTTGGTTTGCTCTGCGGCACCCTGAAACCCCTGCTATCGTGACAGCATTGTTGTGGCTTGTTGTCGCCTATGTTCTTAGTCCGATAGATTTGATTCCAGATTTTATCCCGATAATTGGGTTATTAGATGATCTTGTAATTTTGGCGATTGCAATCTTTTTTGCTGTTAGGCTATTACCAGTTCGAGTAATTGATAGGTGTAGAGCTCTTGCTTTGCAATTTGTAGAGCGGAACAAAAAACAACCCACTATTTTTATAGGAGCTTTTTTAGTAATCTTTTTATGGCTATTGATTGCTTATAGCTTTTATTTTTTTGTTTTTTGAGATCGAATTTTTATGAATGAAATTACAGCTGCTTCCCAGTCTATAGAACCTCAACATATAGAAGCTTCTTCACTAAGTTCTAATAAGTATAATGCTTTACTTTATGGTTATCATTGGAAATCCGCCGACATAACATATAGCACTATAAATGAAATAGATTCGTCATTTCCTAATGATTACTTAACTGACAACCTAAACAGTTTAGTTACAAGTAGGTCAAGTTTTAGCACTGCTCAGGCAGAAGCAATTTCTACAGCCTTAATCAAATGGTCAAACGTGACGAATATTAACTTCAGTGAGGTAAAAGAAACAGATAACTCATTTGGAACTATACGATTTGGTTTAAGCGATAATGTAGATGCTTTAGTTAGTAATTCTTCCGCCTTTGCTTTTTTTCCTTCTGATGTTGAAAGTGGTGGTGATATTTGGTTGAACGCAAATACAAAAGATATTCTTGACGGAAAATTCATTGATACTTTTTCCGAATCATCTTTTCAGGAGGGGTCATTTTCATATTCAATTTTGGTTCATGAGATTGGTCATGCTTTGGGGTTAAAACATCCTTTTGAAACGTCATCGCGGAATTTCGATACTCTTAATAATGACGATAATGTTATCAATAATACGATAATGAGTTATGCGGTTTCACTTAATTCTGACATAGTCGGATTAACGGCATATCCTACCACTCCGATGATTGAGGATATTAAAGCCATACAATATTTATACGGAACTAATAATTTCTTTAATTCGGGAGATACGTCTTATTTTTTTGATGATTCCAAAACATATTTTCAGACTATATGGGATAGCGGCGGTACGGACAAAATAATATACAGTGGCAATCAGCCATTGGAATTATATTTGAATTCGGAGAGTGGTAGTTTTATTGGGAAAAGAGTAAAGGGTTACTCCGAAAACGGAACTTATTTACAGGAAATCAAGAATATTTATATTGCTGATTTTGTTTCGATTGAAAATGCATCGGGAGGATCTGGAAATGATTTGATAGAAGGTAATTCCACATCAAATTTCCTAGCAGGAGGAAAAGGTAATGATAGTCTTTACGGGCATGGAGCCAATGATGTTTTTGAGGGTGGTGAAGGCAATGATTCTATCTATGGGGGAGAGGGAGTAGACATATTGTTAAGATCGCTATCGGATTTCGAAGTGAATTTTCTAGGAGAACAAAGTTTTCAGCTTAAAGGTTCAGGATATGAAGGGGTAGATAGTTTATTTAATGTTGAGCGCATTTACATTGGCAATTTGGACTCACCCTCTCGAATCATTGGGCTGGATATCAACCAGGGTGATTCATCTGGTTCAATTTTTCGTTTATATAATGCTGCATTCAATCGTGCGCCTGATGGCTTTGAAGTTGGATATCATGTTAACGATATAGAGAGTAATGAATTCCAGTTACTCGATATAGCAAGAAACTTTCTCTTATCCCCTGAGTTCAGCAAAACATACGGGGCAAATCAGTCTGATGATGACTATGTAAAAACCTTATATGAAAATGTTCTAAACAGGACACCAGAAGATTTTGAGTTGAAATACTATACAGACCAGTTTGAGAGCTTTTCGACAGAACGTGCTAAAACTCTGCTTAACTTTTCCGAGAGTCCCGAAAACATATCTCTCATCTTACCTCAAATTGAATTTGGTATTGATTTATTATAAGAATGCTAATGGCAGGCAAAGCCGTGTGCCTTTAAACGGTAATAGTTATAGGGTAGTGGAGTCAGAAACCCGGCTATGAGCATGAACGGGATTGAAACGATCGTCAGTTTAGCTTCTCCAACAATTAGGAAATCAACCAAATTCATGGCTAGTTCCATGGCCAACATTGATAAAAAAGACATTTTTAGTGCGGTTATTATAGCAAGCCTAATAGTCATTTGTTTAACAAGAATTAGGGTTTCGAGGAAGACAGATGTCAATACTCCATTGATCATTGCCAAACTCATGATCTGAATCGTATTGTAAGTATGGTCAGTTATTTGGAAATAGTAAATGGTGCCAAAATCGCCAAGTGAGCAACCTAATAGGCACCATAACGTGTTTTTTGAGCTTGTCTTCCACGTATGAAGACAAGTCCAAAATTCAAAAATTAAATATTTGTTTTCAATTTTTCTTGTACCCTTTTCTGGAGTGTTTTCGCCATTCCCATGGAGCAATATAGTCCTTCGTTTGCCATAGACCCAATGCATTTTCTTTCGCTAGAGATTCGGCATAAAGATATTTGTTTCTCCGTGGCATGGAAGCATATTTTAAATAGTTGGTATATACCCATGCATAGCCATTTTCTATCATTAACAAGTTTATTTCAGAATTTCGGTGGAAAAGAATCGCAATATGCCTCCCATAACGATCTTTAGTTTTTACATCTATTGCTACCTTCTGGCCTTCAATTTTTTTTAAGAATGCTTTGGCATCGTTACCAAAAGGCTGATTAAGCTCGGGAGCATCAATGAAGGCAAGCCTAACCTTTATGGAGTTGTTAGCTTCTGTTTTTAGGTAAATAGTATCTCCATCAACCACTCTTTTTAAATTACCAATTATTTTCTCATCAGAAGCATAGGTGCAAACGCACAGTGCTAATAATACATTGCTAAGAAAAACCGACCATTTATTCAATGCCAAATCTCTTCAATCTAATTTTAACATCGTTAGCTATACCTTTTAATTTTTTTTCCTCTTTGCGTATATCATCAATCAATTTCTGTTTTTTCTTAGAAAAATAATCATTAAGGTTTTTGGTTAAGCCTAGTGTATAATTTTCCGACTCTCCAGATATTCTCGCAAGAAACCCTGTAACGATTTCTTCAGGACGGACCCCGTTTTCTTTGACACCTACATCGACAATTTGGATGTCTGGTAATTCATAATTTTTTCGAATGTTGAGCTCCTTAGAACTTAATAAAAGAGTGGGACTTATTATAGAGAGGTTTTCTATAATAAATTTTTTCTCGAATTTAGAGTTATTCGTTTTTTCTGGGGGTTTCTCCTTGGGCGTGTTTATTTGCTTTGAAAGTTCTGTGATATTGATTTGTGCCTTGTCATTTAATTCTACCAAAATATTGGCATTTTTTAAATTAACATTTTCGACATAGATGACTTCTTTAAATAGCGTTTCTGGTCTTATTTTGATGAATAAATTTTCAAGTTCAAGGAAATTATTTTTAGAAAAATCAGATGGGTTTTTTATTCGTATATCCTTGATATTCAAACTACCATCTAATCTGATATCTACACTTGAAATATAAACGTCCGTTCCTGAGAGTAGTTTGCCATTCGTTATAAATTGATTTTTTAGAATATCTGGCAAAAAAATCTTTAGGATTAGTCCCAGGGCAATCGTTAGGATAATTATAAGTAATAGGCATGATATAAAAGTCTTTTTCATTTTTTAATGATGCTTGCGTTGATTCTCTGTATGTTTTTTTACACTTATTTCGGTTTGTAGTTTTTCTCCATTTGAAAAAGATAGGTTTATCGTAAACATACTTTTTTCTGTAATCTGAGGAGATACACCAAAGACCATCAAATGGTATCCATTGGGGCTTTTTTTCCCAAGCGAAACCTTGGATTTTGCAGGTATAGTGATTTTCTCTTCTTTCTTCATTTTCATTACGTTATTTACAATTTGCATACTATGAATTTCAATATTTTTTGCGGATGGGGAGGATATTGCGATTAAGTCAACGTCCTTATTTGTGGAATTTTTAATAGCGTCAACGTATACGGCAATCATACTTTGCCCAGGTCTGATAACGTTAGTGTGCCCGCCAGATATACTAATTATTTTTTCGGCAGCATCATTAGCGATAACAAACGGAAAGTTTAGAGTGAAAATTGTAGATATTATTAATGGTAGAGTCATAATCAAAGTCTTACATTTTTTAAATTTACATAAACATATTATACTTTTATTTTTTGCAACAAATTAGTCATTGGCTTTTTTAAGCTATTTAATACGAAAGTGTCTTATAGATGGAAATCTTATCTATTTCAGATTTAAATACAGCTCAGATCATTGAAATGTTTGTCGGGGGGTCTTTGCTCATATTTTCCGCATACATATCATTCCCGTTGACCAACTGGTTAGTTCAAAAGAGTTTCAATAATTGGTATAAGTATGCCGAATCTGAATGGACTAAAGCATTTTTTCATACAAATTTAACCAGAAAGGTGGCGCTGATTGCTCCGTCTTTAATTATTCAAATAGCGGTTGGGTTGGTTCCACACGTAAACAAAGATGTCACATCAATTATCAAAAATATCGCTGTTTCAGTTACCATTTTCTACCTTTTGCGAGTTTTGCTTGCATTACTTGATATTTTTGAGAACTTGCAGGTTCAGAACTCGCAAAAAGAAAAACGTCCTAAGGCTATTAAAAGTTATGTACAGCTATCCAAAATTTTATTAATAATACTCGGTACTATAGTAATTATTTCTACTTTAATCGACCGCTCACCTTTAATCTTTTTGTCAGGGATTGGTGCCATGTCCGCAGTATTATTAATTGTTTTCAAAGATACGTTAACTTCTTTTGTTGCTGGTATTCAGTTAACTGCGACAGATATGTTAAGGGTTGGGGATTGGATAGAGATGCCACAAGTTGGAGCAGATGGAGAAGTGACGGAGATAGCTTTGCATACTGTCAGAGTTCAGAATTGGGATAAGACAATTACTGCTGTGCCTACATGGAGATTAATGTCTGAAAGTTTTAAAAACTGGCGAGGGATGGCTGAGTCAGGAGGTAGGAGAATTAAGAAAGTTTTAGTTATTGACAGTAGTTCAGTTCGATTCTTGTCAGAGGATGATTTGCAGAGACTTAAGCGTGCAGAGCGCATAAAATTGTATCTTGAATCTAGAGAGAAAAGTATAAAGCTTTATCACCATGAAGTGGAAACCCGTATTGGAAATCTATCCCATGATAGATTAAATCGACGCTCTCTTACTAACCTTGGTACTTTCAGGGCTTACGTTGATCTGTATTTGCATGAGCATCCGTTAGTTCATGATGATATGACTAGGATTGTAAGGGTGATGGAATCTTCGGCAGAGGGGATTCCGCTAGAAGTCTATTGTTTTACCACAACGACGAAGTGGAAAGACTATGAAAATATTCAAAGCGATATTTTCGAACATTTTTTCGCAATCTTACCAGAATTCGGACTTAGGTTATACCAGAAACCCGGCAGTGGAGATTTCAAGACATTCTTAAAATAAAGGTAATTTCCCCGAGCCATTTAACAATTAAATATTTTTTTTATTGGTTCCAACACGTTATTGTCTTCTATTGTCGTCAAGTCCCCAGGGTCTCTCCCTTCGCAGATTGCCTGCAAAGCCCTCCTTAGTAATTTTCCTGATCGTGTTTTTGGTAGATTAGGAACAAAGTACATCTGTTTTGGTTTTGCGAAACGGCCTAATTCCTCGGTTATCAAAGCATCCAGTTCTTCCCTCAGGGTATTGTCATCATTCTCACTTAAGTCTGCGATCTCTTTCTTTACTATAAATGCTAAGGGAACCTGCCCTTTTATTTTATCCTGAACCCCAATAACAGCTGTTTCAGCTACCCTTTCATGCAGTTGAAGTGCTTCTTCTAGTTCTCTTGTTCCAATTCTGTGGCCAGCAACATTTATCACATCATCTGTTCTGCCCAGCATGTAGTAATAGCCTTCGTTATCCATTTCAGCAAAATCAAAAGTTTTGTAGAAATACGAGGTGTTGTTTTTGAAAAAATAAGTATTCATAAATCTGTTGTCATCTCCCCAGAGTGTTTGCAATGAACCGGGTGGCAAGGGTGCTTTCAAACATAACATACCTTTTTTTTCGGTCTCGTTGATTAGCTTGTGATCGTTAACTAAGGCAAGATCATAACCAAAAACTGGAAAGCTCGGACTACCCGGCTTAATCTTTGTTTTCTGGATTCCAAGTTGAGCAGACAATATTGGCCATCCTGTTTCGGTTTGCCAGTAATTATCTATAACTGTTACGGACGGAAGTTTTTCGTTTACCCAAGAACTGGTTCCTGTATCTAAGGGTTCGCCAGCGAGAAAGAGTGATCTGAGTGACTCGGTCTTAAGTTGTTTTTCGTTATGAGATTTTTCTTTTTTTAAAATTCTAATTGCGGTTGGAGAGGTAAACATAACTGAGACAGAATATTTCTCAACTATTTCCCACCAAATATTTGAGTGAGGTTTGGTTGGTAGACCTTCATATAACAAAGTAGTACAGCCATTTATTAGAGGACCATAGACTAAATATGAATGCCCAACAACCCATCCAATATCAGATGCGCAAAAAAATACTTCCCCAGGTCTACATCCGTAAATTAGACGCATCGACGCGGCAAGGGCAACTGCGTATCCACCAGTATCTCTCTGAATACCTTTAGGGGAACCTGTTGTACCAGAGGTATACAATATGTAGCTAGGCTCTGTTGAGTTCATCTCAACGCATGCGATGGTATTATCGTCTAAATCTTGAGGTAATTTGTTCCTCTCGATGGTAATATCGCTTTCCAAACTATCGAAGGAAGCTAACTTTCTATCTACTATCAATGTTCGAACTCTTTCTGCGTCAATTTGTAGTTGTGCTTGATCAGAAATTTCCTTGTAATTTATAACTCGCCCATTTCTCAGTCCCGCATCGCAAGTAACAATCAATGTTGGATTCGCATCCTTGATTCTAATAGCGAGTGCATTTGCTGAAAAGCCACCAAAAACAACAGAATGTATTGCTCCAATTCTTACGCATGCCAGCATTACATAAATCGCCTCTGGAATCATCGGCATATAAATAATTACTCTGTCGCCTCGTTGAACCTTATGGCGGATTAAAATTTTTGCGAATATCTGAATGCGATGATACAGCTGATTGTAAGAATAAGTTTCCTCTTCGTTGGTCTCGCTAGATTTGAAGATGATAGCTTTTTGTTTTCCTCTTTCGGCAAGATGCCTATCGACGGCGTTCAGACAGAGGTTTATTTTTCCATCAGCGAACCAATCGCAGTATGGTGGATTTGTGTAATCACGAATATTTTCAGGATACTTAAACCAATTAATTAGTTTCGCATGCGCTTCCCAAAATTCATCTGGTCTAGCAATAGATAGTTTGTGATAATTATTTAAAATTTCGTATGGTGACTGTATCAAATCAAATATCGGGACAAGAATCCCGTTTCCATAATGTCTCAAATAAAAAGTCAGAATTGTATCTTTGGAAGTTGTCGATATTACTGAAGAAATCAACTAACAAATCAATTTCCTTTTCGGTGTATAAGGATTTCATATTAGTCCTAAATTTTTTAATTAAAATAGGAATTCCTTCGTCCCGTCTGTTTTTGTGACCCAGCGGATATTCTACTATTACTTCTGGTAATTTTACACCTCCATCCAATTCAATCTGAACTCCATTTGCAATTGAGCGCTTACTAGGAAGCAAGTAATCCTGAGAAAACTGTTTGTCTTCAACACAAAGAATTTTGTTTCTTAGTTCATCTATTCGAGGGTCCTCAGCAACGGAGTCTTCATAATGTTTAGCCTCAAGGTTGCCATAAAGTAATCCAATTGCAACCATGTATTGTATACAATGGTCTCTGTCGGCAGGGTTATTTAAAGGTCCTGTTTTATCGATTATTCGAATAGCGGATTCATGAGTACGAATTATCACTTTCTTTATTTTTTTGATATCTTCTTTCAGTTGATTGTGAAGGATGATAGCAGCTTCGATAGCAGTTTGAGCGTGAAATTCTGCAGGGTAGGATATTTTGAATAATATATTATCGATTACGTATGATGAAAAAGGCTGATTAAGGCTGAATTCTTTTCCCTTAAAAAGGGCATCAAAAAACCCCCATTTTGGAGCGCTGAGTACTGTGGGATATCCCATCTCACCTTTTGAAGATAATAAATTTAAAAATACAGAGCGGGCCGAGGCATCGCCTGCTGCCCATGACTTTCGCGAACCTGTATTTGGGAAGTGTCTATATGTTCTGAGTGGGTTTCCATCCAGAAAAACATGAGAAATCGAATTTAGTTTTTGTGGCATTGGAAGGTCTAGAATATTTGCACCTACAGCTGTTGAAGCTAATTTTACGAGAATCACATGATCTAAGCCAACGGCGTTGAAGGAATTTTCTAATGCAATTACTCCTTGAATTTCGTGCGCCTTAATCAAGTTATCTAAGATTGAAATAGCAGGAATTTTTTTCTCTCGTTGTGAAACCCAGTCTGTTAGGGCTAATATCGCACCTAAGTTATCCGACGGATGCCCCCATTCCTTGGCTAACCATGTGTCGTTAAAGTCTAGCCAGCGGATCATCGTAGCTAAATTAAATGCACCTTCTAAAGGATTTAATGAAAAAGGCGTTCCCGGAATTCTAACTCCATTCTCACAACCATTATCATAAAAAGGTCCTAGAACTCTTTTGCAGGCAGGATAGTCGAGTGCTTGAATCGCACAACCAATGGAATCCATGAGGCAGTATGATGCGATTTGTAGAGTTTCTTCACTGAAATCTTTTTCGTCGCTTGCGTAGTTTGTTATTTCCCGCAAGATTTCATCAAATTCCCTATTAGGTGTATTCTGAAGGTTCACGCGATTCTCTCTCCTTTATAGAAACAAATTCTTTTGGTTGGGGCCCCACATAATTAGCAGAGGGTCTTATTATCTTATTCTCTTTATGTTGCTCGATAATGTGTGCACTCCAACCTGCTGTTCTCGCAATAACGAACATAGGAGTGAAAAGTTTCACTGGAATATTAAGATGGGAAAAACAAACAGCGCTATACCAGTCAAGGTTGGCAAACATATTCTTTTCCTGCAGCATCGTGGTCTCGATAACCTCAGCTATTTCAAATAAATTTGAATTTGGATTTCCTTCTGATAATGCTTTTGCATATTGTTTGATTATTTCATTTCGAGGGTCTCTCTCCGTATAGACAGGATGCCCGAAACCAATGATTATCTCTTTTCTCTTTAGCTTACTCATGATACTCTTTTTTGCTAAATTCTTATCAGGGTAGCCTTCTTGAATTTTCAGCGCTTCTTCGTTCGCGCCCCCGTGTTTTGAACCCCTAAGAGCCCCAATTGCCCCTGCGATACAAGAGAAAAAATCTGAGTTAGTTCCAGCTATAACTCTACTAGCAAAAGTGGAAGCGTTAAACTCGTGTTCAGCATATAAGATGAAAGAGGCTTCCATAGTTTGAACCCAGTCTGCATCAAAATCGCCTTGGTGAAGAAGGTCCAAAAAGTAGCCACTAATTCTTTTTTCTGAGGATTTTAGAGAGATTCTTATTCCTTTATGGGAAAACTGATACCAATATAGAAGTGCTGGCGTAAGAACTGACAAGAGTCTTTTTGAATGATTTTGTAATTTTTCGGCATTATTAATTATCTCTAATTTATTTTCTATGCAACCCATAAAGGATACGATTGTTTGCATGACATTCATTGGGTGGGAGGATTTGGGAAGTTGTTCGAGCGCTTTAATTAGATTAGACGGTAGATTTCTTTGTTCAACTAGTTGGTCAGAGAAATTATTCAATTCCTTTTCTGTGGGAAGTTTTCCCTTTATTAAGAGAAAATAAACTTCCTCAAAACAGCATGACTTCGTCAAATCTTCGATTTTATATCCGCGGTAGAATAAATCGTTTCCCTTTTCGCCAACTGTACATATGGCAGTGTTTCCCGCATGCACCCCAGACAAAGCTACTGATTTTTTCATTCATATTTTCCTAGCGAGGTTTAACCGAACAAAAAGTTTTCTATAAAAATATTTATATTTTCAATAGACCATAATAAGGTTCTGATGAGTATAACCGGTTAATCATTATTAAAAAAGTTATGTTCTGTTAAACTCGATAAATCGATTTCTTGTGGTATTTTCATTAAATAAACTAACATATGATAAAAATTTTCGTTTCAAGTGTTTGTATTCTTACGATTACTCTAGGTGTTTCACGCTTTGGGTTCACGCCTATTTTACCTATTATGCAAGCAGAAGCGGGTCTAGGAGTTGCTGAGGGAGGATGGGTGACATCAGCTCACTACCTGGGTTACCTAGTAGGAGTGGTAATTTCGTATACTTTAGTAACCACGAAACAAAAAGAGCAATTTTTAATGTTTGGTTTATTGATTAGTATTTTATCTACCGTATTAATGGCAGTTACGACATCGTTTTTATATTGGTCAATAATTCGATTTTTTGCTGGATTAAGTGGAGCTGCTGGGGTAATCATTGGAGCGGGCCTTACTATGCAATGGCTACAGTATAAATCTAATCGTCCTCCACAGTTAGGGTTTTATTTTTCCGGAATTGGTTTTGGCATTATTTTATCGGGGTTAGCGAGCAGTTTTTTTTCTCAAAACCAATTACGTTGGAATGAACACTGGCTGGGCTTTGGGGCTTTGTCTTTAATATTATTTTTCCCAGCCTGGTTTTTAAGGCCAATAATCAACGAGAAGTTGATTGCAAAACGGAATTCTGTCAGTGGTGAGGCCAAAACCGACACTCAATTAATTGATTTTATTTGCATCCTCTCCATGTATTTTTTCGCTGGCCTTGGTTTTGTTGTAAGTGCAACTTTCACATTAGCTTTAGCGGTAGAAAGAGGGTTTGTTCAGGAAGATAGTCTTTTGGCATGGTTATTAGTAGGTGTGGTAAGTATCCCAAGCTTATTTTTTTGGGATTTTGTGGAGAAAAGGGCATCCATGTTTCTAGCATTGTTTTCTGCGATCATGATGCATGCCTTATCTCTTTTGTTGGTTGTATTTTTTGTGGATTTCAATACGTTTGTTATTTCAACCTTGCTTTTTGGTATGAGTAATCTAGGGATTGTGAGTTTAACTATGACTTTAGCTGGACGGTTGAATCCGGCCAACGCATCAAAAGAAATGGCCAGGCTTACCTTTGGGTTTGCACTTGCGCTCATCATAGGTCCTTTTGTTACGGGAGTTCTTGCAGAATATTCAGGAAGTTATAATGTTCCAATTTCGATAGCTGGATGCTTAATGTTACTGGGAGGGATTTTAATAGTCATACGGGAATTTTTTTTGAAAAAAGATAAGATATGAACGAATTTTTTCCAATAATCATCATAGAGATCGTTATAACTTTTGGTGGGGTTCTGTTGCTATATTGGTGGAGTATGCGAGATATCAGATTGTGGAGAGAAAAAAAACGGCAACAGCAAGAACAAAAAGACAAGGAAGGAAAAAATCAATAGGTTTTAATTTCTAGTTTTCCGCTGCTCGGGACGGAACAAACCGCGGTTAACATAAATCGGCTTATTTTATATGTTGGATTCCAATTATCGCCTGGGGCTTTCGATTTAAGTTTGTCGCCCAGTAAATTGGGACCAGGGTATGCTGTGGCTGTTAGCATCCGGTGCATTTTATATCTGCAGTCATATTCTAATTTTGCCTCAATAGAAACAGCTCCATCTGATGTTCTTTTGAATCTTAAATTTTGGTACATCATAACCGTACGTTTATCTCCAGATGGTTTAATTGTTGTCATATCCGTAAAGTATCTTGAGAAGGGTGTCTCACCGACCAACTGCCATCCAGAAAGGGCTGAGTTAAGTGGTAGCAAAGTACCAATAATCAAGAATATCTTTGTAAATAATGAAGTAATATTGTTAGAAGTCAGGAGTGTCATACTCTTTGTCAAATCCATAGATTCGGCGCTCTATAATCTTTAAAAAGCCTGAAGTTGAGAAACCCAATCCGGCCGCTAACTTATGCGTAGTTTTTAAAAAGGGTTCCTCATTTCCATTTTCCAGATCATATATGTATTTACCCGGTAATCCGGCTCTTAGCCCTAAATCCTTGTGGGTCAAGCCACGGGAGATCCTTTGCTGACGCAAAACTTCACAAAATGCAATAGCGGGTTCCACTTCTTCTTTCATAAGCTTATAATCGGACGAATAGGACTAACTTTAATGGTCGGATCTGTATAGAGTATAAGTTTCGGGGGATTTATATGATGGGCAAAATTACTGTGGCAGGTCTTTCTACATTTGCGATAATGATCGTAGGTGGTTGTGGTGGCTTTTTAATGTCTTCTCAAGAGTACTTGTGTACGGATACTAAAGGGACTTTGGATGACTACAAGCTTTACGTTCACAGAAGTTACTTTGAAAAATCAAATCTGATGAGAATCCCTAGCAAAGTGGAAACACTCGGAATGGAGCGAAACATTTGTAATGAGGATTCTGAAACGATATGGGCTGGAGAAGATTGCCGAGGTGAGGATGGAGAGAATCAAACTCTGGTTTTTTCAAAAAAAAGTTTAAAACTTGAAATTAGAGTTTCGCCAACAATTACACGACGGGCAAACTGCGACCTAGCCTAACCTCATTTTTATAAGGGAGGTGATATATCAAAGGCAATACAAATTCTTTCGGATTTTGATTTGAACGGTATCGTTTGATGAAAGACTGAAGAGGGAAATAAAACAATATCCCCTTCGTTAATGTCAAGGATCTTCTTTGGATAGGTTACATTGGTATTCGGGTAAGAGTCACCGTCGATCCCAAATTGAATTTTCCCGTCGTTTTCGAGCTGATTATCAGGGATTTTTAAATAGACTACTCCGCTAAGCCAACCTGTTTCATGAATGTGAGAGGTCAAGTGGCCCTGGTTTTGCATTTTGACGAACCACGAACTTTGAAAAGACGGCTCTTTTGGAAACGCTCTCAAAAACTCACAATCTTTATCGAGTTCATCTACATAATTATCAATTTCAACTAGTATGTGGCCTGCAAGAACTCGAAAAATATCTTCTTTTCTTCGAAGCAAATTACCTGCAGATTGAACTCCATTGATTAACCTTCCCTGTTTTCTTGAACCAATTTCTAATTCGTTCAGTTGATTTATTAGATCGGTTCGAAACTTACTGTTGGATTCGGCTAGGACGGGAATAGTTCGTATGCGGACGTATTTTAAAGGGTCTGAACAAAAGTTGTACGGGTCGGGCTTATTGTAACTTTTTGAATAATGCGCTGACAAACTGGCAAGTAGCGGAGACCAATGCGGTAAACTCGTTGTGGTTTCAAACTCAGAAAGAAATTTTGCTAAATCGTTTCCTTTGTAGTAACAATAACAAACTCGGGATTTCCAGTCTTCAATTTTAGATTCTCTAAACGACTCTGCAGCTTCTGAGAATGCACCCTTATCTTGATATAAAATCCCTAGGTTGTATAACGCTCTTCCAAATGATGCGTTCATATGCAGTGCTTTTTTAAAAAAATCAGCAGCTTTTTCAGAGTCTCCCTCATCTCTACTAATTTCTCCTAAATTGTTATAAGCCTCAGGAAAATTATTTTGTAATTTTAGTGCTTCATGATACTTTTCTTTAGCTGAGACCAGGTCTCCCTGGTCTCTAAATATTGTCGCTAAATTGAAATAAAACCTAGCATCATCCTTCATGCTTATTGCCGTAAGTGTTTTTTCTTTTGCTAGTTCGTAATCACCGTTTTCCTTCAAAGCACTGCCCAAAGCAGCAATTACTTCCGCATTAGCTGATATGAGTGCAACGGCTTTTTCTAAATAGTTAACGGCTTGCGTCGTATTTCCTTTTCTTTGCATTAGCAAGCCTGCGTTGTAATGTGCTGGACCAAAGTCTTCTCTTAATTTAATTATCTTTTCGTAAGTACTTTCTGCTTTATCTAAAAAGCCTGCCTTTTCTAATGCAATTGCATAATTGAAAAGAATTTCTGGAACATCAGATTTGGTACGGATTATGGTTTCAAAAATTGGTATAGCTTCTGTGTATTTTCCTTCGCTATGCAGAATTAGCGCCAAATTGCTTGCCGTTTCAAGGTTTCCTGGGGTAATTTCATAGGCTTTTTTTAACCATAAAAGGGCATCGGTTTTTTTTCCAATGTTAAAGTTTGCCAATCCAAGCATATTCATAACAAAAGCATCATTTGGAAAATCTTTTAGAATTCGTTCCCCTAATGTCGCAACTTCATTGAATTTTTTATTGTTAAAGTAGTCTACTAATTGCTTTAAATGTTCTTTCGAAGGATCGGTATTTTTATCAGTCACGATTACAGTTAAATGCGTTAAAGAATCCCTAATTTTAACCGATACAATGATATGGCTAGGTTTTTTTTAAAAATACATATATTTCTTTTTTACGTTCTTGCCTTTGGGCTTACTTGTTCTGCGTTTGGCGAGCTACAAAAAAATTGGGAAATAGTAACGGTTGATAACGAAGCAGTCTATTTTTTGGATAGAAATTCAATCACTTTGTCGGAAGAGCAGATTGGCAGGGTATGGCAACTCAAAAATTTTCGTCAAATTAAGAGGGTTCCGCCGCAATCCATTTCTTCCCAAATGGATTATGATTGCGAGAAATCTAGGAAGCGAATATTTTTAAAGCACCACCATTCGGGAGTTATGGCCAAAGGACGTTTGAGGGTTGCGAATACTGAGGGACAATTTGATTGGAAATCTATCGAGTCAGACCCCGTAAGCGAGCGAATTTTCTTTATTATCTGCGGAAAAGAACCGAATATAATTGCCTCCAATCTTAAACCAACTTCTGAAAAGGAAGACAGTGTAGCTGATAACCTTGATGGAAAAAAATCAGCTGACGAGCCAAACCAGGTATCAAAGTAATTTAGCTTTGCTAACCAATTATTCGAGACGCATTTGCTGTCTGCCATAATACTCTTGTACCGCCCCCTTCTTTTTTCGTTTTGGAATTTCATAATCAATGCCTAAAATGTGCCCAGGGATATTTTCTGAAAGGTAAAAAGTATATTTTTTCTTACTGTATCGCCTGTATTTTGACCTTCCAGATTCAAACCTCAAAGGGTCTTTAGCATATGGTTCAATGGAAAACGTCAATACTTCAATTGATTCGCCATTAAATGTCTGTTTTTTTTTAAAAATCTCCGGTCCTTCCGCAAGAGCCGCTCGGATGCGTTTTCGGAAGTAATTTGGTTGTCCCTTAGTGAGTTTTTGCATTTCAACGATGTCAGCTTCCAGGTACTCTAAAATAACCGGGTTGCTAACGGCATTCGCTATTTTCTCAATTGGCTTTTTTGTTTTACCAATTTCAGTAAATCCGGTAACCACAGTACCGCTATCAGTCTTCTCAAAACTCAGCTCTATTTTCTTTGATCTAGTTTTGACCGTTTCTCCTGCGCCTAGGTATTTGTATGTTAAGACCGTCAATGAAGGTAAGTTTTCTAGATGATTTTTCAAAAAAAGGAGTTTTTCGGGTTCGGTTATCTCAGACTTTGGATTTAAACCGGTGTTGTGCTGTTTTGCATTAACTGGTTCTTTCTGGGCAGCAACGTCACTTATCAAGAAAAGCTGGCAAATCCCTATAATAACTAAGGAAAAAAAACTGGAATATACTGTTATCTTCATTCTTGTGCTCAGTAATAATATCTAGGTAGATTTTTTCAAACTCAGTTTGTTCCTTAAGTATACAGAATCTATGAAGGGAAAGAATTGTCTGAGAATCAGTTAGCCGATTGGCTACAAAAGGCTTTTAAGTTGGAAGCTGCCATAAAGTCTGCGATCGTTGGACAAGAGCGGGCTATTCATCTACTAACTATAGCAATCTTCTCAAGAGGACATGTGCTTTTAGAGGGAGATGTGGGTGTTGGGAAAACCACTCTTTTACGAGCAGTAGCTAGATCACTAGGAGGGGCTTACGAGAGAGTCGAAGGTAGTGTCGATATGATGCCGACCGATCTAATTTATCACACATATATTAGTGAGGATGGAAAACCAAAGGTTGATCCAGGTCCGCTTCTAACGCATGCCAAATCACTCTCAACCTTTTTTTTTAATGAAATTAATCGAGCCAGGCCTCAAGTTCATTCTCTTATGTTACGAGCGATGGCGGAAAGAAGTGTAACTGCCTTCAATAAAGAATATCGCTTCCCACACTTACAGGTTTTCGCCGATAGAAATAGGATAGAGAAAGAAGAGACTTTTGAAATTTCTTCTGCTGCAAAAGACCGCTTTCTGATGGAAATTTCTATAGAGACTCCGAAGGATAATCTGATTCAAAAAGAATTAATTTTTAATAATAAATTTTATGATGTGGACTCTCTTGTCCAAAATGTTCCCTCAGCAGTAGTGCCATACAGCGAACTAAATGACATAGCTCAAAATATTCAGGAAAGTGTCAAGGAGTCTGAACCTATGAAAGATTATGCGATACGTCTTTGGACAGCATTAAGAGACCCTAGGACCTTAGGAGTTAAAGAAATAGACGGTTTGGATGTAAATAACCTTGTTGAGAGCGGAGCAAGTCCAAGGGGAATGGCCATGCTAATTAGAGCTGCGAAAGTCAACGCGTGGTTAGCAGGAAGATTGGACTTAATTCCTGAGGATCTGCATGGAGGACTTCAGGAGACTATGGCACACAGAATTGTTCTGTATCCCAATTATGAGTTTCAGCATAAAGAGATTATGGAAAAAGTTATAAATTGTTGTACTCAGAGAGTCCCTACTCCCTAGCTTAATGGAAGAAATATTCGATTTTCAATATAAACTTTCTGGGTCTTCAAAAAGTTCTCGTCCTGGTTCTCACAAGAGTTCTGAAAGAGGATCGGGCATGGAATTCAATAGATTAGTTTCCTTGCAACAATATCCTGACCCTCGGCGGCTAGATTTACGCGCAAGTATTATTGACCCATATGAAAGATGGTTGGTAAGGGAATTTAAACAAAGGTCTGCAGTCTCTGTGTTCGCCATTGTGGACTTATCTGCTTCTGTTCGCTTTCATGGTCTTCAAAATGGAAAAAATCTAATAACTAAAATATTAACATCGGTTATGAATTCTACACGACGATATGGTGATCGTTTTGGGCTTATTGGTTTCGATAATAAATTCAGGAAAGATTGGTTCGTCCCCGCAACACAGCGTGTCACAGTAAATTTTGATACGTTAAGTTTACAATTTGCCCGGGGCAAAACTGGGAAGGGTCATAAAGGATTAATGGAAGCGCCAAATTGGCTGCCTAAGGAGAGGTGTTTGCTATTTCTTATTTCGGATTTTCATATCTCACTCAACCTTTTGTCTTATTTTTTTAGTCGTACAATTTCACATCAGGTTGTGCCAATTATTCTTGAGGATGAGGTAGAGCATTCAGGATATGATCGATTCGGTTTTGCATTTCTAAGCGATTCAGAAACACGACGGAAAAAGCTCGTTCTCTTAACAAAAAAGTTTAAGGACAAGTTAAAGGAAAATTATAGAAAACGAGATCAACAATTATCAACCATTTGCCGTCAATTTAATTCTATGCCGGTAAAGATTTTGGGAGACTTTGATCCCAAAGTGCTAACAGAACATTTTTTTGGGTATTAGAAACATGATAGGCTCACTTCTTTGTGCACAGCTCCGAAGGTTGTTGCTATTGTGTCTGATTTTCGTCGTGCAGTTAGCAAGAGCAGATCTGGCTGTTGAGATAACTGAACCACGGCAATTTGGATATGTTCTGGGGGATAAAATTGAGCGAGTTTTTCTCGTTGAATCTGCTAAAAACGTTCAGTTAAATAAAGAAAAACTTAGATTAGGACGAATAGATACATGGTTTTCTGTCGTCGATACAAGAGATCTAGGTGTTAGTGCAAATAAACCGAAGTTCTCATTAACTTATCAGGTCATAAATGTTCCAGAAGCACCGTCCATGGTTCAAATAGCTTCTCGAAAAGTTGATGTTATTGCTGATGGAAAGCCGGCATTTGTTCAGGTCCCAAAACTCCTTGTGACAATCGCACCTTTGACGCCACGTTTGGTTTCAAATATGGGCGGTTTGGAAAACATACAGCCAGATGAGGATGTTGGCATGATTTCCTCTGTTAATACGGAAAACAGATTGCAAGTATATTCCCTGATTTTAATTTTACCGTTATCTTTCCTGATCTTCTGTTGGGTGCCATGGGATAAGTTTTTAAAAAATAAGAATTTACCGTTTAACAAAGGAAGAAGAGATGTACTGATATTACTTAAATTAAAACAGAATAACTTTGAAGAAAAAAGCTTTCGAATATTTCATAATGCATTAAATAAAACTTTTAAAAAAACGATCTTTGTTGAAGAGGTAAGGGAAGCGTGCGAAAAAATCCCCTCGTATATCCCTTTAATTGAGGAGTTAGAATATTTTTTACGGTGCTCGCAAAAATATTTTTACAGCAATGAGAGCTTTAAGTTTACATCTGAACAAAAGGAACGATTTTGCAGGTTGATGAATAAACTAGCACTTATTGAGAAAGGATTGGCTTAATTGCAGATTTATTTTGAAAGTTTATGGGTTTTTAGCTTACTACCATTAGCCGCTTTACCGTGGATAAAATTACCGAGCACCACGATAGAAGTGAGGAATCTTCCTATTGTTCCGATTGACAGAGAAAATAATTTGATTGAATTGATGATTAGGCTTACTCTGACAATAACTATCATATCGTGTTTGTTTGGTCTGTCTGGACCTTACTACGGTCAAAGGATGACAGTAAGCACGGGAATAGGCGCAGAAATAGTTTTGTTGTTAGATAGAAGTAGGAGTATGGATCAACCCTATGGGAAAGTGGATTTTAGTCGTTCACTTATAATCAACACCAGAGAAATGACAACAAAAAAAGAAGCGGCAAAAAATGTTTTATCGAATTTCATCTCGAACAGACCAGATGATTTTTTCGGACTCGTAAATTTTTCCTCGAGACCAATTAGGTTGTTCCCGCTCACTAGGAATCATGATTCAATTCAAGGTGCTATAAACGCTTCCGTTTACGGAAAAAGCTTAGCAGAAACCGATATAGCTGCCGTCTTGCTCGAGGGTTTAAGTTTTTTTTCAAATAGATCTTATACTGCGTCTAGGGTTTTAATGCTTATTTCGGATGGTGGCGCTCAGATTGACCCGAGGACCAGACAAGAAATCGCTGAGTTGTCAAATAGGTATCAAATCTCTATTTACTGGATTTACTTAAGAGGCAGGGGAAGTCCTGGCTTATCTGAGGACCAAATAGATTCAGCAGGTTCTGGTGCGGTGCCTGAGTTTTTTTTACATAAATATTTTCAAAGTATTGGTGTGCCTTACAAGGTTTATGAGGCGTCTGATAATAATCAGTTAAAAAATGCGTTGAAAGAAATCGATAAGTTGCAAAAACTGCCGACTAGATTTCAAGTAATTACTCCTCCTAAATCCTTATCGGATACGGCGTTTTTATGGGCATTTGTTTTTTTCACTCCGTTTTTGATTTTTTCAATGTTTGAGGTGACTAGATGGGAACTACAAGGCGAGCAAAAATAACCGTTTTTTCCGTGGTTGTTACAGGAACACTCTTTTTCTTGATTGCAAATGACGTCATGGTTTTGAACGAAAAACGAAAAGCTAATGCTCGTATAGTAAGTGAAAAACCCGAAAATTCCGAATTTATAGAAGAACGATTTGCACTGGCAAAATTACATTTACAACGAGATGAAAAACATATGGCATTAAGAATCTTAAATGATATATCTCAGGAAAAAATTTCTGACGAGATAAGGGCAAAAGCTCTTTTTAACAGTGCAAATATTTATTTTCGTGCGGCTGTTGATGCAGAAGAAAACTTCAAAACGGAGCTAGTAGTACCCAATTTAGAACTTGCTAAATTGACCTACAGAAAAGCCCTTGAACTTTTTCCTGTTCATCTTGGTGCTCGTTACAACTTAGAAAGGGCATTACAAATGGCTCCTGAACGAAATTTTAATGCATCCGATGATTCAATTAGGCCCGAACGGGGGGAGAGAGCCGTGACAACAATGAAGTTACAGGCTATCGGCATGCCTTAGAAAATTATCTTACGTTATGCTTTTTTTTTTCAAAAATAAATTGTTTATAATTTTGTGCTGGATATTTTTGGGTCTTGCAGCAGGTGATATCGAAATTGATTTGCCCAGGCCGTTAAAAAGTTTTGTATTTGTTGTTGATGTAACAATGAGTATGAACGTAGAAGACAAGAACATCGGCACTGAATCAGTATCTCGTCTTGAGTTTACGAAGAAGACGCTGTCGGATGCCATGCCAGGGTTAACTTGCGGCACCTATGTGGGGCTAGGAGTATTTGCAGGTTATCAGACAACTATTCTTTACGACCCGATAGAAGTCTGCGAACATTTTTCAGATATTCTGAAGAGTATAGAGAATTTGAATACCGGGATAATTTGGGCAGGCGACAGCGAAGTTTCAAAAGGACTTTTTAATGCGTTAAATTTGGTTAGTAATATCAAAAGGAAAAGTCATGTGGTTTTTTTTACTGATGGACACGAGGCGCCACCAATATCTGCCAAATATCGGCCGCGTTTTGATAAAAAAAATGGCGTTGAGTCAGGTATTATCATAGGAGTAGGTGGTGAAAATTTGGTAGGAATTCCTAGAATTAGCAGAAGCGGCGAGAGGCTTGGAATGTGGGGGGAAGACGATGTATTTCAGTTAGATCAGTTTTCTCTAGGCAGAAAGGGAAGCGACAGCGCAGAGACTTTGGTTGATGAACCAGGGTTTGAAATTGATCCTTTCTTAGTTGAAAACTTGCAAGCGACGCCAGGAAAAGAACATATGAGTTCCTTACGGGGGAAGTATTTAAAGTTGCTAGCTGATGAACATGGTTTGCATTATGAAAAATTGGATTCTACGGAGTCGTTATTGAGGTCATTGGATGGTTATAGATTTGCAAGTTGGCGAAAATTCGAGACAAATGTCTCAAATTTTTTTGCTCTTTGCGCGATGTTTTGTTTGTTAATGGTCTTTGTTAAGAGCTTTAGAAAAAAGGTATAAAAGGTATAGGGAATACTCTAGTTTCGACATATTCTGGCTTTTTTTTTTTAATTTTATGAGATACTAGGGCAAAGGAGGGTGTAGACATGTACAAAGGTTTAATGTTTTTTTTCACGTTATTTCTGTCTGGCATACTAGGTGCAGCCGATCCCCTGTATGTCGTAAAAGATGGTAAAGTTGACTCTGCTACCGAAAAGGGATTTAAAGTCTGGAGGGCATCTGCTTGTGAAAGGTGTCATGGGAATAATCAGCAGGGGTTAGTGGGCCCTTCATTAATTGAGTCGCTTAAGGTTCTCTCTTATAAAGAGTTTGTTACTGTTATGATCGAGGGAAGAAATGCGAAGGGCATGCCTGCTCACCCTCATCTAAATAAAGTAGATGAAGGGACTGGAAAAAAGAAAGTGGATTTGTTGTACGCTTACCTTAAAGGGAGATCTGATGGCAAGGTGCCAAAAGGGAGAGTCAGGTCCTTTGAAAAATAAAGGATGGGGTTAGTAGTGTCGGAAAAAAAAACCTTCAAATCTCTATGCTGCGCAGTTACTCTTGCTACTTGTCTTGGAAGTGCCAGCGCTAGTGATTTAGATCCGGACAACTGGAGTACACTGAGAGTGTGTGCAGACCCAAACAGTATGCCCCTCTCAAACATTAAGAAGGAAGGTTTTGAGAACAAAATTGCCGAGTTATTGGCAAATGATTTAGGATGGAAATTAGATTATAAGTGGTTTCCTCAAAGGTTAGCTTTTTTCAGAAATACAATTCGGGCAAAAGACCCAAGCTCTGAAAGCGGGTTTGCTTGTGATATTGCAATCGGCGCTTCACCTGACCCAGAGGGGGCTCTAGGTACGAGAACGTATTACACGTCTACATGGGTAATGGTAATTCCAGATACACCGGTCTTTGAAGGTATTCGGTCATCGAATGATCTACTTAATATGGACAGGAGTAAGCTGGAGGGCCGGAAGTTTGGAATTTTTCAGGGAACTCCTGGAGCTGACTGGGTAGTAAAAAATGGGTTTGCTGGGCAAATGATGCCCTTCGTAAGGATGCAAAGTGATCCAAATGAGTATCCGGGTCTTATAATTGAAAAGAATCTCGCCAAAGGGCAAATTGATTTTGCAATAGCTTGGGGGCCCATAGCCGCTTATTCAGCCTCGCAGGTAACTGATAGAAAAATAAGATTAATTCCGTTGATTGGTGATAAAGAGATGCGTACGGACTATTCCATAGCGATGGCAGTTCGATATCGGGAGCCAAAGTGGAAAAAAATGGTTGAAGGGTTCATTTCAAAGAGACAACCGGATATTAATGAAATCATTAGTAAGTATGGTGTTCCTCTAGTCATGGCTGATGGGTCAGTGATTATAGGAAAAGAGAAATTTTCTAGATAATTGTATAACCTTCTCCCTTAATTAATCTTGTTAAAAGTGTGAATGATCTGAGTAAAATTTTCGTTGGACTAGTTCTGCTGTGCTCGATCCTATCTGCTGGGGCAGACGTAAAAGTTTTTGTTACAAACCAGGGAAGCAATTCTGTCACAGTTTATAGTTTCGACGGTAAGTTCGAACTTCTTCGAGAAGTGCAAGTTGGCAAGGCTCCAGCTGGAGTTGCTTTAAGCACTGTTAATAGAGAAGCCTATATTTCGAACACGGAAAGTTCAGAAATTAGTGTAATAGACGTAGATTCCTTAGAGGTTAAAAAAACAATAGACCTCAACGGGAGTAGTTTGGGAGTTGCTGTGTCACCCGATGGCAAGCGTCTTTTTGTGTCAGATTGGTTTAATAACTGTCTACTCGTTATTCAGTTAAGTTCCCACAAGAGGAGGTGCATCGAGGTGGGCAAGGCCCCGGCAGGAATTTCTGTTTCGGAAAAAAACGACGAAATATACGTTGTGAGTAGGGATAGCAATTCTGTTTTTGTAGTTTCATTATCTGAGGAAAAAGTAATTGGAAAAATTTTGGTAGGGGACCATCCTTTTGGACTAAAGCTTTCACCAGTTAAAAACCATTTATATGTTACTAATGTACAGAGTAACGACGTTTCCATCGTTGATTTAACTGAACATAAAGAAATCAAGAGAATCAAAGTTGGGAAAAAACCTTATTGCATAACTTTTTCCATGAGTGGAGAAAAGTCATTTGTTACAAATCAGTACTCAGACTCTATCTCAATTATAAACACGGACTTGCTATTACTCGAAAAAACAGTCGCGTCTGCAAGTTTTCCCGAAGGGATTGATACTCACGGTCCATTTATTATCTTTGTCAGTTGGCTTGATGAGGAAATCGTTGCTATTGATGAGAGGGACCAGTCAGTTGTAAGCTATGCTTCGACTGGTATTAATCCAAGAAATTTTGGGGATTTTATTTTTGTAGAATAATTTATATTTTAATTAATAGGAGAGAGATGCGTGGTTAATTTAAAATTTATGAAGCTAGTTGTAATATTGATGTTCCCTGGGCTTATTTTTGCCCATGGTCCAACTAGGCAGAAAGTATCTGAAAGTGTTACTATTAAGGCGGAGTTGAACGAAGCATGGACACTTATTTCTGATTTGCGAAATATTGGGCAATGGCATTCCACGTATAAGTCCATTGGAAAAAATGGAGAGGATCTACAGCCAATATCTATGTTTTCCGGAGAAAGTGGGATGGTTCAGATACTGACTCTTGACTCGGAAAAAAAACTTTTTAAATACAGGTTGAAAAAGCCTGGAGTATTACCCGTTAATAACTATAGCGCTAGGTTTCGTTTGGAAGAGGGCGACTCTGGAAAAATTAAAATTACTTATAAAGGGGCTTTTTACAGGAAGTTTTTAAATAACGATCCGCCACCTGAGGAAAATGATGAAGCTGCGATAGCAGCCGTGACTAAAATGTACAAAGACACGTTAAAAAAATTTGAAAAAAAAATTGGTAAGTAATTAAAAAAATCATGTGAAAGTTAGCTGGAAAAGTTGGATAAAAAAGATATCAAAGTAATTTTGGAGGCCTTGCTTCTGGCTAGCGAAACACCCTTGACTATTAAAAAGGCTAATGCGATTTTTGATAGTGAGCTGGGATTAAAAATGATTGAAAATTGTCTTATGGAAATTCAGTTAGAGTGGAAGGACAGGGGACTAGATTTAGTTAGGACTTCTTTGGGTTGGCGGTTTCAAACAAAGGAGAAATACTCGGATTACATTCAAAGGTTACATCCTGAGAGGCCTACGAAACATTCCCGTGCGTTGCTGGAGACTTTAGCGATTATTGCATATAGGCAGCCAGTTACCAGGGCAGATATTGAAGCTGTAAGAGGTGTAAGTGTCTCATCACAAATAGTTAGAAATCTTGAAGAAAAAGGATGGATAGAATCGGTCGGTCGAAAAGATGTTCTCGGCAGACCGTTGCTGTACGCTACAACAAAAAGTTTTTTAGCCGATCTTGGGTTGCAGTCTTTAAAGGAATTACCCGTTATTCCCCAAAATGAAGGCTTGAATAAAGAAGGTTCTGGACCTGTCAATTTGATATGACTGAAGAAAATTCCGATAATGCCATTCCGTTTTTGTCTGATTTTGATAAATCAGTTCCTCTTCATATTGCGCAGGAAAGTTTGAGCTATACCAAAAAAAATGCAAAAAAAACACGTGATATGGATTCTCCAAAATTGCATAAGGTTCTTGCCGATGGAGGAATGGGATCTAGACGAGAAATGGAGGAGCTTATACTATCAGGAAGAATATCAGTAAATGGAACGCCGGCTCATATTGGTCAGAGAATTGCGCACAATGATCAGGTGAGAGTAAACGGGAGGCTGTTGAAAGTCAAAATTGACCCCCCGCTTATTAGGGTTCTTGCATATCATAAGCCTGTGGGAGAGATCGTTTCAAGAGATGATCCGGAAAAGAGACCATCAGTTTTTAAAAATCTTCCAAAAATAAAAGGAGGTCGTTGGATTGCCGTTGGGCGGTTAGATATTAATACAGAAGGGCTTATTCTTTTTTCCAATTCTGGAGATTTGGCTAACCGTCTTATGCACCCGAGGAACGAAATAGAAAGAGAATATGCTGTCCGATTGTACGGAGAAATTTCGGATGAGAAAATTGAGAGACTTTTGGCGGGGATAGAGTTTGAAGAAGGGTTTGCAAAATTTAAAAAGCTGGAGCTTGTTGGAGGTGGCAACGCTAATGTTTGGGTTAGAGTCTTAATGGCAGAGGGAAAAAGAAGAGAAGTTAGAAGGTTATTTGAAGCGGTTGATATTACGGTGAGCAGGTTAATCCGAATTAGGTATGGAGTTGTCTCATTACCAGAAAATTTGAGGCGAGGTAGGTCAATAGAACTTACCTCAAAAGCCATTGAAGCATTATTAAAAACTGTTGGTATGAGGCAAGTAGGAGTTAAGAAAAATAATTCGTGGAGAAAAGGCAAACCATCAGACAATTCCAGATTACCCTTTGGGGCTTCTTTGTCGTCAAATGTTAGAGGCAAAAATTTAGGAGCAAAAAGAGCTCAGTTAAGATCAAAAGTTGGTCTAACTGATCAAAACACCATCGAAGGTACGAATTCATATACTGCGGCCCATGAATTGGGAGATGAGGATTCTCAACCAAAAAGTTTGGATGCACATTTATCAAAGTTGGGCGGACCAATGCGTAAACCAAAAAGGGTTGGCAGGCGTCCAAATCCTTTACAAACCTCCTGGGGTCTGGCTACTAATTCTTCTGAGATTGCAACGGGCACGCTTAAAAATAAAAAATCCCGACCAGCAAGAAAGCCAAAACGAGCAAACAAGAATGCTAGGAAGGTAAAGGATATGAAACAGGAATAACTATATCTTGCTGAAATTAAAAGCTTAAATTAAACTACTGTAAGGGGCTCTTTGCCCTTTTTTAATTTTTGAGGGGGAAATCATTGCTGTTGGATAGATGGGAAAATGTAGTCTCTGATATTGCTGTCGGGATGGGATATGAACTGATAGATTTGGAGTTGGATGAGTCCGGGTTAGTGCGTATTTTTATTGATATTGTGGATAACACCCGTGATGTGAGTGTAAAAGACTGCGAACTGCTTACTCGCCAGTTACTATATCAATTACCAGTTGAAAATCTGGCTTTTGAAAGGCTAGAGGTATCCTCTCCAGGAATCGATAGAAAGCTAACCAAAGAATCACATTTTGAAAGGTTCATGGGCTCGCGTGTTCAAATTAGCTTCAAGGAGTCAATAGATAACATAAAGAATTTTGAGGGTATTTTAAGAAAAAATGAAGTCGGTGGAGATGGTGATGTTTTGGAAACAGGATATGCTCTAGAATTGTCAGACAGTAAACGCAATTCTACTCTTTCTTTCTCTTTAAGAGAATTATCATCAGCCCGTTTGGTGGGAGAAACTTTTTCAAAAGGTAGAAAACATGAGTAAAGAAGTTTTAATTCTAGTAGATGCAATAGCTAGAGAGAAAAATGTTGAGAGGGAAATAGTTTTTGAATCTCTAGAAAGCGCACTTGCATCAGCTACGAAAAAAAGATTTCCACACGATTCGGATATTGTCGTAAGAATAGATAGATCAAATGGAGAGTATGATGCATTTCGTCGATGGAAAGTTGTTGAAGATGACGAATTTATGAATGATGAATCAGAAATAACGTTAGTTGGGGCAAGAAAACAAATTGATGATATCGAAATAGGAGATTACATTGAAGAGGAACTCAAGGCCGAAAAATTTGGTCGGATAGGGGCTCAAGCGGCCAAACAAGTTATTACCCAAAAAATTCGGGAAGCTGAGCGAGAGCAGGTTCTAAATGATTTTTTAGAACGGGGAGAAGCTATAGTCTCTGGAACTGTTAAAAGAATGGACCGAGGTGATGTTATCATTGAAGCCGGAAAAATTGAAGCTCGGTTGCCTAAAGATCAAATTATTCCAAAAGAGAATCTTCGTCCAGGAGATAGGGTGAGGGCTTACATGTTAAAAGTTGACAGAGCTCAAAGGGGACAGCAAGTTATTCTCTCAAGAACATGCCCTGAAATAATCATGAAATTGTTTGAACTCGAGGTTCCAGAGATTGAGCAGGGCTTAATGACCATTAAATCAGCCTCTAGAGATCCCGGTGTTAGGGCTAAAATTGCAGTTCATACATCAGATGCTCGGATTGATCCAATTGGAACATGTGTTGGGGTCCGTGGTAGTCGGGTGCAAGCGGTCACTCACGAGCTATCTGGAGAACGGGTTGATATAGTTTTATGGTCGGAGGATCCAGCAGAGTTTGTAATTGGTGCGTTGGCTCCAGCCAACGTTAGCCAAATTGTTGTTGACGAAGAAGGAAAGTCAATGGATGTGGTGGTCGAAGAGAGTGAACTCGCAGTCGCGATTGGAAGAGGAGGACAGAACGTAAGACTCGCATCTGAATTAACCGGTTGGCAGATCAACATACTTACAGCTGATGAATCTGAGAAAAAAACCGCGATTGAAAGAAAGGATATTTTAAAGCTCTTTATGGAGAAATTAGATGTTGATGAGGAGGTCGCGTCTGTTTTAGTTGATGAAGGATTTGCTAGCATAGATGAGATTGCTTATATTCCTGTCTCTGAGATGCTAGCTATAGAGGCTTTTGACGAAGATACGGTTAACGAACTTAGAACGAGAGCTAGAAACTTTTTACTAACGCAGGCTTTGGTTGCTGAAGAGAAATTACAATCGACTGATACTGATCTTTTTGAGGTTACCGGCATGTCTAATGAATTAGCGGCCAAATTGGTAGATTGTAAGATCTTAACTAGAGATGATTTGGCTGAATTATCAGTCGACGAGTTAGCGGAACTTATTGAGATTGACAGAGATGAGGGTAGTAATTTGATTATGGAAGCTAGAGCGCACTGGTTTGACTCTGAAGGCGATAATTTAAATTCTAGTAGTGAGGAGGATTCTAGTGTCAGTTAATACTAGCGTTAAGGACTTTGCTGCGGAGTTAAAAGTGCCTGTCGATACATTGCTTGATCAGCTAAACCTCGCAGGAGTACCAAAAAAGTCAGGGTTAGACGTTATTTCTGAAGAAGATAAGGAAAAACTACTCCAAACCCTCCGAAATGCCCATTCGCAAACGGCAGAGCCGGCGAGAAGAAAAAAAATAACTTTGACGAAAAGGACAACATCAGAGATCAAACAGGCGGATCCTTCGGGTAAATCGAGAACTATCCAAGTTGAGGTAAGAAAGAAAAGAGTTTTCGTTAAAAAGAAATCCTACGATGATAATCCAATTGAGGTAAACACTGATTCCCCACAGGAGAGTGACTTACAGAGCGATTTTGAAAAGAGAAAGTTTATAGGAAATAATGAAATTAATCTTCAGGAAGCAACCAATGAGGGTGAAGAGCTTGCAATTCCGACGGAGAAAACTTCTTCCCCCGGTACTTTGAAGGAAAGTTGTTCAGCCAATACCAAAAATAAAATAGACCAGGGAGAAGAGGCAGGAAGATCTAATGTCGATTCAGAGGTGGCCGAGATAAATGCGTTCATGACTTCTGAAAAAAGTAGTGATGAAAAACTTAAAAAAGTTGAAAAAGAAAGCGTCAATAAGCCACAAGCTAGCAAGGACACTACTACTTTAAAAGTTACTCTTCCTTCTGATCGTGAGAAACCGGGTTTGAAAGCAAAGAAAACAGAGAAGTCTGTCAAAGCTAGCAAATTATCCTCAACGTGGAAAGAAGAACAAAGGCAAAAAAGGATCATTAAGACTCGAGGAGACGTGACTGGTGGCACAGGTGGTTGGCGTCCTCATAAGGTAAAGTCTAAGGCTACAAATAATGCTCAAAAGCAAGATGAAGCAGAGAATGTTGTTGAATTTGTTGTACGAGAGGTAAATGTCCCTGAAACTATCACGGTTGCAGAATTAGCGCACAAAATGGCTTTCAAGGGAAGCGAAGTGATCAAGGTTTTAATGACTATGGGGCAAATGGTAACTATTAACCAGGTATTAGATCAGGAAACAGCGATGATTGTGGTTGAGGAGATGGGTCACAAAGCTTTTGCAGCTAAACTCGATGACCCTGAGTTATTTCTCGAAGAAAGCGAACTTCATTCTACAAAAGATGTTGAATTACTACCGAGGCCTCCTGTTGTGACAATAATGGGCCACGTCGATCATGGAAAAACCTCGCTGTTGGATTTAATTAGAACAACAAAGGTTGTTGATAGTGAGGCTGGCGGTATTACCCAGCATATTGGCGCATACCATGTGGTTAGCGATAAAGGCACTGTTACTTTTCTGGACACACCAGGCCACGAAGCTTTCACGGCGATGAGGGCCAGAGGGGCGAATGCCACAGATATTGTTATTTTGGTTGTTGCTGCCGATGATGGAGTTATGCCGCAAACGAAGGAGGCGATAGCCCATGCTAGGGCTGCCGGGGTACCAATAATTGTTGCGGTTAATAAAATTGATAAACCCGAGGCAAACATAGAGCGAGTCAAAAGCGAACTCATTTCTGAAGAGGTTGTGCCCGAGGATTTTGGTGGAGACTCTCCTTTTGTACCCGTTTCTGCTAAAACAGGAGAGGGTTTGGACGAACTGCTAGAAAATATTTTGCTTCAGGCTGAGATTTTGGAGTTAAAAGCCCCCGTAGCATCTATGGCTAAGGGTTTGATCGTTGAGGCAAGTATCGATAAAGGTAGAGGTCCCGTAGCGACTGTTTTAGTGCAATCAGGGACGCTCAACAAGGGCGATGTTGTATTAGCTGGCGCCTCCTTTGGCAGGATACGAGCATTGTTGGATGAAAACAACAGACAAATACAGTCAGCAGGTCCTTCAATACCAGCAGAAATCCTCGGTTTGACAGATGTTCCCCAATCGGGAGATGAACTTTTGGTACTGGGTAATGAAAAAAAAGCGAGAGAGATTGCTCTTTTCAGACAGGGAAAATTTCGCGACGTTCGACTTGCAAAACAGCAGGCAGCAAAATTGGAGAATGTTTTTGAAAACATGGGTGGAGAAAACAAAGATCTTCCGCTTATTGTTAAAGCAGACGTTCACGGTTCACAGGAGGCAGTATCGCTATCATTACAGAAACTATCCAATCAAGAAATCAAGATTAGAATGGTGCATTCCGCAGTAGGACCTGTAACGGAATCCGATGTTAATTTAGCGATAGCATCGAGGGCAGTTATCATTGGATTCAATGTTAGAGCTGATGCAGCTTCTAAGCGCTTAGCTGATTTAAATGAAATAGATATACGGTATTACAATGTGATATACGATGCCGTCAAGGATGTCAAGGATGCTCTTCAAGGTATGCTAGCTCCGGAGATTAAGGAAGAGGTGACTGGTTTAGTCGAAATAAGACAGGTATTTAAGGTATCGAAATTAGGAAAAATTGCTGGATGTATGGTTTTAGAAGGTATTGTAAAGAAAAGTGCGTCCGTAAGACTATTACGAGAGAACGTGGTTATATGGACGGGGGAATTGGAGTCTTTAAAGCGTTTTAAGGATGATATAAAAGAAGTAAAAGAGGGTTATGAATGTGGCCTGACTTTGCGTGGTTATAATGATATTAAGGAAGGCGATCAGTTAGAAGTTTTTGAGGTGAGGGAAATTGCAAGAGCCCTTTAATAAAATTAATTCACAATCAAAAAGGGGATTTAAAATCGCGGACCATATTCGCAAGACTGTTTCTGAAATTGTGAGAGCAAAAGTTAGGGATCCTCGTGTTAAGACAGTGACGATTACTGATGTTGAGATTACTTACGACATTACAATTGCCAAAGTATTTTATAGTGTTTATCCGTGGTCCGAAAATAATTTAAAAGATGCACATGTTGGATTACGTTCGGCGAAAAAATTTATAAGAATGCAGTTAGGAAAAGAGCTTACATGTTACAGAATACCGGAACTTACTTTTAAATTAGATACCTCGTTAGATCATGGTGATAGGATTAATGAATTGCTTACTAGAGTTAGTTAGTAAAAGCAACAATATACTTTTTTTTTAAAGAGATGAGTCTAAACGGTATTATCTTTATAAACAAGAAAACGGGCATTTCTTCTGCAGGAGTGGTTAGGGAGGTAAAGCGAATAGTCAAGTCTAAAGTGGGGCACGGGGGAACCCTAGATCCATTGGCTACCGGAATGTTACCGATATTAATTGGGGAGGGTACTAAGTTCGGCTCTATATCTTTGCATGAAAATAAAACATACAAAGCTGAAATTTTATTAGGTATTTCTACTGAAACTGGTGATAGAGAGGGATCTGTAGTAAAAAAAAAAATGTCGAGTGCGGTAAGCTGGAAGTCTTAGAAGTTTTAACTAAACTCTCGGGAAAAAATTTACAGACGGTGCCACTATACTCAGCGGTTAAAGTAGGAGGTATCCCAATGTACAAGTTAGCTCGTAAGGGGAATTCTGTTGACCAGATAAAGAGAACCGTAGAAATATTTGACCTTAAGATACTGTCATTGGCAATACCTTACTTAACTTTAATGGTTTCGTGTTCTAAAGGAACTTACATTAGAGCTTTGGCTGAAGATATTGGTAACATGTTAGGGTGTGGTGCTCATATCACCAATCTAGAGCGTACTTCTGTTGGGGAATTCTCTTTAAAGGATGCTTGCACTCTAGAACAAATGTCGCAAGATTTAAAAACTTTTGGGATGAAAATTTTAGAAAAAAGGTATATTAGACCTGTTGATTTATTTTTGAAAGACTTTGAAAGCGTCTTATTGTCTGACTATGAGCTTGATAAAGTTATCACTGGTGTGCCAATTGAAGCTCCTAAGGATTTGTCGAGTTTCTCGAACAATGTCTTGGTGAGGTTATATGATAAGCAAAAAAAATTTGTAGGGTTAGGCGAAACAAAAGGGAACAAAGTGTTCCCTAAGAGATTAATCAATACAAAAAATATAAGAGAATAAAAAAAAATGGAGAAAAGAAACATTGCAATCATTGCTCACGTGGACCACGGAAAAACTACTCTTGTTGATCAGCTCTTGAAGCAATCTGGTGTATTTAGAGATAACGAAACTATTTGTGAAAGGGTAATGGATTCTAATGACCTAGAAAGAGAAAGAGGAATTACGATTGTTTCAAAAAATTGTTCGATAGTTTTTGATTCGGTTCACATCAATATAGTTGATACTCCAGGCCACGCTGATTTCGGTGGGGAGGTAGAACGGATTTTATCAATGGTAGATGGTGTTTTATTATTAGTTGATGCGGTAGAGGGGCCCATGCCACAAACACGTTTTGTGACGAACAAGGCACTTCAGATTGGCTTAAAGCCAATAGTTGTTATAAACAAGATCGATAAAATTGGAGCACGACCTGATTGGGTTATAGATGAAACATTTGAACTCTTTGCCAATTTGGGGGCAAATGATCAGCAATTAGACTTTCCTGTTATCTATGCATCGGCAATTAAAGGTTTTGCAACGGTGAATCCACTTGTGCAGCAAAATGATATGAAAGAGTTATTGAGTATTATTGTTACAGAAACACCTGAGCCTAGTGGAGACGTTTCAGGACCTTTCAGGATGCAGATTTCTGCAGTAGATTATTCCCCTTATCTAGGAAAGATTGGTATTGGCAAAATCTCGAGAGGTGTATTATCCTTGCGAGATAATTTAGTTTCTCTTGAGGGAGAGGATGGTCCTCGTGAACAATTAACAGTTAGCTCGATTCAGATATTTAAGGGGATTGATAGAGTAAATGTTGACAGAGCTGAGGCAGGACAAATTGTCATAATTAACGGTATCGAGGATATCAAAATCGGTTCAACTTTATGCGACTCTAATAGTCCCGAACCATTCCCAATCTTACAAGTGGATGAACCCACGTTAGGTGTAAATTTTTTCGTTAACTCTTCTCCGTTTGCAGGAAGAGAAGGAAAATTTGTCACTGGTAGACAGATAAGAGAGAGGTTGAAGAAAGAACTTATAACCAATCTCGCATTGAAGGTTAATTTTAACGATGACCAGGAAATTTTCGAAGTTTTTGGAAGAGGTGAGTTGCACTTAACTATATTGATAGAAAATTTGAGAAGAGAAGGATTTGAACTTTCCGTATCAAAGCCAAAAGTAGTGTATAAAACCGACTCAGATGGAAAAAGATTGGAACCATACGAAACCTTAATTATGGAGGTTGAAACAGAATTTCAAGGAATAGTTATGAAAATCCTCGGAGAGAGGGGGGCAAAATTATGTAGTATGGAAAATATTAACGAAGAAAGAGTGCGGTTAGAATATTTTGTCAGCACGAAAGCACTTATTGGATTTCACGGTGTATTTACCTCCATTACGAAGGGCACGGGTATTTTCTCGCATAGCTTTGCAAAGTATGATCCGGTATCTTCAACATCAAGTCAACGAAAGAATGGCGCGCTGGTCTCTCAAGAGAATGGTACTATTAACGCTTATGCTTTATGGAAAATACAGGAGAGAGGTAGGTTGTTTGTAAGTCCGGGAGTAGAAGTATATGAAGGAATGATTATTGGGGTCCATGCAAGGTCAAATGATCTTGTTGTTAATCCTATTAAGGGAAAGAAATTAACTAATATTAGAGCGTCTGGCAAAGACGAACATATCGAACTTAAAAACATGATGGAGCTTAACTTAGAAAAGGGATTGGCCATACTCGGTGATGATGAACTTCTCGAGATAACACCCAAAGCTCTTAGAATCAGAAAAGTATGCTTAACTGAAGGGGAAAGGAGAAGAAATAGTAGGGAGGTAACGGCTAACTAACTAGCTTCCACCAATAGTCATCGTCTCGATTAACACTGACCCGGTAGTTTTCGCACCCCTACGATATTCATCGGTACCTATTGACACTATACTTTGAAACATTTCTTTTAGATTACCTGCTATCGTTATTTCATAAACCGGAAATGAAATTTGCCCATCTTGTATCCAAAAACCTGAAACGCCCCTGGAATAATCACCCGTGATTATGTTAACCCCCTGACCCATTAGCTCTGTAACAAAAAGTCCGTTGCCCATAAGTTTGAACATTTTGCTTAAATTATTTTCGGCATTACTGTTATTGTCAAACATCCTTAAATTATGTGAGCCACCGGCATTGCCAGTAGTATGCATATTCAAACGCTTTGCGCTGTAACTCGATAAAAAGTAGCCTTTTATAACTCCATTCTCGACTACTAGCCTGGGGCGTACTTTGACACCCTCATCATCGAATGGAGCTGAACCCATTTCTCCAATCAAAAACGGATTTTCTTCAATGCAAATAGATTCAGGAAAAATCCTGGTATCAAGACTTTTATCGAGAAAAGTTAAATTCTTGTAAAGAGAGGCACCACTAATCGCTTGCACGAATGATCCTAATAAACTTGCAGCTATTGGAGCATCAAAAAGTACAGGTGATTTACGAGTAGAAATCCTTCTAGAACCGAGTCGAGACAGAGCTCGTTGAGCAGCATAGCTACCTATATCCTCAGGGGTCGCCAAATTTTTAAAATTTCTGTCTGATGAGTACCAGTAGTCCCTTTCCATTTCCCCATTCCTGGTGGCAATTGGAGCAACCGAAACAGTGTGTCGGCTCTGTTTATATCCACCTTCAAATCCTAAAGAGTTTACAGAAAAAAAATTACTGTGATGAACCGTAACAGCTGCACCCTCAGAGTTTTTAATATGTTTGTCAGCCTCCAAAGCGCTTGCTTCACACCGCAGAGCTATATCAACCGCATCCTTGATACCAATATTCCATGGAAAATAGAGCTCGAGATCATTACGTGGTTGAAACTCAAGATCTTCTTTATTTGGTAAACCCGAAAATTTATCCGGTTTAGTAAACTTTGCAATGTCTCTGGCTTTTAAAACGGTCTGTTGAAGTGCGTCCGATTCAAAATTTGACGTTTCAGCAAATCCTTTTCTGCCAGAATTATAAATTGTAATACTTGCTGATTTTTCTCTATTACTTTCGCTTGTTTCAAGCTGTCCAAGCCGAACTTGAGTCGAAAGGCCGTAGTCTTCTGTTACATCAACACTTGCTTGAACAGCCCCCGCTACGTGAGCAAGATCAAGCATTTTTTGTGCTATCATCTTCAGCTCTGAGGAGGAATAAATGAATTGTGAATTGTTGTTTAGTCCCATAGGTAAATTATAATGGTGAAAGTGGGTAATTTGTCAGAATTAAATGTTGGTCTTGTGTCAATAAGCGATCGTGCTAGTAGTAATGTTTATGAAGATTTGGGAATTCCTTGCCTTAAGAGTTGGCTGGAAAGAGCTGTTATAAGCCCATTTAGAACCGCAGAAAGTCTTATCCCTGATGACAAGAGTTTGATAAAAGATACCTTGGTTCGGTTGGTTGATGAGGAAAAATGCGATTTGGTTCTCACTACTGGCGGTACTGGACCAGCTCCACGGGATGTTACTCCAGATGCTACGCTAGAAATTGGTGAAAAACTTTTACCGGGCTTCGGGGAACAAATGAGACAAATATCATTAAACTTTGTACCAACTGCAATTCTATCTCGCCAGGTCGCAGTCGTTAGAAAATCCTCTTTGATAATTAATTTACCGGGCCAGCCTAGGGCTATCCAGGAGACTCTCGAGGGAGTCAGAGATAAAGCTGGTGAAATAAAGGTTCCTGGTATTTTTGCGGCAGTACCGTATGGTATTGAACTTATCGGGGGACCCGTTATTATTACTGAGGAAAATGTTTGCAAGTCATTCAGACCTAAAAATAAATGATTATGATTTTGATAATCTAGTGACCTTTGCTAAAGCGCTCACTTTTCTTATATTTCGGAGCACCTCTGCCAAATGTACTCTGTGAGAAATTTCTAAACCTATTTTAAGTGTGCAGAAAAACGAACCTTTATGGCGGTTGATTGATACATCAACTATGTTGCTTTTTTTAATTGAAATCGCAGAGGCAATTTTTGCGAGCACCCCTGGAGATTCTTCTACTTCAAGTAGTAGGTAGCAGATAAACTGCTTGCCATTTATTTCCTCCCAGAGAATATCGGTCCACCTTGCAGGGTCATTAATTCTTTGCTTAATAGAAGCAGTACAAGTTTTTCTGTGTACTAATAACCCTTTGCCTCCGGACAGGAAGCCATGAGCGGGATCGCCCGGTATCGGAAAACAGCAAACTGCATAATTCACAGCAGGACCCTCGGTTCCATTAATAGATATTGATTTGGAAGCGTCTGTTAGATGTTGCATGGAAAGCTCAATTTTTTGTTTTACATCAGACGAAAATGCTGCGGGCAAGGATTTGGATTTTAGAATTATCAAAACTCTCTGTGCCACAGCTTCAGCGTAAAGATAACCTAATCCCACTTTTTCAAAAAGTTCATCTCGGTTGTTTAAGTTTATTTCAGTAAACAACGATTCCCAGGGAATATCTTTCTCAAAATCTATTTTTTCGTTTAATGCTTCAATCGCATGAAGCATAAGTTTCTTTCCAAAGGTAATCACTTGCTCGCGAGTCTCTTTTTTTAAAGTATTTCTTATCGTGGCGCGAGCTTTCGAAGTCCGAACAAAATTAAGCCATGAGGGATCTGGCTTTGCATTAGGGTGTTGGAGAACTGATACAACATCCCCATTTTTTAGCTTTGTATCCAGAGGTACATTTTGATTGTTTATCTTAGCACCGATACATTTTTTTCCAATATCGCTATGGATGGAATAGGCAAAGTCGACTGGAGTCGAACCTCTTGGTAATTCAATGATTTCTCCTTGAGGAGTAAAAACGTAAATTACATCAGGAAACAAATCTATTTTTAAATAATCGATGAATTCTGAAGGGCCAGCCGTTTGTTTATGTACTGTAAGAAGCGATTTCATCCATTCATGTGTCTTAAATTGCACCAGAGATGTATCTTTTTCTTTTTTCTTGTAGAGCCAATGAGATGCAATACCTACTTCTGCTAAGCTATGCATTTTCTCTGTTCTTATTTGTAACTCTAACGGAGTCCCATAAGGTCCCATAACAACCGTGTGTAATGATTGGTACCCATTCGATTTTGGTAATGCGATGTAATCCTTAAATCTTCCAGGTATAGGTTTAAATAGTTTGTGCAAAGCTCCAAGGCACAAGTAACATTCTGTTAAGGTCTTGACAATTATCCTGAATCCATGAATATCAAAAACTTCCGCAAAACTAACTCGCTTTTCTTTCATTTTCAAGTAGATTGAATATAAGGATTTCTCTCTTCCAAAAACTTTACCCTTAACTCCAAAGCTAGGAACATGATCGATTATTTTTTTTTGCAATTCTGAGATGATTTCCCTCCTGTTTCCTCTAGCTTTCGAGATTGCCTCGTTAAGTACTTTGTACCTTTTTGGATATAGATTTGCAAAACACAAATCTTCCAGTTTCCTGTAGACTTCATTAAATCCTAGTCGGTGGGCGATTGGAGCGAATATTTCGAGAGTTTCTTTGGAAATCCTTCTCTTTTTTGTCTTCGATAATGCACTTAAGGTTTGCATGTTGTGTAGCCTGTCGGCAAGCTTTATTAAAATCACTCTTGCATCTGCCGCCGTTGCCAATAACATTTTCCGGAAATTTTCTGCAGTTTTTTCTTCGAAACTTCTGTAAACCAGTTGGTCAACCTTTGATAGTCCATCAACAAGTTCAGCAACCTTATCACCATAAAGATTAGAAATACTATGCAGACTAGTTGAGGTATCTTCAACAGTATCATGCAAAAGTCCTGCTACTAACGCTTCTACATCGAGCCTCCAACCAGCACAAATAAGAGCAACATTTATTGGATGATTCGAGTAAGGCTCTCCTGTCTTTCGAAACTGCCCAACATGAGCACTTTCGCAAAAAGAAATTGCTTTTTTTAGTTTAGCTTTATCTGACCTAGATAAATAAAACGTCGATTTTATCAGCTTATCAGATATGGTTCTTTTGAATATAGGCAATTAAAACCCTAAAGTGGAACCTTTCTGAGCATTTCAACACCTACATGACCACCCGCGATTTCTCGTAATGCTGCAACAGTCGGTTTGTCTTTGGTTTCGATTTTAGGAACTGAGCCTTGTGCTAATTGCCTGGCCCTATAGGTCGCAGACAGGGCTAGATCAAATCTATTTGGTATTTGTTCCAAGCAATCCTCTATTGTTATCCTAGCCATTCTATGAATCCTCTTTTTATGAGCAGTTTATTATCCTGTAAAGTTCACTAACCGCAGTATCAAACTTGTCGTTTATAATAACATAATCAAAGTTGTCAGATTTTGCCATTTCTTCTGTTGCAGCTGCCAGCCTCTCTGCGATCACACTGACTTTATCTTGTCCCCTTTTTTGAAGCCTCTCCTTCAAAATCTCGAGTGATGGAGGTACAACAAAAATCAAAGTGAGCCTACCTTTAGTATATCGCTGTTTGATCTGTAAGGCACCTTGCCAATCAATTTCTAAAAGAACTTTTTCCCCTCTATTTATACTATTTTTGACAAGTGTTGCGGAAGTCCCATAAAAATTTCCATATACATAAGCCCATTCTAAAAACTCATTGTTATTTATTTGTTTGTCGAAATCTTCTTTTTTTACAAAAAAATAGTCTTTGCCATTTACCTCACTAGCGCGGGGTTCTCTGGTGGTCGTTGATACTGAAAGTCTAATAGAAGGATCTTTTTCTATTAGAGCTTTTACTAAACTTGTTTTCCCGGTTCCTGATGGAGCGGAGATAACGTACAAATGCCCAGTGTTCATGATATTTAATACTTATTGAAGATTTTGTACCTGTTCTCTGATCTGCTCGATATACATTCTCAAATCTAACGAGATCATACTCAGGTCTTGATTAAACGCTTTTGCACCGATAGTATTTGCCTCCCTGTGTAGTTCCTGCGCAAGAAAATCTAACCTTTTCCCTTTTAGAACACGATCGTTATCCAATACGTCTCTTAGTTCGCGAATATGAGATTTTATTCTCTCCAATTCCTCTGATATGTCTACTTTCATAGCATTCATGGAGGCTTCTAAGCGAATTCTTTCATGAATAGCCTTAACGAGATCACTACTCGAGTTTTGCCTGGCAGTTTTTGAGCCTTCTTTTTGTTCAGCGCTTATTATTTTTTCAATATTAGTTTCCTTAAATGCCTCTGATAAACGACCAGAAATTTTCTTTAACATTGCATCCGATGCTAAAGGCGCGATCTTATCAGCTTTTTTTATCAAGGACTCCATTTGATTAGTACAGTTTCTTATTTGCTTGACCAGCTGCAAACCTTCTCGTTTTGTAAAGCTATCGAATTCTTTTGAAGCAGATTCACATATGTCCAGTAACTCCTGTTCGTTAATATTTTCGAATATAAAGTTATCTTGGATAACTCCAGGCCATTTTAAAATATCGTTTATTCCTAATTTTTCAACACCTCCGGATGATAGTAATATCGCATTTTGCAAAGCGATAATTTCGTCAACCTTTTGTTTATTTATTTTTAAATCATATTTACCATTTTTTAAAGGTTGAAAGGTTAGTCGGACTTCAATTTTTCCTCTAAAAGCATATTTTGAGACAATTTCTCTAATCTTATACTCTATGTTTTTTAACTGGTCTGGAAGTTTGATAGTAATATCAAGAAACCTGTTATTAGTAGACCGAATTTCTGCTACAATTAGCCCGAATTCGTTAGAGCATGAAACCTCCCCAAAACCAGTCATACTTTTGGCAGTCATATCTTATACATTAATTAAATATCATGAATGATTATAAAAGGAAAAATGACAGATTAGTTGATCAAATTAGGGAGGTTAGTCTGGAGCGCGATTTCGTGTCCAATAGTGATGGCTCGGTACTTATTTCTCAAGGCAATACCCGGGTATTATGCACGGCTAATATAGAAAATAAGTGTCCCTCATGGTTAAAAGGGACCGACAGAGGTTGGATTACAGCTGAATATTCCATGCTGCCGGGCAGTACAAATAATCGAACCAATAGGGAGGCTGTAAAAGGGAAACAGTCGGGGCGGACATTGGAAATACAAAGGCTTATTGGAAGGACTTTAAGGTCGTCATTGGATTTGTCTTTTATTCGGGAGAAAACCGTAATTATTGACTGCGATGTAATTCACGCAGATGGAGGCACACGTTGTGCCTCAATTACAGGAAGCTGGTTAGCATTATTTGATGCATTGAATAAAGAGAATAATTTTTTAGATGAGAAAAATTTGAACTTAATTAAAAGGGTGGCCGCTATTTCTGTGGGTTATATCGGAGAAAGACTAATGTTGGATCTTGATTACGATGAAGACGCTGGTTGTGGTATTGATTTAAATGTTGTCATGCAGCCTGGTTTGAATATAGTTGAAATTCAGGGAACAGCGGAGCGCAGGACATTTAGTAAGAGCGAACTAATTGAGATGACAACCCTCGCAGAGAAAGGAATAGGAGTGCTCTTTGAGATGCAAAAAATCATGGCCCAACACATATCTCTCAAAAGGTTGGCGAGTTGTGATATCTAGATGGATGATAGCAACAAATAATGAGGGAAAATTTATAGAATTTGAAAAATTTTTCGAGGGCAAGGCCTCGCTAGAATCGTTTAAATCCATCGGAAAAAAATCTCCAAAGGAGCCACATAAGACTTTTCTCGAAAACGCTTTAGAAAAGGCAAGACATGCGAGTTTGATTACCAGCTTACCGTCAATTGCAGACGACTCCGGTTTAGTGGTAGATTATCTCGGAGGTTTACCGGGGGTGAGATCAGCTCGGTTCGCAAGTGTTTCCTCTGGGAAAAAGCGTCAGCAAGATGAAGAAAATATAAAAAAGCTACTTGAATGTATGAGACCAGCTAAGACCTTCGCCCAACGGCGTTGCAGATTTATAACTATGATTGTGGCTTTGAAGAGCCATGATGATCCAGATCCGATAGTTTCTCGCGGTGTATGGGAGGGTGTAGTTGCATTTGAGCCAAAAGGGGAAAAGGGGTTTGGGTATGATCCCATTTTCTATTTGCCTGAAGAAAAAAAAACTGCTGGCCAATTATTGTTACATGAAAAAAATGAGGTCAGTCATAGAGGAAAAGCTTTAAAAAAAATTAGCGCAGAACTTTTTCTGAGGTTTGAAAAATAAAAGAATGTTTCGGGCTGAAGATATACCTTTGAGTCTTTATATCCATTTGCCGTGGTGCGATAAAAAGTGCCCTTATTGCGATTTTAACTCCCATTTGTTGCGAGATCAGAATCAGTTTGAGGAATATACGGGTGCTTTGATATCCCAGTTAAGGGGTTGGTCCGAACTTTTTAAAAATAGAAAAATAAAGACGGTATATTTTGGGGGAGGAACCCCAAACTTATTTCCGATCGATCTTGTAGAGACCTTATTTAAAGAGATCCATTTAGCAATGGATTTCGAGGAAGATTCGGAGATTTCTTTTGAGGTTAATCCTTTAAACATGCATCGTAATTCATCAATTGAAGAATATTTTTTTGGTTTAAATCATTTAGGCGTTAATAGAATATCCGTTGGAGCGCAGTCTTTCGATGACATATCTTTAAAAAAGATTGGTAGGACTCACAGTCCTGCAGAAATTGAGTTGTTTCTAATGGAGGTGTGCAAAATATTCACGAATGTGAATATAGATTTAATGTACGGTTTGCCAGGGCAAAATCAAATCAAAGTTAGAAAAGATATTGATACTTTAAAGACCTTCAATGTTACGCATACATCTTATTATCAGTTGACAATTGAACCAGGCACAATGTTTTATTCTAATGTGCCAAAATTACCATCTGAAGATGTAATTTGGGATATGTACTCGCTAATAACGAATGAATTAGCGAGGAACGGATATTCGAGATATGAGGTATCAGCTTATTCCAAGGATGGGATGCGTTGTCAGCACAATATGAATTATTGGGAGTTCGGCGATTACATTGGAATAGGGGCGGGTGCACACTCCAAGATAACAAAAAATAATTTAATGGAACGGCGAATTGTTATCTCTAACCCAGTTAATTATGTAGAAAAAGTTCAATCAAACAATCAATTTTTCAAAAAAACTAGCCATTTACCTGGAGCAGAGGTTTTGTTCGAATACATTTTAAATGCTAGTCGTCTAACAAAAGGTTTTGAAATCTTAGATTTCGAAAACAGAACTGGCTTAGAGTTTTCAAACGAGCAAGAAAAGTTTTGCCTAGCATCCGAAAAGGGGCTCATTGACATTACTTTGGATAAAGTAATACCCACAAAGCTGGGATTAAACTTTTTAAACAATTTGCAAGAAATCTTTACTCCAATCAACAGCTATTAACGCACAAACTTGTAGATTTTTGATTGTTAATAGTGCATTATGTTCTAATTTAGTGCAACTTGGTAACTTTTTATTTATTTATTCTCTTTTAAGTATCTGAAATACCGAGTATTTTTTTTTTTTTTATTAGGCACGGATTTCGCACTATGTTGAACACTTATTATTAATTCGGAATATGGAGAAATTATGAATACCCCCAAAGATGTGATGAAAATGATGAATGACAATGATTGCAAGTTTGTAGATTTGCGATTCACAGACACTAAAGGTAAAGAACAGCATGTTTCTGTGCCTGCGTCAGCGTTTGAGGAGTCTAAGTTTGAAGATGGTCATCCTTTTGACGGATCGTCTATAGCAGGCTGGAAAGGTATCCAGGCCTCAGATATGTTGCTAATACCTGACCCGTCTACAGCGGTTATGGACCCATTTAGAGAGGAACAAACGCTTTTACTTACTTGTGATGTTATAGAGCCCTCTGACGGGAAAGGTTACGATAGGGACCCAAGGTCACTAGCTTTACGTGCCGAGAAATATATGCAATCAACTGGAATTGGAGATCAGGCTTTCTTTGGACCGGAACCTGAGTTCTTTGTTTTTGACAGCGTAACGTGGAATACCAGCATGGGCGGAAGTTTTTACAAAATTAACTGTGAGGAGGCTTCTTGGTCGAGTGGGTTAGAGTTGGAACAAGGAAACCTCGCACATCGCCCAGCTGTAAAAGGAGGTTATTTTCCGGTGCCGCCGGTCGACTCTTTGCAAGATATAAGATCTGAGATGTGCTTATTGCTAGAGCAATTAGGTATTCCTTGCGAGGTTCATCATCATGAGGTGGGTGGTTCTGGCCAATGTGAAATAGGAACGAAGTTTGCTCCTTTGACTCAACGGGCAGATTGGATTCAAAAGCTTAAATATGTAGTGCACAATGTGGCTGCTAGTTACGGAAAGACTGCAACTTTTATGCCTAAGCCTGTGGTTGATGATAATGGCTCAGGTATGCACGTACATCAATCTGTCTGGAAAGATGGAAATAATCTTTTTGCGGGGGAGGAATATGCTGGTTTATCAGAATTTGCGCTTTACTACATAGGGGGAATCATCAAGCATGCAAGAGCATTGAATGCATTTACGAATCCAAGCACGAACTCGTATAAGCGCCTGGTCCCTGGATTTGAGGCCCCTGTCAAGTTGGCATACTCTGCAAGAAATAGATCTGCATCAGTTAGAATACCGTATGTAGCAAACCCTAAGGGTAGACGAATCGAAGTGAGATTTGCCGATCCTTCTGCGAATCCTTACTTTGCCTTCGCTGCATTTCTGATGGCTGGGCTTGATGGGGTTCAAAATAAAATTCATCCTGGGGACCCTTTAGACAAAAACTTATACGATCTGCCACCTGAGGAAGATGCTCAAATTCCAACTATCTGTTCTTCGTTGGAACAAGCTCTGGAATCTCTGAATAATGATAAAGAATTTTTAATGAAAGGGGATGTTTTTAGCTCAGATATGATTGAGGCCTACATTGACTTAAAAATGGAAGATGTGACGAGACTGAGGATGACAACACATCCGGCGGAATTCGATATGTATTATTCTGTATAAAATGTCAAATCTTTACTCTGAGGATAAGGGCCGGAAAAGTGGGACAAGCTCAGCCATTTAGTCTTGTTAATTTCGATATTGCGGATTTAATAACTGCCAGTATTCTTTGTCTTGACTCCTCCGGCCGAATTCTTTTTGCTAACAGTTCAGCGGAAAGCCTTTTTGGTTTGTCCAAAAGTCAGTTGGCTAGATTGAATGTGGAAGACTTGCTTAAGAGTTCAGAAAAATTTCGTGAATTTTGCAGTGCTAACGAGGAAGAATCATCACACATACAAACCAAACTTGAATGGAATATAGCCCGAAGTAGAGATGCCAGGTTAGATACTATGATCACTCAAACGGGTATGTTGTATCCGTCATGTGTGGTTGAGTTGAGAACCGACTTAAGAAGTATAAAGATCAGTAAAGAGGAAAGGCGGGCTGACCTGGTTAAAGTCAATAAAATGATTTTAAAGAACTTAGGCCACGAAGTAAAAAACCCTTTGGGAGGCATAAGGGGAGCAGCCCAATTGTTAAAAGATGAATTGGTTGAAGATGAGCTAGTTGAGTACACAAATGTTATTATCAAAGAGGCTGATCGGCTTCGTGATCTCGTGGACAATATGCTTATATCTTCAAAACGGGCAATAAAATATGAGCAGGTAAATATCCATGAGTTAACGGAGAGGGTTAGAACCCTTATCGAGTCGGAATATAAGCAAATTTCTATTATTTGTGATTACGATGTTAGTATTCCGGAATTGGAATGTGACGTAACTCAAATCGTTCAGGTGATTTTAAACGTGTGCCGTAATGCAGCTGAAGCGCTACAAAGACATAATATAAAAAATCCGAAGATCACTTTAAAATCAAGAATAGCTAGGCAAAAGACTCTGAGACGTAAAAAACATACCCTAGCTGCTCTTTTAGAGATAAGAGATAATGGACCAGGAGTGCCTTACTCTATCCAAGATCAAATTTTTTATCCATTGGTCTCCAGTCATCCAAATGGGCATGGTATAGGACTAACTTTGGCTCAGGAAATTATCCATGCACACCATGGACTGATAGATTTTGAGAGCAGAGAGGGTTTAACTATTTTTAGTATTCATATTCCTATAAGCAAATCAGAAAGTGTTAATGAATTCAGTATGGATAGTTGATGATGATGCGTCGATAAGATGGGTTTTGGAAAAAGCTCTTAAGAGGGAGCATATTTCATGCGAATTATTTTCATCTGTCGACGATGTTTTAGTTGCTTTAGAGAACGGACAGCCGAATGTCTTAGTCTCTGACATACGGATGCCAGGAGAGTCTGGATTGGTCTTGCTAGAAAAAATTAAGTCTCAGTACCCTCGGTTGCCTGTTATTATTATGACGGCGTTTTCCGACTTAGATAGCGCTGTTTCGTCTTTCCAAAAGGGGGCGTTTGACTATTTACCAAAACCGTTTGACATTGAATCTGCTGTGGAATTGATTAGTAGGGTCATGGGGGATCACAGAAAACCTGATAGTAAAGAGTTATTTAAACAAGGTAGTGTAGGTAACTTGCTTGGCACAGCTCCTAAGATGCAAGAAATATATCGTGTTATCGGAAGGTTATCCAACTCGGCAACAACTGTATTAGTGAATGGGGAGACAGGAACAGGTAAAGAATTAGTTGCTAGGGCATTGCACCAACATAGTCCCAGATCGGAACGACCTTTTATCGCCCTCAATATGGCTGCTATCCCCAGAGACTTGCTAGAATCTGAGTTATTCGGTCACGAACGAGGGGCTTTTACAGGAGCCCAAATTTCCCGGAAAGGGAGATTTGAACAAGCAGATGGTGGAACACTATTTTTGGATGAAATTGGAGATATGCCATTTGAGTTACAAACTCGGCTGTTAAGAGTCCTTTCCGAGGGAAAGTTCTATCGAGTAGGCGGTGTTACCCCCATAAATGTGAATGTGAGAGTTATTGCAGCCACACATCAAAATCTTGAAGACAGAGTTAAAACAAATCAGTTTAGAGAGGATTTGTTTCACAGAATAAACGTTATACGAATAAAAATCCCTCCGCTTAGGGAAAGAAGTGAAGACATTCCATGTTTAGCTGAGTTTTTCCTGGATAAATTTAGTAAAAAACTAGGCTTCGAAAAAAAAGTTCTCTCAACTGAGTGCATTAAGACCATGAAAGAGTTTGGATTCCCAGGTAATGTTAGACAGTTGGAAAATTTTTGTCATTGGCTTACCGTAATGGCTCCCGGAAATACAATTAACGTGAATGATTTGCCTGATGAAATTAGATTCTACGATCCACCGATAGAGCCCGAAATTAATACTAATGTAGTATTAGATACAGAGTCAAATAGGAGTAAGGATGAATTTTGGACGACGTTATTAAGTAAGGAAGTGAAAAGAAATTTAGAAGGTAATGACGGGGTACCCGTTAATTATTATACCCAATTGCTTAAGTCTTTCGAACGAACCGTTTACTCCGAGGCACTTAGAGCAACGAAAGGGCGAAGGATTGCGTGTGCAAAGGTTTTAAATGTGGGACGAAACACAGTAACGAAAAAAATTCAAGATCTTGACTTGCCATTTTAAATATTAAAATCTAAATTAACCCAAACAGGAGCATGATCAGAAGGTTTTTCATGTTTACGTACATCAGTGGATATACCTACGTCTGAGCATACACTTACAAGTGGTTTTGACAATAGAATGTGATCTATCCTAAGCCCTTCATTTTTACGAAAAGATCCTTGCCTGTAGTCCCACCAGCTATATTGATTCGGCTTTTTGTTTTTTAACCTGAAGGAGTCGGTTAGAAACAATTCTTCAAATTTAGAAAATTGTTGTCTTTCTATAGATGAGCAGAGAATTTTTTCTCTCCATAAATCTGGGTCAAAAACATCGAGATCAGTCGGGGCGATATTAAAATCACCCATCATGCACAACGAGTCATTTTCTCTTAACAGTTTCTTAACGTAACCTGTAAGTTTTTGCAAAAATAATAATTTATATTTAAATTTTGGATCTTCCAAAGAACTTCCGTTCGGAACATATACTGAAATAAAGTTGATTCTATGATGATCATTAATCATAAGACAACATGTAATCACTCTAGCTTGCTCATCCTCCCAAATTGGGATATTTCTAACTACCTGCTCACATTTAATTAGACTACTGCGTTTAAAAGCAAGGCAAACACCGTTGTAACTTTTTTGCCCGAAAAATCGTACGTCAAATCCATTATCGTAAAAAAATTCCACTGGGAATTGATCGTCAATGACCTTAGTCTCCTGGAGACCAATTATATCCGGGTTGGATTCGACAATCCATTTTTGAAGAGAAGTTTCGCGTGCTCTAATTGAATTGATATTCCAGCTAGCGATATTAATACTCACAATCAGAGGCTCACAAGTCCTAGGTGTTTAAACATTGCATCCGGTTTTGGTTCTCTTCCCATAAATGCTCGGAAGGAAGCGATTGCCTCTCTAGAACCTCCTTTCGATAATATTTCTTTTTTAAACGAATCCCCTAGAATCGACTTTTCCCGATCATTTTTTCCTTCAAAACGTGCATAACAATCAGAGGACAAAACTTCTGCCCACTTGTAGCTGTAGTATCCTGCAGCATACCCACCATCAAAAATGTGTGAGAATGAGTTAGGGAAAAGGACAAAACTCGGCTGTTTAATAACACTGATTTCTTTCCTAACAATTTCCAGTATTTCAAGAACTTTTTTGTATACATGGTTATCATCGAGAAGTTCGCAGCCATCCAAATCTTTGTGTATTAATATATCAAATAAAGCAAATTCAATTTGCCTGATCATTTGCAAACCGCTATTAAAGTTCTTTGCTGCATAAATTTTTTCAAACATTTCTCTATTTATAGGGAGGCCAGTGTCTCTATGCTTGCTTATTTTCTGTAAAGTTTCATATTCCCATGCAAAGTTTTCTAAAAATTGACTTGGGAGTTCAACTGCGTCCCATTCTACCCCACTAATTCCTGAAATCTCTAGGTAGTCTACTTCTGTTAATAAATGATGCAATCCATGTCCAAACTCATGAAAAAGTGTTACTACTTCATCGTGTGTTAAATATACATCCTCGTGACCGATTGGTTGGGAAAAATTACAATTCATCAGAGCAATTGGAGTCTGAACCCCGTTATCGTATTTGACTCTTGATCGACATTCATCCATCCACGCACCTCCACGTTTTTCCTCCCGAGAGAAAAGGTCAAAAAAGAAATAACCCGTAACCTTCCCCTCACCAACGACTTTAAAGACTTGGACAGACTGCTCCCATAAAATATCTGCAGTGTTTTTTTGCTCTTTAAGAACCTCGCAGCCAAAAAGATCTTTTACAGTTTCGAATAGTCCCAAAAGTACCTTGCTTAAGGGGAAATAATTCCTCAATTCCTCACTGTCGATAGAAAACCTACTTTTTTTTAATTTTTCACTTATAAAGGCAATATCCCAGGGTTCCACTTTTCGAATGGATTCGATTTGACTCGAATACTTTTCGATTTCATCCAGTTCTTTTTGGGCAAATGGTTTCGCTTTTGCGGCAAGTTCTTTAAGAAAACCTACTACATCTTCCGGAGAGTTCGCCATTTTAGTGGTTAAGGATAGTTCAGCAGGATTTGAGAAACCCAAAATCTTGGCTTGTTGGTATCTAAGTTTGAGAATTTTCGCAATTACACAACTGTTGTCGAACAGGGCACCTTCTTCAGCAATATCAGAACTTCTTCTCGCATATTTGCAAAAGATATCAAATCTTAACGATCGGTTTGATGAGTACTCGATTATGGGAGAGTATATTGGGGGTTGAAGAGAAAATACATAACCTTCAACATTTCTTTTTTTAGCCTCTTTTTTTGATAATTCGAGAACGTGTGTTGGAATACCTTCTAACGATTTTATTGGTTTTTCATCTTTGTTTAGAACAACTTTAATGACAGTTGCCTTTGTGCTGTCTAGTAAGTTTTCAGAAAACTTTTGAGCTAGTTTGTTTAACTCGATAGTATTTTTTTTGAAATCCAATTGGGCATCATTTTCTAAGTCTGCTCCAGCAAGCTCAAAATCGCGAATGTAATCACACAGAACCTTATGTTGATGGGGATGAGTTGTTTTTGAAATGCCTCTTCGAAGATTGACAAAAATCTTATATAAACGCTTATTTTGAGAGAAGTCAGTCCAGAAGCTGCTAACGTACTCAAGGTTTTTGTTAATCACGCCTCTGATCTCAGTACTATCCGCAACGCTTGATAAATGGTTTGCTGCTCCCCAAATCCGATAAATTTTTTCGCTGATTTGGCTTATTGGTTGAACAGTGGTTTCCCAATTACACGCCTGATCGTTTTCGCAGATTTTTTTTACAACCAGTCTTCCATCGGATATTGTCTCTGCGATAAGTTCGTCAATATCGTTTGGAGTGAGAAGCCTGTAATTTGGCAAGCATTCTTTACAAAAAAAAGTATCGCGCGACATTTTTAGATTTCCTCTTTATGTTAGACTTACCGCTATAAGGGGCTATAGCTCAGCTGGGAGAGCGCTTGCATGGCATGCAAGAGGTCAGCGGTTCAATCCCGCTTAGCTCCACCAAATTCTACTCAGTTTGACAAAACATAAACGAATTAGTTTACTATATATGATGGATTATGAAAGTCCCCATCGTCTAGAGGCCTAGGACACCACCCTTTCACGGTGGGTACAGGGGTTCGAATCCCCTTGGGGACGCCAAATTTAAGCGTAGTTTCAGTTTGTGTGGTGGATGTAATCAAGCCGAATTTTTTTTCCATATTAATCATGATTTGCTTATATAAAATCAGGTATCGTTTTCTCCATAAAATCATCATCAAAATTTTATTTCCCGACGGTCCATGTGTAGCTAACCTTTATTTTATGGGGCTAATCGTTTTGAAATGAAATTTTTGACGTGAAAACTAAAACAATTATGTTTTCTCTAGAGGCTATTGAAAACGTTTTCAAAATAAAAGCGTTGGTATTAAACGTACTTAATAGAGATTTTTTTTTATTATTAATTCGAAAGTTTTAGCGTTTTTCTCGTATGGCACATTTATCTAGACTGTTTCTCAAGGTTTTTGGGTGGTCATTTCAATCGGGCAACATGCCCCCATGCAAATGCATTTTAATTGCCGCTCCGCATACCAGCAATTGGGACTTCCCTATGATGCTTTCTTACGGTTTTATGCTAAATTTAAAGTACCACTGGTTGGGTAAACATACACTTTTTTTTGCTCCACTCGGGCTTTTTATGAGGTTTTTGGGTGGAATACCAGTTAATCGAGGAAAAAAAAATGATTACGTAACTTCGTTGTCAAAAGAGATAAAAGCAAAGGCGCAATGCATATTAATCATACCCCCGGAGGGGACAAGATCTAGATCAGATTATTGGAAATCCGGCTTCTTGCATATTGCTAGGAAAGCTGAGGTTCCTATTGTATTTGCAAGATTAGATTATAAAACGAAAAATCTTACTTTTAGCGAGGCTGTTTTACCTTCCTTGCTGGATGATGAAATCATGTATTTGGCTCAAGTGTTTTACAGAAATGCAAAAGGATTGCATCCTGATAACTTTGGACCAGTCCGATTAAAATAAAAGGACTAGGTTTAGCTATTGCTTGTATCTTGGTACGGAAACTGCTTTATTTTGAAAGTTGCAAAATAAATATTCCGTTATGACAATAAGGCAGATCGAGTTTAAAGAAGAAACTATTCAAACATTAAGAGAAGTAAAGAAAATAATGGCTAGGGAATGGTTAAAACACAGGGTAGAAGTTGACGAAATAATAAGGCGGGTTCGTTCAAATTCGTGTTACGTGTCCAAAATTTAGATTGATGCGGGGTTAACTTTTTCATCACTGTCAGGAATATACAATTAGGGTTAAGCAATTTACGGTATAATTACATCGCGCTAATTTTTATCTATATGATTACAAGCGAAAATTTTTCAGTTAAGTGAGAGCATAACCGAATTTTAAGTGTTTAAAGAAGTATGCTGCAAGGTCGACTCTTTACGTGAGAGGATGGATTATGGAGTTAAATAAAGTTTTTAAATCTGGAACTACGGAAATAGCTACTGATATATCCGGAAACAGCCAAAGTGCTTTATCAAGCAAACGTTCTGGGCCTATTTTGGACAATCGACAAACATCAGACTTTGCTAATTTGAATTTATCTGATTTAGATAGGGATTTTAATAAAAATCGTGATACGGCAACTATTCTATCATTTGAACAGTCTGAGAGATCGGAATATGAGGATGATTCCTTATTGATGGACACGATGATTGATACTGCTCTGAAAAAACACAAAAAGGAACGCGCGCAAAATTTTATATTTGATAGGATTAAAGCTATTTCCAGTGAGACGAAAAGGATAAATCATAATCTTGATATAGGGAACTAATTATAAATTTTGCCAAATATAAATTTTCACTGGTTAGCGAAGCTTTGAGATTGTCATGCCATCACGAACAGGCAACATTACAGTAAAAAACTTTTCAGATGCCAATAATTGATTCATTTGTTTTACTTCCGTCGAACCCTTTGTTTGTTTCTCAAATTTTGAAAAACATGCCCCTTTCATAAAAACATTGTCGATGCACAATATAGACTGCTTTGTGATTAACTTGTTGGCTATGATTTTAGTAATATATTTTTTATACTCAGTTTTTTTTGCATCGATAAAAACGAAGTCAAAAGATTCACCCTCAACCATAAAATTATCTAATAAATTTAAGGCTGGGCCTAATCTTATTTGAATCTTTTTTCCGTATGAAGTGCTGTCTAAATAACTACGAGCGAACGCAGCTGCATATGGATCGATTTCGCAACTTATCAATTTTCCTCCTTCCGGAAGTCCCTCGGCCATTGCTAGAGCAGAGTAACCTGAAAATAATCCTAATTCTAAAATTTTTTTTGCCCCGGACATAGTAACAAGCATTTTTAATAGTTGACCCGATAGCTTGCTACTCATCATTTGAGTCATGAGTCTTACATCAGATTTTTTTTCTAAAAAAATTTTATTCCAGTCTGTTTGCATGGTGACTTTATTTAATTTTGAAAGGTCTGATGATTCAAAGGACGTGCATTCATCCAAATATCGCTCTTGACTTTCCATCATATGAATTATCGAATCTATTTCAGTTATATCCCCGTCCTCTATGGACTTGCAGTTTGTGAGCCTTTGTTTAATTTTTTTCAGCCTTTGTGCGAGAATAAGAGAAGGAGACTGTGTTTTTAGCGTAATCTTATTTTCCATTAACTATTCGCCTTTGAAAATTGTTTAAATTTTTTGAATCATTAATAAATAGCTATCCAAAATCATCCCCGGCAAAGCCTCCGCGTAATTTACGAGCTTTTCTTTGGTCGATGTCCAAAGGATATAGGCTTTATTTTATAATACTAACCATCCTTACGGCTATGATCGGGGCTTTCGAGGCGATTTTATTCGGTATGTTGGGAGATATCACGAATTGGTTAACTTCCTCTTCAACAAAATCTTTTTTTTATGAAAAAAAGTATGAATTTATTTTATTAGTAACATTTGTATTAAGTGGAATTCCACTGGTAATTATCGCAGATATATTGAAATACCAAACCATTTATGGAAATTTTCCAATGTTGATGAGATGGAATTTCCATAGATTAATGCTTTCTCAAAGCATGTCATTTTTTAACGATGAATTCTCGGGACGGATTTCTACGAAAGTTATGCAAACAGCGCTAGCAATACGGTCTGTTTATATAACGATTGGTGATATTTTTGTTTTTATTTTCATTTATTTTTTAACTATGGTCATTATCATAGGAAGCTATAGTGTAGTCCTATTATTTCCTTTTTTAATTTGGGTTGTTTGTTACATAATCGCAGTTAGATATTTTGTGCCTAAAATAAGCTCACTTTCGAAAAATAGGGCTGATGCGATTAGTTTGATGTCGGGTAAAATCACAGATGCGTATTTGAATATTGCTACTGTAAAATTGTTTTCGCATTCGCAACGTGAGTCGAAATATCTAAAAGATTCAATGGAAGAGTGTATGCAACACGTCCATCCTCACAATAGACTTACAAGCTTATTTGAAATAGTTAATCATATACTTAGCACACTTCTGATTTTGTTCACCGGAGGTACAGTGTTAATTTTGTGGACGAAGGGACTTGCATCAGTCGGTTCGGTTGCTGCTGCTTTTGCAATGTCTTTCCGGTTAATGGGTTTGTCGCACTGGATAATGTACGAAATGGCATCGTTGTTCGAAAATATTGGCACAGTGAGAGATGGGATTAGAATCCTTTCTCAAAATTTTTCAGTGAAGGACAAACAGGGAGCGTTACCTATGGATATTTCCTCTGGTGAGATCATCTTTGAAAATATTTCATTTTCTTATACCAGTGGTAAAAGTGTGATAAACGATTTAAATCTCAAAATCGATCATGGAGAAAGAGTCGGGCTTGTTGGCCCTTCAGGTGGTGGAAAGACAACAACAATGAATTTACTTTTAAGATTCTTTGATTTGAACAAAGGAAAGATTTTAATTGACGGTCTAGACATAGCGAATGTAAAACAAAACTCATTGCGTGAGAATATTGCCATGGTTACTCAAGATGCGGCCCTTCTTCATAGGTCAGTTCGGGAGAATATAAAGTATGGCAATCCAAGTGCATCAGAAGAGCAAATGCTGCGGGCGGCCGATATGGCCGAAGTTACAGGCTTTATCCAGAATTTGAAGGATGGTGCCGGTCGGTGCGGGTTTGATGCTCATGTGGGAGAGCGAGGTGTGAAATTGAGTGGCGGTCAGCGACAAAGAATAGCGATTGCTAGAGTCATTTTAAAGGACGCGCCAATCTTACTGCTAGATGAAGCCACTAGTGCTCTGGATAGTGAAGTTGAATCCATAATACAAAAAAGCCTTAAAACAGTAATGGAAGGCAAAACCGTGTTAGCTATCGCGCATAGATTAAGTACTATTGCAGAGCTTGACAGACTAATTGTTATGGAGGGTGGAAAAATAGTTGAAGAGGGCACACATAACGAGCTTTTGGCGAGGGAGGGATTGTATTATAGGCTTTGGAATTTACAAAGCGGTGGTTTTCTGGCCACAGAGATGCCTAACGAATTTTCCTAGAGAGTCTCGCTTGCGAAATCTGCTAGTCTTGACCGTTCCCCTCGTTGCAGGGTGATATGACCGCCATGCCTCCAGCCTTTGAATCTATCAACAACATACGAAAGGCCAGATGAAGATTCGGTCAAATATGGAGAATCAATTTGAGCTACATTACCTAGACACACAACTTTTGTACCAGGCCCAGCTCTAGTAATTAGGGCTTTCATTTCTTTCGGCGTAAGATTTTGCGCTTCATCTATAATTAAAAATTTGTTTAAAAAGGTTCTTCCCCTCATAAAGCTTAAAGATTTAATCCTGATCCTGCTTTTCATTAAATCCAAAGCAGCAGACCTACTCCAATCACCTCCCCCTTCTACTCCTCTATTTAATACCTCTAGGTTATCTTCAATGGCCCCCATCCACGGAATCATTTTTTCTTCCTCAGTCCCTGGTAAATAACCAATGTCATCCCCGAGAGGAACCGTAGCCCTTGTAATTATTATTTCGGAGTAAGTCCTGGTTTCGAGAGTTTGGGCGAGTCCCGCAGCTAAAGTGAGCAGCGTTTTTCCAGTTCCTGCCTGACCAAGAAGTGTGACAAAATCAATTTCAGGGTTTAACAAAAGATTTAATGCGAAGTTTTGTTCTGGGTTCCGTGAGGTGATTCCCCAAATGGAATTCTTACTATGCGCGAAATCTTTTAAGGTTTTCAGTAGAACAAAGTCGTTTGTAACTTCTTCAACGATAGCAGATAAATTTTCGTCTGGACAATAAATAAATTGATTCAGATGCATTTTTATAAACGGCAATTTTGAAAATCTATAAAAAACGTTACCCCCTTGTTGCCATGACTCGAGCGTGTCTCCAATTTGTTCCCAAAACTGTTTTTCTAATATTGCTTTACCGGTGTATAAAATGTCCGAATCATCGATAACGCTATCGTTAAAGTAATCCTCCGCTAGGAGCATCAACGCAGTTGCCTTAATCCTAATATTGATATCTTTGGATACAAGAACTACCTCTCGAGACTTGAACTTATTTTTAAGGTGTTGTACGACTGACAAAATTTGATTGTCTGGCTTATCATCTCCAAAACCAAAATTCTCATTTATGTCAAACGGCGACGTTTGGAAATACAGAGACCCTGTTGCATCTGTGTGCCCATTTAGGTTCAAAGGGATGCCCTCGTGTAATTTGGGGGGGTCAGTCTTTGCTATAGTTTTTATCAAAGAGTCTATCTCCCTCGTGGTTTGCCTAACATTTCGGGAAACTTCAGACATGCCTGTCTTGTGCAGATCTAATTCTTCTAGAGTAACTAAAGGGATATACACATCGTGCTCCTGGAATCTGAATAGACTAGTTGGATCATGCATCAATACATTTGTGTCTAGGACAAAAAGTTTTTTCTTTCCCGTTGACTTACCGACTTTTTCTTTATCTGCCGCCAATGGCATCTCAGGTTTTTTGATGGGTTTTTTTGCTAAAGATATAAGCTTATTAACATCAACTTTTTTCTGCTTCGAGGTTTTGGAAGCATCGGACGATTCTTTTTTTAATTTTTTGCGTGTCTGAGTTTTACGGTTAGACTCCCCTTTTATAATTTCTCCCATCTTCGTAGGAGCCTTTGGTAATGGCATTATTACGTCCTTTACGCTAGTTGACTACTATTATTTTTCACGAAATCAAGCACCTCGGAGGGATTTTCCTCAGCCGACACTTTTCTCCATTCTTTAATCAACCGCCCATTCCTGTTGAAAAGAAAAGTACTTCGTTCAATACCTTTCACGATTTTTCCGTACATGTTTTTGTTTTTTAAAACATTAAATACATTGCATATCTCTTCATTTTCATCTGAAATTAGGTTCACTGACAATTGAAATTTAGTACTGAAATTTAAATGCGACTTTATACTATCACGTGACACACCAACAACTTGTGTATTCATTTGGAGGAAATTTTTATGGTATTTTGTAAACGAAAGTGCCTGTGAGGTACATCCTGGTGTATTGTCTTTTGGATAGAAAAAAATAACTAAGTTATTGCCCAAGAAGTCCGTTAGTTTACCTGACCCGAATATTGTTTCTATATTTATTTTCGGAAGAGTTAAGGTATCATTCATGTCATCGCCTGTATTATTGTGCATAATTTTCATCCTTAGAGAATTTTTCAAGAATTAATCCAGCCACCACAGAGCGTCCTTCAGCCACAAGCAAATTAAACGTTCGACATGCTGCAGGGGTAGACATACAATCGGCTCTCACTACCATTCCAGAACTAGTGCTATTTAAAAGCGCTAGGGGGTTCTTCTCCCCGCTTTGGTCAAATTCGAGTATGTCTTTATCGAGCATAATTTGATTAATCCCGGTTCCTATAAGAACAACATCCGGGCTATTTTCAAAAAGTTTTTTAACTACCTGCCTAGATAATTGGTCTACATTTGTTATTTGCCAAGGTATAGGTTCACTATCTGTTGATATAATACAAGAGTTTTTTATTAAAACTTTGTTTACCTCTATGAAGCGTTCACCGTAACTTGTAACTGAATACTTACCTCGAATACTCTCTGGTTGTAGTCCTGAATTCATAATTGAACTGATACGTGGAATTGAATTAATGTACCATAGACTTTTTTCTATTTGCTAGTATGAATCAAAAAATTTTCCCCAGAATTTCAAGGCTTCCACCTTACGTTTTTTCTGTTATCGGCGAGTTAAAAGTAAAGGCCCGTATTGCAGGAGAGGACATTGTGGATATGAGCATGGGAAATCCTGATCAACCGACTCCCCGGCACATCGTTGATAAATTAACTGAGGTGGCGATGAGAGACCACACACATGGCTATTCGGCATCAAAGGGGATTAAAAGGCTCCGAAACGCAATTTGTAAGCGGTACAGACAAAAATACCAGGTGGTTTTGGATGAAGATTCGGAATCAATAGTTACAATTGGCTCAAAAGAAGGCCTCGCTCATTTAATGCTAGCTATTCTCGACAGAGGCGATACCGTTCTGGTGCCCAATCCAAGTTACCCCATTCACATTTATGGAGCCATAATAGCAGGCGCTGACGTACGATCTATTCGCATGACAACTGGAGAAGAATTTTTTGAAGAATTGGAAAGGGCAATTAAGGAGTCAATTCCTAAGCCCAAAATGATTATATTTGGATTTCCCAGTAATCCAACTGGAGAATGTGTTGATATTGTGTTTTTTGAAAAAGTTATCGCTTTAGCAAAACGATTTGATATTCTAGTTGTACACGATTTAGCGTACGCCGATATTTGCTTTGATGGGTACACTGCTCCATCGATTATGCAAGTAAAAGGGGCAAAAAACTATTCGGTCGAGTTCTTCTCTATGAGCAAGTCATACAATATGGCTGGATGGAGAGTAGGTTTTATGGTTGGAAATCGTGAAATGATTGCAGCACTCGCAAAAATAAAGAGCTATTTTGACTATGGCACTTTTACTCCTATTCAAGTTGCTTCTGTAGTAGCACTCGAATCTGAGACTAGTGTTGTGCAAGAAATCTGTGATACTTATCAAAAGAGACGCGACACATTGGTAAACGGTTTGAACAGCATTGGGTGGGTAAATGATCTACCTAGGGCTACTATGTATTTGTGGGCAAAAATCCCCCAAGCTTACAGCTCTAAAGGCTCATTAGATTTTGCTGAGCGATTATTAAATAATGCAAAGGTGGCGGTATCGCCCGGAATAGGGTTTGGAGAGTATGGAGAGGGATATGTTCGGTTTGCTTTGATTGAAAATAACCAGCGAATCAAGCAAGCGGTTCGTGGAATTCGCGAAATGTTTAAAAAAGATGGAGTTTCATTAAAACAAATTTGAGGAAACAGATAATGAAAGACATAAAAATCGGTTTGGCCGGATTTGGAACCGTTGGGAGAGGCACATGGGAGTTATTGGAGAAAAATAAGAAGAAGATTGAAAGATCGTCAAAAATTAAAATTTCCATTGTTGCCATAGCAGATCCGGACAAAAGTAAGTTTGAAAGTGTTGATATCCCTGCAGCTTGTCATGTCTACTCCGACGCTTTTCAGTTACTAAAAGATAAATCGCTAGACATCGTGATTGAATTAATTGGGGGAGAAACTATAGCCAAGGAATTTGTCATATCGGCGATTAGAGAGAGAAAAATGGTAGTTACTGCTAATAAAGCTCTTCTGGCAAAACACGGGAAACAAATTTTTGGCGAAGCGGAAAGAAACGGAGTTGCGGTTTTTTATGAAGCAGCAATAGCTGGAGGAATCCCAATCGTTAAAGTTTTGAAAGAAGGATTGTTAGCAAATGAAATTCTGTGGATATCCGGAATTATCAATGGAACAACAAACTATATTCTTTCAGAAATGGAAAAAAGGAATTTGGGATTTGATGAAGCTTTGAATGAAGCAAAACTCCATGGTTATGCAGAGCAGGATCCTACTCTAGATATTGATGGGCATGATTCTGCGCACAAAATAAGCTTATTAGCATCATTAGCGTTTGGAACAAGGTTTGATTTTGGTGAGATCCCAGTACGTGGTATCCGGGGTATTAAGGAAAGAGATGTTCGGTTTGCAAAAAAATTTGGCTATCAAATAAAACTATTGGCATTTGCGAAGTTAGAAAAATCACTAGTAGAGGTTTCAGTGGAACCGACTTTAATTCCAGTAGATTTATTAATGGCCAATGTGGACGGACCGATGAACGCAGTGTCAGTTGAAGGAAACTTCGTTGGACATACGCTTTACTACGGCCAAGGTGCAGGCTCCCATCCGACGGCAAGTGCTGTTGTTGCAGACATTATTGAAGCTTGTGGCACCATAAGCACGCTCAATGGCATGCAACAGGTGAAAACAAACCCTGACTTCTCTGACCATCCAGACTATGAGTTAATGAAGAAAGAGAACGTTGTTTCAGGGCACTATATGAGATTGGAAGTTTCAGATAAATCTGGAGTTTTATCTGAAATAACTGGTATATTGGCTAGTCAAAATGTGTCGGTTGATCGATTCTTTCAGGAGAAAAGTGGAGATTCAAATGCCGAAATAATCTTACTAACCCATATGTGCGCCTACGGAAAAATTGTTGAAGTTGTTGATATGCTTATAAATTTAGAAAATGTAAGAGGGAAACCTGTAGTATTTAGGGTTGAAGAAAAGGCATGATTAAGTATGTATCTACCAGAGGAGGTGCTTCGGGGACATTTACCGATACGATATTAGAAGGACTAGCATCTGACGGGGGGTTGCTTGTACCTGAAAAATATGAGGTTATCTCTGAAGAACGTCTTTCACAGTGGCAAAATTTGCCATACCCAGAATTGGCTTGCGAAATAATTTCTTGTTTCGCAACAGATTTAACAAAAGATAAAATTCGAGAAATATGTCATGAAGTTTACACAAGAGCAATTTTTGGTGATGATATCGTATCTGTCAAACCTATAAAATTAGCTCCGAAAGAGGAGCTTTATATCCTCGGTATCTCAAATGGCCCAACGCTTGCATTCAAGGATATGGCAATGCAATTTTTAGGAAAATTGTTTGACGAAATTTTAAATGAACGAGGAATAAAATTAAATATTCTTGGCGCCACTTCGGGGGATACGGGTGGTGCTGCAGAATATGCAATGATGGGGCGAAGTTCTGTTTCGGTTTTTATGTTGTCACCTAAAGACAGGATGAGCGAGTTTCAAAAAAGTCAGATGTACAGTATCAAGGAACAAAACATACACAATATTGTGGTGCCCGGTTCGTTTGATAATTGTCAGGACCTTGTTAAGGCGGTTTCGAACGACTTAGGATTCAAAGATTCCTATTCTATCGGTTCAGTAAATTCAATAAACTGGGGAAGAATCACAGCTCAGGTCGTTTATTATTTTTTTGGTTATTTCAAAGTGATACAAAAATCAAAAAAAAAATTGATGCACCCTGTTTCTTTTTCTGTTCCTTCTGGAAACTTTGGCAATATTTTGTCTGGATTTGTAGCAAAAAAAATGGGCTTACCTATAAAAAATTTGGTATTAGCTACCAATGAAAACAATGTTCTTGACGAGTTTTTCAAGAGTGGAATTTATCGAGTAAGAAATCCCAAAGAGACCTTTGTGACGTCATCGCCATCGATGGATATTTCCAAGGCATCAAATTTTGAACGATTTATCCATGAGATTTTCGATCGTGATAGCAAATACGTCTCTACTTTGTGGGCCGAACTTGAAAAAAACAACTCCTTTTCAATTGATGCTCAAAGCCTAGCAAATTTAAAAAGAGAGAGCGGGATAGTCTCGGGTGCCTCAAGACATGTTAATCGCATTAATACAATACAAAGAGTATATGAATCTAATCAATTAGTTGTCGACCCGCACACTGCTGACGGGATTTATGTGGGACAGAGGTTTGTTGAAGACAATATACCAATGATATGCCTAGAAACAGCATTACCCACCAAGTTTGAAGGCACTGTTCGTGAAGCATTAGGATTTGTGCCGGAAAGAAGAGACTCTTTAAAGAACATCGAAGATAAAGATAGAAGAGTTTATGAAATGAGCGGCTCTCTCCCTGACTTGAAGAATTTCATTATCAAAAATGCAAAGATTAATTGAATTTGATCAAGCTTTGAAAACCTTGTTGGTATCGATTGATTCTGATGTTGGTACAACTAAACTTAACTTGTCTGAGTGTTTGGGCAGGATACTTGCAGAGGATGTTACCTCGTTGATTGATATACCGGGATTTGATAATAGCCAGGTAGATGGTTATGCTGCCCGCTCTAGTGAAGTCTCTGTAGGTAAAGAATTTGTTGTTTCACAAAGAATACCAGCGGGTTCGAATCCAACTAATTTAGAAAAAGGCACTGTTGCAAGGATATTTACTGGGGCTGAGCCGCCGAGTGGAGCAGATTGTATCATTATGCAAGAAGATGTAAAGATAATCGGTGAGCAAAAAGTAGAGGTTCTGAAATCGGCGGGAGTCGGAGAAAACATCCGAAAGAGAGCTTGCGATTTAAAGACAGGAGAGGTTTTTTTTAAAAAAGGAAGGCAGTTATCATCGGCGGATATCGGTCTTTGTGCGTCAGTTGGAAGAGTATCAATGCAAGTTTATGAGAAAATAACTGTTGGTGTCTTTTCGACTGGTGATGAACTTAAACAACCCGGAGAAAAACTAGAAAGGGGCCAGCTTTTTGACAGTAATAGACCGATGATAATCAACTGCGTAAAAAGTATGGGGATAAACTGTATTGATTTTGGATGTTTGCCCGATCGATTAGAGCCAACAGTAAAATCCTTAAAGAGTGCAAGTGAAAAAGTAGATGCGATTATCACTTGTGGAGGTGTTTCTGTCGGAGAAGAAGACCATTTAAAAGATGCTGTACAAGAACTAGGCGAACTAAAATTATGGAAAATAAATATGAAACCAGGTAAGCCGTTCGCGTACGGTAAATTGGGGAAAAGCGCTTATCTAGGTTTACCAGGTAATCCTGTATCTGCATGGGTGACATTTTCTCTTTTGTGTCGTCCGTTTATTTTAAAATTAAATGGAAAGGAATTAGGCAAGACTCTCTTTACAATGGCACGAACGAACTTTGATTATGAGAATAGAAATTCTAGAAGAGAGTTTTTGAGAGTTACCATTGATTTAAAAGGTAATTTACAATTGTATGGGAGGCAAAACTCTCAAATATTGTCCTCAATTTGTTTTTGTGACGGACTGATTGAAGTATCTCCTAAACAAACAATAAAGGCTGGTGAAAATGTTAAATTTTACAACTTTTCGTCTATAGGATAGAGCTGTAATGCATTTAAAAATTTTTTTTTTCGCGGAGCTTAGAGAAAGAATGAATCGAGAGTTTATAGAATCCGAGTTTCAGGGAGTAAAAAATGTTCGAGAGTTGCAAGAAAAACTCGAGGAAAAATTCGAAGTTTTGAGAGGATGTTTTGCGGAGAGCAAGTTGATAAAAATTGCTATCAATCACGAGTATTGCTCCTTAGATGCTGAGTTACGAGATGGGGATGAGGTAGCTTTTTTCCCGCCCGTTACTGGTGGATAGAGTCACTTGGTGAGCCCAATGAATAACAGTATTTTAGTTAAGGTGCAGAAGGACAAAATAGCGGTTGGGAGCTTGATTGAGAAGTTAATGGATTTATCTGAGCGAGAGGGTGAAGTCGGTGCGATTACTACCTTCATAGGAAGGGTAAGAGGCAAAGAGGAAACGAGACAAGTCAGTGAATTATTTCTAGAACATTATCCAACGATGACGGAAAAAAAAATTACGGAAATTGTTTGCAATGCTTGTAATACGTTTTCAATTAACGGCTGTATCGTTATCCATAGGATAGGAAAACTAGTTCCTGGAGAGTTAATTGTTTTTGTAGGTGTGACAAGCAGACATCGGAAGGACGCATTCGAGGCATGTTCCTACGTGATGGATTTTTTAAAAACTGAAGCCCCTTTTTGGAAAAAAGAAAAGGGCTCAAAAGGGGAAAAATGGATTAAGTCCCGAGATATAGACTATGTAGCGAGGGACGCATGGTTGGGAAAAGGTTGAAAATTTGAATTTGATCTCAATCTAAAACAATATGAGAATAGATAAACTGACTACCTCTTTTCAGCAGGCTCTCGGTGCGGCACAGAGTGTTGCCGTTGGGAAAGATAACGCTAATTTAGACCCTCTACATGTGCTCCATGCACTGATGAGTGAGGACGAATTTGGCGCCAAATCTTTAATGCTTCGCTCGGGTGGTAACGTCAACAAGCTTCATCAGTTAGTTGATGATGCTATTGAAAAATTACCAAAGCTAAATAATCCTAGTGGTGAGTTTAGCGCCAGCTCAGATTTACAAAGAATTTTCAATTTAATTGATAAGGAGGCACAAAGAAGGGGTGATGATTTTATTGCCAGCGATTTGTTTCTTTACATTCTAAGTGAGGATAAATGTGCTGCTGGAAAGTTAATGCATCAGACTGGTTTGTCAAAAAAAAACCTAGGAGCGGCGATAGATTATATTAGAGGAGGTAAATCTCAAAACTCCCCAGAACAGAAACAAAATATTGACATAATCAGTAAATACATGATTGACTTAACGGAAAAAGCCGAAGCTGGTAGTTTAGACCCGGTCATAGGTAGGGATGATGAAATACGACGATGCATACAAATCTTACAAAGGAGAACTAAAAATAATCCGGTGCTCATAGGTGAACCAGGGGTGGGCAAGACGGCCATTGTTGAAGGTTTGGCACAAAGGATTCACAATCTTGAGGTTCCTGAAGGGCTAAAAGGAAAGAGAGTGTTGGCGCTAGACCTTGCTGCTTTGTTAGCAGGAGCTAAATTTCGAGGGGAATTTGAGGAACGGTTAAAGTCAGTCTTGAAAAGTCTTTCTAAATTGTCTGAGGGTTCAGAAGCAGGCCACCCAATAGTTTTTATTGATGAGCTGCACACTATGGTTGGTGCCGGAAAAAGCGATGGTGCTATGGACGCGGGAAATATGTTGAAGCCAGCTCTTTCAAGAGGGGAGCTTCATTGTATAGGTGCAACGACGTTAGATGAATATCGCAAGTATATTGAAAAAGATGCAGCGTTAGAAAGACGTTTTCAGAAAGTCATAGTGGGTGAACCATCCGTGGAGGCTACGGTATCGATTTTACGCGGGTTACAAGAAAAGTATGAGCTACACCATGGTGTCGATATAACAGATCCAGCGATTGTAGCGGCAGCCGAGTTGTCAAATCGTTACATTAGTGACCGTTTCTTGCCTGATAAAGCTATTGATCTGATTGATGAGGCTGCAAGTAAGATAAAAATTGAGATTGATTCAAAGCCGGAGGCGATCGATGTTATAGATCGAAAAATGATTCAGCTGAAAATTGAACGAGAGGCTGTAAAAAAAGAAAAAGATGCTGCTTCCGCGAAGAGACTTAAAATTATTGAGGAGGAAATTAGCAAACTAGCAAGAGATTTGTCGAATCTCGAAGAAATCTGGAGAAATGAAAAGGCTGATGTTCAGGGTTCCACAGATGTAAAGGAAAAGATCGAAAAAATTAAGCTAGAGATTGAAAAAGCTACTCGCCAGGGCGATTGGCAGAGAGTTTCAGAATTGCAGTATGGTGAGTTACCAATCTTAGAGAAACATTTAAAAACGTTGGACGAGTCCAAAGGTAAAGACAACAATAAAAATGAGAAAAAACTTAAACTTTTGCGTACAGAGGTAGGTGTTGAGGAAATAGCAGAGGTGGTATCTCGAGCTACGGGGATTCCTATTGCAAAAATGATGGAGGGAGAGAAAGAGAAACTACTCAGAATGGAAAATCTGTTACATGACAGGATAATAGGGCAAGATGAAGCAGTAAGTCTAGTTTGCGATACTATCCGCAGGTCTCGTGCAGGACTTGCCGACCCCGGAAAGCCTTGCGGCTCTTTTCTCTTTTTAGGTCCAACGGGTGTGGGAAAGACCGAGCTCTGTAAGGCGTTAGCTGAATTCTTATTTGATTCTGAGACTCATCTGATTCGAATTGATATGAGTGAATATATGGAAAAACACTCTGTTTCCAAGCTTGTTGGAGCTCCTCCGGGTTACGTTGGGTACGATCAGGGAGGTTCTCTCACTGAGGCTGTCCGTAGACAACCATATTGTGTAATATTATTTGACGAGATCGAGAAGGCACATCCAGACGTTTTTAATCTTTTGCTCCAGGTTCTAGACGATGGGCGATTGACAGATAGTCAGGGTCGTACTGTCAATTTTAAAAATACGATTATAGTAATGACTTCAAATCTTGGGAGCTCTGAGATTCAAAGTTTTGGCGAAGAGATAAGCGTTGCAGAAAAACAGGTTTTAAAAACGGAGCTTTTAAAAACCTTTAGGCCGGAGTTCGTAAATCGAATTGATGAAATAATAATTTTCCACGGTCTGTCTCGTGATCAGATAAAGGAGATAGCTAAAACGCACTTAAAAATTTTGGAAAAACGATTGGAATCTCGAGATATTTCTATAGACCTAAACAGTAGCGTACTTGATTTTCTAGTTGCTAAAGGATTTGACCCTTCGTTTGGTGCAAGACCTTTAAAAAGAGCGGTGCAAACCTTTATCGAAAACCCGTTAGCAAAAATGTTATTAAAAGGGGAAATTAGTGCTGGGGATTCAATTCCGATAGATGCAGAAAATGGGGAAATAAGTTTCAAGAGGTTGATTCATTAGTCCCTTGTACTAACATTGTTTGCGAAATTATGTCTTGTGGACACAAACCATCATTTCGGAGAAATGCGCTTATTAACCAAATGCCAGTTAATATCGAAGGCACTGCTATTAAGAACCGTACAAAGGCGCTGCCTGTTGTTACGGAGCCACCTGATCTTGAAACGATGCGCAAATTGAGTGTCTTCATAGGCAAAGTTACTCGGTTGTTACTCCAGCCCCATGTAAAGTATCCCGCTGTTAGGAAAAACACAAGTAACTGTACGAAAACAGGATGCAATGTGCCTTCTGAATTGTCATTAGAAATATAAGCTTTGAACAGAGAGCAAACCAGTATCGAAAAAAATATCGGTCCCACAAGAAGGATGGTTTCGTATACCATCGCCATAAATCTAATCCAGACAGATGCTGTCTTAAAATTTGTCAAGTTAGTTGTTGGGCCAGAATTTTTAGAGAGTTTCACAAAAATATGTTCACTAATTTATAAACGTGATATATTAACCGATTAATTTACAGAAGCATACTGGAGCTTTCTCAAAAGGGGGGTGAAAGGTAAGTCTTTCGGCTCAAAGGTCATCCAACGAACTTGGGTGGACACTGGGGATTAGATAGGGCTAAATTTATGGAATATACAGGTGCAGAGATTGTCGTTAAGTGTTTACAAGAGGAGCATGTAGAACACGTGTTTGGGTATCCGGGAGGTGCCGTTCTTTTTATTTACGACGAGATTTTCAAGCAAAAAGATTTTCAACACATTCTAGTAAGGCACGAGCAAGCGGCTGTACACGCAGCAGATGCTTACTCCCGGTCGAGTGAAAAAGTTGGTGTTTGTTTAGTCACGAGTGGTCCCGGTGTTACGAATGCAGTTACTGGGATTGCGACCGCTTACATGGATTCCGTTCCAATGGTCATTATTACCGGACAAGTTCCTACACACGCGATCGGACTCGATGCGTTTCAGGAGTGTGACACTGTGGGAATCACTAGGCCGTGTGTAAAACATAATTTTCTCGTTAAGAATGTTGGTGATCTTGCCTTAACTATGAAAAAAGCTTTTCATATTGCTAAAACCGGTAGACCGGGACCAGTTTTAGTTGATATTCCAAAAGATATCACGAAGCAAAAATGTAAATTCGAGTACCCCAAGCAAATTACAATGCGTTCATATAGTCCCACGCTAAAAGGACATTCAGGACAAATAAAGAAGGCTGCTAGAGCTATTTTAGAGGCGAAACGTCTTATGATTTATACTGGGGGTGGGGTCATTCTCGGCAACTCGAGTCCTGTTGTTACGAAATTAATTAAGAGCTTGAAAGCTCCGTGTACAAATACTCTTATGGGTTTGGGCTCTTTTCCAGCTACAGATAAACAGTTTTTAGGTATGCCAGGAATGCATGGGACTTATGAATGTAATATGGCGATGCAAAACTGTGACGTTTTGTTGGCTATTGGAGCGAGGTTTGACGATAGGGTTATTGGCAATCCTGCACATTTCAGTCAAAACCCGCGGAAGATTATTCACATCGATATTGACCCATCTTCGATTTCAAAAAGAGTAAAAGTTGATATGCCGATTGTTGGAAATATTGAAGACGTTACTCACAATTTGATTGATGAACTGACTGAATTTAGGAAAAAGGGATTGGAGATAGATCACGATGCCTTAGGAAAATGGTGGGACGAGATCGAACTTTGGAGAAAAAAAGATTGTCTTCACTATGACAAATCTGATGTCGTTATCAAACCGCAGTTTGTAGTAGAGAAACTCTTCGAGGTTACCAACGGCGAGGCTTTTATAACCTCCGATGTTGGTCAACATCAGATGTGGGCAGCCCAGTATTACAAATTTGATTTTCCTAGGAAATGGATTAACTCTGGTGGATTGGGGACAATGGGAGTCGGCTTGCCCTACGCGATGGGTGTAAAGTTTGCTAACCCCGATGCACAGGTAGCATGTGTTACCGGGGAAGCTTCTATTCAAATGTGTATTCAGGAACTTTCAACTTGTCACCAATATCGGTTGCCTCTTAAAATTATAAATTTGAACAATCGTTATTTGGGAATGGTGCGCCAGTGGCAAGAGATTGAGTACGGTAGTAGATATTCAGAGTCTTATATGGAATCCCTACCAGATTTTGTCAAACTTGCGGAAAGTTACGGGCACGTAGGTTACAAAGTTGATAAACCTTCTGAAGTCGAGACGGTTTTGCGGGAGGCATTTGATCTAAAAGACAAACTTGTTTTCATTGATTTCATTACAGATCAGGAAGAAAATGTGTGGCCAATGGTTCAGGCCGGGAAGGGTTTGTCGGAGATGATTCTAGGGTCTGAGGATCTCTAATGCCGTCTGCATGAAAAATTTAATTTCTATCCTCCTTGAAAATGAGCCTGGGGCACTTTCTAGGGTCGTTGCGTTATTTTCGGCCAGGGGCTATAACATTGAGTCGCTGAGTGTATCTACTACTCAAGACCCCTCCCTATCGAGGATGACAATTAAAACGACGGGCTCTGACGAAGTGGTTGAACAGATTACAAAGCACCTTAATAGGTTGATAGATGTCGTGAAGGTTGTAAATTTGACTGATAATGAGTTCATAGAAAGAGAACTTATATTGATTAAAGTTAGGGCAACAGGAAAGAATAGGGAAGAAATGAAGAGAATGGCTGAAATTTTCAGAGGTAGTATAGTGGATGTTACTGATAAGACTTACACGATTGAATTAACGGGCAATGAAAATAAGTTTTTGGCATTCCTTACTGCCATTGATGAGGATTCAATTATCGAAGTGGCCCGTACTGGCTCATCTGGCCTTGCCAGGGGAGAGAGAAGCTTAAGTCTTTAAATTTATTGAAGGAGAAATATATGAATGTTCTTTATGACCGCGATGCAAAAGAAGGTCTTATCAAAGAGAAAAAGGTTGCGATCATAGGGTATGGATCACAAGGCCATGCGCACGCTTTAAATCTTTCTGAATCTGGAGTTAATGTTTGTGTTGGGCTCAGAAAAAATGGTGCCTCATGGGCAAAGGCTGAGAAGGCTGGGATGGTGGTGAAAGAAGTACATGAAGCAGTAAGGGACGCGGACATAGTTATGCTCTTGATGCCTGATGAAACCATTTCTGCTGTGTATGCAAAATATATTGAGTCTGAGATGAAGGAGGGGTCATGCTTAGGCTTCGCTCATGGGTTTAATATTCACTACGGACAAGTTATTCCTCGAAAAGATTTGGATGTTATGATGGTTGCCCCAAAGGCACCGGGCCATACAGTAAGGTCTACATATCGAGCCGGTGGAGGAGTTCCTTGTCTAACTGCAGTTAGCCAAGATGCTTCTGGGACCGCCAGAGATGTGGCACTTTCTTATGCATGTGCAATCGGCGGAGGCAAGGCAGGTATTATTGAAACTACATTTAGAGATGAAACTGAGACAGATCTATTTGGTGAGCAGGCTGTTTTGTGCGGAGGGGTTGTTGAGCTAATCAAAGCTGGGTATGAAACTTTAATTGACGCTGGCTATGCGCCGGAGATGGCATATTTTGAGTGCCTTCATGAGATAAAGTTGATAGTTGACTTAATTTATGAAGGTGGGATTGCTAATATGAATTATTCAATTTCAAATAATGCTGAATTTGGAGAGTATGTTACAGGACCGAAAGTCATAAATATCGAGTCTAAAATCGCAATGCAAGAAGCTTTGGAAAAGATTCAAAGCGGGGAATACGCAAAGCAATTTATTCTGGAAAACCAGGCTGGAGCTCCTACGATGATCTCAAAGAGACGGCAGATGGCAGAGCATCCAATTGAACAAATAGGAGCGAAATTACGCAGTATGATGCCGTGGATCGCGGCTAACAGATTGGTTGATCAAGAAAAAAACTAGGAGAGCAAATGTCTGCTATCGATGTTCAAAACTACCCTTACCCATTCTTCGCTAGGGAAGGCTGGCCTTTTATAGTGATTAGTTTGCTAGTATTTGTGGCGTTAGTGATTCTGGACCTTTTTTTCGGGGCTTTTGTAGCTTTCATTTTGTCTGTTTTTACATTTCAATTTTTTAGGGATCCAAAACGCAGTGGGCCGAACGATGACTCTGTTATTACCAGCCCAGCGGATGGAAGAGTGATTTTTATCGGTAAAAGTTTAGATCCGTTACAAAACACTGAGGCCTTGAAAATAAGCGTTTTCATGAACGTTTTCAATGTTCATTCGAACAGATCGCCCATCGAGGGAACTATAAAATCGGTAGATTATCAGTCAGGTAATTTTTTTAATGCGGATTTGGATAAGGCTTCTGAACAAAATGAGAGAAACTCGGTACTTTTTGTGGATAAAAGTGGAAGGAGACTTACGTGTATCCAAATTGCTGGTCTAGTTGCTAGACGAATTTGCTGCTACGTTAGTCCTGGTGATACTGTGCAAAGAGGCGCTCGCTTCGGTTTTATAAGGTTTGGTTCTCGAGTGGATGTATACCTGCCGGTAAATTCTCGGCCTCTAGTTACCGTAGGCGATAAGATTCTCGCCCATTCAAGCGCAATAGCCAACTGGCCTTAGACCAAAGACTTGCAAGATTGAAACACCTCGGAATTAGAAAAACCAGCATCTACCTGCTCCCAAACCTGTTTACAACCGGCTGCCTATTTGCGGGGTTTTACGCCATTATTATGGCAATTGATCAAGAGTTTGAAGGGGCCGCAGTTGCGATTTTTGTTGCTGCTGTGCTAGACAGTTTAGATGGTCGGGTAGCTCGTCTGACAAATACAACTTCTGACTTCGGTGCCCATTATGACAGCTTAGCTGATATAGTTTCTTTTGGAGTCGCTCCAGCAGTCGTAGGGTACTTATGGCTTTTGAAGGATTTAGGGAAATTGGGTTGGTTTGCCGTTTTTTTGTACGTAGCCGCGACAGCACTAAGGCTTGCGAGATTCAATATTCTTGCCCCGAAAACGAATAACGGTTTTTTTTATGGACTGCCTTGTCCAGCCGCAGCAATGCTTATTGCGACCTTCATCTGGACAGTTATTGACTTTGGTGACTTCGATACAATTTATTTTTCAGGTCCCCTAGCTTTACCGCAGCCATGGTTAATTTGGATTTTGTGGTTCGTTTTCATATTTTGTGGGTTTTGTATGGTTAGTCTTTTACCTTATTATAGTTTTAAAGATATAAAGTCCAGGAAAAGCGTTTCATTTGTAGTCCTTTTAGTCATAGCTATTTTGATTGCTGTAGTTTCGCAAGACCCTTCTACCATTTTGTTTTTGATGTTTTTATTTTATAGCTTTTCTGGTTTCGTAGTTTATTTGTTAAAGTCCAGGAAAGGCGGTCATGTTGGTGTTTTTGAAGAATAATTTTTTAGTCGGAGTTTGTTAATGTCTGAAACTGTAAAAATTTTCGATACAACTTTACGTGATGGTGAGCAAAGCCCAGGAGCTTCGATGACAGTTGATGAGAAGGTAATTATTGCGAAACAGTTAGAAAAACTTCGTGTTGATATCATTGAGGCGGGTTTTGCAGCGGCGAGTGCTGGGGATTACGCCGCTGTATCAGAGGTCGCAAAAAATATAAAAAACAGCACTGTCTGCTCACTTGCCCGAGCAATTCCTAGGGATATAAAAGCAGCTGGTGAAGCGGTATCATATGCTCGCAAAAATAGAATCCACACTTTTATCGCGACTAGTCCTATTCACATGGAGAAAAAACTTAGGATGAGTCCCAAGGAAGTTATAAACGCTGCTGTGGATGCTGTAAAGTTAGCTTTAAACTATACGGATGACGTTGAATTTTCAGCTGAGGATGCAGTTCGGTCCGATCAAAATTTTTTGGTAGAAATTTTTGAAGCTGTTATCGATGCCGGTGCGAGGACACTTAACGTTCCAGATACCGTGGGTTACAGCATGCCATCAGACTGGGGTCAAAAGATCTCGGACTTAATACAAAATACCAGAAATGGAAACTCTGTTATTTGGTCCACACATTGTCATAATGATTTGGGAATGGCAGTCGCTAATTCTCTTGCTGCTGTAGCCTCGGGCGTTAGACAGGTAGAGTGTACAATCAATGGTATCGGTGAAAGGGCAGGAAATGCGAGTCTAGAAGAAGTTGTTATGGGTCTGAGAGTTAGAAATGATTTGTATAATTGCGAAACGCAGATTGATACTACGCAGATTCTTCAAACATCTCGACTTATCTCTCAG
>SGYQ01000009.1 GCA_004214155.1 Burkholderiaceae bacterium
CTCTTACTTGTTCATCCGCGGTAATAATTAATTTTGCGCCAACGTCTATGATCCGTTCTTCCAAACTTTTAGATGAGAAACCTCCAAACACCACAGAGTGTGTAATACCTAGCCTAGCGCAGGCCTGCATCGATACCACTCCTTCTATTGACATTGGCATATAGATTATTGCTCTATCTCCCTTTTTGTAACCCTTTTTAATCAAAGCATTTGAAAATTTACAGACTTTTACCAAAAGAGTGTTGTAAGAGACACTTTCTATCTTTCCATCATCACTCTCAAAAATTAAAGCAACATTGTCGCCATTGCCTGACCGTACGTGCCGATCTATACAGTTATATGACGCGTTCAAACTTCCGTCTTCAAACCACTTGTAAAAAGGGGGATTTTGATCATTAAGAATTGACGTAAATGGACTATGCCATATTAAAAATTCACGAGCTAATTGAGCCCAAAATTGTTCGTAATTCTCATTTGATAATTGGCACATTGCCAAATATTCCGACATATCAGAAAGTTTGGCATTTTTTGCAAATTCAGAATTCGGAAAAAAAACCCGATTTTCGGTTAACCTTGACTCAATTTCTGACATAAATTCTCCTCAGCGAGTCTTTTAGACTATTAATGTAATAAAATGATAACAAAAATTATCGGTGATTAAATATGATAAGAGCACAAGATATTGTTGAAAGCATCGCTGACGCTTTCCAGTTTATTAGTTATTACCACCCTAAGGACTTCATCGACGCCGTTTTTACGGCCTACAAAAAAGAAGAATCACCGGCTGCGAAAGACTCGCTTGCGCAAATCCTTACTAATAGTAAATTATGCGCTATGGGAAAGCGTCCAATTTGTCAGGACACCGGAATAGCAACAATCTTTGTAAAAATCGGTCACGAATGCAAATTTGATTTCCACAATAAGTCTTTGACTGACTTGCTAAACGAAGGAGTCAAACTAGCTTACACTAACACAAATAACCCACTTCGCGCCTCCGTTTTAGCGGACCCTGCCTCTCAAAGAGTAAATACCAAGGACAACACACCCGCTGTAATTCATTTCGAAGTTTGTTCAGGGGCAGACCTAGACATTATTTGCGCGGCCAAAGGAGGAGGATCAGAAGCTAAATCGAAACTATTTATGCTTAATCCAAGTGACTCTGTTGCGGATACTATTATAAATGCTATACCCACAATGGGGGCGGGATGGTGTCCTCCGGGGATTTTAGGAATTGGAATTGGCGGCACACCTGAAAAGGCTCTTCTTCTTGCAAAAAAATCGTTAATGGATAGCATTAATATCCAACATCTAATTAAAAGCGGGCCACAAAACAAAATTGAAGAACTCCGTCTTGAAATTTACCAACGAGCTAACGAGCTAGGGATCGGCGCTCAGGGGTTAGGAGGATTAACGACAGTTCTCGATGTAAAGATCTTACAGTATCCAACGCATGCTGCGAATCTGCCAGTCGGCCTCATTCCAAATTGTGCAGCTACCCGACATATTCACTTCAAATTAGATGGAAGCGGTCCAGCCAAATTAACACCTCCAGTATTGACTGATTATCCTGACGTAAACTGGCAACCAGATGAGGAATCGGCTATCAAAGTTAATTTGGATAATCTGACTAAAAATGATTTGACGAAATGGAAAATGGGCGAAAGGCTTCTGCTCACTGGCCATTTATTAACTGGTAGAGACGCGGCTCACAAGCGACTTTGTGACATGATAAAAAAGAAAGAGAAGCTACCTGTGAATCTTCAAAATCGTGTAATTTATTATGTCGGTCCAGTCGATGCAGTCCACTCGGAGGTTGTGGGACCTGCTGGCCCCACAACAGCAACACGAATGGACAAATTTACTTCGATGATTTTAAAAGAAACTGGACTATTGGCCATGATTGGTAAAGCCGAACGTGGTCAGGATGCAGTTTTAGCCATAAAAGAGAATAAGTCTGCGTATTTGATTGGCGTGGGTGGTGCTGCTTATTTAGTTAGCAAAGCAATAAAAAAATCTAAGGTTGTTGCCTTTAAAGACTTAGGAATGGAAGCTATCTATGAATTCTTTGTTGAGGACATGCCTGTTACCGTAGCGGTCGACTCACAGGGAAACTCAATCCACAACTGTGGACCAAGGGAGTGGAAAGTGAAAATGGCTGGACTATCCTAAGCGGAATAGTTGGCTAAAAAATAGTCTAACCCAGATTTTGCAACCTCTTCATCCTGGTCCGGCTTTAAGTTTGAGACTCCCACAGCGCCAACACACGTATTTTCAAAAATAATCGGAACACCTCCTGTCATAAGTCCAGCAATATCAGGTGCACTCAATAATGCTTGCCTACCATTATTTATCTGCTCCTCATAGATACGTGAATCTCTCCTACCTAAAGCAGCAGTTCGGGCTTTATTTATTGCAATCTTGGCAGATACAGGAGGAACATCTGGCGCTCTTTCAATAGCGATAAGATGGCCGCCATCATCGCAAACCGCGACTGCAACTAGCGGGTAATTTTTTTTATTAACAAACTCGTGACAGGCTGAAATTATGCATTGAGCATCTTCCAATGATAAATAAGGTTTTTTGTTCAAAGTAGCACCTTTTATATTTACAAATTAATCAAGTGTAATATAATTCAACTAAGTTAGATGAAAGTGATTCTCACTTCAAGTATAAAATCATATTCAATTAAAAGAGGTTATTCAATGAGATTCAAACCACTCATTTGTTTTCTCGTTTTTTTAGGTTTAACAAACAGTATTTTCGCAAGGGATGTAGTTAACATTTATACATCCAGACACTACACAACCGACAAAGAGATTTATAAAAGATTTTCAGAACAAACCGGTGTCATAGTCAGAGAAATATCTGCAAAAGATCAAATTTTATTAGAGCGGTTAAAAAACGAAGGCGATAATAGTCCTGCTGACGTCTTAATTTTATCTGATGCCGCTAGATTATGGAGAGCTACTCAAGCCGGGCTATTCCGAAAGTATAAAAATAAGTTGATAGAACAGAGAATCCCTAAATCACTCAGATCAAAAGATAACTGGATTGGTTTAACGATTCGGGCCAGAATCATCGTCTACGATAAACGCAAGTTCAACAAAAATGATTTTTCAACATATAGCGATCTAGGAAAACCCTTATTCAAAAACGAATTTTGTAGTAGGTCTGTAACCCATCCGTACATGCTGTCTCTACTCTCAAGCCTGATTCTCAATCTAGGCGAAATCGAGGCAAAAACTTTATCTAAAAATTTAGTCTTAAACCAAGCCAGAAAACCACAAGGCGGAGACACTGATCAAATTAGGGCAGTTGGAGCCGGCGAGTGTGGTGTAGCCCTAACAAATAGTTACTATTTAATTAGACTAATGCGATCAGTTAAACCCAGGGATATCGAAACTATGAAAAATATTGGGTTTTTGTTTCCAAATCAAAAGGTTTCTGGAACACATATCAATGTAACCGGAGCTGGTATTTTAAAAAATGCTCCTAACCTAGAAAATGCTAAATTATTTTTAACGTTTTTGACTGAAGCTGATACTCAAAAAATGTTTTCTTATGGTAATAACGAGTGGCCTGCAGTCGAAGGGCTAAAAACAGAAAACCAAATTTTAGACAATCTCAGTGACTTTAAAAAAGACGAGCTAAATACTGAAGCAATAGGATCCAAACAATTTACAGCACAAAAAATTGCTGACCAAGTTGGTTGGCAATAGACAATCAAAAATCCCAGTCTTAATTTTGTTCTAAAAACTTTTCTAGTATTCTTAGCTGACGCAAGTGAATTAAAGTAGGTGCGTGACCTACTCCTTCAAATTCTACTAATCTAGGTCTCGGCCCCCGTTTTGTCATGTCTTCGGCAAGTTTCTTACCAAAGATCTGACTATTCATTCCTCTCATCAATAATGTAGGGATAGAAATATTATCGTAAAAACTATATAAGTCTAATTCGGGAATGGACCCCACTCCAATTTTAGTGAAATTATATAATAACTCTGGGAGATCGTATGGGTTTAAGATAGCTGGATCGTAGTGAGGTTTAAAACATTTTCTTTTATAATCGTAGCGTGTATGAAACGAAGCTAATAATTTCCATTCTGAATAAGAATGTGGTCCCAAAGATGCCTCCATTGCTAATCTAATTTTTTTTTCTGCATCCTCAATAGTGAGGTATGTATTGGGACTAATATTTGTTTCCTCGTTAAGTTTTACAAGGTCACCAAAATTGACTACTGCTCCAACATCATTAAGAACTAGTGCTTTAAGTATATCAGGGTCCCATGCACTCAAAATTTGTTCCGACATATCCATGGAACTCAGAGCTGTTACATATTTATGAGGGTTGGACGCTAAAATCATACCTAGTAATCCCCCTAGAGACGTCCCAATTATCCTTACATCTTTCAAATTCAGTTCCGCAAATAAAAAGAGAATATCCTGAATATACAAAGGTAAGTGATATAAAAACTTGTTTTCTAACCATGAAGACTGACCCCTTCCAACAAGATCTGGACAAATAACCCTATAACTTTTTGAAAAAAAACTAGCTAAAACAGAAAAATCCAGGCTGCATTGTGTATACCCGTGTAGACACAAAATCGTTCTAGGATTTTTTGCAATTCCCCACTCGTTTACGAATAAATTGTGAACTTCACCGCCGGAGCTTATATTTATTTCGTATGCACGACATGAACCATAACTTCCTTTCATAATATTTTTGGAAACATTCTTTGCATATTTTGCAAAACATCAATCGATATATCCTCCTTATTTTGATTTCGCAGTTCCGACGCAAAATCAAGAATCCTAACTATATTTTTTGGAGAATTTTCTCCACCTTTTATTAACCAGGATGGATTCATATCAGGGGAATCTGTCTCAATAACAAAAGATTGTTCCGGAACAAATTTTAATAAGCTGCGAATATTTCTAGCGCGTTCAAAGGTTATAGTTCCACCAAATCCCAACAATAATCCGCAATTCAAATAATTCTTCGCTTGTTGCTTACTTCCATTGAAAGCATGTGCAACCCCACCCACCAAATTGAATGACCGAAAATACTTCAAAACAACATCCTGAGCCTTTCTAATATGTAGAATAACAGGCAGTCTATATTTTTCAGCTAAGCTTAGTTGCGCATGAAAAAATAATTCCATTTTTTCTTTGTCAAAATCATTTATGTGAAAGTCTAGGCCAATCTCGCCAATCCCAACAAACTTATTGTCTGAATGACATTTTAATATAGTCTCCTCTAATATCTTCAAAGCATCTGCAGAGGTTTTCGCAACAAAACATGGATGGATACCCAATGTGTAATATACCCCCTCAAATCTATCCGCTAACTCGATTACTTTCAAAAAATTTTCAGGATAAACTGACGGGACCAATATACGATTCACCCCACAAGCTCTTGCTTCCTCTACCGCTAAGTCAGTATTCGACAGGAAATCTAAATGACAGTGAGTATCAAAATAGTTTTCCATGTTAGGCTCAGTTCAAAACCTTACGATTGTCACATAGTGCGGCTAATTCAAGGTCATGAGTGGCGACAATCAATGACGACGCGTGGTCTTTAACTAACGATAAAATCAATCGAAAAACATTATAGGCATTATTCCTATCAAGATTACCAGTGGGCTCATCTGCAAGGATAAGGCTCGGCATTGAAATCATTGCTCTAGCGATTGCCACTCGTTGTCTTTCCCCCCCCGAAAGTGTCGCTGGTTGATCTTTTATTTTGTGTTCTAATCCAACTTTTTCTAAAATTTGCCAAGCCTTTTTCTTCGCTGTGGTATGGGGTACTCTCTTAATTTTAAGTGGCATCATCACATTTTCTAACACATTAAACTCGGGCAATAAGTGGTGAAACTGATAAATTACCCCCACATTTCCTTTTCGGAATTCGGCTCTATCGCCATCAGACATTTCGCTAACTAAAAATTTTTTTACTCGAATTTCACCGGAGGTAGGTCTTTCTAACCCCGCAATTAAATGAATTAAAGTACTCTTTCCTGTACCAGACGAACCCAAAATGGCTAAGGTCTCACCTGCCTTAACAGAGAGAGAACACTTGTTTAGAGCAAATATTGAATGTTTCCCTACTTGCACCTTCTTTTCAACTTTTTCAACAATTACCATTGTGTCACCCGTCTCTTTAACGTCAGATTCTCTTCGGACAAGGGAATCAATCATATCTTAGAGCCTCTGCAGGCTCCATATTCATAGCCTTATAGCAAGGATATAGAGCAGCGCCTACCGTCATAAAAAATGCAATCGATGTTACCGCGAGAACATCTTCCAACAATAGCTTAGATGGAATAGTATCAATCAAATATATTCCCTTCGGCAATACCTCCAAACCGAACATTATTTCTAAAAAATTTACGATTAACCCAATATTAGAAGCACCTATCGTCCCTAGAATAACTCCCGTTCCCACTCCAATAGTACCTAAACCAACAGCTAAGACAAAAAAAATCAAGACTATAGAATTTCTTGAAGCGCCCATGGTTCGCAATATTGCGACAGTATATTTTTTTTCGTTGACAGTCATAACCAGCATCGATATCAAGTTAAAAGCGGCAACCCCAATGATTAAAAAAAGGATAAGAGTCATCATTTTTTTTTCCACCTGGACTGCCGCAAACCAATTTTTATTTTCCTGAGTCCAATTCCTTACAAATAATTTCTCACCAGACTCTTCAACAATTCTTTTACCTACTGCTGGAGCATTGAACATATCACTTAATTTAACTCGAACTCCATTTAGAGATGATAATCGAAAAAAATTTGTTACATCATCATAATTAGCTAACAATAAGTTTCTATCGTATTGATAATGGCCTGATTGGAAAACTCCAACAATATTGAACTTTTTCATCCTAGGTAGAATTCCGACTATGGATTGTGGGATCTCCGTACTCATTATAATAACGTCATCTCCGACATTTAAATTCAACTCTTTAGCGAAATCTATACCTACTATGATAGGAAATCTTTCACCGCTGAGCCTCATGAAATCCCCTACTACAATCTGCTTCGGTATGTCACTTACATTCTCTTCCGTTTCTGGTACAACTCCTCGCACCGAAACTCCCTCCATTCTCTCTCCTACTATAGCAACAGCAGTAGCAGACGAAAACATGGAAGTTCCCTCTATACCCTTCTTCTGTTTCAATCCCTCTATAATGTCTTTTGATATATCTTTATCCAAGGATTGGGAAAAGACTTCAATATGCGATAAGACGCTAAGCATTTTGTCTCTCACTTCCTTTTGAAAACCATTCATCACTGACAAAACTATAATTAGAGTAGCAACTCCTAGTGCTATGCCCAAAGTGGACAAAATTGATATAAAACTAAGAAACTTATTTTTTTTGCTTGCTCTAATAAAACGCAAGCCTATAATTACCTCATACATACTAAACCAAAAATATAAATGAAAAAAAAAACAGTATTAATTTATACAGCAAGTAACAGGAATTTGAAGATCGGAGCGCTTTCTAAATTTTACCAATTATTTTTACGATTAATTGTATATTTATTGAAATTTTATTTGCATTCTAGAAAAATGAAGAAAAATGTTATAAATACCCTTAATATAGAAAATAAAGACCTTTGGTGCCTTGAAAAAACTTTACGTCATGACCGTCACTTTGGTGATGAGGATAATATTCCATGGGCAATTTTTACATCTTTTGCATTAGAGCAAAATATTACTCTTTCAGACTCGTGGGGTATTTTTTGGCCATGTCAAATTGGGGTCAATGTAAATGGTAATACCCTATTAACCAGACGCGCCCAAATCTTAAATGACGCACAAAAATCCTCGCTTTTTAAAATACTTGAAGGCAACAAAGCTGAACCTATATTTATCAATGGAGTGGATTTTTTTCTAATAAGATTTCGAGACCAGAACCTTGAATTTAATACATTTCTTCCAACGGTTGGTCAAATCTACCTCAAACCCGTATTGTCTAATGACAAAAGAGGAAGTCGATGGCTTAAGATTCTCACAGAAATTGAGATGGAGTGGCACAAAGAAAGGCTCAGTGAATCGATAAACAGTCTTTGGGCCTGGTCGATAAATCCTGCTAAATTTAATATGCCCGCTAAAAAGACTCCTAACACTAATGTACATAAATTAGAAGTCAAATCTACGCAGGATCTCGCCGTTTATGGTGCTAAAAAGTTCGCCGATTACTTTCTGCAAACCTCTTACGATATTACTCCAATACCAGAATATCCCGTTCTAACTAATGACTTACATGTAAACCATATCAGAAGTGCGAGAGTTCTTTTTTTAAAAAAATTCAATGATGTCCGTATGCGCCCGAATACTGATATTTATATTTTTAGAAAAAGAGATGGAATCCATTACTCTCAAGCCTTTGAGGATATAGAAACTCATCGACAAAACAAAGAATCTAAACACACTTTTAGCAAAATACCCGAATCAATTTTTCATCCATTTGAATGAATATCGCTTGTTTATTGCAAAATTTTTCGAGAATGTCACAAATAACAATCAGCGATTTACCCAACAGTTCAACAAGCATCCATCAAAATGTGTACCTTTTTAGTAGTAAATCAGGCCTTTAAATCTGATAACCATAGCGTAATTGGACAAAAAGTCATCTTTTGTCAAAGGAGTGTTGACTTTTATAATACTTAAGTATAGTGTGTACAATACTAAAGTATATTTAAACTAATTGAAAAATTGTCGATTTATATTAAATTGAATGTTAATAAAAATTATCCTCGGTTGGTAGGAGCCTGAACTCAATGTGGTATTCGTCGAAACGTCGAAATGAAAAAGCTGATAGACCGTCAAAAGTTGAAAATACTGTCTCATATCCGAATGATCTTGGGGAACAGATAAACGGAATGAATGCTAGAAACATCAACCGAAATAAGAAAAGAATGCTACTAAATAATAGAGCCCTTACTTACTGCCTTCTATTTGTTTTGCTCGTTGTAACCGCGGGTGTAACTGCTCGTCAACTCCTTGTCAAAAGCGGGAGTGCCAAAAATGAAGCATTCAGAATGAAAAAATTGATTGATGCAAATAACGTTGGTAATAATAATGGCGATAATACACGTACGGTTATTGCACAGGCCACACGGAAAGACGAAAGTTTAGCTCAATATTCTATCAGTTTAGTTCTGCTTCACGTAGAAGAATGGAAAAATCACTGGTCATCAAAAAATATCCGAGCATTCATGAGCTTCTACCACAAAAACTTTGCAGATAGAAAAAATTTCGAAGATAATAAACGTAGAATATTTACCAAAGAACAATTTATACAAATTGATATAAGTAACGTGGAGTCAGAAGCAAAGTCTGATAGTATAGTCGTCAGATTTACCCAGAGATACAACTCCAAAAGTTTTTCAGATACAGCAAGAAAAGAATTAGTTTGGAGTAACACGGAAGACGGTTGGAAAATTATCTCAGAGACGATTATAAGGTGACGGTTATTTTCGTTTTAATGCAGGGAAAAGCACAACTTCTCGAATTGAGTGACTGTTAGTAATGAACATGGTCAGACGATCGATTCCAATACCACAACCGGCAGCAGGCGGCATTCCAAATTCTAGAGCTTTAATGTAATCCTCATCAAAATACATCGCCTCATCATCTCCTGAATCCTTTTGCCTTGCCTGGGCGAGCATTCTTGTTGACTGTTCCTGCGGATCGTTTAGCTCAGAAAACCCATTCGCAATTTCTTTCCCTCCAATATATAACTCAAACCTTTCAGCGCTAGACGGATTTTTTTCAGACTTACGAGCTAATGGAGAGATATCAATTGGATGATTCATAACAAAAGTTGGCTGTATAATCTTTTCCTCGACCAAACCTTCAAATAGATGAACCGTAAGTACCTCTTTACTTATACTTTCCGTATTTATATTTTCCGTCAGTCCATATCTTTTTAAAATGGTAATAATTTCGTCTTTCGTTTCAAGACTGGATTTACTGAGACTGGGAATATATTTATGAATCGCCTCTTCAAAGCTCAGCCTTTCAAATGGAACACCCATGTCAATCTTATGACCGTCCCATACTAACTCTTTTCTCCCGACAACATATGCCAATACATCGTTTAACAGATCCTCTGTAAAATTCATACACCATTCGTAATTTTGGTGTGCAGCATAAAATTCTAACATTGTAAACTCAGGATTGTGACGAGCGCTTATACCCTCATTCCTAAAACTTCTATTTAACTCATATACCTTTTCAAAACCCCCAACAAGCAACCTTTTCAAATACAATTCCGGCGCTACTCTCAAATACATTTCTTGGTCTAATGCATTATGTTTAGTTATAAATGGCTTTGCGTTGGCACCACCCGGAATCGGGTGAAGCATGGGGGTTTCCACTTCAAGGAACCCATCGTTATTCATAAATTCTCGAACTCTATTTATAATGGATGAACGTTGAAAAAAAATTCTTTTTGTCTCATCATTTACAGATAGATCTATATGTCTATTTCTATATCGAAGATCTGGATCTTGCAACCCTCGGAACTTTTCCGGAAAAGGTTGAAGCGCTTTTGCAAGCATTTCAATCTCATCGCAATTTATGGTTAGCTCACCACGCATTGTTTTAAAAAGAGATCCAGAGCAAAAAACTAGGTCTCCTAAATCAATAAGTTTTTGAAAAGAATATTTCTCTTCTCCCAGTACGTCTCTATTTAAATAGAGCTGAATTTTCCCGGTAGAATCCTTTAACACATAAAACGTTGTTTTTCCCTGGTTCCTTTTTAAAATTACTCTTCCAGCTAGCGAAAGGCGTACCCTTTTCTTCTCAAGATCAGCTCGATCCATGAAATCGTATTCATCAATAATTGTTTTCGCTCTTGCAGAAGGTTTGTATGTGTTTGGATACGGTTCGCCACAGCTTTCTTTTATCTTTTTTAATTTTTCTTTGCGCTCCGCAACAATTCTATTCTCATCTTCGGAATGATTTTTCATACTAACTACACTATCATTTTTACTTTTCATTCAAAGTCCTCTTTTTAAACTTTCCTCAATAAAAATATCCAGATCTCCATCAAGGACTTTTTGAGTATTACCTGTCTCCACATTAGTTCGCAAATCCTTAATTCTAGACTGATCTAATACGTAGCTGCGGATCTGATGACCCCAACCAACATCTGTTTTGTTGCTTTCCTGAGCCTCCTTCTCAGCATTACGTTTTCTCATCTCTTCTTCATACAATCTTGACTTCAACATTTTCCATGCTTCTTCTCGATTCCTATGTTGTGATCTATCATTTTGACACTGAACTACTATCCCACTTGGTGAATGTGTTAGCCTCACGGCAGAATCTGTTTTATTTACGTGCTGGCCACCAGCTCCGGAGGCACGATATGTATCGACTCGAACATCGGAAGGATCAATCTCGACATCAATAGATTTATTCACTTCGGGATAAATATATAAAGAAGCAAAAGAGGTATGTCTTCCACCCGTCGAATCAAACGGAGATTTCCTCACTAATCGATGAACTCCGCTTTCCGTCCTGAAATAACCATAAGCGTAATCTCCTCTAACCTTTAAGGTGCATGATTTTATTCCCACGACTTCTCCTGGAGACTCTTCTAACAATTCAATAGAAAAACCTTTTCTTTCCGCATATCTAATATATTGCCTTCTAAGCATCATAGCCCAATCACATGCCTCAGTACCCCCAGCTCCAGCTTGGAAATCTACAAAGCAATTCAACGGATCGGATTCATTAGAAAACATTTTTCGGAACTCAATGTTAGATATCTTTTCTTCTATCTGTTCCAGATCTAAAGCAATTTCCTCCATAACAACATCGTCGTTTTCAGAGGATGCCAACTCGATCAGTTCCTGAGAATTCCCGAGATCTATTTCAATTGACCTTAAGTTGGATACAACTTTTTCAAGACTTCTCCTCTCATGATTTAAGTCTTTTGCTTTGATCTGATCCGCCCAAATATTAGGATCCTCGAACTCACTTTCAATTTCTTTTAATCGTATTTTTTTCTTATCGAAGTCAAAGATACCTCCGTAAACCTTTGCTACGAGAAATCAAATCATTCAACATCACTCTAAGATTTTTAGCTTTTTCTTTATCCATTACTCTTTTAACCTTTCGTGCAAATTAAACTTAAACCCATTTTCGGTCTCAATCCAATATTCTCTAAATAAGGAAGATTTGTTTTGTATTACTGCAACGCTCGGTCTAGACGGATCTACTCGCATATATGCAATAAGTTTTTTGTTCACATTTTTATAGAGTTTACCCTGTGTAGTTACATAAACGTCAGAGAACAGTTCTCTTATCATCTTATCTTGAATTAACCATTCCTTCAAATCGAGCCACTTAATTTTTGGCACGATGAGAATTTGACTTTTTCCCATTACAACAAACTCCTTTAATTTTGCTAAATCTGAATTTGCCAAAGCGAGACAGCCATCTGAGGATCTAGGCGATCTTACATGAACATTAGAAGGGACTCCATGAATCCAAATTCCATAACCAGTACGACCAACCGATTTGTCATCCGCATTTGGATAGTCTAATGTTAGAGCAGTGTCCCCTAAAAAACCATCAGCTCTGGGTTTATCGAGTTCTTTAAGAATCTGGTACACACCAATCGGCGTTTTCTTATCCCCCTCTTTTTGTTTTCTGTCCCCAAGCAGTCCAATGGATGAATAAAAACTTTTCAATAATTTAGGAATTCCATTATCATTTTCAAAAACAAATAGTCTTGAGCTCCTAGTTTCCATTAGTAAAATATATTCAGAAAAATTCTCGCTTTCGCTTAGCGCTAAGATATTTCCCGGTATTTTTGATTTGGGAATAGTCAAGGTTCTAGCCTTAGCTTCTTTAACAAATTTCCTATCTTTTTTATCTATCTCAAAACCAAACCCAGCCTGGATAAAAATAGACTGAGCTTTTAACCAATGGGCGAGCTTTGACTTAGGTTCAACCAAGGAAACACTGTTAGCAAGTATCTCGGCTTCATTTACATTTTTCAGATCACCTACGAGCAAGGACTGTGATGCTTTATTTAGGGCAGAATCCACCTCTACGGCTTTAGCCGTTAAATTCCACGAAGTTATGCCAAAAATTATAAAGTATAGTAAATAAACTCTTATAATCATTTTCTAATTTTATTAAGATAATATTTGTATAATACCAAATGATTAACAAAAGTTCCCTTCGAAATCGCCTTCTTAAAGAGCGTGAAAGAATGCTTTCTGCAGATAGGGAGTTAGCGGAACAAAAAATTTCTATGGATTTAAAAAAAATCCTTGCGTCACAAAAAGGTCCCCTTGGTTTTTACTGGCCTTTTAGAGGAGAATTTGATCCGCGTCCGATTGTTAAAGATTGGTTATCGGTTAACACTGCTAATGCAGCGTGTTTACCTGTAATTGTTGAAAAAAACAAACCAATGATTTTCAGGGAGTGGCTTCCCGAACAGCCAATGACCAAGGGCACTTTCAATATTGATGTTCCCGACGCAAAAAGTCGGGTTTTAGTTCCTAATATCCTACTCGTACCGACACTAGGGTTTAATCAAAAAAATTTTAGACTTGGCTATGGTGGAGGATACTATGATAGAACTCTGGCTCAATTTAACGCCTTTACTATAGGGTTATGTTTTGAACATGGAAGATCCTCTGAAATCGTGGAAGAACAACACGACATACCACTAGATCTGGTAATCGTTGGTTAAATTCTACCCTTCAAAAACTATCTTCCAATTTTGCCCCTCTTTTTTTAGGCGCATTTTTTTTCGCGTGAACAACCTCGTAGAACCAGATTGATATCTTTGATTAAAAGACACCTCTGCTATACCATCAGTAAGAACATCAACTTTAATTTTTGTAATTGAAAGCTTTATCTTACCTCTTCTGTCTACCCTTGGTTCCCTATATTTACTCCAATCATCAAAAGATTTGGCTCTCTTGTTTTTAAAATTTTTACTATAAAAATTTATATAGTTTTCAAATTCTTTCTTTGACCATGCTTCAGCCCATTCAAAAACCAATTTTTTAATTGAATCGGCGTTGTCTTCCAAAATGGCGAGGGGTATATCGGTACCAATTTCATTCAAAGCATCATTGTTTTTTTCTATCTCAACCCGATCGACTTTTACAATCTCATACTTCCTCGTCAAGTCAATATTTTCTGACTGTAAAACAAGCGAAGTGCTCGGAGGCTTTTTATCGAGTGCTTTCCTATATTCAACGGAGGCCTGCCTTGCTAAAATTTCTCGCAAATTAATGAATGCTTTACCAACTTTAGGGTGTTTTTGGAACGCAACCTCAAGCACCTGTCTTGCTTCATTTAACCGTCCCAATCCAGCCAATATCACGGCTACATCATTTGCAACTTCTAGATTCGTAGGATATTCATTGGCTAATGCCGCATAGGACTCCAATGCCTTTTGCAGATTCCCTTCGCTGATAGCCAAAGAGGCTTCCTTTTTTATCCTCTCTATTTCTTTAACGGGAAATTCTTCCGCATTTACTAATTTAGCAAACACAATCAATAAGCAAATGTAAAAGCAATTCTTCATACTTTATTCTCTCGCGTGATTGATTGTATATTTTGGAATTTCAATTTCTAGATCCTCCTTCCCAACGATAACTTGACAAGACAACCTAGATTCTGCCTCTAAACCCCAGGCCCTATCCAACAAATCCTCTTCATCTTCTTCGGGAGCAACCACGCTATTGAAGCCAGCTCGTAAAACTACATGGCAAGTAGTACAAGCCCTTGACATCTCACACGCATGTTCAATATTTATTTCATTCTTTAATAAGACCTCACAGAGATTATCTCCCTCATTAACATCTAATATAACTTCATGTGGGCAAATTAATTCATGCTTTCTCACCAGTAACTTCGGCATTATCCTATCCTAAAGTCCTTAACTTCATGACAAGTCATCTACACTCTGCCCTTTTAATGCGGAACCAATGGCCTCATTCATCCTTTTCTGCACAAAAGGCTCAACACACTTATCCAATTCAGTAGTTACTCTTTCAATTTCTTTTTTTGTTTGTCCGTCATCTTCTAAAGCTTTCTTAGCTTCATTCATAGCTTTGACGATAACCTCAAGCTCACTAGGCGCTAACAACCCAGAATCAGCTGACAGCGCAGCAGTCAATGCCTCTAGGTTTCTTGCCAGTTCTAATTTTTTTTCCTCGCAACCCCTTGCTTGTAAATCAGATTCAGAATGATCGAGACTTTCACTAATTATTCTTTCAACATCTTCTTCAGTTAATCCAAAACTCGGGTTTATTTCGATGGAATAACGTTCTCTATTAGAAGTTTCTCGCGCCTCAACTGATAAAAGTCCATCTGCATCAAGTCTGAAAGAGACAACTATCCTAGGTTTTCCGGCAACCATTGGGGGTATATTAGAAATTTCAAACTTGGCTAAACTTCTGCAGTCCCTGACTAACTCTCGCTCCCCCTGAACAACGTGAATTGACATACCTGCTTGCCCATCTTTAAAAGTTGTGAATTCTTTCATTTTCTCTACCGGAATTGGAGTATTTCTCGGAATAATCTTTTCCACCAACCCGCCCATTGTTTCAATTCCTAAACTGAGTGGAGTAACATCAAGCAATAACCAATTTTCTCGACTAGCTCGATTCCCAATCAAAGAATCCGCCTGTAAACTCGCTCCAATGCACACCACCTGGTCAGGATTTATATCAACCATTGGCTGTTTACCATAATGATTTAAAATAGAATCTCTAACTATTCTCAGCCTGGTGGAACCCCCTACTAAAACTATCTCTTTTAGTTCCGAGTGATCAAGCCCTGCATCTAAAAGTGCTTGATCACAAATTTTAAGTGTTTTACACACAAGTTTGCTTATCAAATTTTCCAACTCCACAATACTTAATTTTAATTCAAAAATTTCATTATTGAGTGTAAGCATGGCTACTGCATCGTTTCTTTTATCATTTAAAGAACTGAACTTTTCTTTCAGCTCGCGAGCCACAGACAATAAATTGACCTTTGACATTATATTTAGCTCATCGAAACTAGTAGGTAGATTCTTTGCTAGATGCTTCGCTATAAGTTCGTCAAAGTCATCCCCACCCAAGTTGGTATCACCACCGGTAGCAACTACTGAAAACACTTCTTGTTCTAAATGTAAAATCGAAACATCAAATGTTCCTCCGCCCAGATCATATACCATGAACAAACCTTGATCCTTTGTCTCGAGACCGTAAGCAAGTGCCGCAGCGGTCGGTTCATTGATTAAGCGCAATACCTTTAAACCAGCCATTGATGCCGCATCTTTTGTTGCCTGCCTCTGCGTGTCATCAAAATAGGCAGGCACAGTAATAACAGCTCCTTCAATTTGCTTTTGCAAATTTTTTTCAGCGAGTAATTTCATGTGTTTGAGTATTTCTCCAGAAATCTCTACCGGAGTCTTTAATCCCAGTGGAGTTTTTACGCAGAGAATTTCCTTACCAGATAACTCCTTTACTTCGACCTCATCTAATCTACCACTTTTTCCCATCTCAGCCATTGACTTACCAATCAATCGCTTCACGGATCTGACAGTACAAGCTCCTTTTTCAACCTCGTTAACTTTATGACTTCCTACTTTAGGGATGTGACCGCTTCGATATGTTACCGCAGATTCAATAAGTGCTTTACCATTTTCATCCAAACAAATTTTTACTGTAGCGTCTTGCCCATCCACGTATCCAACAAGAGAGTTGGTAGTCCCTAAATCTATTCCAATAACTGCTTTAAGCTCCTTTGTGCCAGCTAGTTCATGGTTATCCGGCTCAGAAATCTGAAGTAACGCCATTACACTGCTGACCTTTTTTCCTCTCCCAACTCAGACTGGGCTTTAGTCAAAAAAGCAAGAGTAGCGAGTTGCTCTTTTAACGAGTTCACTGAAGCACTGTCTTTTGAATCCAAGCCTTTGAAACTTGTATCAATTTTCGCTAGGATTTGGTTTATATTTGTTTCGAGATCCTGACCAAACCTCTTAATAAGAGAAGACTTATTTCTAGAGTTATTTTCCTTAATTTCGTCTAATTCGCTTCGAATTTCAAACTGCCTTTCCAAAAGATCTGTATTCGTAATTTTGACTTTTTCAATATCAAACTGCAACCCTAAGATACTGCACAAATGCGCACCGCGTGTTAGAGGGTCCTTTAGAACACCGAAAGCCTTATTCACCAAAGTTGCAAATTCGGAGGCAACTTTTTTCTCAACGGCTGTTGAATTGACGAACAAATCCGGATGCATTTCTCGAAGTATTATTTTTTGTTTAAGCTTTAATTCGCTCAAATCAAGAAGAAATTCTTTTTTAATTGAGTACAATTGAAAATAGTCACCCGAATAATCCTGCTCCAAATTCATACCTGAAAAGATTCGCCACAACCACATTCGCCGGTGACATTAGGGTTTACGAACTTAAAGCCTTCATTTAATCCCTCTTTGACAAAATCCAAAGTTGTACCCTTAAGATAAACGAGGCTTTTTGCGTCAACAAACACTTTTACGCCATGGTTTTCATAAGCGCGATCTGAATCCGGAGCGTCATCAACAAATTCCAATTTGTACGCTAGGCCAGAGCAGCCTGCAGTTTTTACTCCTAGTCTGATGCCAATTCCTTTGCCCCGCTTCTCGATTGACCCTCTCACGTGCTTCGCAGCTCTTTCAGTTAAGGTGATAGACATGTAAGAAACTCTAACTACTAGATTCCATATCGCTTTTCTTTTTGTAATCTTCCACGGCAGCTTTTATAGCATCTTCAGCCAATATAGAACAATGGATCTTAACCGGCGGTAGTGAAAGTTCACTCGCAATTTCTGTATTCCTTATCCGAGCAGCTTCTTCCACACTTTTACCTTTAACCCACTCAGTTATGAGAGACGAGGAAGCTATCGCAGAACCACATCCATAAGTTTTAAATTTTGCTTCTTTGATAATGCCCTTTTGGTCAACCTTTATTTGCAACTTCATCACGTCTCCACAGGCAGGAGCTCCTACCATCCCCGTACCTACATTCGGATCCTCTTTGTCAAGGGAACCCACGTTCCTAGGGTTTTCGTAATGATCAATAACCTTTTCGCTGTATGCCATAATCCTACTCCTTAATCAAGTTTTCTGCCATTAATGAGCTGCCCATTGTATTGAATTCAAATCTATTCCTTCCTGGTGCATCTCCCATAGCGGGGACATCTCCCGAAGTTTAGCAACCTGCTCGCCTAACAAATTTACCGCGAAATTCACATCCTGATTGGTTGTGAACCTTCCAACCGAAAACCTTATAGAGGAATGCGCCAACTCATCACTCCGTCCCAATGCCCTCAATACATAAGACGGCTCTAAACTTGCACTAGTACACGCCGAACCCGAGGACACTGCTATATCTTTAACAGCCATAAGTAGACTTTCTCCCTCGACAAAATTGAAACTTACGTTAAGATTGTGCGGGACCCTGTGTTGTAAATCGCCATTTAAATACACTGCCTCAATATTACTCAAACCACCCCAAAGTTCATCACGTAGCTGCCCTATTCGCTTATTCTCCTCTTCCATAAGCTTTTCAGCAATGTTAAATGCTTTGCCCATTCCCACTATCTGATGCGTGGGTAGTGTTCCCGAACGCATGCCACGTTCATGACCTCCCCCATGAATCTGAGCTTCAATTCTCACTCGAGGCTTTCTTCGAACGTATAAAGCCCCAATTCCCTTTGGACCATATGTTTTGTGAGCAGAAAAAGACATCATGTTAACACCAAGTTTTTGCAAATCAATTTCAACTTTACCTGTAGCCTGAGCACTGTCAACGTGAAAAAGAACTCCGTTTCGCTCACACATTTCGCTGATTGCATTTATATCCTGGATAACACCTATCTCGTTATTAACAAACATCACCGAAGCAAGAATGGTGTCTTTTCTTATCGACTCAGCGAACAAATCTAAGTCGATCAAACCAGAATTCAAGACATCTAAGTATGTAACCTCAAAACCCTCTCTCTCCAACTCCCGACAAGCATCCAAAGTGGCTTTGTGCTCAGTCTTAACCGTAATTATGTGCTTCCCCTTATTACTATAAAATCGCGCAGCACCTTTTAAGGCAAGATTTATAGACTCGGTAGCACCTGACGTCCAAACTAGTTCCCTCGAATCGCACCCTACTAACGACGCGACCTGATTCCTAGCGTTCTCTACTGCCTCTTCAGCTTTCCAACCATAAAAATGGCTTCTTGATGCTGGATTTCCAAACTCACCCCTTAAAAAGGGAAGCATAGACTCAAGAACCACAGGATCTACAGGCGTCGTAGATGAATAATCGAAATAAATAGGCGTTTGTAGCATATCTCTAATCCTTAAACAATACTTCCATCGTTTTAGACTCTGAAGGGACACCAACCCCCGCTTGCTTTTGCCTCTGCTCACTAACAAGGTCCTGTAAGTTCACCGAATCTAAAAAATCAACCATGTGTCTACTAAGTGCTGCCCACAACTCATGCGTCATGCAAACATCATCATCTTTGCAATTCTGTTTTCCACCACATTGCGTTGCGTCTAGAGGCTCGTCTACAGCATAAATTATGTCTGCAACCGTTATATCGGAGGACTTCCTGCCCAACCTGTAGCCGCCTCCAGGTCCCCTGCAAGAACTAACCAGCTCATGTTTGCGCAACCGACCGAACAGCTGCTCTAAATATGACAATGAGATACTTTGCCTTTCACTAATTCTCGACAAAGCAACTGGCCCCTTTTCTTGCCTAAGCGCCAAATCAATCATAGCAGTTACAGCAAATCTTCCTTTTGTAGTAAGTCTCATTTAAAAACTCCCTCAATACCCGACTATTGTACTATGTTTTATGAGCGACTTTAACCACAAGTAGTTTCCAATACCTATTTTATTTAGGGTTTATATTTAAGTTTCCCTTGTCGTGTGACCCTTATGCCACCTTAGATACCTTGTCTAAAATAACCTCGACAAGTCCGTTACATGCATCTTCAATGCCCGATAAAACAACATCATAGCCTCTAAACCCATGATCATCTGGATCAGCCAAAGTGGCGTTGACAGATTTTTGTGCAAATCTCATTAGTAAATGCAATTTATGGGCATATTTCTTCGGACAGACCCTCTGAAGCATTGCTAGATTGTCCCAATCCATGGCCAAAATGTAGTCGTAGTTTTCAAAATCGTCAGATATTATTCCTTTACTTCTATGGGTGTCCAAAAAGTAGCCTTTCGATAGCGCTATTCTTTTCAACCTGGTATCGATACCCCTCCCGTACTCATTCAGGCAAAGGCCAGCTGAAGCGACGCAAACTCCCTCTAGAATTTGTTGTTCTTGTAGCTTGCTTTTTAATACAGCCTCGGCTAGTGGCGACCTTCCCGTATTGCTCATGCACACAAATAAAATCTTTAAATCAATGTTTTTTTTCATAGTAATCTCTAAATTCCAACACAAACAAATTCACAAATCTAATAAAACTGCCTTAGCTTCCTCAAGTTTATCTCTACTCAGAGCCGCCTTTTCAAACTCCAACTCTCTGGCATTTTTCAACATTTCTTTTTCGAGTTTCTTTATTTCTCTCGCAAGATCTTTTTTGGACAGTTTTAAATATTCAGGGTCCACATTTTTTAATGCTTTCGTCCCATCATCACTTACAGGCAACCCATCAATCAGTTCTTTAACAATTTTTTTTACGCCGCGGGGTACGATATTGTTTTCCTTATTGTGTGCAAGCTGCTTCTCTCGTCTTCTTTCTGTTTCAACTACAGAGTTTTTAATTGAGTCAGTAATTTTGTCTGCGTAAAGAATTGCTTTACCGTCAATATGCCTGGCTGCCCTGCCGATTGTTTGAATTAGACTTCGGTAAGATCTTAAAAAGCCTTCTTTGTCTGCATCCAATATAGCAACGAGGGATACTTCTGGAATATCTAGCCCCTCTCTTAAGAGATTTATGCCAATCAAAACGTCAAATACACCGAGCCTCAAATCCCTAATAATCTCAACACGCTCCACTGTATCAATATCTGAATGCAAATATCTTACCCGATTGCCCTGTTCCAAAAGGTAGTCTGTCAAATCTTCCGCCATTCTTTTAGTTAGTGTTGTCACCAACACACGGCCTTTGTTTTCTACAGTGTTTTTAATCTCTGAAAGCAAGTCATCTACCTGATTTTTTGCTGGTTTAATCTCGACCTTCGGATCTAAAAGTCCAGTGGGTCTTACAACCTGCTCAATTATTTCTGACTTCGATTTTTCTAACTCGTAGTTGGATGGAGTTGCAGAGACAAACACAACCTGTCTAAGCTTTGGCTCGAACTCGTCAAATCTTAACGGCCTATTATCTAAAGCCGAGGGAAGCCTGAAACCATAATTAACGAGAGTCTCCTTCCTGGAGCGGTCACCCTTATACATACCTCCTACCTGTCCAACGGTAACATGACTCTCGTCTATGAAAACTAAAGAGTCGTCCGGTAAATAATCCATCAACGTTGGAGGAGCCTCACCAGGTCGTGAATTTGAAATATGTCTACTGTAATTCTCAATGCCCTTACAAAAGCCAAGCTCTTCCAACATTTCAAGATCAAATCGAGTCCGTTGCTCAATCCTCTGAGCCTCAACGTGCTTTCCCCCGGAGACAAAGAAGGAAATTCTATGTTTAAGCTCAATTTTAATGTTTTCAATCGCATTTCTGATGGTTTCACGGGGCGTTACATAATGCGAAGAGGGATAAATAATTGTTCGCCTAAGTTTGCCTTTTTCTTTGCCAGTAAGAGGATCAAATAAAATAATTTCTTCGACATCTCCGTCGAATAATTCCACTCTAACTGCTGTTTCAGAATTTTCCGCTGGAAATATATCAATCGTGTCACCACGCACTCTAAATTTACCCCTGCTAAACTCTAAATCGTTGCGGATGTACTGCATGCTGACCAATTTTGCTATGACATCGGACCTAGTAATTTTGTCATTGATACGCAAAGCAAGAATCATAGAATTATAATTTTCTGGGTCTCCGATTCCGTAAATACAAGAAACGGAAGCCACTATAATAGTATCTCTTCTGGTCAGTAATGACTTCGTCGCAGAAAGTCTCATTTGCTCTATGTGTTCGTTGATAGCAGAGTCTTTCTCTATGAACAAGTCACGCTGCGGAACGTAGGCCTCTGGCTGATAGTAATCATAATAAGAGACAAAATACTCAACGGCATTGCCCGGAAAAAAATCTCGCATCTCAGAGTACAGTTGCGCTGCCAGGGTTTTATTTGGAGCTAAAATTAATGATGGTTTTCCCAACTTAGCAATCACATTTGCCATGGTAAATGTTTTACCAGAGCCAGTAACTCCCAAAAGAGTCTGGTACGCCACGCCTGCCTCCAGGTTTTCTGAAATTCGCCTAATCGCTCCAGGTTGGTCTCCACGCGGCTGAAACGAGGAAACCAAGTTAAAAGGAGTTTCGTTACTTTTGAAAGTATCTTTTTTGTTCGACTGCATTGAAGAAAAGAAAATGTAAAAACACCCAGAAGGCAAAAATGTTTTGAAAATTATGTATAATATTCAACAACTACCGCACTGAAAAGACTTTATTGTACGCAACAATATTTGGAGTTTCAAGGTTCTGAGGTCTCAAAACTGACTCTCAGCTTATTTTTTGAGAACACATGAGCTTATATACGGAAATCACCAAACTTCCTAGAGACCCAATAATCGGCCTCACGGAGTTATTTAAAAATGACAAACGGTCGACTAAATATAATTTAGGCGTGGGGGTTTATTTAGATGAGAACGGCAATGTTCCTGTTCTGAAATGTGTGACAAAGGCTGCGCAATTGCTCTACGAAAAAAAAGACCCTTGCGTTTATTTGCCTATGGTTGGTTTTGATTCATTTTGCGATGCTACAAAAAAACTGCTATTTGGGCCTGCGCATTCCAGCAACGCGAACATAATAACGACTCAAGCACTTGGAGGAACTGGTGCTCTAAGGTTGGGTGCTGAACTCTTGCAAAGAACAAAAACAGTGCCATTGGTTGTCATAAGTGAGCCGAGTTGGGAAAATCATCGGAACATCTTCGAATCGGCAGGATTTAAAGTCAATACTTATCCTTACTATGACCCGATTACAAATTGTTTTTTATTTGATCAATTCCTAACATTCCTTAAGAGATTACCTAAGCACACCGTCGTTATTTTGCATGCAAATTGCCATAATCCTACAGGCATCGACCCCTCGAAGGAAGAGTGGCAAGAAATTCTAGATACTATCCGAAAGCTTGACCTAATTCCTTTCTTTGATCTTGCCTATCAGGGTTTTAAAAACAACGTTAAAGAAGATGCATCCGTTCTACGAACATATATAAAATTTGAAAAACCTTTTCTAGTCGCCAATTCGTTCTCAAAAAACTTTTCTTTGTATGGTGAGCGGGTCGGCGCCTTAAGCCTTTTTTGCTGTTCTCAAGAAGAATCGGCAAAAATCCAAAGTCATTTAAAAAATATCATCCGTAGTCTTTATTCAACACCTCCTACTTATGGTCAAAAAATTGTGGGCCAGGTACTCTCAAACGAAAAACTCTACGCAATCTGGCAGTCAGAAGTTCAACAAATGAGAACTAGAATTACGGAAACGAGAAACCAACTTGTAAAAGCTTTTGAGGAAGAAAATTTAACTAGCTTTTCCTTCATTAAAGATCAACATGGTATGTTTAGTTATTCTGGTTTAGGGATAATTCATGCAGCACAGTTACGGGAAAAGTTCGGAGTATATATTCTTGATTCTGGTAGAATTTGTATCGCTGCGTTAAATAAAACAAATTTGAAATACGTCACTAACGCCATATCTGCTGTTGTTCATAAAAAGAAGATTCAAGCAAAAAGTATTTAATTAGTGGAATTGATCGTTGCACTTTTATTCGTTGCCATATGCTTACTCTTAGTTTTTTTTCCTACCATCGTTTTTTTCGCATATAGCTTTCTTCTTTTATTACCTCTGGTTCTTTTTTTTTGGTTGTACTTGAATTATTTTCATGGGATTCTGCCGATTGATCTAGTAACGAATTTGATTGTATTGTCAGCATTGTTAATACTTTTCCCATTTTTACTTTTTCAGATAATTACCGTTATCCTTGGATTACTCATAATCAATAAACTCAAAAATCAACAAAACCACGCTTTTCTCTTGACAAAGAGCTCCGTCGGGACCCTTGGGCAACGCTTAATTACCTATAGAAAAATATTTTTATTTTTTTTTCTTATCAACCGGAAAAGAATAATTTATTTCATAGCACACCAATGGCCTTTTTTTGTCTCGATTCTTGCCTTGATTATGACGATTGACTTCCTAAATACCTTAAAAATGATTGACGTCCAGACCCCATCTAAAATAGCAAAAACTTATCAATGAGATGCGCAGCCGACTAGCGTCGCATAATTTTTTCATGAGCAGTAAGTCCTTCCGAAAAGGCAGGGCGACTAAAAACTCGTTCAGCATATTTCATCAGTGGTGCAGCAGAATCTGGCAAAGAAATTTGGTAATGATCTAATCTCCATAAAAGAGGTGCCAGCGCGGCATCAATCATACTAAATTCATCGCCTAACATAAACTTAGATTTAGAAATTATCGGAGTCAGTTGGGTGAGCTTTTCCTTTATTCCCAATCTGGTTTGATGTAACGCTTCGTCCTTCCCATTCTCAAGTTTATCTACATGAGAAAAAATTTCTCTCTCAAAATTGAAAAGTAACAACCGGGCTTTGGCTCTCAATGAGGGATCAGTTGGCATGAGCTGAGGATGAGGAAATCTCTCATCAATAAATTCATTTATAATGTTAGACTCATAAAGAGTAAGCTCACGATCAACCAGCACCGGTACATCACCGTAAGGATTCATCAAAGATATCTCATCAGGTTTTTTGTAAGGGTCAACATCACGTATCTCGAAATCCATCCCCTTCTCATACAAAACAAATCTGCAACGGTGACTAAACAAACAAGTAGATCCGGAGTACAAAACCATCATAATACGCTCCAACCAAAAGAATGAGATTCAATAAACTTTCGTTTAAAGCCTTCAATTCTAACCCAAAAAATTATGCATACAAGTGAAAACGTGAAAAAGAATTAATTCGACGGCTTTATTTCGCCATGTTCAAATGCACACAACCATTTAGATTAAATTTACCCCAACCTACGTTTAAATCTAGTCATAAAGTTATCCAATAGGCCCGTCGCCTTTAGCATAATTAGTGTTGTATTAAAAGCTACGATAGTTAGACAAATCTCTTGATACATAAGAAACCTCAAAAAAAAGTCATTAATGATAAATACATCTAGAATACTTAGCAGTAAAGGTAAATATCAATTATTAGATGGCATAGAAAACTGATTTTCTCCCGCTAACTTTTTACTAGGCCATCTCTGGGTAATAGTTTTTCTTCTCGTATAAAATCTTACTCCATCAGGGCCGTAAATGTGAAGATCTCCAAATAGTGAGTCCTTCCATCCCCCGAAGCTTTGATTAGCCGCAGGCACAGGCAATGGAACATTTATTCCAATCATTCCCGCCCAGACCTCTTCCGAAAAAATTCTTGCTGTATTTCCGTCTCTTGTGAAAACACAACAACCATTCCCGTAAGCATTTTCATTAATTAACCGAATAGCCTCAGGCAATGTCTCAACTCGGACGATCTGCAACACAGGCCCAAAAATTTCTTCTTTATATGATTCCATCCAAACTTCAGTCTTATCAATCACGGTAGGTCCCAGGAAAAACCCCTCATGGAGATCATCAGAAGGTTTGAAGAGCCTTCCGTCAACTACAATTTCAGCACCATCATCCTCAGCACTTGTTATCAATGCCTCGATTTTCTTTTTGTGTTCACGCGTCACTACCGGCCCAAAATCGTTGTCTGTATTATCAAAAGCCCCAACCCGTAATCCATTAGAAACCAACCTAATTTTCTCAATAAATTTATCAGCTAACACATCTCCGACCAATACTGCTACAGATATCGCCATACAACGTTGTCCACTAGAGCCAAAAGCTGCACCTATGAGCTGGTTCACCACACTATCTATGTCCGAATCCGGCATCACTACAGCATGATTTTTAGCTCCTCCGAGGGCCTGACACCTCTTGCCTTGATTAACCGCTGATGTATAGACGGAACTCGCAACTCGCGTTGAGCCAACAAAACTTACCGCACTTATTCGTTTGTCTTCCAAAAGTAACTGCACTGTTTTATCATTCCCATTGACGATGTTTAGCACGCCTTCAGGTAGTCCTGCCTCATAAAGTAGTTTTGCTATAAACATGGTCGAAGTAGGGTCTTTCTCTGAAGGTTTCAAAACAAAACAATTACCGCAAACAATTGCTAATGGGTACATCCATAGCGGTATCATAGCTGGAAAATTGAATGGTGTGATTCCCGCCACAATCCCAACCGGAGGAAACTCACTCCAACAATCAATAGAAGAACCTATTTCTTTGCTATATTCTCCTTTTAACAGCTCGGGTGCAGCGCACGCGAATTCAACATTTTCAATGCCTCGTTGCAACTCCCCTTTTGCATCATGCACTATTTTTCCGTGCTCTTGACCTATTAGCTCACAGATTCTTCCAGAGTTCTGTTCGAGCAACTCTTTGAATTTGAACATTACTCTTGCTCGTTTTACAGCTGGAGTTTTTTTCCAAGCAGGCAACGCTTTTTCTGCAGCAGAAATAACTGCTTCAACAGCAGATTTTCCGCCTACCTCCAAATGCTTAATAACGGTGCCATTAGCAGGGTTAAATACATCCAATGTTGGTGCATTAAAAGTCACAACCGTCCCATTAACCAAATGGCCTAACACTTGCTTCGATTTTGATTGCTCTTCTGACGTTCGAATTACTGTCTTTTCTTCGATCATATTTTGGATCCTCTTTTTTTTACAAATTGCTTTCAGCTGATTGTGAAAACATGTTGGCAACAGATACTTATCGCTTGCAGTAACCCTTTTTCTCTCATCATTGTAATTTCGTACATTTCCCAAAAGTCGCCGTATCCGCAGAGGGGCCATTCATCAAAAAAGCATGACTGTGCATCGGGTATATGGCAAATCTGTCTTTGTTGCTTGATATATGGACAACTTCTTCGATCACCTCAGGTATTCCTAATTGACTCCCATCAAAATCAATACAGGTCAATCTACCGTTACTAGCTCCCAAGAGTTCTTGGTTTCTTTTTTCGCTAACATTCGTAACTGATTTACATTTTAAGAACTCGGTTACTTTTTTGTCTACCCCATTTCTTCTACCAATCAACTTGTCATATTGTAGTTCTGAATAGTCAGTGTTGAATACGAATATGTAGTTACCTGAATCACAAACATCAGCCCTCCAAAGACCTTCAACTTTTCGAATACACATTGTAGCTTGCCCTTCACAACTGTAAACATTTTTTGCGGAAATTTCTGAGGAAAAGACCGTAATGAATAATGTTAACAAAATGACTTTCATACCAGTTCCCGTAATAGTTTTTGAAGAAGCTTATTTACTCTTACAATGATATAGACACATAAGCCCCTTTGTAAAACATTTATTGATATACCAGAAAAACAAGACGACCATTAAGCTACCAAACTAATTTTTATTCCGGTACATTTAAATGGTCAGACTAGATTTCTCTTTTTAATTAATCGCTGCGAGCTGATTTATTTTTTCGTTTATTTGACAGTATTAAAATGAAAAAGCCGGAAACCACGATTAATGCGCATCCCCATAATGTAAAATTGTTGGGGCTTTCTTCAAAAACCAGGACTCCAATAAGGACAGCAATTGGCAACCTAGAGTAACGAAAAGGAGCAACAACTCCGATTTCCCCTCCTCTGGTTGCATAAATCAACGCTAAATACGCTGCGGGACCAAAAAAACTAGAAGCCCCCAAAAAAAAAACATCGACTGCTGAAAATTCACAAAAAGGTCCGAAAAAAGGTACACTTATCACCCCCCCTAATGTCAAAGAGGCAAACCCCCAGAACGCAATAGCGACCGGTTCATAATTTTCCGACATTGAAAATGTCAATAAATCTCTTAATGTTAAAAAAAATGCTCCAGCTAGAGCAAATAACGAAAGTGGGTTGAACATATCAGTACCTGGTTGAATTACGAGTAAAGAACCGAATAAACCGACTAATATCAAAATCCATTGCTTTAAATTTACTGGTTCTTTGAACAAAAGAAACCCCCCTATCGTCATCATAATCGGTACGATTTGTAACAAAGCGGAGGAAGCAGTGAGTGAGACGTAAACCATAGTAATGACAAAAAACACGGAAGAAACTAGTTCGCATAACATTCTTAACAAAAACTTTATGCCAATGAAACGTCTATGTGCAATATCCTCGTTTTTCACAATGCTTAATCCATACAAAACCAACAAACCTGATAAACCAACAGAAATAAGAACCTGTGAGATGGGAAGTTTAAAAGCCAACTGCTTAATAATTGCGTCCTCAATTGCAAATGCAATCATAGCGATAACCATAAAAAAAACGTATTTGAAATTACTTTGTTCCTCGTGACTAATGCGCAAAATTTCTCCCTGAAACTCTATTAACACTGTGAATCTTTTTGGACCTATCATTAGAGTTTGGCAACCGTTCAGTTCCTCTTAGTTGGATCATCATCTTTCCTTGCTTCTTCATGTTATACAATTTTTTCAGCTGATTGATTGATTCGTGAGAATTCATGTATGAAAACATTATTACTATTCCCATACCCAGCAAAAACGCTATTGCAAATCAACAAAACTGTCTATTTATTTTTTCGCCAATACGAAAATTACTTTTACAAGTGTTTCGAAAATTATGGTACTCAATAATAGCAACTATTCCTTATTTTTTACTTATGAATGCAACCAACTGGCGAGGGAAATTACTCAATCAGTGTAATTGATTTTTTCTCTGTCATGATCTCAGGTTAGCTATTTGTTTAAGGAATAGTGGATATTCTGGTTTATTGACATACTCAAGTAACAAGTTTTCCGCTCGATTAAAATTTCGTATACAATGTTCAGCATACGGTTTAAATAAAAAAGTAAGAGGCATAAAGTTTTTAAAGGATCCCCGATAGCTCAGTCGGTAGAGCGACGGACTGTTAATCCGCAGGTCCCTGGTTCGAGCCCAGGTCGGGGAGCCAATCCCTAAAACGCCCTCAGAAAAATTCTCCTTTTTTACTGACAACCTAAATCTTTTTAGACAACCAATAGAAAACCAAACGTGTCATTTTTTTATGAAAATGAAAACGAGAAGTATTTAAAAGGATGAACATGATTAAGCGAGTATTAAGTATCGCTATTGCTGCAAGTTTGTTAAGTTCGTGTGCTGTTCTTACCGTCCAGGATGTTGGCGGAGGAAATTTTTATGTACAAAGAATTCTGCCTAATGGTGCAATCACAAGAGCACAAGAGTTTTGTGATGATCAGGGTAAAAGTTTTCTTGCAGAAAAAATCGAGCCAGCTTCAATCATAGAGGGACGCAGTCCATCAATACTTTTTAAGTGCGTGTAATTTTCGAAATTCCTTCAGACAAACAATTTGGAAACCTTGCTCTAAGAACGTCCCTCAGAAGACTCTAAAATTTGCTGCTGGTTGGATACAACAATTTGTACGACTCCAATTAATACACCAATAAACACGATACAAACCAATATTCCAACTGCAATCAAAACAATCAGTTTGAGTTTTTTCTGATCTGCCTCAAATGCATGCTTTTCGCGCAAGCCTAAAAAAGACCAAAGAACCGCTTTCAAATAACGAAACATATCATCTCTCAAAAAATACATTCTAAGACTCTACACTTTAACGCAATACACTATTTCACTAGAAGATAAAGCAAAGCAAGTACAATCAGTAGGAAAAATACAGGAACTGTGAACTTTAATAAATTCGATACAAACTGCTCCAGTTCTGTTTGGGAATCTGACATCGATTACAGAAATGGAAAATCAGCAATCGGTGCGTGTAACGATCGAGTTGTATTGTGTAAGTTTTTCAATTTTTCTATCATATCCTTGTGATATGGTGTTAACTCCTGATCGAATGGCTGCCAACTCTTTGTATCAATGGAGCCATCTTGAAAAATGTGCGCATAAAAAAGGAACTCTCCTACGATACAGTAGGCCCTTTTGCTTTCATCGTCTCGGATTACAATATCCATAGCAAATCGTTGTTCTCAAAAGATCATTATGTTAGTCTCGAAGTGCATATCATAATCAAAAACAGTACTTGTTGGTAGTCTCTGTTTTCATCTCTGGTGATCGCTGCAGTTTTCTTTGCCTGGTTTTGCAAATTCAAAGAATTCCAAATTTTGTAGATTTATTTATTGAACCCTTGAAATCTAGGATAATCGAAAGATGGAAGACATATTGTTTTGGATATTTGTAGGATTTCTTCTTTTTGGATGTTTTCTGTACTTTCAAATACGAAAAGATGCTCTGTGGTTGGTTAGTGGATTAGGTGTGAGTATTTGCTTAGTTCTTATTGTGATTATTACAAGTTCGATAAATTACTGGTTTCTTACATAAAGGAAAAAATGATTTGTAAGGAAAATTTACCTGCTACCAAATGCAAAGAGCATAGAAAAAACAGCTTAGGATTTTTAATGGTTTTGCTTTCGTGTATGCAAGCTTATGCAGATACATATTACTGCACGCAAACTGCTAAGGTTCTTATAGAGCCAAATAATAAAGTAAAAAAATATTATAAATTTGATGACATTTATAAACTAACAATTCACAAAAAAGAAAATACCCTGATTTTTGCATCTCTAGAGGATTTAAATGCTACAAAAGATGTATCGGAGTTTACGATTTCTCTGATAAGTCAATCTGACGAGCAAATCTTTGCACGCTTTCAAACCAAAGAGTTACTAACCGATATGAAAATCAATTTTTATCCAAGTGCTTCTGTTGATTCGAAACTCGTTCGCACGATATCCAATGAAACGTATACGTTTGTGGAGTATTTTCAATGTACCAAAGAAGAGAAGTATTAATCTTAAGGAATAGGATATGGCAATAGTTCTAGGAATCTCGTTAGTATTATTTGTGTTGTTTTTTATATTTGTAAAAAGAAAGTTTAATTTTTTGATTCTTTCGACTACTCCCTTTTTTATTATTTATCGATTTCTGAAAAAGTTTTTAAAGAAATAAACATCCTAATTGTCCCAGAATTTTGGCAACTTGTTCTGTTAAGACTTTCATTATCGATTAGTACTTATGACTAGCTCCAGTAAACGGCATTAGGGAAAATAAAAATAACGAAAAAGTAAAACTGTGCTGAGCCCAAGTGTCGAGCCCAATGTTATAACGGTCCCAGCTAAACGAAATAACACATTTTTTTCCATAAAACCGAAACACACACCGTGTAAAATCTACCCAGTAAAAACACCCCTCCGTAATAGTGTAATGCAAGTGATTAATAACCGGTTTGTTCTGCAACAAACATTAACAAAAAAAACATAGGAGCGTATTCAATTAGATTTCCATGATCTCGAATCGCTCGATTTAGTGCATTCTCACCTTTGTATCCAAATGTAAACCACGCAAATACAGGACTTCCTCGCAGGGGAATGACCCTTACGGAAAGAATTACTAAGAGTATTGATGTTAATGCAGCATATAGTACAGTTGCCATATTATTCCTCTGATAATTGTGATTAATATTGAAAAGCCTTATATAGTTTGGCAATATGATCGTTGCTTTAATATTACAAAGAATTAGATTTGAAGGATTAAATTATGAGTAATGAAGAAGATAAAGAAGAAAAAAAAGAAACAATATTTGATAAGTTTTATAATAACAGATGGTATTGGATTGGTTTAATGTTGGTTGTTACTATTGCATTAGAATTACAATTCGGATCGATGAATTAACTTAAACAAAAAAAATTTTAGAATGAACTCTTTTTTATATTTAATTATTCAAATTATAAACTTATTTGAAATTGTTCTTATAGTTTATATAATTCTTACCTGGCTTGTTAATTTTAATATAATTAATACTGATAATCGGTTTGCTTATACCATCCTGGATGGGTTATGTCGATTATGTGAACCAAGTTTAAATTTTGTGAGAAGATACCTACCTGCTTTTGGTGGAATAGATTTATCACCAATAGTTGTTTTTCTAGGTTTGTGGTTTATTAAAAGTTTATTAATTGAGTATTGGCCTAAATAATCAATTTACATATATTAGATGAAAAAAAAGATTAGTGTTTACGTTATTTTCATTCTTAGCTACTATCACAATTAAATACTATTTTAAAAAATCAGTTTAATCATTAGTTCATTAAAGGGATACTTTTTAATAATTCCTCCTTCTCATGAAAAGGTAAGGTACCATCACAACCAAAAACACACGGCATAACCCCTCCCCCCTATGTTATGGGCTAGATATTAAGTTATTTTTGGCTATTTTGGTACAGAGATATGGTACAAAACTAAATTTAGTGAACTTATAAACTGTTGATTTAAAATAGAAATTTAGCAATTTTTAGACTGGCGGAGAGAGCCGCATTCGAACTGAGCACTTAACTCATTGATTCTATAAAAAATCTGAATCACTTTTTTTGGCGTTACTCACACTGTTACTCACACATAAACCTGCAAAAAAAAATTTAACAAAAAATAAACTTATGGAGTTGCTCTGAAAATTTCATACTTTAGCTCACCTCTTTTGTCACAATCTGTTATCCTGGGCCACACAAAATCCACTCCCTTTAAAACGATTCCAGCATGATGTAAATCCGCGTATTTTTTACTTTCCGTAAACATATGGCCAACAGATAACAAGTAAAATTCCTTCACGGGTATTAAACGTTCCTGTGCACTGAATTTCTTCTGCCCTTCTTCAGTAAAACTCAATCTTCCTTCATATCGAAGATGAAAATAATGAAACAGTTCTCTCGTTTCTACCCTACTAATCCATTCTTCTGAACTTCCCCAAAAACCCAAACAATGAAATATCTCATGTAAAAGTACTCCGTAAAAATCAACTTCCCCAGTAGGAACTTTCACCTGTTGATTTGAACCTGGAAACGGTTCGAACCAAAATAAATCTCCATAATTTCTTGGAAGGTTATCGCTTCCCAAATAAAGAAAGCACCCGATTTCTGCATCGCCACTTACTGGATCTATTCCTGAGATTGCCTCAGCCAGCGTATTGTTTGTCCAACCGGTTCCATTCCAGGATTGAGAACCTAAGGCCGGAGCTAATCCGTTGACATCTGACCATGTCAATTCAGAGTTCGGTAACACTCATACTTCTAAATCAAGGGTGCCTCTCCAAGAAATATAATCTCCCATATGTAGCACAACAGATTCAGCAATTTGGGCGATGGATTGTTCCAGACCAGTAGCAATTAAATTGGATTGATCCGTTACGGAAATGGTGTAGTTGTTCATTGGTGTTTTGTTGCCAATTGTATTGTTAATTTCTGTACGTTACTTTAGCAAAAAAGTTTTCCTATATCTAATCTATATCCATAAATAGTGAGAAATCAAAATCAAAATGCCACACAGTAAGGAACCCGAAAAAGTCCTATCATTTCTCAAATGCCATGGTAATTAACTTTAATAAATACCCATAAAAAATGGTTAGCATTGCTACAGCTAAAGCAGGGCCCATCTTATCCATATCGCCCCATACATCAAACCTATTACCTGCGATTGCTATCAAACCAATAAGCGTTCCGAGCCAACCGAAATACACTGCACCATTTCCAAGATTCTTTATCCAATCGTTCCTACTCGATTTTAAAAAACTTTATCCAGTTGCCCCACCTAAAACAAATAAGATACTGTGGATATTATTGAAGAGCTGAAAACCAACGATTGATACAGATCCAAAAATTATGAAAATAACAATAAGAAGACCTACAAGTTTTTGTATCTTCATTTTTGTATTTACAAGCTTTCCGATTTCAAAAGGTCCTGCATCTTGTAATCTCCTTTGCCACTTATTACATGTCTTACCCCTCCCCTAGGATTTTTCACATCTCCTTTTCTTCTAGGAATGAGATGTACATGACAATGAAAAACCGTTTGGCCGGCAACCTCTCCACAATTTACTCCAATGTTGTATCCCTCTATGGAAGTATCCTCACTGAGTCTTTCCTTTTCTTCAAGAATTAACTCGTGTATTGCAGTACTCTCTGACTTTTCGAGTACAAAATAATCTTTCACATGTCTTTTAGGAATGATTAATCTATGTCCTTTTGTAACAGGATACTTATCAGGAATCACATAAGCTAATGTGTTTTGATTGGTTATCCTAGATGAATCTATTTCGCAAAACGTGCAACCAACCCCATGCTCTTTCATCGTATTCATCGAATTCGTGTTTTGGTATTTCTAAATCATACCACCTTTATCTTCTTCGTTATTTTCCTGTTTTGTCATGTCTCCTTCAAAAACCAAAATCAGCCGCTCTCAGATTTTCCTTACAAACTTTTATGAGATATTTCGCAGAAACTTTGCCTTCAATATAGGGTCTTAAAATAACTAAAATAAAAAACGTTTCCTACTATTGACGATTTTTATTATTATTTAGGTATAAACACTTAAAGGATACTCATGGACATAACACTTACAACTGGTCAGATTGCAAATTGTTGGAATGATTTCGAGAAAATTACGACTACGGATCTGAAACAAAACTCAAAGGATTTTTACGACATACCTGTAAGTGTAATTGTAAAGAGAAGAAGTAATAATCAACCCGTAGACCATTTGCCTATTGAAAATATTGCCATGAGTAAAGATGGAAGAGAAATCTGGTTTGAGTGTTATGTCAATGATGAGCAGATGGTTGAAAAAGAGCCAAAAGTAAAAGAGCATCTTGATAGCGCAGAAGAAAAATATATTAACCTTTCAGGTAAGCTCAATGAGAAAATTAATAAAAATTAATTCGCATTTTGAAATACCAAAGCATAAACAATAAGGAATCCAAATGTTTCATTTTATTATTCCGCTAATCAAGGGTCGTTTGATCGGGGCTGTCATCAATAGAATTCTGCCGAGATTGTTTCCTGTTGTTCTTGGGGTTTTGAAAAAACAAAAGCCCAAAAAACAAAACCAATCGTTTTCCGAGAAACAAAAAGATACAATTGATGTGCAAGTCAGGGAAAAGAAATAGATTTTCCGTATCTACTCTTGTCTTACTAGAATTCCTTTAGAGATATTCCTTATCGATTGATCTGACGAATGATAGAATCAACTTCTCGAATTTTTTCCCACAGATTTTTTAACAACGTAAATAGTTTCATGTAGTTTCTAGCATCAAAAGCAAGAAAGGAAAAGAAAAAGAAAATTAGAACCTACGCAATTCGGTAACAATTTTTCCCTGCTTTGTTACATATACTTTCTTCTTTTTATGCACTTTCCTTTCACAAAAATTTCTCGTTGCGGTTTGCACGAAACTGTAACTCCATCCTTTTCCGTCAATCTCTTCTCGCTTTTGTCACTTTCTTTGCCATAATTTAATGCGCATGAAGAAAGCAAAAATGAAAATACAATAAAAAGAACAAGCCTTTTCATATTACATCTTCTTTCCACAGACAAACCGCATTAATCGATATTCGATTGAATCTGGTGTTAGGCTCCTAATTTCGTTTAATGTGGACCCATAGTGGTTCCATACAGGAACTAAGCTTGTTATTTTTTTTCCTTTACCCATCGATTCACTAAAGTATACATAGCTTAACCAGGTTTGTTTTTCATTAGTACAATCAACTTTGTATTTACTCACATTCGAACGAGTGCCTAAAGTTGTTGTTTCCAAAAAATCCATGAGGCTCCAATAATAGAGAACGCCATTACCCTCTTCTATGTTGTCCATATCAACATAATGAATATGCCCATTAGAGTCCTTTCCAAACTCTTGCCAATTATTGGCATGCGCACTAACGTAGAACAAAAAGATAATAGATAAAAAACAATTTTTCATAGGCATTATAGGGTCATTTCAATCGACAATTACCTCTTATAGTATTCACATATTCGGCATGAAGATAATTTCTAAAACGAAAGTCTCCGGACTCTTTATCGATAAAAAAAAGTGTGTAAACGGATTTCTTTTCTTTTTCCATGGGTTTTAGCATTTCTCTAAAGAGTATGAACTTACTATCGTCCTCACTCATGACCTTCCAAAGTGGCCCATCTACAACATTGGCATCCTTAAACGTTGGGTTTTTATCAGCACTTCTCTTTAACATAAACTCTCTATAAACATTTTGGGAGTCCCGAAAAGAACAAGTTAGGATTTCCGTTGCATATCCCGCTAACGGATAGAGCAAAAGATGACAAAGGCAAACTGTTAAAAATTTGTTTTTCATGGTAGCTAGGATAATTAGGAAAGCAAATGGTTCCGTAAGCCTACTACAACACACGGAACAATATTTCGAATCTTATAAAATTAGATGCTATCCACTTCTAGCTAGCCCCACTTTCGTTTCGGCAATTTTCTATGCCTGAAAGATCTACTGGTAAGCTTTTAGCCTTGTCTCATTGTATTTTGCTTTGCTATCTGCGAATCTTCTAAAGGAAAGCAAAAAACCGCGTGCTCTTCTTTCTTTTTTAGAGCTTCATTATTCCGATGCTATTGATTTGCCTGGTTAGCCTTCATGATTTTAATACAATCTATCATCCCGGACTCATATCCTTTAATAAAGCCATCTTTAAAAGGCTTATTTTTCCACTTTTTTTTCTTATCTTTAAATTCCTTACACCCATTACTTTTTAATCCCTTCTTATATCCTTCACTAAAACCAACATTAAATCCTTTTATGGAGGAATCGCAGGAAGTTAAAAATAGCAATAATAAAAAAGTAAAAACGTAACGCACAAATGAATATAATTTTTTTTTAATTTAGACCTTGCTCTATAGGTGCTCATGACTTACAAATTATAGGAAAGCACGTTGACTATACCTCAAATAACGTACTACCGCTATCAATAGATTCAGAAGTAACTCTGAGGTAACTTAAAAATTTATCTTATAAAGTTCGCTAAAAAAAACTCCTCTCTTCAATCTTTTTTGAAAATTTTGTATTGCGCAAATTATACCCATCCAACGAAAAGATGGAACTAATGGCTGCAAAAGCTCTATATGAAATAAAAGATACAAGTATGGGGGTTGGCGTTTTATTTAATTAGTGCTATCGTGTTTGTCAAATAAATTGAAAGCGCAAAATGAAATTTCACCCATTTATTTTTACTGTTTTTATTTTTTCTAGCGCTTTTGCCGTAGACTGGCAAAAAGTAGATGAATTAAACGGTAAATCATTTTATGTCGATGTAGCTAATGTAAAACAACAAGATGAATTTGTTTACTACTCAGAATTAATAGATTTCGAGGAAGCAATTTATGGTGCGCTCTCTAGAATTAGTACGTTTAAAGCAAATTGTGCCACTATGGAGCAAGCTAATATAAGTATTACTTCATATACTGGCCAAATGGGAAAATACATTGTAATCAATGAGGCAAAAAATGATGGTACTCGATTCATTGAAGACTCTCAGTCTAGTACACTAAAATTCGCATGTGCCCACACAAAGTAGAAAAGTGCATCGTTAACCATAAAAAATAATACTCAACACCAATTAAATTTAAGATTAAATATTAACCTAAAGAGATATATTCTCATTTGGATCGTCGATGACCAAAACTACGCTGTTATGATGGTCGTCAAAATATAAATCCTTCACAGGTAGAGGACTCTCACTTGTTTTTCCAGAAAACTTGACGCATAACTTTAAGCTTTTCTGTTCCGTTTGTTCTTGAATCAATTTCACAGATCGCCATAATTCATCCGAAGTTAGCAAAACAAACTCCCACTATACAAAATTTCATAAAAATTCAAAAACATTGAGTTAACTAATAACCTCATCGAAGTCAAAGTTTAATTTTTCTCCTAGAAATGATATCAACTTGTTTGCCCTCTCATGATTATCGTCATAACGCGTAAAACCGTAAACTAAACCCTGACTACAACCAATTTCTAACGACAACTTTTTTTCCCATGTCTCATCAAAAATGAAGTAAATACTTGTCGATACTCCAAAACATTTTTTAACTTCCTCAACCACGACAATATCCTGCACACTTTTCAGATCCGCAACAGTAATTCTCTTTTTTTCAAAATCTCTTAATTTATAAACTGAAGACATGTAATCAGCCTCGAACAACAAGCCTGTTTATTGGCATTCGAAATTCTTGATTCAAAATCTTTTCATTAGATTTAAAATAATCCCGCAAATCATCCAACAAAGAAGGCTTCATGTTTTCAGGAACAGCATATGAGGCATAGAAAAAATCAGCAACACTTTTTGCTAACTTCGCTGGTGTTCCAAAAACAGAGAAAAGTTTTTGCTGAATTACGACCTCCTCTTCTTTAAAGTAGTGCCCTACTAATTTTTGTAGAGTTTCTTTACGACGTATTCTTTCATCCCCCATATCATATTTCCCATAATTCTCATGAGCTTTCCCTACCCACGAATATATAAGTGCGCTGACATCTTCATATTCTTGAGAGAAAGATTTGTCTCCATCAACTATGGCAGCAAAAGTTCCACCCGGCTTCAAAACTCGTGAAACCTCCTCCAAAACAGGTCCAACAGGATCCATGAGAGTCAAAGCCCAATGACAGAGAACAACATCTATTTCCTCATCGCCAATAAATCCTAAATTTTGCGCTTTTGCATGAACAAGCGTTGCAGTATCGGGCAAGCGTTTCTCTGCAAGATTAAGTTCAGCCTGACTCATATCAACCCCAGTCAGCGAGAGATCACCACCAAACTTATCATGGCAATGAGAAAGTAATGGACCGCTCCCACAGGCTAAATCAAGAATCTCTTTGTGATCTTCCTTCTCAATTACTTCGGCTAACCACTGATATGTGTTCATTCCAGCAGCATCAACACAGTTTGCACTATATTTTTCTGTAAAACCCGGATTTTCACGATGTACTCTCTGAAGATGCTCCACAAGTTTTCCACTACCTGGTTTCTTTCCTCTTCTTAATTCCCGTAACCAGCTAGTTTCCAATACTTACAACCTTCATTTCTAAACACATCAACCAAAACACTTTTTCAATTCGATTAACGCGACTTTTTGCGGAAACAACCATTTCCCTGTCGAAGAGCAAGAATCTAAATAGTTACCAATTAAATCGTACTCTCTCATGTCGCTCAGCTTTATTGTATCATCAAAAAGACATCGCTGTAGGTAAGCCTCAACAGTTAAGTTGTCATGATACTCAGCAGTATTGATGTACTCGATATACTGGACATCATATTTAATTCCCAAGAAGTCAAATATTTTCATTATGTCTTCTGCCGAACAAAATGCCGGAAGGGCACCGTTATGACAATCCCGAATGTAAAGATTGTAAAACTTTATATAGTGAGCATCACTGCATGCATGCGCAATAAATCCAATTTCCTTGAATGAAGAATAAAACTTTTCTAAACTTACCTTTAATTCATTTTTCGGCACTGCATAAAGTGCATGAATTGCCCATGAGATGTGAAACACATGAACACAATTAAAGTCTTGCAGCCTTGTGTTAAATTCTTTGGATAAACGAAAGGGAGAAATCAGCTTCTTTTTTGTTTCATTGATCGCGAATTTAGACGGGTCAAGCAATGAATAATTTATAGTTGCTCGTTTTTCTTTTTCTGAGAGAACGCATTGTAATGCAGTGGGAAACATTCCAGAACCACAGGCTACATCTAGTAATTCCAGTGACTCAGTACCTAATTTTCCTCTGATTCTACCAAAGACATCAGCCCAATTTAGAGAATTTGCAAGTTTTGCATAATCAAGATTGGCTAATTTGTAAAAATTATGCATTTCCTCGACATATTTCTCACTCCAATGCTCACAACTGTTTTTAAATGTTTTCGTCAAAGTAACTAAACCTCCCAACATATAGGATTACGTTTGGTACGAATTATCTGGCCAGGATTCGTACCCGGAATAAATTGTTGCCAACTTCCAGAAACCATGGTCGGTTGATCCACCACCTTAGCGCCATCCTCAAAATACGTGTTTGCTAAAACTAAGCGACTCTCGGTAGTCAGATTCGGTGAAGCACTGTGAAAAGATAAGTTATGGTGGAAACTAACTTCACCGATTTCATAGGGTTGACAATCGATTTCAATTTCTCCGCTGTTCTGGAAGATTTTCCAAACATCCTGATCATATGCTGTGTCTTCTTTGCTAAACCTCAAATGCTCCACAAACTTATATGCATTGATTGGTTTCGCAAAAATGAGCGGCCCCATCTCAATAGGTATTGCTTGAGCAGGAATCCATGCAGTAACAACATTAGTCGTTGCGATCGGGAAATGATGAATATCGTAGTGCCATGGGGTTCTACCACACCCTGGCTCTTTTGAAAGAACGTTGTCGTGGTATAACCTAACAGCATTAACTCCCAACAATCGACCAACAATGCTGGCTAACCGCTTGTTTACAACAAATTCCTTGATAACTTTATTTTTTTCCCAGACAAGGTCAAGGCTCAAAAACTTCTGCTTTTGTTTTTCATTTGTCTTAAGACGCTTCCTAACTTCTGAAATTAGCTGACGACGAAGGATTCCAATCGTAGAGGGCGAAAAGACATTCTTTAACTTAATAAACCCATCCTCACGAAACTTCGTAACCTCGGCATCTGAAACAGAGTACTCGGAATGAATTTCCTTAATCGCTAGTGCGCCCTCCGCCACTTCTGTCAGCACTTTGGGTAAACAATATGAAAATCTCTGCTTTAAATTTTCGTTATTGGACGCTAAGGTGACGTACCAATCCCACCAGTCCTGATTAGTACTTTTCCAGGGTTCAGACACATCAAACTTATCATTATTCATAAAACCAAAGAAAACTAGGTAAAACTTTAAGTTTACCTCACTATCTCTGGCTTTATAAGCCTAGTTTGTCCTGATAATCTCTCTCTATGTCAGCCGACTCCTCAGAATCTTGGCCAAACCATAGCTTTTGAAACCTCAAAAAATTTGATTCGTACTGCTTATTCAAATTCCTCATCAGCTCGTAATCATCATGGTCTTCAAATGGGGCGCTTCTTTTCATAAAAATATCCAATAAAGTGATAACTCTTAGAAATGAAAATTATTCCAAAGTTCCAACAAATTAAATATTTTTTAACTAAGGGTTAATACTAAGACAAAGGAGCATTATTGGTCTTATCAAAAATTCTTTTAAAAACAATTTTTTTCTTGATTTAGCTACTTAACGCAATTCTTTTCGCAAAATTTTACCAACATTGCTTTTCGGCAGTGTTTTCCGTTCCTCAAATTGCTTGGGACACTTGTAAGCTGCTAGACTGCCTCGACAAAAGGATTTTAACTCATCAACGTTAAAATTGTACTGGCCATCAACCACATAAAATAGCTTCACTGACTCTCCTGTGTCTTTGTCCGGCATTCCCACGACCGCGCATTCAACTATTCCCTCAAAACTTGAAACCACATCCTCAATTTCATTAGGATAAACATTAAACCCGCTGACAATAATCATATCTTTTTTTCGGTCTACAATTTTAAGGTATCCGCTAGAGTCCATGAACCCTAAATCTCCAGTCTTGAAAAAACCATCTTTAGTAAAAACCTTATTTGTTTCTTCCTCGTTTTTCCAATACTCTCGCATAACTTGGGGTCCCGAAACAGCTATTTCTCCGATCTCATCTACTCCTAAATCCTGAGAACTCTCACCCAAAATCCTAACTAAGGTAGATGGAACAGGAAGGCCAACATTTCCAGTGTAAACTCTCGATGTTACCGGAACAACGCTTACACATGGTGCAGTCTCAGACAGACCATAACCCTCAATTAAACTACAACCTGTTTTTTCTTGCCATCGCTCAGCCACGGAACTGGTGACAGCCATGCCTCCGCCTAGTGACACTTTTAATTCTGTAAAATCCAAATCAGAAAACTTTTTTTCTTTCATCATATAGTTAAATAGTGTATTCACACCAGGAAAAATATGAAAATTTTCTTTCGACAAAGTTTTCACAAAACCCTTGAAATCTCTAGGGTTAGGAATTAGCAAATTCTTAAGAGACACGCGAAGCCCCAAAAACAGGCATGCAGTTAGAGCAAAGATGTGATATAGAGGCAACGCACAAACCATAGTGCCTACATTCTCAGTTTTAGAGGTTTTACCTGTCGAAAGTTCTTTTAAAACTGGCTGAAACCATGCCTCAGCTTGAAGGCAGTTAGCTATCATATTTCTGTGTGTGAGGACCGCAGCCTTGGAGGTTCCTGTTGTACCACCTGTGTACTGCAAAAAAGCTATTTCAGAGGAATTTAGCCGAACTGTTTTTGGGTCCGTTGGGTAATTCCTTTTCATCAAAGAAGAAAACTGAAAAGTGCTAACTCCACTAAATGAAACCATCGGGACAACCTTCTTTACAAAGCGTAAATAAAAATTGATAAATTTACCTTTTAAGCCCAAAAGATCGCCAACATTAGTTTGGATAACATAATTAATTTGTGTTTTTGAAATAATGTCTGCTAGCTTGTCACAAAAATTTCCGAGAATAATTATTGCCTTAGCTTCCGAATCACATAACTGATGACATAGTTCTCGAGAACTGTATAGCGGGTTAATGTTTACGACAACTAGTCCGGCCCTTAAAACCCCAATTATTGCAACTGGGTTTTGAAGTATATTAGGTAGCATAACGGCGACTCTTTCCCCCTTCTCAAACCCCTCCTCCATTAAGAATTGTGAGATCTTCTCGGCATATTGTCTTGCTTCAAAAAATGTTATGGAGCGACCTAAACATGTATAAGCAGTTGCCTGAGGATGGTTATCGAAAGCTTCATCGATGAGAGCATTTAAATTAGGATATTTCTCCGGGTCAATATCCTTAGGAACCCCTTCAGGGTAATTATCTGTCCAAAATCGTTTTCTGATGTTTTGCATAGTTCCAATATACGGTTAGCGATATTTTTAATCTACAAAAAATTGCGTTTCTTCACAAAACCTTTTACTATTTAAACAAACGTTTGAATGAAAAATGTACTCGAAAGATAAAAAAACTTACGAAAAACTCATGGATTGTGCAGAAAAGATCTTCGCAGAGAAAGGTTATGACAAAGCTTCTGTACGTGAAATTACAGCTGCTGCTAACGTAAATTTAGCATCGATACATTATCATTTCGGCTCTAAAGAGAACCTTTTGCAAGAACTTTTAAACCGAAAATTGGAATGGCTCAATCAAAAAAGGCTCATTGCTTTAAAGAATTTGGAAAGTAAATCAAAAAACAAAGCCTTAAAACCATCTCAAATTCTCGAAGCATTTTTTGGAACTCTGCTCGATATGCTAGATGAAAAGAATTACGGTGGAGAGATGTTCTTACGACTTTTGGGCAGGTCAACACTTGAGCCTAACTGTTTAATTTCTTCTATCTCTAGTGGGAAAAACAACGCTGTAACAGAAAAGTTTAGAGATGCCTTATTTAAAGCACTGCCAAATGTTCCAAAAAATGAAATAGTCTGGCGGTTTCATTTTATGGTTGGAGCTACTTCGTATGCAATCTCAGGAAGTGGTTTAGATAAACTTTTTGTTACGGCTGAAGTCTCAGAGGTAAGGTCTGTTAGCAAAAGGCTCCTCAAAAAAAGATTAATGTCGTTTTTGCTTGGGGGCCTTAGATCTCCAATGAACTCTTTTTTAATTGGAAACAACAAATGAATACCACCGCTATCTCAAATGTTATATTAAACAAAATTCGTATGTCCCTACCCACCATGTCTGATACTGAACGGACAGCTTTGGATGCAGGTACAGTTTGGTGGGATAAAGAGCTTTTAAGCGGCAATCCTGATTGGGACGTTTTATTAAATACTCCACGACCAAATTTGAATAAAAAAGAGCAAGACTTCATCGACAATGAAGTAAACACTCTATGTTCCATGGCTAATGAGTGGGTAACAAACCATGAAGAAAAAACATATCCAAAGTTAGCATGGGATTTCGCTAGAAAGAATCGCTTCCTCGGAATGATTATTCCCGAAAAGTTTGGCGGTTTAGAATTTTCGGCGTATGCCCAGTCTGAGATACTCGCAAAAATTTCATCGCGTAGCTCCGTTCTCTCTGCAATGATAATGGTGCCGAATTCTCTCGGCCCGGGTGAGTTATTAATACATTATGGAACTGATGAACAAAGGCAACAATATTTACCTGGACTGGCTTCCGGTAAAGAAATTCCGGCATTCGCTCTGACAAGTCCCTGGGCAGGCTCGGATGCATCATCGATACCGGATATTGGGATTATTTGCAAAGGAGAATGGAAAGGAGAGGAATGCATCGGATTAAAAGTTACATGGGATAAACGTTACATAACACTTGCCCCAATTTGCACCGTTCTGGGCCTTGCTTTTCGAGCCTTCGACCCTGACAACTTACTCGGACCGAAAACAGATCTCGGCATTACCTGTGCATTAATTCCCGCAAAACATCCGGGAGTTAGCATTGGAGACCGACACATGCCTCTAACGGTCCAGTGGCCAAACGGCCCAACGAGAGGCAAAGATGTATTTATTCCACTTTCTTTCGTTATCGGTGAAAAAAATGGCCTGGGTAATGGGTGGCGGATGCTGATGGAGTGTTTGTCAGCGGGAAGGGCTATATCGTTACCCTCTTCCAACGCGGGAATCGCGCAATTAGCAGTAAAGACAGTGGGAGCTTACGCAAGAATTCGAACGCAATTTAACACTTCAATTTCTAATTTTGAGGGTGTGGCAGAAAAATTAGGGAAAATTGCCATCGAATGTTACGCAATTGACTCAACCAGACAATTAGCAGCTTCGGCGATCGACATTGGGGAAAAACCTTCGGTAATTTCGGCGATAGCAAAAGTACACTCTACAGAAAAAGCTCGCGACATAGTCACTATGGGCATGGATGTTATCGGCGGTAAAGGAATTTGCCATGGGCCTTCAAACTTTCTCGCTGAGGCGCATATTCAAACTCCGATCAGCATAACCGTTGAAGGGGCGAATATATTGACTAAAAGCCTCATAATATTTGGCCAGGGTTCAGTTCGATGCCACCCTTATCTTTATAAAATCATCAAAGCAGCGGAAGATCCTGATCAGGAAAAAGGGTTGGAAACTTTTGATTCGTTATTTAAAAAACAGTCAATCAATTTAATTAAGAATCTGTCCTTTAATTTTCTCTCAGGCTTGTCAGGATACGTATCCTTTGAGAACAAATCGATGGTTGGCGATGAATGCCTCAGTCTTTATAAAGGCGTCAACCGATATAGCCGTATCCTCAGTACAGTAGCAGACGTTTGTTTATTCTCAATGGCGGGTAATTTAAAAAGGAAAGAATTAATTTCAGGAAGGTTAGGCGATATATTATCAAACCTTTTTATCGCATCAGCCTGCCTTAAACAATATCATGATGGGGCAAAGTCTGCTGACGATATTAGATTAACAAAAGCAGCTTGTGAGACATGTTTTTACAAGATTGAAAAATCGTTCGCAAATATATTTGCAAATCTTTCTAATCCTTTTATTCGTTATGGACTGAGATTGGTGACATTTCCGTTAGGTTTTCACAAAAAACCGCCAAAAGATACAGATGTAATTGCAATTGCTGGCCTTATCACTGCAAAAACAAATCTCCGAGAGAACTTGACATCCTCTGTTTTTGTACCTGAAAAAGTACTGAAAAGTAAGACAAGATATGAACCGGTATTCTGTATCGAAAAAGCTCTTGATGCTGTCATTTCCTGTGAACCAATTGATAAAAAAATTAAACAGGCTGAAAAAAAAGGACGTTTTGTTAACAACCCAAATGCAAATGTAAGGGATATCGCGGAGGAGGCCTTTAAGCTTGGCATCATCTCGGATGAAGAGTTAGCTCTCGTAAAAAAACGTGATGAATTGAAAAACGTTGTTATACATGTTGATGAATTTGACAGTAGTTTAAGTAAAATAAAAAAGCCCAATCAGAAATCTACAAGAAAGAACGCATAAAAATATGAAAACTATAAAACCGGTTTATATAGTCGATGGTAATAGAACACCTTTTTTGAAAGCTCAATCAAAGGTGGGTCCTGGACCTTTTCCAGCAGCAGAATTGGGAGTGCAATGTGCAAGGAGTTTACTGTTACGTCAAACTTGTGATGCTTCGGTTATAGATGAGGTAATCGTTGGATGTACGACGCCGAGTGAAAGCGAAATGAATATTGCAAGGGTTATTGGCTTACGATCTGGGATCGCAAATTCTACACCAGCCTGGACTGTCCACCGAAATTGCGCTAGTGGTCTTCAAGCTATTGATAGCGGGTTACAGTCAATTTCATTAGGAAGGAGCGACGCGGTCCTTTGCGGAGGGGTAGATTCTTTGTCTCAAGCTCCATTCATTTATTCAAAGAATGCTACCAAATGGTTTACCCAACTAAGTTCGAGCGAAAACCTTACTGCGAAGATTAAAAAACTTTTGGAGTTTCGTCCGCAATTTTTTAAACCCATTATCGGTATATTAAAGGGACTCACAGATCCTGTTGAAGGGATTGGCATGGGACAAACCGCAGAAAATCTTGTTAAAAAATTTGGTTTATCAAGAGAAATAATCGATGAATATTCTGTACAAAGCCACAAACGTGCGACACAGTATTTAGAAACTGTCCACTTTCAGCAAATCAATGCTATTTTTGATGAGAATGGGAATGGATATTCCAAAGACGATGGTATTCGCGAAGACATCAGTTTAGAAAAGTTACTGTCTTTAAAACCAGTGTTCGATAGGCCAGACGGAAACATCACAGCTGGGAACAGTTCACAGATTACTGACGGCGCATCAATGCTAATACTTTCCTCTGAGGAAGGATTAAAAACAATGAATGCTGAACCATTGGCTGAAATAACTCAGATTAATTGGGCAGGACTAGACCCGAAAGAGATGGGCTTGGGTCCGGTTCATGCATTTATGCCGATTCTCCAACAACAGAAGATGAAAAAATCAGATATAGATTTATGGGAAATAAATGAAGCCTTTGCAGCGCAAGTACTTGGTTGTCAAAGAGCACTTAATGATCAAAATTACTGTAGAGAACAACTCTCTATTGATAGCACATTTGGAGAAATAGATAATGAGAATTTAAATGTAGCTGGTGGGGCGATTGCAATAGGACATCCCGTAGCTGCTAGCGGGCCTAGAATCCTGCTAAATATAATTCACTTATTAAAAAACAAAAAGCTGAAGACTGGTTTGGTTTCAATATGTATAGGCGGAGGGATGGGCGGAGCTGCTCATGTTAAATTATGTTGATAGACGAATTAAAGAATCTTAAATTAAAAAACTGGAGTGCTGTTTTAAACGAAGATGAGGTTCTTTGGCTTGAACTAAATAAGGTACACAAATCAACCAATACGTTGTCTTCTGAAGTAAGAGAAGAGTTCGGAAAAATTCTCAGTATTTTTGAGAAAGGAATTGCGGGAAAGTTTAGTGAAAAAATCCCAGCTGGATTGGTTATTCACTCAAAAAAGAGAACAGGTTTTTGTGCTGGAGCAGATGTTAATGAATTCGTTGAAACAGCAGAAAAGGAAAACTGGGAAATTTCCAGTAGGAAAATTGTTTACGACGGTTGGTATATGTTCGAAAAACTAGAACAGCTTAGTAAAAAAATTCCAACAATTGCTTTAGTGCGTGGCTTTTGTTTTGGAGGAGCTCTTGAGTTAGCTTTATCCTGTAGGTATATAGTTGCTATAGACGAAGAAACGACAAGCTTTTCCCTCCCTGAGGTACAGTTGGGTATTTACCCAGGATGGGGAGGAATAAAAAGGTTGCCGCAGAAAATCGGGCCAATTAATGCAATGAATATGATGCTCAGTGGGAGTTTTGTTAATGCAAGAAAAGCCTATCGAATCGGACTGGCAGATGTACTTTCTCCTGCAAGAACGGTTGAAAACAGTTGTATAAGATTGATTAAAAACCAACCCAAGAAAACGGAATTAAATCATATAAACAGGTTAATGCAAGGCCCTTTGAAAAAAGTTGCTTATTTCTTAATTAGGCGTTCTTTAAAGAAAAAAGCTATAGAGGCACATTATCCTGCTCCATTCGGGATACTTGATTTATGGCTTAAGCAAAACGGCGATCCTACTAAAGATGAGAGCATTCATAGTAAAATCCTTGGCTCTAGAACAGCTAAAAATCTCTTGAGAGTTTTTCTGTTAAGAGAAAAACTCAAAAGCCTCGGCAAGATTAACACGAAGGCTAAAAATACTGACCAATATCCCATCAAGCATATCCATGTTATTGGAGCTGGGACTATGGGGGGAGATATTGCGATTTGGTGCGTCCTTCAGGGTTTCATTGTTTCGATTCAAGATCTTTCTGTAGAACAGATAGCTAGAGTTATGAAAAAAGCCTCTCGTGATTTTAGTAGAAAATTTAAAAATAAATATAAGCAAAAATCATTATTAGATAATTTAATACCAGATTTGATTGGTTCAGGCGTCAAAAAAGCTGATGTAATCATTGAAGCAGCGACGGAAAATTTAGAGGTTAAACGTAATATTTTTTCCGAAATTGAAAGAGAAGCAAAATCTACTGCTCTCCTATGTTCCAATACCTCAAGTATAAAAATAGAAGAAATTTCAAAAAAGTTAAAGGACCCAAATAGACTAGTCGGAGTACACTTTTTTAACCCTGTTTTAAAAATGCCTCTCGTAGAAATTATAAAGTCTAATCAATGTGACCAAAATTTTTTGAATTTTGCTATGAATTTTACTAGCAGGATAAAAAAACTACCTCTTCCAGTTAAAAGTAGTCCTGGATTTTTGGTTAACGCTGTTTTAATGCCCTACCTACAAAGTGCAATGAGGACGGTTGATAATGGTATCAGTCCGGAAGATATCGATTATGCGATGAAGTCATGGGGAATGCCGATGGGTCCATTAGAACTTGTTGATACCGTCGGACTGGATATTTGTATTGCTGTTGGTGAGACTATCACGCAGTCTGAACCAACACCAATATGTCTAGAAGAGTTAACTCAAAAACGACATTTTGGCAAAAAAACTAATCAAGGATTTTATAAGTGGGAAAAAGGAAGAAAAGTATCAAAAACAAAATTAAAACTGACTGACACGGAACGAAAGAACTTAGCAGAAAATCTGATAAAACCATTAATACAAAAAACAATTTCTCTTGTTGAGGAAGGAATAGTTGAGAGTGAAGAGTTGGCAGATGCTGGAGTAATATTTGGAACCGGTTTTGCACCATTTTTGGGAGGACCTATTCACTACCACAAGAACAAATAATAAACTACCTCAGATTTGTCCTTCGAAGCGCATCTGGGGTATAGTTCATAACTTTGTCTTTAAAACCGAACTTAGGAAGTGAGGAAACTTCATTATCCAACCCGGAAACAAAACACATTTCATTATTCAAATCGTGGTATGCGTGTACTCTATACCAAGGAAAATTTTCTGCTTTTTGCTGAATAAGCCCATGAAACGCCACTCTCCACAAATCCCCTCGTATAGAATACGCGTCTTCCATCAAAACCATCCAACTATCTTCATCTACATAAAAAACACGTTTAGAATAGATATGTCTAGACGACTGCTTTAATCTCGCTTCAACAACCCAGACGCGATGAAACTCGTATCTCACAAATTCAGCGTTAATACAGTTCTTACCGAGAATATCTGAATACTTAATATTTTTATCATCTAGCTTGTTCAAATTATACGGAACAATCAGCGTTTCTTTTCCGTGCAGTTTCCAGTCGAAGCGGTCTAAATCCCCATTAAATCCATCAATTTGATCTGCGGTAATCAGTCCTTGTGAACCTCTTCCGGTAGCATCATGCGAGGCATCCGGTGCACGCCGAACTCTCCTTTGAGCTGAACTATAAATCCACGCCTTTCTCTTTTTTTTTAACAATGGTATCGGCTCATGAACCAACAAAATATCGCCAACCAACGAAGCTGGTTCGAAATATCTAGCTAATAAGTAATATTGCATTTCACTGGAGCCTTTATCAAGAGCTTTAGGTGATAACCTTTTACTCCATACTCCAACTCTAGTAAATACCCCTTTTGAATTTACAACAAAGGAGTGTACTTTTTTTTCCTCACTTTCTCCTTGATACCGAGACAAATGGTTAAGCATTACCTCAGTACCATTCTTCGGAAATCTAAAGGGGATATATTTGCGCGGTTTGTCAGGATGATGCGAATTTTCTAAACTGCCTTCAATTTGCAGTTTAATCTTTCTAGGATGATTAGAGGAACGATAGGAATTGAAAACTTGTATTTCAAAGTTAGTATATTTATCAACGACGGACCGTAAACCTAGTGACAAATAACGAGAATAATCCCCCATATTATTTTTGTTTACAATAAATATTGGATGTTCAGATTCTAGACTGATATTTTTTCCACTTCGGAGGTTACGATCGATTATTTCTTTATATTTCTTACTGGACTCATGATAATCAGGTACAAGTCCATCTGACGAACTTTCTCTCTCTGCCCCTGAATATGTAAACGTTCCGGTTGTATTGCTCTCGGCTATTTCTACCATACAAGCATAGATAAAACACACAACCATAAAAACAAATTTACTCATAACATTTTTGTTATCTTTTCTTTGGCGCGAGTATATTCCTCGATCAATTGACTAACAATTTCGGCAGTCCTTTGCTTTTGATCTATATCTCCCACCCCCTGTCCTGCGCTCCAGATATCTTTCCAGGCTTTACTGCCAAGTTTTTCAAAAGAAGAAAAGTTTACCTGTTTTAACTTCTTTCCTAAAAATAATTGTAATCCTAGTTTAAAACGCGGCCAGGAAAATAATTTGTTTGAATTGTACCCTGCTTTGTCCGCACTTTCTTTCAAGTAACTTCCATAAATGCCAGTAAAAAAATTTGTATAGACAATATCATTAGCCGAAGATCGTATAATCATGTCTTTATAGTCCTCCGGAGCAGGACACTCTGCAGAGCATATAAATTTTGTACCCATATATACGAAGTCTGCTCCCATCACCTGCGCAGCAAGAATTTGAGATCCATTAGTAATTGAGCCAGCGAGTACTACTGGCCCACTATATATTTTCCTAACTTCAGTCACTAATGCAAAAGGGTTTAGCGTACCTGCATGTCCTCCTGCACCAGTCGCAACTAGTATCAAGCCATCAACTCCAGCTTCAATAGCTTTTTCAGCATGCCTTAAACTTATAACATCATGAAATACTAACCCCCCATAACTTTTTACAGCATGAACAACCTCATTAGGAGATCTAAGGCTTGTAATAGTAATTGGAACCTTTTCATCAACACAGACCCTTAAATCCTTTTCTAACCTAGAATTCGATGCATGAACAATTTGATTTACTGCATATGGTGCTACAAACCTGTTGTTTTCTTGTTCTTTTTCCAGCTTTTCTTTAATCTCTTGAAGCCATTGTTTTAATGTCCCCTCACCCCTAGCGTTTAGTGCCGGAAAAGATCCAACGACCCCAGCACAACATTGCGCAACAACAGTTCGCGGATTAGACAAAATAAATAAAGGCGAAGCGATTACCGGAAGACGTAGACTTGTTTTTAACTTTTCTAGAATCATTTCTTTTTTACTGGCATTCCAAAAAATTTTAATAAAACCGGAGCCAAAAAAATTGCTCCTACTAGATTAAATATAAACATAAATCCTAAAAGTAATCCCATATCTTGCTGAAATTTCAAATCTGAAAAGTACCAGCAAAAAACAGCAACAGAAGTAACCAAAGCTGTGAATATTGACGCTGACCCTCTTTGACGAAGGCTTTTAGAATAACTTTTCTCAATACTCAGTCCATCATACTTCACATAATGATACATCCTTTCGAACAGATATATTCCATAATCTACTCCCACCGCAACTCCCAATGCTATTACAGGTAAGGTATTCATCTTTACCCCTATATTTAAAAATACCATTAAAGCATTGCACCAGACGGTTACAAGTATTAGTGGTAAGATTATTGCTAAAGTAACCTTTATAGATCTAAAAAGGACCAAACACAAAATGCCCACAGAGAAAAACAAAGCAGTATTAACCAGAGGTTCAGATTTTTTTATCACATCATTGCGGGATGCTGAAACACCAACCATTCCTAACGCCATTCTTAATTTCACTTGATCATTTTTTAACGTGGAAGAAAATTGATTTATGTCTTTAACCAGACTATCTATCGTAGTCGCTTTTCTGTCTTTTAAAAAAATTGATATAGGCAAGGCAGAACATTCAGTATTCATATAAGCATTTCCTCTTTTCGTAGCATAGCCAACACCTTGAGCAATTTGAAGAGAGCTCGATGGAACTGTTCTCCATTTGAAAAAATTTTCGGAGTATGCCTGATTAATCTTCTTCACCAGTCCGGCAAGACCCTCGACAGCTAGAACATTTGGATTCTGATAGACAAAAAACTCAAACTCAGAAAGAGTTTTCATTACGCCAGGACTTAAACATGGAGAATCTTCCCCTTTAATTTCAGCTATAACACGGAAATTATCGATATTAAAATCATAAGATGTAACTATTTCTTCAGTATCCAGGTTATATCTAGATTCTGGTTTTAGTTCAGAAACACCATGACGCAATTCTCCGATTTGTAAGTCTTTCGTAACAAAAAAACCCGTAATAAACAAGGATCCTGCTAAGAGTAAAATGAAAACTAGATAAGGCTTTTGAAAAATAATCGCTAGTTTAATCCAAATAGCCTCTAATGGCGCAGAAGCATTTAATGACTGACTGAATTTTATATTCGATGGACAATAAGATAAGAGAATTGGCAATAAAATCTTATTCGAGATAATCATAAGAGAAACACCAAGGGTGGCAACAAATGCCATTTCTCTCACAACAGTAATATCAACAAAAGCTATCACCATGAATCCGATTGCATTTGCAATTAAGGCGATACTTCCTGGAACAAACAATTTCTCAAAAGACTTAGCTGCCGAAAGTGTACTATCGTTGGCATACGCCATTTCCAATTTCCATGCGTTCGTCATCTGTACCGCATGAGAAACAGCAATAGCAAAAATCAAAAATGGAACCAGTATAGACAAAGGATCTAGTCCTAGCTCAACTATGGGCATTATGCCCAATAGCCAAATAACTGGAACTACCGCACTCAACAAAACGTAAGTAGTGATTATTCCGGACCTCACATAAAAAAAAGTAAACAGCATAATGAGAAAAAACGCTAAACCGAAATATATAAGAACACTTTTTACAGCTCCAATAATATCGCCAACAGCTTTTGTAAACCCCAGAATATAAACCTTATCTCCATTTTTTTCATACTTTGTTCGTATTTTCTCAAGTCCATCCGAAATATTTTTTACATCTAAGTCTTTGTTTTGTAATGAAGCAAGAACTAACGCCTGAGTACCATCTTTAGTAATTAATCGTCCGTTCCAAATGGATTTGATTACGTTTTTTCTAATTATCTCTATTTCGTTATCCGTACCAGAGAAATTGGCTGATATAACGTTTCCACCCTTAAACCCGTCCTCCACAATTTCCATATATCGGACATTTGGAGTAAATAATGATGTTAGTGAACTTCTCTCGATACCTTTTAAATAAAAGAGGTCTTCTGTTAAGTTTTTTAAAACGTCAAGCGATTCTGCATTATAAATCGTTCCAACAGCAGGCTTATACGATATGATGACTCGATTCGCATTTCCAAAAATTTCACGATAATCAAAAAACGTTTTTATATAAGGGTGCTCAATTGGGAGCGTTTTTTCAAAACCAGGATTCGTATTGATATTCTTCAGGGAAAATCCACAAAAGACAGTAAAAGCAAAAAAAACAAGAAAAAGAATTAAGCGATTTTTTAAAATAAATTGTGCGAGTGCAGAAACAAACAAACTCTTCTTCCTAAATTAAAAATTGTAGCTTTATTTTAAAATTTTTATACCTTTTAGCCCAGCAAAGATCTTAGAGTTACCATATTCTATGGTACTAACTACCGTATCTAGCGTAGCCTTTCCCCTAATAAAAATCCCATCGGAAAATTTATGAACAACACCGCCTGCCTCATAAAAGAACAGGCTTCCATCCTTGCCCACACTTGCAGACATTATCCCCAATTTAGAGGGGGTAATGTACTGATTAAACACTATCGATTTTCCCTTCCCCTTAACATAGAATTCGTAAAAAGAAACTAAACTAGTGCTCAGTATATTTCCTCTCATTCCAAAAAAATAAACACTATCATCTTGAATAATACCTCCAAAAAAAGAACCGGAGTAAGGAATATCAACCTGTTCCCATTGATTGGAACTAGCTGGGCAAAATAAGACTGTTCCGGACTCTCCAACAACAAAAGTTCCATATTCCGAGATCAATATGTCGTATAGATGTCTATCAAAATCTTTATTAACAACAAAATCTTTTTTCCATGACCTGGCTCCATCAGATGAACGAAAGACTGATCCGAAATCCCCCACAATTAATGCATCATTCGTTGAGAGCCATTTCACTTTCATAAAGGAAATGGGATTCTCTGTCTCGATTAAAATTTTTTGGAACGATTTTCCTCCATCTGCAGTACGAAAAATCGTAGAATCATGTCCGACAAAAAGAGCAGTTTCAGAATTGACAAAATTGAAGGAGGTAAATAAACCTGTATAAGCTATTTTGTGCTGTGTCCACTGTGTCCCACCGTCACGAGAACTTAATATGATGCCGGCCTCTCCGATAGCAAATATATTATCGTCGACCTTTTCAATCTCTGTAAAAAAAATTTTATTTACATCCAACCTATTATTATTAACGACATCGGCAAAACAAACATTGGCAAAAACAAAAAAAAAGCCGATTAATCGGCCAATTTCATTTATTAGTAATAATCTTTTCAATTATCTTGTTCCCCTTCGGCGTAACGCGTCAGGTTGAAAGTTTGTCCACCTGTCGTTTATTCCAAACCTTATCGGTTTTTTAACTTCATTGTCCAAATGAGCAGCCAGATAATTACCATTATTCAAATCGTGCCAAAGGAGTAAATTTGACCACGGAACCAACTTATCATAAATTTGTATCAAACCATGCACCCCAATTCTCCAAAGGTTACCGCGGGTGTCGTAGCAGTCTTCACCTAAAATGGACCAGCTATCTTCATCCATATAAAACACTCTTTTTCCATAAATATGCTTACTATTACTTTTTAAGGTTGCCTCAACAACCCATACTCTGTGCAATTCATAACGCATGTATTTTGGATTTACTGTGCCTTCATCTAAAATATCGGCATATTTTAGATTCTTGTTTGTCAGGTCATAAGTATTGTATGGAACAAACATTTCTTTGCGACCAATTAATTTCCAATCATACCTATCAGTCGCACCATTATATGCGAAATACTGATCAGTTGTTCTCATGCCTTCAGTACCATCTGCCACATTATCATAAGCAAGATCGGGGGCCCTTCTCACACGCCTTGCGCCAGCATTGTAAATCCATGCCGCCCGCGGATTTTGAATAGTATCCACAAATTCATGCACAAGATAAACAGTTCCTACCAGTGTTGACGGGGCAGTAAAGTTCGCATAGAAAGCGTAGTTCAACCCTTTATCCACCTGATTTGGCTTCATTGAGTTAGCATAAACTACTCGATCCTTAAACCCAACTTTGTAGTACTTTTTTCCTGGCCGAACCGGAAACCACGCATATTCTCGTTCAAAACCATTCCCAACATATCTTAATAAGTAATTGTAAATTGCTTCCTCTCCGGAAGAAGGAGACGGGAATGGCATATGAGATTTCGTCCTTCCGACAATTCTATGTTGAGAAATTTGAGCTTTACCAGTCTCGGCTTTTACAACTTTAATTTCGGTTTTAGGCAAAACTGCAGTACGGTGGGTCTTAAACACAGGCATGCTATATCTAGGGTTACTTTTTAATAACGCTATTTGCCCAGGGCTTAATTTCGATGTGTACTCAGAATAGTTTGAACCATTGATGACAAACAGAGGCGTTTCCCCGGCGAAGGGATTTTTAAAGCCATTTTTTTTATTCCATCCACCTGGCGGAGAGGTTAAGCCCCCATTCCAAGGGGGGATTGACCCACTCTCATTTCCCGCTTTAATTGCCCCAGAGTAAGTAAGTTCAGCCGCAACAGACCCCGAATAAACTGCAACGAAAAAAAACGTGCAAAATACCCTTGAGAGAGATTTAGCGAGCAGAGACACTAGAAGGAAGTGCTAAGCACTAAAGTATAGTAGTCTCTATCACGAAAGGCATCATAAGCAGCACTATCTGCATAATAGACATAACCGAACTCAAAATTGTGTCTCTTATTTAGATTAAAACGTGTACTTAGTCCTATTGCTAATCTGTCCTCTAGGAATTGGAAATCAGCCGAATAGCCCTTAACGTCATGTCGAACAGACAAAGTTGGATACATCGTAAATGAAGAGCCAAAAATACTTGGATACTCTCCTCTCACCCTAAGGCGATACCCCCATGAGTCTTCCGTCACAAACCCGTCGTTCTTGTTTCCCTCTGGATGCGTATTGCCGAGAGAAGTTCCGCCGTATGTAGCATGAGGCGCTGTTCCGAACACGAAATGCCTGCCGTATCTATTACCCGTAAAACTGTCTCCAATATTTACTCTTTGATAACCCAATTCACCAATAAACACAGTTTGTGCAGACCCCAAAACCCTAGGCAGAATTTTAATTCCATTAAGCTGCAACTGGAATTTGTTTAGCCGATCATAACCTTCAACTTTCGTATTCGCGCCCGCGGCACTTGCTGCCTCAGATTGAGCTCTTAGTGGGCCTAAACCAACTAATAAGGCATTAAGTAAGTCGTTAGCATTTATTTGCACAGGTAAATTTGGAATGTAGCTCGCCTCCGCTCCAATAGACCAACCCGCCAAATTCGTAGTATAAGAAAGTCCGTACAGTTCAAGTGCCCCTGGATACTCCCACAGACCTGTACCTGGGGTCAACTGCAACCCAAGCGGAGCGGCTCCAGCAACCTGAGCAGGAATTGGGTTTATAAAGTTATTTGGATTAAGTGCTGCATTTACCGTCGGGCCAAGAGCCCTGATATTCGAACCTGACCTTCCAGAAATAAATGGAATCCTAGAACTATACTTCATAAAATAAAATCCTAATTCTCCATCCAAGCTCTCAACTGGGGTTCTAAACGCAACTCCATACTGGTCTTTATCTGGTCCGTCGATTCCTGGTCCCATCGGCACTGACAATCCAGCAGCTAATCCCACGGGATTACTCAGACCTGGTAATGTTGTAATTGTCTGTGAACAGGCCATTCCATTCTTGGTTGTAATTTGAAATTCTACTGGCGCCCAATATGTGCCACAACTATCTAAGTTCGCAGGATTCCATTCCACCTGATAGAAAGCCTCGAGAGAGCTTCCCCCACCGAGTCCCAAATTAGTAGAAATTGCCTTAACCGGCAGAAATGCATCTCGTATTTCGGTTCCCGGCCGCCTCAATGATGTTAAATCAATAGGATTAATTTGGTTAATACCCTGGACAAAAAGGCTTTCTCCCCAGTTTATAACCTGGTTACCCGCCCTTACTTGCAAAGGCAACCCCCCTACATCGAACGTATTATAAACGTAAGCATCCAGAAGAGCAGCTCCTGAAAACTTGCTTAGGTGCGCAAACCCATGATCGGACAATGGATTATTTTGACTATATCCACTCCCGCCGTTACCTTGATTTACCCCCGAACCCTCAAGAGTAAAATCATGCCACGCTCTAACTCGGGTAAACAAACCGACCTCATCCCTGCTAATCGAGTAATCGATCGTAGCTCGCAAAAGGGTCGACCATGCGTCTCCCTTAGAGTAATTAACATTCGAACTATCGGTGTTAGTTGCGCCTACTCCGCCAGTACCAAGTCCCGCACGGACACCATCGGCCTGACTATATAATTCATTATCAGGGTCTTGGGCCCTTATGCTAGTACCAATTGTAATATTTGCATTAATTGAACTGGACCACTCCCCTGTATCGAGTTCTAAAGCCATGGCAGAAGGAGTTACAGTTCCGAATAGTAAACCGGAAAATAAGGTCGCGTATATTTTATTGACAGAGTGAGAATCTGTACTATCCCCAAAAAAATTATGAAATGAATTTTTTTTCCGTCTAATTACATTCTTATTTTTATTTTTATTTTTATTCTTATTTTTATAATTTTTGCATTGCGTCATAACAGTCTCCTTGCCCATAGCGCTTACGTCCGTAAGCAAAAACCTCTTTAACCTAACACGTATAAACGTAGATGTACCATTACCTATGATAGTCGTAGCTAGTAATACTAGCAAGCAAAACAACATTTAATAAAAAGAAATCCCAGACCTTAAAAATGAAAAACAGATTTACAATAGTTTCCGGGGAAAATTCTTGCAGATGAGAGAGATCATACAAGAGTTTGTTCATAGGTTTTCTATCAATGTGATACACAGATACTTTTTAATCGTAGATTAGAGTTTTGTATTTCAAGTAGGAAGAGTTGCTGAGGTTGCACTAGGTTGACTTGCCAGTAACCAAAATTTGGACCATACAGCAGAAAATAAATCAAATGTAAAAATGGTGGTATTACCTGAAGGAATAATATAGTTGTTACGAGGCGCTACGGATATAGATGTTTTGTAACTCCTCCTCCGTGATAGCCCCGTTATCAGATTTTATTAAATAAGCTTTTTTGTTTGGAACAAACGAAACCGCATTCTGAATTTCGCCGTCAACGCAATGAATGGCACAGCCTCCTTCAATTGCGTAGCATTGCTCTAGTTTTCCATTTTTTAAAAAGTCATGAACCGCAGGCCTTCGTGTTTCCTCCTCATCGTAATGTGGGCAGCAGTGACCATCGACAAACCCAAGGCAGTCCATAATTTTTAACGAATTTGCCCAGGAATCTGTCACACCTTTATTAAACCAACAAATCGCTCCCGCACTAACACCCGCTAACACTGCACCATTTTCATAGGCTTGTCTTAACAAATTTGGCAAACCCCACTCGTTCCATACAGCTAGCATACTTTTTGTATTGCCTCCTCCTACAAAAACTATGTCTTGATCAAGTATCAAGTTACGTAAATCGGGTGTCCTTGTAAAAAATTCCAAATGAGATGGACTACAATGCAGTTTACTGAATGCTTTGTAAAAATTAACAATGTAAGATTTGTCCTCTCCAGTAGCCGTAGGAATAAAACAAGTCTTTGGCTTGCTAACACGGGCATTGTCAATGATATAGCTTTCTATATCGAGGTTTTTAGGATTTCTGCCAAAACCTCCTCCGCCTATTGCGATTATTTGTTTTTTCATCTCTTTTGCTAAAGGAACTTACATTGCCTGATATAATCTTACTTCTTTGATAACTATTCTTAAAGGTAAAAAAATGAAAAATATTTTTTATGTTTTACTTGTATCAATGTTCACTCTTGGATCAGCCAGCATTCATGCACATTGTGGAGACGCCGAAATGCACGCTGATAAAACCAAAAAAGAAAAGAAGGAAAAAGACAAAGACGCGTAGTGACCTAGAAAATAGGTGCGTATGGTCCAATGGACAGGACAAAAACAGCAATGGTCTTGCTGTCTGGAGGACAAGATTCTGCGACGTGCCTTGCATGGGCGCTAGACAAGTACGGGTTAGTAGAAACCATTGGGTTTTCGTATGGGCAGCGCCACGTTGTAGAGTTAGATTGCAGACAGACAGTTCTTTCAGAAATAGTTAAGCTGAGTAGTAAATGGGGTAGCAAGTTGGGATCAGATTTTATAGTTCCTCTTGAAGGAATAAACAAACTCTCGGGTTCAGCGTTGTTAAACAAAAAAAAAATAGGTGGTGAATCTGGGAAACTACCAAACACATTTATTCCAGGAAGAAATTTACTTTTTCTTACCTATACCGCAGCGCTTTGCTACGAGAGAGGGATTCAGACAATAGTTGGAGGTATGTGCGAGACTGATTATTCTGGCTATCCCGATTGTCGGAGTGAAACCATAACTTCAATGCAAACCTCACTGTCGTTAGGCATGGAAACTTCTTTCGAAATCATCACTCCATTAATGCACTTAAAAAAAAGTGATACATGGACATTAGCAAAGAAACTGGGCGGGAACAGTTTTGTCGATCTAATTATTGAAAATACTGCTACCTGCTATCAAGGGGATAGGGAAAATAGATATGATTGGGGCTATGGTTGCAATAACTGTCCTGCTTGCGAATTAAGAAGAGAAGGCTACTTAGAGTATATAAATACCGTAAATTTATGAGATAAATTATTTTTCACGCTATGCTCCTATATGCAGAAACTACTATTGAAGTCAGTCATCGTGTTTTATCCCCCGTCGCTGAACGGGAGGAAATCCATGGCCACAGTTATTGGATACGTATTTATGTACTCACGGATGCAGATAATCCGGTTCCAGTGGAAAAACTTAAGAAAGACTTGGAAACAGTCTCGAAAACCATTGATCATACCCATTTGAATGATAAGATTCCTGACGGAACGATGGAATCGATCGCAACATGGTTCGCAGAACAATTTGAGGCAATAGAATATCAAGTAAAAAAAGTCTCGATCAGTAGAAAATCTATGGGAATTGGAGTTGACTACGTACTCGATTAAAGAGATTTATTACACTCTTCAGGGAGAGGGCATTCAAGCTGGCAGGGCAGCCCTATTTTGTAGGTTTGCAGGTTGCAATCTGTGGTCGGGCCTTGAAAAGGATCGTCTCGGTGCGCAATGTAATTTTTGTGACACAGACTTTCTAGGGACAAATGGTGAAAACGGGGGTAGATTTAAAACGGCATCTGAGTTAGCAAGGCATGCGAACAAATTTTGGCCTGACGAAACCACTAAAAAGTTTATTGTTTTAACAGGCGGCGAGCCCATGCTCCAGGTAGACTCTTCTCTGATTTCCGAACTGCATAACTTGAATTTCGAGATTGCAATAGAAACAAATGGAACGATTATCTGCCCTCCAGAAATCGATTGGATATGTGTAAGCCCCAAGGCCGGAACGAAAATTGCCCAAAAGACAGGAAATGAACTTAAAGTAATATACCCTCAGCCTGAATTAAATTTTTCAAAACTTCTGGACCTCTCATTTGAATATTTTTTAATTCAGCCAATGGATGGACCTGATGCTGAGGAAAATACCGCAGCTTCTGTAGAATTTTGCAAAGAAAATCCTAATTGGCGGCTTTCCTTACAAACTCATAAACAGTTAGGACTGAAATAGTTTGCCTATGTTACATCTTCAGTGGCATAACGCTGCTGCAACCAACAGAAAGTATTTAAAAGGTTTATCTGTTCCGGAGTTCTGCACGGAAAAGTCAGAAGCCTCGCACTGAAAAGCACAAATGCCAGACATTTTGCTCGAGTTAGTGCAACATTCAACCTATTTTTGCTAAACAAAAAATTTGCGTCTCTTCCGATTTCTTCCGGTCCAGAAGTAGTCATCGACACAATTACAACCTCAGCTTCCTGACCTTGAAACTTGTCAATAGTACCAACTTTACTTCCCTCTGGAAGACATGTTTTCAGAAGCTCTACCTGCATATTGTAAGGCGCAATAACCAGAATGTCCTTAGCCTGGACTCTCCTGATACTATCCCCAACTTTTAGTGAAGCATGCTGAAGCAAAGAATTAAAAACTTGCTTAACTTCATTTGCCTCAGTTTTACTGACTTTTGAACACCCTTCATGGGCTGTCAATAATAATTGAATACCAGTACCTCTTATATTACTTTCAGAGTTCTTTCCCCAAATTAATTCTCTCTGAACATTCTGTGTAATAGGTAATAGTTTCGAGTCATAAAATGCTTCCGAAACAAAATCACAAATTTTTGGATGTAACCTATGCGTGCTATCTAGGAACACGCCTTTGTCCTCAGGTACAACTTCGTGAATTTCTTCTGAGTTTTCATCTTTTTTTAAGTAGTAATTAATCACAGACATCCCAGAGTCATTTGGATGGATTCCTTGTATTGGTTGCTCAAGCTGGTTTTGGTCTCCAACTAGAATTAAATTTTTGGCACAGGTCCCCGCTGCAATCGCTGTTGCTAAGGACATCTGGCCAGCCTCCTCAATAATCAAATAATCAATCTTTTGATTAAGCCTTTCATTTGCAAAAAACCAGGCAGTCCCAGCCAGGAGATCAAAACCCCCATCGATTAGTTCATCCACTTTAAATACATCAGATATGTATAAATTTTTTTCCAATGTAGAGGAAAAGTGCTGTGAGGTATCATCTTTAGACGATTTTTTAGCACCCCTAAATCCAACATTCTCATCCTCAGCGTGGTTAACTATCTTAAGCAACATATTTAAAATTGCTTTATGACTATTCGAGGTTACTCCTATCTTGTATCCTTGGGATATTAAGTCGACTATTACTCTAGATGTAAGAAATGTTTTGCCGGTTCCTGGCGGCCCTTGAATAAAAACAAGACTATGGTCGAGCATGGAAACTAATTTGTTGAACTGATCTAAAGACTTAAACTTCAAAAGACTTGTGCCTTTTTCTAACCCTTTCAACTGAGGTGGATCTCTATGTAGAAGCTGGGATATTGCAGGATAACGCTCAATGTCGCTACCGTATCGAAAAATACTGTCACTCAGTATGGTACTTGATACTGGACCAGCTAACCCTATATCTAAAGGAAACCTTAAGCCTCGAGGGGCCTTGAAGTTAACGGTTTGCAGCTCATGATTTACTACAATGTTGTTCAACGTCTTGCCAGAACATAGATCTAAGCATTTGTCATTTGTTTTGATGCTTGTTTTTTGCTTAATGTAATTACAATAATATCGAACCGATTTTTTCTCATCTCGCTCTTCATTGAGTTGTACAGTAGCGATACAATCTTCTCTCTCCACCCTATCTTCACTTGGCAATTCCTTCCTGTCAAAATAACTCCACCATTGTGGTTTTTCGTCTCGCTTATAAAAATCAAGTAAATCTATTAGGGTGCTTCTTAACGGATCTCCGTTTTCAGATTGCTGGATTTCTTTGTTTAATTTATGCGTTACGATTGCAAGCTCTTTTGCATAACGTTTTGCTCTCTCCGAAATCTCTGAAGCTACATTTTTATTATCGCCTTCACCTACACCTAACAAGATGTCATTAGCTTTGGCAATCTGTATTAACCACTTACGTAAAAAGTATGTTGAACGAACGTCCTGTAAATTGTAACGCTCGATATCCTGAAGAAATCGTGAATTTTGATCCCCTCCTGATTCTCTCCACATTTCAAAAAAAATGACGCTATCAGATCCATTGGTAACCGAGTCCGTCCTTTTGCCCACATCCTCTAAATAAAATTTCTCCAGGTTTTTAATACTATACCTCGGCTCGGAAATTCTTATGGAATCACGAACTATTTGATATAGGTCAATCAGTTTTTTATTTCTTAACAAATTATCAACGTATGCCTGACTAACACCGTACTTGTTTGACAATCTTCGCAAAGCATCTTTTTCATAGGAAGCATAATGGTATATGCGAGCCTTTGGAAACTTTCTGAAATGTTCCTCTATGAACTCCATTAATGCCACGAATGCTTTTTTTTCCTCTGCTAAACTTAACGCCCAAAAAGAGCGGTATTGCTCCTCTTTGTTTTCAAGATAAAAAATACCAAACAGATATTCTAGTTTTTCATCAAGTAAAGGATCGCCTTCTATATCAAAAAAAAGATCCCCTGCCTCGGGATTCGGGAGCTTACCTAACCCATGGTCATCAGGTAAATATTCACTTTGTGATCTGATGCCAGCCTCATCCGCCATGATCAATTCGTATAATGGCTTACTACCTTCTGCTCGGCTTCGAACTTGCAATTTAGCTTGTTGTTGAAGTCTGAGAAACGTTGCTCGCCCTATATCTTTTACCATTGCTTCTCGTGACAAGTTTGCAAGAGCCTCCATAGTTTGTATTCCCGCTTGATTGAATCTAATAATTTGGTCTCTATTGATCCCAGCAACTTGAACTAAATGATCAGCCCCAATCCAGGAGTCATTGCAGTAGTTCCTCCAATGGCACATTTCACAATGAGTGCAAGGTAAAGGCAGAGGCAAAACGGTACGATCATGACTCTTCGCAAAAAAATTAAGAAATCTTTTTTTTAAATTACTGAAGTAAAAAAAATAATTCTTTACATCAAATTTTTTCTCTAACTTGTCCCCTAATATCAGGAACGCGTGCTGTGGCAAGAAACCTTGGGTGTGTGATATTACCTCAGAATAATGCATAAGTTGCAAAACTGCATCCGCCTTGGCAGATCTCGATAACTTTGCATCCTTTACCTCGTAAGAGTATGAGCCTAACTTAGAGGGAGTATCCACTCTGACGATGAAATCTGGTCTTGCAATAAATTGCTCAACCTGTAATGCACCCTGGAAGATTATATCAACACCCTTTTCTATTGCTTGTTGCGTAGCTTCTATTCTTTCCGGGGTAGACAAATCATATCCTAACTCTAATACGGATTCGTATTTTTTGCGCAAGTTATCCCAGCATTCTAATTCGTGCTTTTTCCCGTTATCCTGAATCATTTGCATATAATCAGATGACTCAACTTTTTGAGACAACAATACTGGGTTAGACATAGCCTCAAAATCTATCATTGAAAGATACTGGCATCTCGAAAAATTTATGAGATCAGAGGTTGAAAACAGAACCTTTTCGTCAGTGGTGCGCAATTGTTAACCCAGAAAGAATCACAGCGCTTCAGAGAGTAAAAAGAATAATCCTAGTGATATACCTGCCCATCCAGCAATCAGGAGAAGATATAGAAAAAAAGAATTCAATCTCCCATCAAATAGTATCCTGTCAACGCGCTTCACAAGCCGATACCAAATGTAAATCGGTATTACAAATAATATTGCTACGAATAAAACTTTCATGAAAAAAATTTGTCCTTAAAAGAGTTTATATTATCAACCGAGAACTCCATGGAATACAACTACAAAAAGTTATCCGATTTGCAAACACGTATCAACCGATTAAACCATTTAAAAGAGGTAGCCTTTTGGGATCAGGCTACTCATATGTCAGAAAAAGGTCTTAATGCCAGATCGGAGGCAATAGCTGAACTGTCGCAAATAATCCATGAACTAGAATGCGACCCCAATAACAAAAAGATTATTTTCGATGCAGAAAATGAAGACCTGTCTGACACCGAAAGGGCTAACTTAGTTGAAATAAAAAGAAAATTTGAAATAACAGAGGTAATACCGAAAGAGTTGCTAAAAGAAAAACACCTTGCTGCAAGTCTATGTGAGCATGGCTGGCGAAAACAAAGATTCAATAATGATTGGAAAAGTTTTCTCGAAAACTTTAAAAAAGTCGTAACACACTCGCGTGAGGAAGCAAAAATTTTATCGCAAAAATTCAAAGTCTCTCCTTATGAAGCACTAATGGACAAGTACGAACCACATCTGACCGAAATGTTTGTAGATGACTTATTTGGCGAGATAAAATCTTGGTTGCCAAACTTGCTTGCCAAAGTAGTAACTAAGCAAGCTAATGAACCTGTGATCGTGACGGAAGGGTTGTTTGAGATTGAAAAACAAAAGCAACTAGGTTTAGAAGCCATGGAAGTTCTTGGATTTGACTTCAAGGCTGGCAGACTTGATGAAAGCATCCATCCTTTTTGTGGTGGTACGCCTGAAGATGTGAGAATCACAACAAGATACAAAAATACAGAATTTTTGCCAGCATTGATGGGAACAATCCATGAAACTGGCCATGCGAGATACGAACAAAATTTGCCGAGTAGTTTGTTAGATCAACCTGTTGGACAGGCTAGGTCAATGAGCATTCATGAAAGTCAATCTCTTTTTTTTGAGAAGCACATTGGGGGGCATCCGCGTTTCATCGAAAGGATACATCCGAAAATCTTATCAAATTTTGGAAAACAACCCGCGACGCACCTAAACAACCTTAAAAGACTTATCTTAAAGGTTAAGCCCAGTTTTATCCGAGTTGATGCTGATGAGATCACCTACCCTGCTCATATAATTCTAAGGTATGAAATCGAAAAAGGACTCATTAATGGAGACGTAGAGGCAGAAGACATCCCCCAATTATGGGATGAAAAAATGGAAGAGCTTTTAGGTATATCGACAAAAGGGGAATTTTGCGACGGGCCGATGCAAGATGTTCACTGGCCCGAGGGCTTATTTGGATACTTTCCGTGTTATACATTGGGAGCACTCTATGCCGCCCAATGGAAGGCCATGATTCAATTAGAACATAGTAATTTTGATGACATAGTGGGCAAAGAAAATCTCAATTTGATATTTCATTGGCTTGATGAAAATATTTGGAAAAACGCGAGTATAAAATCTACCGATAAATTAACCACAGATGCATCCCACGGATCAACCTTAAACGTAGATCATTTTAAAAACCATCTCGAAACTCGCTATTTATCTGAGTTCTAAAAAAACATTTTGTAGGTATTTCACTCCAAGAGCTTAAACAAAACTGAAGCCAAGAATCCTGCAAGAGTTGCTAAACCAACTAGATTATTATCTGCCAAATGTGCAGCCTCAGGTAACATTGCTGCGCAAATCATGGTTAACATCGCACCTGCTGCTAGTCCTTCCACAATTACAAGTGTTGAGTGAGAGACACCTTCTCCAATGAATGCCCCAATAGCTGCCCCAACAGCAGTCAGCACTACCAAGGAACCCCATAAGGAGAGTATTTTCCATATCTGCATACCTTCCTTTTTCATTTGTGCCGAACTAGATAACGCTTCAGGAAAATTTGATAAAAATAACCCGGCAATGAAAGTGTAAGGGAGAACATTTAGAAAACTAGGGTCAGTACCTGCCGCAACACTTGCCGAAATCAACGTTAAAACAGCGATTCCTAAAACAAAACTCTCTGGGATTGCATCAAGCATAATACCTAACCAGATTGCGAATGCAGCATTACCGTGAGAATTATACTGTTTCTGCAAATCCGCCCTTGTTGGCAAATCACCGGTATCACCATGGTGAACCGCTTCCATTGCAAGCTCGGCCCACTTAGCTCTTGCACCGGCATCTTTCTCAACGTGATCGATATTTTCCTCGTATCTCTCTTTAGCCATACCTCTTAACTCGTCATCAAACTCAGGTATTTTTTCGCGCAGCATGTGGAAGTCCTCAGCCGAGAGCACCAAAAGCTCTGTCTCATCATCAGCTGTGCAATCAGCTGTTCGATTTACCTTGTTTAAGAGCGACATCTCACCAACAATTTCACCTTTGCCGAGTAGCAAATCCGGATGATCAGGACTTTCAACCTTCAGAGTTCCAGTACGAATAACGTACATTGATTCAGGAGTATCTCCTCGCGTGTAAACAATATCGCCTTTATGAAGAAAACGAGGCTTTAAATGACCAATAATGATACTCATATCCTCAGGATCTAATTTATAAAAAAGTGGAACATCGGCAACATCTTTCATTGCTTTTTTAAAAAATTTCTCCTTATCAACTGCAGACTTTGAAATTATGTAGGCAGTTTTTCTTAGGTAGCCTCCTTTTTGATTTATGAGTTGGTCGAGTAAAACAAAAAGTAATCCCCCAACAACAGCTCCCACGATTAATAGAAAAAAGTGATGCTCTGCCTCTAATCTTTGTTTCGCATCTTTGGCAGAACTTAGCTCATAGATTGTTGGAGCTACCAACTCTAAAGCTAATGCAGAAAGAAGTGCGCCAGCACCAAATGCTGCCATTAGACCAATGACAGTGGATGATACTCTAAAATAAATACCTATTGCAGAACCAAACAATAGTGAGATCGAGGCAATAACCCCAACCATAGCTGCCCAAAAAACATAACCTTCCATACTCTACTCCCCCAAACCAAACTTCAAAATGCTTATACTACAATTAATAAAAGAAACTTTTTTAACATGACCAACTTTTATAACATTCATAAACACCGTTTTTACATTGACTATCCGCAAGAAAAACTTGACGGTGAATTGTACAAGTACAAATGCGCTTTTTGCGGCATTGATACGGTCACTATCGATGGAATGCTTGAAAACCACTCGCCCACTTGTGAGTACCGGTTAGAAAAAGAAAACGATGCTAACTCTGACACATAAATCCCGTTAGATTAATGCCCAAATAGCGGAGATAAAGCAACGTATGTTAACGCACCAGCTATGTAACCCACCAAAGCTAAAACGCTAATTTTCTTAACGTACCAAAAGAAATTAATCTTTTGCATACCCATCGCCGCCAATCCTGCTGCAGAGCCAATAATCAAAATCGATCCACCCGTTCCGGCACAAAAAGCTAGAAACTGCCAAAGGTAACTGTCTTTTGGATGCAAGTCCATGGGGAACATTTTAATTGAAGCTGCCACCATGGGAACATTGTCGACCAAAGAACTCATTAGCCCGATTAACATAATCACTAAGGTTGTATTTCCGAGAGTTTCGTCCAGCCACTTCGCAAGCTCAGGTAAAATTTTACTATGCTCTAATGTAGCTACAGCTAGCAAAATACCTATGAAGAAAATAATGGAACTCATATCTATCTTAGATAGAGCTCTTGCAAGAGAAAACTGCGCTTTCTCCGATTCTTTCTTGCCCTTGTGAAGTAAGTCTGTTATCAACCATAAGAAACCTAAACCAAACATGACCCCCAAAAATGGTGGCAAATGCGTTATGGTTTTAAAAATTGGTACACCAATTAGCGCACCAATGCCGCAATAAAATACAACATTTCTTTCTTTTTCCGTTGTCTCTGCGTGTCTGGCAACACCCACATCCGTTTTCGGAGGTTCCACGCCCTGACCTTTTAAGGAATTGGTAACAAAATATAGTGGTATAACCGCTGCAACAATAGACGGTATAAACACCTCATAGATGACATTTAGAGCGGAAATCTTATCCGCTACCCAAAGCATAGTGGTAGTCACATCACCGATCGGAGACCATGCTCCGCCAGCATTTGCACAAATCACAATCAAGCCGGCAAACAATAAACGATCTTCCTTCTTACCCAAAAGCTTGGATATTAATGAACACATAACGATGGTTGTTGCGAGATTATCTAATACCGCGCTAAGAAAAAAAGTCGCCACCCCTATCTGAAAAAGCAAAGTCGATGACTTTGTTGTCTTAATCCTTTTGGTAATAATATCGAATCCATTATGAATATCTATCAACTCTACAATTGTCATGGCGCCCATCAAAAAGAAAACAATTTGCCCCACTTCAATCAGAGTATGACCCAATTCATCGTGAACCATGGTGTGGATATCACCACCGCTAAATAGAACGTATACCGTCCAAAGTAAACCTGCGCCTATCAACGCAGTTGCTGATTTATTTACATGAAGGGGATGTTCTAAGGCTATTGCGGCGTAAGATAACAAAAATATGGCAGAAAGGGCAATAATCACGTGCAATACCTCCTAATTTCTCTAATAGAGTCGTTCATGTGGTTTTGTAAAATATATAATCCTGAGGGCTTTTCTAAATTCCAACTACCTTTGTGTTATTTTTCACTGCCAATGTGGCAAGGTCACTACTCAAACTATCCTTTGATACACCAAACTTGTCTAAAAACTTATCGAATAACTTTGTTTCCTCCGGTTCAATGGAACCGTCAGACAACAAAGAGTCATAAACGTTTAGCAAAACACATTTTTTTTGTTCGGCGTTTAACATCGGTGAAGCATCCTGTAGAAACTTATCTAGCGGAGTGTCTCGAACGTAATCAAGTCCCGCTTCCAACAGATCATCATCACCACCAACTACGGTTTTTAACTGTCCCCACTCCTGCTGAGCAATTGTGCCATCGATTGAGGACATATAAATTAAACTAGCCGCCATAATCAAAGACGGATTTAACTCCGCAACATCATCTGCCATCACTGTCTTCCTGAAGTTATACAAATAATGTTGTATTTTGCAACAAAAATCATGATAGTGCTATCCTGTATTCAAGAATTCGTAATATTTTTTTACCTTTGAAAATTTTGCAATGCATCAAAGAAAGTTAACTGAAGATACCGTGCACCGAATAATTGAAATGGCATGGGAAGACCGCACTCCAATAGATGCCATAAAAAAACAATTTTCTCTAAGCGAAAAACAAATTATAACTTTAATGCGAAAACATCTTCACCCGGCCAGTTTCAAAAACTGGAGAAAACGGGTTGCGGGAAGAAAGACTAAGCACTTAGCGTTAAGAAGCAAAGCTATTTCTCGCAGTCATTGCTCTCTCCAATATAAACAAAAAACTAGATAAAGCTAACCTGAGCAGACGATTTTTTGAAGAATTGAGTCTGGAGTCCTAGGCGCGATATAGAGCCAACCTTTTGAAACACCATTTGAAATAATCATGTTTCCTTTGGCATTTGTTTTTGAAAACGATTTGAAAGCCAAAATTTTGTAACGCCCTCTGTTACAGTCAAGCCTCTGGCGAACTAAAACAGATTTTTCACCGCTGCTAGTTTGAAAAACATAATTTGAAAGAACAAAAACATTTACTTCTCGTAGATCCAAGCTTTTTTTAATCGATCCTGGGTTGTAAAAAAACTCCGCACCTTTGGTTCGATAATATTTAACCCAAGAAATCTCCGCATAACTCAGCTTAGGAAAAAATGTCACAATAGTCAGACAAACAAAAAAGCATGACGAAAATAAAAAGGTCCGTCTACCCCAAAAAGGAGTAGACGAACTAATGAAGCTAAACTTATTACGCCATCGTAGATGGATCATCCGGAGGAGGCATGTCTGGGCCCGGATCCATTGGAGGAGCTCCATCTGGAGGTCCAGCTGGACCATCTGGAGGCGGTCCCTGAGGAGCCACATGATGATGTTCATGCTCAGTTTCAGACATTGCATGATCAAAAGCCTGATCCATCCCAGGAGGAGGCATGCCCCCCTCTGGCGGAGGAGGAGGCGGTTGTCCATCTCCATCAAAGTCCATTCCCTCCATTCCCGGCGGCGGTGGAGGCATGTCCCCTTCTGGTGGAGGCGGCGGTGGAGCATCATCAAACATTCCACCCATATCTCCTGGAGGGGGCATATCGCCATGCGCCATATCTCCTGGAGGAGGCATATCGCCATCAGGTCCCATAGGACCCATTCCACCTTCCATGCCGGGTGGCTCCAGGCTATCAAACGCTTGCATTGGATCCATTCCTCCCTCACAAGCATCCATGAATTCCTGCTGCATTTCTCCAGCTGCCGCCTCAAACTCTTCCATAGGTATCCCCATTTCCTCAGCAGCACCTCTTGCAGCCTCTGTAGCTGCTTCAAAAGCCGCAGCAGGGTCAGCTCCACCTTCAATTGCTTCCTCAAAAGCTGTATGAGCAGCTTCTCCAATTGGATCCATATCTGGACCACCAACGTCAATACTGTCAAAAGCAGCTTGAGGACCCATTCCGTCGTTCATTGCTGTTTCAAACTGTTCGGTTGCATCAGCCATAACGGGCTCAAACATTTCCATCGGGACACCCATATCACCCGCAGCTCCCTGGGCGGCCTCTGTGGCCGCCTCAAAAGCAGCAGCAGGGTCAGCTCCCCCGTCGAGAGCTTCATTAAAAGCTTGATCCGCAACCTCACCAATTGCCTCAACTTGATTTTCAAAAGACATAATAAGTCCTCCCAATAAGTTGTTGACCGTAACACTAATTTGGTTCTCTTAGCGCGCTATTAAGACCTCTGACGATTGGATTCGTAAAGTACGTTATTAACCTTCGCTCACCGACCCTAAAATCAGCTTTTGCGAGCATTCCCGGCGTCAGTTCGGCCCCTTGTCTCATACGTTGAACCGATTTTGCTTCTAAGTCAACCCTTGCGCGATAAACCGGCTTTTTTTCTCCATTTAAGTCCTCCGAAAATGTATCCTCAGACAAATAAACCAACGTTCCCTTTATATCCCCAAACTGTTGGAACGGTAATGCATCCAATTTAACGGAGACTGGCACACCAACCTTTAAATCCTTGATATCTTTCGGGTCCACGTCAACTTCTAAAACTAAGGGAACATCCCGCGGCACCAGTTTAATAACTACTTCTCCTTCCCGAACGATTGTTCCGACAGAAGACGCCGGAATGTCGAGCACTATGGCATCAACTGGAGCTCTAACGGAAGATTTTTTCTCAAGTTTATTTAAACTTTTCATCTCTTCGAAGAGTTGTACTTCAATTTCTCTCTCCTTTTCGAGTTGTTCCACAAGTCCAGCAACCTTTTGAGAAAGCTTACTTTCTGACTCGGATAGGACCTTCGTAACTGCAAGTAAGTTATCCTTTGCCTGCAAAAATCCTATCTTTGAACCAGCTCCTTTTCTAAATAATTCTTCATGGGCTTTCATTACCTCTTCTTTCAAGGCAACCTGTTTCTTATTTACATCTATTAAATTCTTTATCGAATCATATTCGTTAAGCCTTTTAGCAAGTATCTCTCTATTACCCCCATCTAACTGCCGAATTCTGCTATTTGATAAATCTAATCCTTTTAATGCTTTTTCCTCTAAAACTAATCGTTTTATTCTCTGTCTTGCTGCTCGTAGTTTTGTAGACATTACTTTTTGATCGGAGCCAACTTCAGAGGGATCCAAGGTGACAAGAACATCGTCCTTGCGAACCCTATCTCCTCTTTTTACTGCAATCTCCGTAACAACACTACTTCTAGCGGCCTGCACTTCAACATTTGGAACAGAGGTAACAAACTTGCCTCTGCTCGAAACAGTAATGTCCACATGACTTAAAATAGAAAAAAGAAGTACGAAAAAGACAATTCCCAACAATAGAAATGAAGAAAATACTTTCGCCTTAGAAATTGGTGCTTCATATATCGCATCAGGATCCATTAAAACGGATGTAAAATCTTTCGTATTCTTTTCCTTGTTCCCTTCATCAGCAACTTCAACTGCGGATCTATTTGCCTCATTTACCCTCATTGCATCCGTCAGCTTTTTGTTTGTTTCGCGTAAATTGAATGACATTCTTTTTAATAGATTGAGCGCCACTTGAGGTTTGCCCTGTATATAGGCCAAAAAATCGCTACTATCGATTTCTTTAACGGAAACAGAGGTCACAGCTTTGGCCCCAGCACTTCTCAAGCCCCCTTCAATGATTGCCATCTCTCCGAATAATGTCCCTTTTTGAAGCGTAACCAAAACCGACAAACCTTTTGGAGTCAGCTTTACTATTTCTACAGAACCCTCCTCCAAGAGATAGGCATATCCTCCCGTTTCCCCTTCTTTAAAGATATAATCATCAGGTTGAAAATTTTTTGTAGTTGGCATTACCTAGCCTTTAGCCTTTGTATAGTTGTCAAGTGCCCACAGCTTTTTATATAGATCACAAGTTTCAAGCAACTTCGAAGGTTCATCTAAACCTACTACCTCACCATCTTCCATCACAAGAACAAGGGACATAGTATTTGCAACCCTAATATCATGTGTTACAAAAAAAAGAGTTTTATTTTTCGCAATCGCCGGCATCTTGTCCAATAATTCGCTTTGAAGAGATTTATCCAGATTTGCAAAAATCTCGTCAAACAATAGTATTTTTGGATCTGAAACCACAGCTCTTGCCAATGCAATTATGCCTCTATATGAACTGGGTAAAGAGTTAGTCGCGTTGTCTAATCTGTATGCGAGACCTTCCTCAATGTTTGAAATTATTGAATCCAGCCCAGAGAGCATAGTAGCTTCCCTCAATTCCCTCTCGCTGATGTTTCTTCGTGCCCTTCTCAGATTTTCTTCAATTGTTCCGGTAAAAAAACTAGGATTAGCTGTTACCATCGAAACCTGTGAACGGTAATTTTCCAAATCAAGACTTAGCAGGGAGCGTCCATCTATTAAGACTGAGCCTACTGTGGGTTTTATGAACCCCTGAATAACTTTAAGAAGAGTTGTTTTTCCAGATGCTGCTGGACCAACCACTGCAACGATTGAATTGGCCGGCACTGAAAAACTAACATTTTTTAGGACCTCCTTACCTCCTAGAGTTAGAGCTAAATCCTTGCATTCTACCTTTCCCTGGACATTCACAGACGTACCAATGCTTTTTCGTTCAGGTGAGGCATTCCAGATCTCAGCAATCTTTCCTACACTCGCTTTTGCTCCTTCCATCTCACCAAACGAAGAAATGAGGATGCCAACCGGTCTAATTACTCTAGCGGCAACCATATTCACTGCGATAATAGCGCCTGCTGAGAGCGAACCCGCAAAAACCAATTGAATGCCAACAAAAATAACAGCAATAGTCATAAACTGTTGGATAGTAGCATTGAAATTTGTCGAAACTGCTGTAATGTTATCTCTTGCCCTAGATGACTCAATACTTTTAAAACTTGTCTCTCTCCACGCTCTTCTTTGAATGGGCTCCTGTGATAAAGCTTTTACATTGTCTATACCTGCCACAGTTTCTCTGAGTACAGTGAGTTTGTTTCGTTCTTCTCGATAATACTCAGCCGATCGCTTCTTTTCTATATTTTTAAAAATATAACTAGATGTGCCCAAAAAAATTGCAAATCCTAGTACGATAAAGCCTAGCAAAGTACTGTATAAAAAAAGAATGGGAAGAAACACTAGTAACCCAGCGGCTTCAAATGTTGCCGATAGAACGTTTCGTGAAATGAACATTTTCAGACCAGTTAGAGACTGGACGGATTCCTCCAATCTTGTGGCACTATTTGTATCCATTTGATGAATGGGAAGTGCCAGCATCTTATCAAACAGGTCACCCGACATACGGGCCTCCAACGATGCGGCAAAAACATTTACGATGTAGTCTCTCAAATATCCCATTATTCCACTAAAAACTAGAGCAAAGAAAACGCCTATAGTTAAAACATAGAGAGTTGACATAGCCTGATACCCAACCACTTTATCAAGGGCGATTTGAATAAATATTATTGGTGCGAATGCGATTCCGTGCAGTATCAAAGACATTAAAAACGCTACGGCAAATAGCCATTTAAATCGAACAAGCTCAGGTAAAAACCAATCAAAATCAAACAATCTTTCTTTGGATGGTTGGTCAGACTTTTTTCCGACTATGGCAATGGTTCCTGACCACTTTCCAATCACATCTTCAATACTCTTATTTTCAGCACCAAGGGTAGATGAAAAAACATCCATAACCTTGAATGATTTTTTCCCGGTTCCTTGTTCACTTTGCAAACCAATCAAAACGGATGAGCTTCCGTCCTTGTTGATTAAAACACATGGGTATAAAAATTGTTTTTTTTCTAAATCTGTTTTTTTCAACTTTTTAAAATAAACAGAGATGTCATAACGGGAAAAATAATCTGTTAACGCAACCTCGTCTCTACAGCCTCCAGAGGTGTATTCTTCTCCAATTTGTTCATTAGAGACAACAGCACCAAGCTGACGAGCTATCAATGCTACGGAAGAGGCGGTTTCTAATGAAACGGACCTTGTCATAAATTTAACCTACATCAACACGAATAGGGTTCTTTTTAAGTGCGCTTGCACTTACCCCAAATTTCTTTCTAAAAGATACAGAGAACCTACCGAAATGCGTGAACCCACATTCTTTCGCAATTGCTGATACCGGCCTCTCTTCATTTTTGCTGGTTAGCAACTGATGGGCTCTCAAAAGTCTCTGTTCTCTCAGCCAACACAAGGGAGAAAGTTGAAAACGCTTTTTAAATTCTATTTGTAAACTTCTTACTGATATCCCAGCCACTGCCTCCAGGCCAGTTAAAGTAAGGGGCTCAGAGAGGTTCTCATACATGTAGGCGCATACATGGTCTATTACATTTGACTTATGTGCTAAAACTTTAGTCGACAGATTGTAACCCTGGTTTTCGAGAATAATGTATGCACAGTGCCGCATAATCATGTCCTGAGTTATTTCGTTATATGCGCCGAGAGTTCCGACTGCATTGAGCGAATAAAAAAAACGTTCTATAATAAATCTTGTCTTCCCACGAGAAAAATTAATGTCGAAAGAATGTTCGGGTAGGGAAATGTTTGGATTGCCGGCAACACTTCTCAAAACCTCAAGTAATTTATCGGGGTTAAACCCTAGAGCGATTGCTTCAATTGGTCCTGATTTACTGGCTGCATGCTGTTTGTTGGCAAGGTAACAACCAATGCTATCCCCGGCCGACATACGAGCCTTGTTTCCATCATCTTCGATAATTTCGGCTATACCTCGAAACGGGAGAATAAGATTTGGCACATCAGAACGATCTACAAAAACACGGTAGGGATCGTGCGTTCCGAATAAAATTCCCATATCGGGAAAGTTGATACCAGATAATCTATTCCCAATTATGGAATGACTTCTTTGGAGATTAGATTCCATACTTTGGAATCCCGGAAAAGCTGCTTTGTAAATCTGAGCAACATTTTCGAATGTCATTGGTTTGTTTGTTTTGCCAGCGAGATGGTTGGCTAATGCGGGAGGCAGTTTCAATTTCATACTTGAGTACCAATCTCCTCAAATGATGTATTATAACAAAAGTTTTTAATTTGCTTTGATAGTGGCTTTTTCGCTTTTTGGATAATATAGTACTACAAAGGAATCTTAAATGCTTGATAATACAATATTGGAAAGGTAATAGTTCAGATATGAGTGATGACCATATTTTTCGAAAAAGGATCGAATGTAAGTTGGAACTAGACCATGTTTCAAAAGAGACCGGAATAAGTGCGAAGTTAATTCGCGCAATCGAAAAAGCGGATAAAAAACCTTTTTCATCTGTGCTTTCCTACAAAATGACTGAGCGGAAGTTGGACAGTTATTACGCAATAAAATTAAATGTGAGTCACAAAAAAAATACAATCCCTTCATTTTTAAGATCAAAGATAGGTAGTCAATAGCATGGTACGATATTTCCTCAACAGAAGAAGGGCCTCAAGATTCTCAAAGCAGATTAGTAGTAGAGCTCATGAAGTTACCCAAATAAATAAATTGACTTCGCTAGTCGGAGATGTCTCGTTTAGTGGTTTTCTCGGAATAAACGGAGAAATAAAAGGAAACATAATTTCTACAAATAAAAAAAAATCAATCGTAGTAGTTTTTGGGGATGCAAAGGTTGATGGGAAAATAAAGAGTCATACAGTGGTGGTTTTTGGGAGTGTGTTAGGCGATATAGAGGCTGTGGATTTGACTATTGAAGATGGTTCAAAAATTATCGGAAATTGTGCTTATTCCTCTATTGAGATCCATCGCGGGTCTAGAGTTATTGGTGGGTTGTCCTTGAATGTTGATGGTCTGAAAGATGAAGATTTCGAAGATCTAAAAATACTTGATTCTAACGTTATTACCAGTCAAGCCGTAGATTTTAATCCAGCTAATAAAGGAAAAAAAATGTCGCTAAAAGACGTTAAAGTTAGTTGATATCTAATTTTCACGGCGATTCTGATAGCAGAAAAATGGACGAGAATAATTTCCACAGATTAAAAACGGGACCTTTAAAAGTTTTGGTAGTTAGCCAAAAAGGAGGAGTGGGTAAAAGCACCTTATCAGCAAATTTTTCGGCTTATTGCGGGAAAGTGTTGAAAAAAAAGACTCTGCTTTTAGACTGTGATCCCCATGCTTCGGCTAGCAGTTGGTTGAAAGCTTTAAAACCTGAAAATGTGGAAATAAAGCATCACCTAATAAACGACTTTACTGCCCAAAGATGGTACATAGGTATGCGTAACGTTATACGGAAAAACTTACAAGGGTTTGACGTTCTTGTATGCGATCTAACCTGGACAAAATCAATGAGTGCTGAGTTTGTAAAAGAATTTGATTTAATAGTCATTCCGACGAGTGTGTCTCTCATTGAAATTGATGCTACCAATATATTTATCGAGGAAAATTTAGAAAGATTAGCAAAGACAAGTAATTTGCCCGACCTTTTAATTTGCCCGTCTCAGGTTATAGGTGACGAATTAAAGGGTAATCCCTTTAATGCTCGCACCTTTAAATTTCCTTTCTTGCTTTTGCCCCCAATTCCTAGCAACCCTCAGGTAAAAGCTATGTTTGAAAAAGGGTATGCTTTTGAGTCCGAAGATTTTATAGCTAATTCGTTTAAAAAAGTTTTCAGATCAATTTTGCAAGCTGGGAGGTTGAGAAGAGAGAGGATTGGTAAGAAAGAGCAGATTTCTAATTATGTGAGTAAAGGTTTTAGGGCATCTAACAATCAAGGTCACGCAGAGGAGAATGTGCGGTCACAACAAAGCAACCAAAAGCAGCTTCATAAGTTACAAAAAGATAATATAGTGCCTCTTAAAAATCCTAATCAGCTTGATAAAGTAAAGCGATTATTAGAAGAAAAGAAAAAACAAAAAAGTTCATGGATAAGGAGATTAGTCTCATGGTAAAAACTACTTTTTTTACTCTCTTCACCTTGGTGTTCGTTACGAACAGTTTGAACGCAAGTCAGTGGACAAAGGTTGCAAAAGGATCTAATTTTTTTGAGTATTACGGCAATGTTTCTAAAAGTGGAAGAATAGCCTCTTTGGATTGTTTGAGAGATTATGAAAAAGAATCAGTTCAAAAAACTCAAAATTATTTATCAAAAAAAAATTCGTTAAAATTTGACTGTGCGCGAAAAAAGTTTCGGGAAACCTCTGTTGAATATTTTGAAGCGAATATGATGGGAGGAGCTTTGCTGAAGAAAAAAAACATAACAATGGACTGGAAATTGGTCGACCCTAACTCCCTGACTGAGTTTTTATTTAAAAAAGCCTGTAGGTAGGTTTTTCGGTTTCTGACTGTTTTTGTGATTTTTGAACGCGAAAACCTGATAGCATTAATAGGGCAATTCAAATAAATTCAGAGAGGTTGAAAACAACCATGCAGCAGAGAAAAAATAGTAATGTGTTTATCGATTTTTTTTGGGGACGCTATTTTGTTTTATCCTACTCAACTATTTTGTTTGGCATCAGCGTGTTCGGTTTACTTTACAGTATTTGGTTTTTTATCCCAGGAACCGTATTTGGCTTTCTAACCTTCATAGGATGGAAAGATTTTTCGCAAAAAAAGCACGGAGTTCTGGCTAACTATCCAGTTCTAGGTCGGTTTCGATATTTATTGGAGAGTGTTCGACCTGAACTCAGACAATATTTTTGGGAAGATGATACTGACGAACTTCCTTACTCAAGGAATCAAAGAGCTATGGTATATCAAAGAGCAAAAGGTGAAATGGCTGCCCGACCATTTGGTTCCGTGAATAAAATGTACGAGGAAGATTTTAGTTGGCTTAACCACTCAATGCGTCCATGTCACATAGAAGATAAAAATTTCAGAATAACCGTTGGAAATGGGGAAAAAACATACGACATGTCGGTTTTAAATATTTCAGGTACCTCGTTCGGAGCACTGTCACCCCCGGCAATACAAGCACTAAATGTTGGAGCTAAATTAGCGGGTTGTGCTCACAATACAGGTGAGGGATCAATCTCTCCTTTTCACATAGCAGGAGGAGGCGATCTTATATGGCAAATAGGAACTGGTTACTATGGATGCAGAACATTAGATGGAAAATTTGACCCAGTTAAATTCTCAGAGAAA